>CAZFLE010000040.1:0-53784 GCA_964519895.1 uncultured Enterobacterales bacterium | reverse complement strand
GCGCAGCGCTCTCGCGGAGTTGCCCCCATTGCCCACAGCCCCGACTACGACGACGAGAAAATAGAAGGACAGGGTCGGGCTCAGCCGCTGAAGGCCCACGCCGCCGTCTGTCCCCCACCGCCCTCGATTCCACCAGGCCCCTCTTTGTCTCGCCGTCGTCGGGCCTGTGGAGTCGTGGGCAGGTGCTCCCGTGACCTCGCTCAACCCACCGACCTGGCCCGCACCTGTCCATGTCTCCATGGGCCGCACCGCCACCCCACGGCGCCTGATCCGCACGACCTGAGACCGGCCCCAGACAGCCCAACGCGACAGCCCAACCAAGAGTCATGCCCCAAGGCCAGAACCAATCAAAATTGCGATCCACCCCCATGATGCTAATGCTTAACAAAAGGTTCCAGACCCCAGACCCCAGTTCAGACCGACCCCAGTTCAGTTCCAGATCCCAGTTCAAAGGTTCCCGACCCCGGTTTCCGACCACCCCGGTTTCCGACCACCCGAGAACTTGTGAGACAGCGGACTGAAGTTCAGCGGCGCAACGCCATCGTCAGCCACCGGTCCAGGTGGTTCGCGAACTGCTGCTTCTCCTTGGCGCCAAAGGGCGGCGGTCCGCCGCCGGTCAGGCCGCCTGCGCGCATCTCGGCCATGAAGTCCCGGGTGCTCAGCCGCTGGCGCACGTTCTCGGCGGTCAGCATGCCGCCCCGGGGCTGGAGCACATCGCCGCCCTTCTCGACCACCTCGGCCGCCAGAGGCACGTCCTGGGTGATCACCAGATCCCCGGGCTCGGAGTGGGCCACGATGTAGTCGTCGGCCACGTCCATGCCCGCGCTGACGACCACCTGGGCGATCAGCGGGCTCTTGGGGAGCTGCTGCCACCGGTTCGCCACCAAGGTGACCCGGACCTTCCGGCGCATGGACGCCTTGAAGACGACCTCCTTGATGGCCTTGGGCGCCCCGTCTCCGTCGATCCAGACCTGCATCTCGCTCGGATCAGAGCCGCTTCTTGATGTTGCCGTCTTCGTCGCGCTCGGGGGCCAGGGGCCGCTCGGACTCGGGAACGGGGTTCGCTGCGTTCGGGGCGGCGCCGGGCTGGGCTGACGGCGCCGGCGTGGGGTCGGCCAGCTCGGCGGCGGTGGCCTGGCGCAGACGCTCCTCGGCGTCGTCGAGCTTGGGGTCTTCCTGGCCCACTCGGGCCAGCGCGTCCTTGGCCTGGGCGAGCTTCTTCTCGGCGGCGCCGACCAGATCGGCGTTTCGGGCCTGCTTGGTCTTGCTGGTCACCCAGCCCTTGCCCACGTTGCCCAGCCGATCGAAGAAGCCCATGCCCAGAGGCTAACCCAGCTCCCGGGCACAGAAACCCCAGAGTCTACCGACCGGAAGGCTTAGTCCGATTCAATGCTTGCTTTTTCAGTATTTACGATTTTATGATTATCTTGGACCTTGGGGGGGAGACCGAGGCAGACCATGATCAAGCTGACCCAGCACGGCCGAGTCCCCCAACAGCCCACGCCCGGTGAACAACACCGTCGAGGCCACGCGCGCTCCGGCGAAAGCAACGGTCCCGGTCGCGTGCCCCAGCCGTCCCGCTCCGTGGTCAGCGGAACGCTGCCCGGGATCGGTGGCCTGTTCGCCGACCCGAAGCGCCAGGGGTAGAACCGGTCAGCGCCGGGCGAGCTCCCGATCCAGGTGGGCAGCCGCCAGGCGGAGGGGCGCCCGTCGCTTCAGGCCCTGGGCCCGGGCGAAGCGGCGGACCTCCGCGAGCGCGGACCGGGCGGCTCCCAGGCGACCGCGCTCCAGGTCCAGGCGGGCCCGCCACAAGAGCGTCATGCCCCAGGCCGCCCAGTCCTTGCCCTCCAGGGCTTCGACGGCGAGGTCCAGCAGCACCCCGGCCCGCTCCAGCTCGCCCGCGCGCCGGGCTGCGTCGCCCGCGAGTCCCTGGACGCAGCCCAGGAGCCGAGGGTTCGCGCGGGTCTCGGGCCGGGTGAGCAGGTCCTCGGCCAGGGCGCGGCCTTCGTCGACGCGGCCCTCGACCAGGCAGAGCTCGGCCAGGTTGGCGTCGATCAAGGCCACCTGGCGATGCTGGCCCAGGCCCGCGGCGACCGCCCGGCCCTCCTCCATCGCGGCTCGTGCCTGCACCAGCTCGCCTCGGTGGCGCATGCACAGGCCCTGGTCGACCAGCGCGGTCGCCAGGTGGTCTCGGTTGGACAGCCGTCGCGCATAGTCGACGGCCTGGGCGTACTGGGCCTGACTGAGCTCCAGATCTCCCACCTCCAGCGAGAGCGAACCCAGGGTCTGGTGGGCGTGGGTCGCGTCGGCCAGTTGTCCTAGCCCCCGGTACAAGGCCAGGGCCTCCTCGAGCAGCGGACGGCCTGCGCTGAGCTTGCCCCGCCGGGTCTGGATGAGGGCCAGGTTGCCCAGCTGTCGCGCCAGGCCCTGGCGGTCAGGGGTGGTGCGGAGGAGGTCGACGACCGGCGTGAGCAGGGCCTCGGCCGCCCCCAGCTCGCCCAGGTCCATGCGCAGCAGGGCCCGCAGAGCATCGACCATCGTGCCGTAGTGCACGTCGGCGAGGGCCCGGCATAGCCGCTCCGCCCGGTCCAGGACCACGAGCGCCTCGCGGTGGCGCCCCTGTCGTCGCAGCAAGACGGCCTGGAGTCGCAGGGCCCGGGCCTGGAGGCCCCGGTGCTCTGACGCGGTCGCCACGGCGAGCGCTTCGTCGACCAGGGCCTTGGCGCGGTCGTAGCGGGCGGCGCCCACCTCCTGGCGGGCCAACTCGACGCTGGCCTCGGACAGGATCAGCGGTTCTTCCGACGTGCGTGCGCGGCGGATCACCGTGCGCAGCAGGTCCCGGCACACCCGGGCGTCAGGACTGTCGGCCAGGGCTCGGGCCCGCGACAGGTCCAGTCGGAGCCGGGCCGAGGCGTCGACCCCGCGGAGTGCGCTCAAGCGACGGGTCAGGGCGTCCAGGTCGTCGATGCCGTGGCCGATCACCCGCGCCTCGTGGAGGGCGCGGCCCAGCGCGGCAGCGGTCTCGGGTGCCCGGGCGTCCAGGCTGCGCACCAGGCCGATCCGCAGGTTCTCCAGCTCGTCGACCCAGCGCACCTGGAGCTCGAAGGCCCGCGGACCGCTCAGGATGGCGACAGCGGCGTCGCTGCCGAGCTGGGCATAGCGGGCCGCGTGGGCGGCATGCAGGCGGAGCTGGAGCGCGGGTTGTTCGGCCAACTGCTCGGCGGCAAAGCGCAGCAGGGGCTGATCCAGCACCAGTCGTGAGCCCGCCCGCCCGGTGCGCCGACGGAGCAGCCCCCGATTCCCCAGCACGGCGAGCCCGCTGCCCGCCTGGGGCACCTGGGCGCTGTCGAGCACGGCCACGGCGTCGGCCAGGGTGAACCCATCCCGGAAGACACTGGAGGCTGACAGGACCTGCCGCGCGCCGAGCCCAAGGCCTTGCCAGGCCAGCTTCAGGCTGGTGCGCACCCGGCCGGGCAGGTCCCCGGTGGTGTCCGAGCCCGTGCCCGTCGGCAGGCTGGCGCCAAGGGCGCCCGCCTCGAGCTCCAGGGCCAGGGGCAGGCCACCGATTCGCTGGGCCCGGGCCCGCAGGACGTCGGGCGGAAGGGTCTCCTCGCACCGCTGGGCGAGCAGGGTGGCGGCGTCGTCCAGGGACAACAGATCGACGGCGCGCACCGCCTCGTCGGGCAGGCCCAGCGGGCGCCGGGCGGTGACGAGGACCCGAAGCCCAGGCGCCAGCGAGAGCCAGTCCGGCAGCCACTCGGCCAGCCCCTCCAGGGCTTCGTCGGCATCGTCCAGGATGAGCAGGACCGGGCCCAGGTTCGCCAAGGCTTCGCCCAGGAGCCAGGCGCCGCCGGCCAGGGACCCCAGAGTGGCCCGGGGCACCCGAATGCTGTCGGCGATCTGCTGCAGCGCGGCAGAGGGGCTGCGCGCCGTGCGCAGGGGGGCCAGGCGCACGCGGCGACCGCCGGCCACCACCGCCCGGTTGGCCGTGTCCGCTGCCAGGGCGGACTTGCCCACCCCGAGGGGCCCGACCAGGGTGCGCAGCCGGGCGCTGGACCCGGCGAGCCAGGCCTGGTCCTGGGCCCGCCCCACCAGCTCCGAGGCCGGGAACAGAGGGGCGTCCAGGGTGGGTGCGCGATCGGGGCTGGGCCCAGCCACTCGTGCGGCCAGCTCCGAGGGGCCATCGATCGGTCCTCGCAGCCGGTCGAGGGCCTCCCAAAGCGCCCCGCCGTGGGGCCAGCGGTCCGCGGGCTCCAGCCTCAGGCAGCGCCCCAGCACGGCACCTGAGCCCGGCAGCACCGCTTCGACTCGGGCGAGACAGTCTCCCCGGGCCAGGCGGTCCTCGACCTTGAGCAGGGCCCCGATGACGTGGCTGGGTTTCTTGCCCGGCCAGAGCTTCCGGCCCACGAGGACCTCGTAGACCAGCGCGCCGAAGCTGAACACGTCGCTGGTGGCTTCGACCGGGTCCCCGGTGGCCTGCTCCGGGGACATGTAGGCCAGGGTGCCCCAGGCGTCGGAGTTGGAGTCGGGGTCGGCCAGGACCGCGATGCCGAAGTCCACCAGTCGCACCCGGCCGGTGCTGTCGATGATCACGTTGGCGGGCTTGAGGTCCCGGTGGACCACAGCCGCTTGCTGACGGTCCGCCAGGTGCACGTCGTGGAGGGCCGAGAGACCTGCGGCGATCTGCTGGAGCAGGTCCAGGCCGGTCGCCGGGGTCAGGGCCCCGTCCCGCAGCACCCGCTTCAGGGTCTGGCCCGAGACGCGCTCCATGGCGATCCAGGGCAGCGCCCCGACCTCGCCCAGGTCGTACACGTCCACCACGTTCGGGTGGCGGATCAGCGACGCCAGGCGTGCCTCCTGGAGGAGCATCTCCCGGGCTCGGGGGATCGTGCTGTCGCGCTTCAGGACCTTCAGCGCCACGGGCCACTCGAAGCCCTGGGGCCCGATCAGGTGGGCGTCGAAGACCCGCGCCGTGCCCCCTTCGCCCAGCACACCGGTCAGGCGGTAGGGCCCCAGGTCACGCGGGAGCGTGTCGGGGGTCCAGTGCTCGGGGCTCGTGGGGGGCATGGCGTCAGCCCTGGGGCGTGGTCTCCCAGACCGCCAGCTGCAGACCGCCCGGATCGAGGAACCAGAAGAAGCGTCCGGCCCCCGGGACCTCCTGGATCGGCACCACCACCGTGCCACCGGCGGCCTGGACCCTGGCCAGGCGTTCGTCCAGGTCGTCGACCACCAGGTACGGCACGGTCTGGGGCGCGGGCTCCTCGGGCATCTTTGGGCGCAGGCCGCCGGCCAGTGCTCCGGGGGCCCAGAAGCCGTCGTAGCCAGGCATCAGTGCGTTGAAGCGCCAGCCGAAGACGTCGGTCAGGAAGGCCTGGGTGGCCGCCGTGTCGTTGCTGCAGATCTCCAGGTGCTGGGGACCGCCCCACTCGCCGCCGCCAGACGTGTGGTGGGTGGTGTACCGACTGTCCGGCGGGCTGGCGAGCAGCGCCATGACCGGATCCATCTTGGGGTTGCCCATCAGGCTCTGGGCGTAGGCCCTGTGCGCGTCCGCGTTTGTCCACTTCTGGACCATGTAGAAGCGCTCGGGGTGGTCGTCGTCGACGACCAGGATCGCGTCGTGGCAGTCCGGCAGCGTGATGGTGTGCTGAATGGCCTGGCTGAGCAGGCCGGTCACGGCGTCGCGCTGGCCGGGCTTGGCTTCGAAATTGACGATGACGGTGGTGAACGCCACAGGTGCTCCGGGTCTGGGTGTGTCGGAGTCTTAGCGCCTCTTGCCCATCACCGGGTCAGGGGCTGGAATCCTCCGGCGATCCAGGCCGCCAGCGCCACCAAGACCGGCAACAGGACGAACATGGCGGCGCCCAGCTTGGGGGAGCGGTAGGGCAGGGCCGGCAGCGCAGCGACCACCGCCCACAGCCCGAGCTTGGGGTGGATCCAGGCGGCGAAGCCGGCCTCGCTGGAGATCGCGCCCATGGCGGTGCCGGCACCCATGCCTCCCAGCAAGATCAGGAACATGCCGACCCCGTGTGCGGCCAGCAGGAGCTTGCGCGGCCCGCCGGCGGCGGCCTTGTCGCCGCCCAGCCAGGCGTGGAAGGACACCCCGGCGATGGCCATCACGACCATTGCGATGCCGGCGAAGTGGATCATCTTGTAGAGCTTGTAGGAAGGCATGGCGGGGCTCTATCGCCGTGCCCTCGTCCGGTCCCTACCCGTCGCGCAGCCACGTGACGGCGTTCTTGAACAACACTTCGATCTCCGCCAGGCCGGCCGCATCCGAGATCGGGCAGGCGTGGGACTCGTAGACCGAGACCTCGAGGACCGCCGTCAGGTCGCTGCCGTCCTCCCAGACCCACACCGCAGGCTCACCAGAGGTGTCGGACGCCATCAAGACCTCTTCCCCGACCCCGGCCAGGGTCAGCTCGTCCAGGTCGTTGGAGTACCAGAAGTCGCCGACCACCCCGTGGTCGCCGTCCATCACGGCGTGCCCGCTGTCTTCCACGACCACGTCGTGGCCGCTGTCGCCGTTGCTCTCGTAGCTCTGGATCGCCGCGAGCTCGAAGATCGTGCGGTCGCCGTGGGTGGACTCGTTGTTGTTCGCGTGCTTGCCCAGGTCGTCGCCCATGAACAGCAGCGGCATGCCGGCGGCCCGGGCGCTGTTCAGGGTGTCCAGAATGGTGCTGCTGCCCTCCGCGCTCCAGCCGCCGTTGTGGTACAGCAACAGGCCCAGGTGGCCCACGTCCGCCCACGCGACGCCGGACGAGCTGTCGTCGTAGAAGAAGGCCGGGGTCAGCCCCAGATCGCCCAGGTGGGCCTCGAGCTCGACCAGTTCCCGCTCCAGGCTGGTCATGCCTTCGCACTCGTAGCCGCCGCCGCCGTCCTGGAAGCCCACGGTGACGAGCACGGCGACCTCCTTGCAGTCGGCCACGCCGCTGCTGTCGGTGTCGGCCAGGCCCTCGTCGACCGTGGCGTCGCAGTCCTGGTCCAGGAAGTCGCAGAGCTCTGTGGCACCGGGGTGCACGCTGCTGTCGGCGTCGTCGCAGTCCGTGTCGTCGGCCACGGTGCCCGAGGGGGCCTCGCAGCCGGTGGTGGCGGCGCTGGCGTCGCCGTGGCCGTCGCCGTCGGCGTCGTCGAACCAGACGGTGTCCGGGTTGAGGGTGGCGTCGCTGTCGTCGCAGTCCTGGTCGTCGGCGACCGTGCCGGTGGGCTGGGTGCAGGCGCTGTTCGGATCGTCGGGGTCGCCGTAGCCGTCGCCGTCGTCGTCGTCGTACCAGGTGCCGGCGTCGGTCGCGTCGCTGTCGGCGTCTCCGTCGCAGTCGTTGTCGATGCCGTCGCAGACCTCCTCGGCGTCCGGGTTCACCGTGGCGTCGCCGTCGTCGCAGTCGCTGGCGTCGGGGGACTCCCCGCTGGCGGCTTCGCACGCCGTGGCACCGGTGGCCGGGTCGCCGAAGCCGTCGCCGTCCGCGTCTGTGTAGATCGTGATCGTGTCGACGGCGTCTTCGTCGACCGTCGCGTCGCAGTCGTTGTCCGCCCCGTCGCAGGTCTCTGGGGCGCCAGGCAGCACGTCGGCACGGGTGTCGTCGCAGTCGGTGTCGTCGTCCAGGTACCCGGTGGGGGCGTCGCAGGCCGTCACGCTGAAGTCCGGGTCGCCGGTGCCGTCGCCGTCGTGGTCCAGGTACCAGGTCGTGGCGCGGGTCAGGTCCGGATCGTCGTCGTCGACCAGGCCGTCGCAGTCCTCGTCGTCGCCGTCACAGACCTCGGGGGCCCCGGGGTAGGCCGTGGCGTCGCCGTCGTCGCAGTCCGTGTCGTCGGCGACGGTGCCAGCGGGCGCCGAGCAGGCCTGGGTCGACGCGTCCGGGTCGCCGAAGCCATCGCCGTCGTCGTCGTCGTACCAGCTGGCCGAGTCGGTCACGTCGGGGTCGTCGTCGTCGTCCAGGCCGTCGCAGTCGTCGTCGATGCCGTTGCAGGCCTCGGCGGCGCCGGGGTTCACGTCGGCGTTGCCGTCGTCGCAGTCCGTCGCGTCTGCGACCGTGTTGCCGTCGCTGTCACAGGCGGCCACCGTGGAGTCGGCGTCGCCGTAGCCGTCCCCGTCGACGTCGTAGTACCAGGTGCCGGCGTCGGTGGCGTCCTCGTCGATGGCCGTGTCGCAGTCGTCGTCGCCGTCGTTGCAGGTCTCGGTCGCGCCGGGGAACACCGAGGCGTCGCTGTCGTCGCAGTCTCCGTCGGTGCCCGAGAAGCCCTCGGGGGCCTCGCAGTCCTCCTGGCTGTAGCTGTCGCCACCGATGCCGTCCCCGTCCACGTCGAGCCACCAGGTGCTGAGCCCGGTGACCGAGTCGTCGTCGGCGTCGACCCGTCCATCACAGTCGTCGTCCCACCCGTTGCAGACCTCGCCCGCGTCGGGGTTGACCGCGGCATCGTCGTCCTCGCAGTCTCCGGCCTGGGCCACCCATCCGCTGGGCGCGTCACAGGACACCGTGGTCAGCAGCTCGTCTCCGAAGCCGTCGCCGTCGCCGTCGTGGTACCAGGTGCCCGCGTCCAGCAGGTCGTCGTCGTCGTCGTCGACCAGCCCGTCACAATCGTCGTCCAGGCCGTTGCAGACCTCGTCGGCGCCGGGGTTCACGGCGTCGTCGGTGTCGTCGCAGTCCGTCGCGTCCGACACGAACCCGGTGTGTTCGTCGCAGCTCTGGACCGAGACGGCCGGGTCGCCGTAGCCGTCCTGGTCCGCATCGGCGTACCAGGTGTCCCCGACGCTGTCGTCGACCAGGCCATTGCAGTCGTCGTCCACGTCATTGCAGGACTCGGTGGCGTCGGGATGCACCGTGGCGTCGGCGTCGTCGCAGTCGTCCGCGACGCCGTGGCCGTCCCCGTCCAGGTCGTCGTCGGGGGTGCTGTCGTCGCAGTCGTCGTCCAGGCCGTTGTAGGGGGTCTCGCTGTTGCCGGGGTAGACCGCGCCGTTGCCGTCGTCGCAGTCCTCGTCGGCGGGGGAGCCGTCGCTGTCCAGGTCGACCAGCTCGCTGGTGCCCCAGGTGCCGGTGTCCGGCACCGTGTCCTTGTTTCGGCAGCCGGTCACGGCGAGCAGGGCCACGAGCCCGATCAGGTGCATGGGACCTCCTGTCCCGCTGTGGAGGCCCCAGTGTACGGCCCCTGGAAGGGGACCGTACACTCCGGGGATGACCCTGTTGTTCTTGCTGGCCTGTGGAGACGACTGCGGCGTCGACGACGACTGCAAGGTGGCGGACGGCGTGTACCGCGCCCAGGTCCCCTCGGGGGCGGCACCTGCTGCCGGCTGGCCGGTCGCCTTCCACTTCTATGGCTACCAAGGCACCCCGGAGAAGAGCATGGGGGACACCCAGGCTCTGGCCGACATGGACGGTGCGGGCGTGTTGTTCGTGGTGCCCGACCACGAGGACGGCTGGGACTTCGACGGGTCCGGCGGCCTGGGTTCCCGGGATGACCGCGCCTTCCTGGACCAGGTGTTGGACGACCTGGACACCCGCTGGGGCATCGATCGGTCGCAGCTGCTGTTGACCGGCCACTCGGTGGGCGGGTCGGCGGTGCACGATCTGGCCTGTGGCGATCCGGGGAGCTGGACGGCGGCGGCGCCCTTTGCCGGGGTGTTCTGGGAGCCCTTCCCCACGTCTTGCACCACGCCGGCGATCCCGCTGCGCCACACCCACGGCCTGGCGGACACCACCTGGCCCTGGGAGGGGCGCTCCTTCGGCGAGCACGCGACCCAGGGCGACGTGGGCGAGGCCTTGGCGTTCTGGGTGGCCGAGCGCGGCTGTGGGGCGGACTCGACCACCGAGACGGTCTCGGTCTCGACCTGTGAGACGTGGAGCGGCTGCACCGGGGACCTGCAGCTGTGCACCCACGAGGGGGGACATGCCCTGCCTGACGACTGGGCGGCCACTTCTGCTGCCTGGCTGCTGGGGCTGTGAGCGCAGGACCTACACTGGTCTCGTGGGTGGTGCTGCTCGGGGTGTTGGGCTGGCGACGGTCCCAGGTCCCGGCCGTCGTCGCTGGCCCGCCCCAGGAGGCTCCATGACCCTCGTGCTCTCGCTGTTGATCGCCTGTGGTGGCCCGTCGGCCGAAGCGCCTGCGCCTGCGGGCCCCCCGCCGGCCGCGGCGAAGAGCGATCCCCTGGCCGTGTTGCCGGTCGCGGATGCTGCGGATGGCACGGTGGACAAGGTCGTCTCTCGGTGCGCCGTTTGCGGGCTGGGCATGGACGGTGACCCGGCCCACAGCTCGCAGATCGGGGACTACACGCTCCACTCCTGCTCGGCGTCCTGCAAGGAGCACCTGGAGAGCGACTCGGAACAGGTCCTGGCACGGCTGGCGGGGATCGGGCAAGACTGAGTCCATGCCCCGGTGTCGAATGGCTTCAGGCAGCCGTCCGATTGTCGAGTTTTAAGTGTTAACAAGTGGTTCCTGACCCCTGTTTTGGTCGAGCTCTTCGAGGGCGGCGACGCGGGCCTGGAGGGCGCTGAGCTGGGTGCGCACCGGGGCGGTGTCGCCGGCGAGGGTGAGCAGGCCCAGCTGGACGCGCAGGTTGCGAATGCCTTGGAGCACGGCGTGGCACTCGGCGACGGAACGGGCTCGGGCAGCCCGGAGGGGGAGGAGCTCGGGACCGCCGTCGGCCAGGATGGTGTCGACCACGGCCAGGCGGGCGTCGATGCGCTCCAGGGACGCCTGGAGGCGGACGAGCTCCTCGTCGCAGTCCAGGGGCGCGCTCAGGGGGCTGGCCCTCAGGCTCGCCAGGGCGGCGAAGGTCTCGGTGATCGCGCTGGCCAGAGGGCCGGCCGGCACGGGTGGCTCCCGGCCGCCAAGGGGCCGCAGCAAAGGAAACAGCACGGGCCAGCCCACCAGGGCCAGCGCGGCCCAGGGCCAGGGCAGGCCCCCTCGGACGAGGGCCAGGGCGACGCCAGCGCCGACCAGGAACCAGATCAGCAACCAAGCCACGCGCAGCTCGGGTACTTCGACGCCGGTCATCGGTGGCTCCCCAGCACCAGGGGGTTGGCGCAGTCCCAGTCGGTCGGGGCCTCGCGCGTCGACAACAGGCGGACCTGGAGTCCAGAGAAGATGTCGTGGTCCACCGCACACAACAAGGGGTACCCGGTGCCGTGCATGGACATGAAGGGCCGGAGCAGCCAGCCGGTCTGGGCGAACACCAACCCCAATAGAGCCACCAGGGCGAGCTGGCTGCCCCGGGGCGATCCCGCAGGGAACATGGCCCGCACGACGGTGATCAGCCCCGGCAGGCCCACCAGGGCCAGGCTGCCGAGCATCCAGGCCAGGGCCGACTGGTGGGACAGATCGGTCCGGTAGAGCAGCCACAGGGGAGGGGTGAGGGCCACGGACAGCATCGCGGTGCGGGACATGCCGACCAGACAGGCCGTCGCCAGCCGCTGGCCCGAGAGGGCTGGCCCGTCCAGGGCGACCAGTGCCCGGGCAGCGGGCAGCACGATCATCGGCGGGATGAGCAGCAGGAGCGGCATCTTGACGGCCGCGTAGAGCACCTGCGGCCCGCCGCGGTACATGCCGGTCACCGCCCCGAAGACGCCGCCGCCTACCAGGGCGAGCAAGACCAGCCGGGGCAGCACCTGGGGCAGCAGGGCGGGCTGTTCAGCCACGCGCTCGACCACCTCCAGGGGGCGACGCAGCACGTCGGCGGCTAGCGAGAGCAGAGTCGGTTCCATGGGGCCTCCTCAGCCGACCAGGTCCAGGCCGATGCGCAGTCCGACCAGGGTGGTGAACAGCAGCCAGCCACGGATGAGCCAGCGGAACCCGGCGTGGTCCGACTGGGGCTCGGCCCTGCGGAGCTGGCGAGCGGTTGCGGGCAGCCCGCAGGCCGCCACGGCCCCCATCAAGAGGCAAGCGATCGCCATGCGCGAGTCCGATGTGGCTGCCATGAACAGCATCACCGGCGCCAGGCTGGCTGCCAGCTGGCCGGTCCGCACGAAGCCCTGCCCCAGCGCAGCCGCGATGTCCTCTGGGCGGGCGTCCAGGTCAAGGAACTGGTGGACCACCAGCACCGACAGGCCGGTCACGACCCAAGCCCCCAGGGGCACGATCAAGGCTGTGAGGGCCAGGGATGGCACCCGATAGGGCGCGCCGGCGCCCAGGCCGGCGCAGACGCCCAGCAGGGCGAAGCCCCCAGCGGCCTCCAGGGCGGCGCGGGCGGGCGCACCGACCACAGGGGCCGGCGCTGAGACAGTGATCGCGGACATGGGACCTCCGAGGACGGTCCACGAGGGTCGGTCAGCGCCGTCGCACGGCTGCGCAGGCGATGCCACGGACTGGTGCCTTCTCGGTGCAGCTGTTGTGCAGGCGCCGGAGCGGGCAGCTTCTTGACGAAGGGGCCGCCTTGCAGAGACACACTCCTCCCCAACGAGAGGAGATGCGATGTGGAGCTTGAGCCTGGTGCTCGCCTGTGGCGGTGGGGAAGAGGATGGGCCCCGGGACCCGTCGGTGCCCACGATCACTCTGCCCGAGGGGGCCCCCCAGGCCTGTGCCCACGGCCCCGAGGTGATCGTGGACACGCCCGCGGCCTATGAGCGCTACATCGACGAGGGTCTGACCCGGTACACCGAGGTCGTGGCGCCCAACGGCCATGCCATCGCGATCTTCGCCGCCGACGGCCTGTCCGATGCCCAGATCCTGCGGGCCCGGAACCTGCTGCGCTTCTACCTGGAAGACGTGCCGGACAGCCGCTACGGTGCGGACAAGACGGCGGTCGCCGACGCGATGGCGGACAATGGGGCGGCCCTGGCGATGCCCAATGGCGCCCACCGAGAAGGCAACGAGCCTCGGGTCAACGCCCAGCCCCTGTACGACGCCGAGACGCCGGTGGCCGGCTCGGACTGGTTCATGGACAACGACTTCGAGCACCGGGACGCGGCCTTCGAAGAGATCTTCCACCTGGTCCACGACGCCGGCATTGGGACGTACCTGCCCGGGGCCCTGCCCGACTACCAGGCCGAGCTCCTGGCCGAGGCCGAGGCCGCGATCGCCGACGGGCGCTGGGGCATCCCGGTGGACCCGGGGGTCGAGGACTGGCTGGCGGACCTGGAACGCGAAGGCAGCCTGGCCCAGGAGTACATCGCGTCGGTCATCGACTCCTACTACGGCCTGTGGGGCCCGTGGACCGAAGACGATGGCGGCATGTGGGGCATCTACATCGCCAAGACCCGCGACGAGGTCTTGGCCCTGGACCCCGTTGGCCATGGGCTGGTCGAAGCCTTCCTGGCGCCGAACCTGACGATCGAGGAGCCCGTCGACCCGGACTTCGACAGCACGCTCTCGCTGGTCTTCAATGCCTCCGAGCCCTACACCCACAAGACCCGGTACTTCCAGGCCGTGCGCCTGACGGGTAGCGGGCACGTCGGCATCGTGGGCAACGCGCTGGACAATCTGTTCGTGTCTAACGCCGGCGACAACGCCCTGAGCGGGGGGGAGGGGGACGACACGGTGGTCTGGTGCGCCGATCGCGAGGACTTCGAGATCACGCTCGAAGGCGACACTGTGGTCGTCGAGAGCGACACCACGGGGCGTGACCTGCTCGACGGGATCGAGGTCCTGCACTTCCTGGATGGGGCGGTGGCGGTCAGCGAGCTGGAGTAGGAGGGGCGCTGCTCAGAACGCCCAGGTCAGCTGGAGGGTGGGGTAGGGCAGCACGTCGGGCAGGTCGACGGGGTCGTCCCACCGCTGGTCGACCCAGGCCTGGGTCTCGCTGCTGTCCCGCAGCTCCAGCCCCACGGCGAAGCGCACGTCGTGCCAGGTGCCCTCCCAGGGTGCGCGGGTCCGCTGGACGCCGACGCTGCCGTCGAGGGAGCCCTTCTCCCAGCTCCCCAGCGGGTCGACCTGGGCGTAGACCTCCCACGTCACGTCGGGTTGGGTGACCAGGTGGCCGCTGAGCGCGAGGTGTGTCTCGACGGTGCGCGCCGGCTCCTGGCCCCAGACGCCGACCCGCTCGGTGTAGACCGCCGCGGTGGCGGTCAGGTGGGACGCTGACCCCCCGACGGTCAGGGTGGCGCCGGCCCCGGCCATGGTGGTCCAGTCCTTGAACGTCGGCAGGAACCCGGCTTCGCCGTAGACGGTGAGGGACGTGGCACCTTGGCTCACCACGGTCGCCGAAGCGTGCATTGCCACGGTGCCGTGAGACGTGGCCAGCCGCACCTGGGTCCGGCGGTCGGGCCCCGGGGTGCAGTGGGTGACACAGGCGGCCGGGGACTCGTCGTCTCCCGGCTCGTGCCGGCGGAAGCCGTCGAGGGCCTGCTCGGCGGCGTGGGCGGCGGACAGGGTCAACAGGGTCAGCAGAGGGGTCATCGGGTCACCGGGGCACGGGGTTCCGACGAGAGGGCGCCGAGGTCATTCAGGGTGCCCGCCGTGCAGTCAGGCGGGTCGAACGCCGCCATGGCTGCAGACAGAGGGGTCGAGTGTCGGGATCTGCGCCCAGACGACGCCGGAATCGGCCCTCACCGCCGCTCGCGACCCCATCTGACTGGTCCTGGGCTTCCTCGGGCCCACCTATAGCGGCACTCGACCCGTCTGACTGCGGCAGGTGCGGCGTTGGGACCCTCTGTCAGGTGCCGACGGGATCGACGCGATAGCCCGACGCCGTGTCCACTCGGATCGTCCGCGCCCTGATGTTGGCCCTGCTGTGGTGGGGCGCGTGGTGGCTGGTGTGCCAGCTGGGCCCCGGAGATCCGACCCACCACTTCTACTACAACCGGCTGGCGGCCAGGTTGACGGTCCCGGGCACGCTGGCAATCGCTGGGCTCGCTGCTCTGGCGGGGCTCTGGCCTCGCCCGATTCCTTGGTGGGCCGTCGTGCTGCTCGGCTTTGCCCCCTATGCCTGGGTTCCCCAGGGCATGCCCGACTCGGCGCTGTACGCGGAGTACGCCCTGTGGGGGGCAGACCTGGGCCCCTGGGACATGCTCCAGGTCTGGGGAGAGCGGGTCTGGGCCGCCCCCGATGCCCTGCGCCACACCCACCTGCCCGGGGTGCCGTGGGTCGCTGCCCAGGTCATGTCCCTGGGCCTGCCCTGGCGGCTGACCCTTGCGCTCTGGGCGGTCGTCCTGGTCCTTGCGACCCGAGCCCTGGGGGGCCCCTGGAGCGCTCTGCTGCTGCTGTCCGTGCCCGTGCTGTGGGCCGGCTCCGGCTGGCTGTTGGTGGACCTGCCGACCGCAGCGGTGGTGACCGTGGGCCTGGTGGGCCTCATGCACGGTCGGCTGTGGCCCTGTCTGCTGGCGATCCCCATGAAGATCAGCGCCGGTCTCTTCCTGCTGGGCCCCGTGATCGTGTGCCTGCTGCGGCCCTGGCAGTCCCGGCGCCGGGCACTGGTCGTGGTCGTGCTCGGTCTGGTCTGCCTGGGGGTCCTGTTCGGCGCAGTGGGCCACCGCTTCCGTCCCCTGGACACCTATGGCGCCGCCCTCCGGTCCCTGGTCCTCCAGGGCACCCCTTGGTTGTGGGTCGGTGCCGTCCTGGGGCTCCTGCGCTCGGGCGACACCCGTCGTCGATGGATCCTGGCCGCTTCGGCAGCGGGGCTGTTGGCGGTCCTTCGGTACAGCCCGGCGGACCACGTGGTGCGGTATGCGCTGCCCGCCATCCCGGTGCTCGCGGCCTGTGCCAGCCGGGTGATGGCCGGACCGGCGGCCATGACCGCCGCATTGTTCGGCCTGGGGCTGGGACTGGTCGCCTATCGGCCGCTGGTCGTGCACCACACGTCGGCCAACCTGGCCCAGGCGCTCCAGGCCCTGCCTGCCGAGACCCGGGTGGTCGACGTGTGGGTCGACTATGGCGCCGCCGCTGTGCCGCCTCAGTTCCTGGTCCCGCTGGTGGCCCTCGAGACCCGGGCCCGGGTGCAGTACCGAGGCGACGTGCCCGACTCCGGCAAGCCATCGCCCCGCCAGGGCCGGCGGTGGTGGGATCATCCCCTGGCATCCCGCTTTGATCCGCACGAGTCCGCGGATCACGTGCTCGTGATGTCCCGAGGGTTGCCCGCGAAACCCCCTGGGGTGGGCACTCTGGTCGGGGTCTTCGATCACTACAGTGGGTCCAGCTTCGCGTACCCCACATCGGTGGCCCTGTATGAGGGGGTTGCCCCCGGAGGATCCGAGCGGTAGAACGCGTCAGGGAGGAGTTGACATGTCTACACGTTGGATGCTTGCGCTCGGCGCACTGGTGGTCACCGGATGCCAGGGACTGGCCGGGACCTGGTTGTTCATGATCGAGCCCACGGCCGACATCTCGGGCGACTGTGCCGACGGCGGCACCGACAGTGGCTTCGACAGTGACTACGAATACACCTACTCGGGCGACGAGGCGGTCCTGATCGACATCTACGAGCTGAACGACGGCACGTGGGCTGTCGAGACGAACCCCGTCATGATCGGCACACTGGACGGCGGCACGCTCTCCGCTGAACACTCCGAGACCTTCAGCCTGGTCTACACCGACGGCAGCGAGGAATACTCCGAGACCGAGACCGACTGGATTCAGGGCGACTACAGCAGCGGCAGCATGACCGGTTCCTTCGGGAGCGACTACAGCCGCTACGACCGGCAAGACGACGACGAAGACACCTACAGCTGCAAGACCAAGGTGGCTTTTTCCGCCGAACAGGTCACGTCGAATGGCGAAGCCTACGTGGGAGCCGAGTGATGGCCCGCATCCTGTCCTTGGCCGTGGTTGCCTCGCTGGGGCTGTCCGGGTGTACGTGGTTCAGCGCCGCCCACCCAGAGGGCCGCTGGCTCTGGCTGCTGACCGAGATCGGCTACTTCTGCGACAGCGACGACCCCGACGATCAGCCCACCTACACCTACTCGAGCAGCGGCTTCCAGACCTGGGGCGAGACCTACCTCACCTCCCAGGACACCTTTGTCGTCAACATGAACGAGTACGGTCTGATCATGACCGGTACGTCGGACAAGAGCGGCTTCGCCGTCAGCCAGGGCTACGAGGTCGCCATCCAGTCCGATGACTGTCCCCTGCAGACCTCGGGCTACGAGCTCACCGTCGAGGGCACCTGGGGCGACGACCTGTTCATGGATGCCCTGTTGGAGATCGGGTACTACGACACCTACGACGACGACTGCCCGAACGCCGACCGCGAGGACCGCTGTGTCGCCCAGTACGACATGGAAGGCACGCTCATGACGGGCAGTGACAAGGACTTTGCCGGCCACGGCAACGCCCCGTCGAACCTGATCCCGAGCCCCTACTGAGCGGTGCTCGGCGCTGCGGTCCTGGGCTTGCTCGGGGGCTGCAGCGCCTCTGGGCTCCTCGTGGTGCCCACGACCGTCACCCTCGCTGAAGAACAGAGCTGGTCCCTGGCGCCCTGGGTGTCAGGGGCCGACGTGCGTCTGGCGGTGACAGGCCTGCCCCCCGGGGCCTCCTGGGACGAGTCGGCGGGTCGGCTGGCCTTCACACCGGACGCGACCCAGGGGGGCCAGGAGTGGTCTGTGGTGTTCCGGGCGTGGAGCGAGGACGGTGTCGCAGAGCACACCGTGGAGGTCGAGGTCCAGGACACCATCGCGCCCCCGGCACCCTCGGTCACAGCATCGACGGACCAGGGCGACCACGTGCTCTACCAGGTGTCCCAGCGCGTCGACAGCTGGCTCGACGCGCCGGGCTGGGTCGATCGGAACGTCCGGGCCCTGGTGGCCGTGCCGACGGGGGAACACTCGCCCGGCTCACTGCCAGTGGTCCTGGACCTACACGGGCTCGGCGGCGAGCTGCACAACGCAGGCAGCCCGGACCGGATCCGGGTGACCCCCTACGACCCGCAGGACAGCGGCTGGTGGGGCTACACCGAGGGGCTGCCCGAGCGCGAATCTGCCGGGGACAGCGTGCCCTACACCCGGCGCCGGGTACTGCACCTGTTGGCATGGGTCCTGGACACGTGGCCCCAGGCCGATCCGGAGCGGGTCTATCTGCGGGGGGGCTCCATGGGAGGCACGGGGGCCTTGGGGCTGGGGCTGGAGCACGCCCGGCACTTCGCGGGGGTCCAGGCCCAGCGCGCCCAGACCGTGCCGGGCTTTCACGCGCCCAGTCGACTGGCGGGACTGGAGCGGCTCTGGGGATCGCCCGAAGCCGGTCACATGGCCCCGGACGGCAGCAGCCCCTGGGAGTCCCAGGACCTGGGCCGGGCGCTGATCGAGCAGGCCGGGGCCCAGGACCAGTGGTTGTTCCTGCGCCATGGCCACGACGACGACATCATCCACTACGCCGCCCTGACCGGGCAGAGCCCGCTCACGGGCCGGTCCTTCCAGGATCTGCTTCAGGCGTACGCGGTCGGCCACTACCTGGTCTGGGACGAGGCCGGTCACGCCGAGCCCGACCCGGTCCTGGGGGAGGACTGGTGGGACGACGGCTGGGACCCGTTGGCGTTGTTGGCTCGGGACAGGTCCTTTCCCGCGTTCTCCCGGTCCAGCCTCGACGAGGAACCGGGCGATGGCACGGCCAATGGGCGCCGGGACTGGGACGCGGACCGGGGCTACGCGGGAAACCCACTGGTGGCCGGCGACACGGGCTGGAGCGGCGCGGTGGCCGGGGCCCAGAACCGCTTCCTGCGGTGGGATCCAGAGTCGTTGGAAGACAGCTGGGAGACCTGGCGGATCGCTCTGTGTGCGGTGTCCGGGCCCGGTAGCGAGGCCCCGGCGGCGGGCTACCCGAGCGTGGGAAACCGGCGTGACAGCACCCAGCCGGTCACTGTCGACGTCACACCCAGGCGGGTCCAGCACTTCCGGCTGCTGCCGGGCGAGGCTGTGGCCTGGACGGCAGGGGATCAGGGGGGACAGGCCGTGGCAGATGACCGGGGGGTGGTCACCGTGCCCGGGGTGCGGGTCGGCGCCCACTGGACGGAGTTGGAGCTGGTGCGGAAGTAGCGGCCGATCAGTTCCAGCAGTTGGCGGACTGATCGTTGATCTCCGTCCAGTAGCGGTCCGTGCCCGAGACGCTGCTGTAGGCATGGAAGCCCCAGCCGCCGCCACCGTCGTGGAACTCCGCGAACTCCCAGCCGGCCCCGAGCTCGGCCTCGCACAGGGCATCGGCGGCGCTGGAGCTGGTCAGGTTGCAGCCGACGGTGGGGCTGGTGATGTCCACGTCTGCGCCGGTCCAGCCCGAGTAGTAGTCCGTGGTCAGGCCAGGGTTGCTGTACCCGGCCTTGTAGATGCACAACAGCGGCAGGCTGTCGTTGCAGTCCTGGTCGCCGGTGTAGGGGTCGCAGCCGTCGCAGTCGAAGAACGTCGTGCCGGTGCTGCTGTCGGTGCTGGTCTGGGACCAGGTCATGCCGGTGGTGGAGCAGGTCGCCGGCACGCAGTCCAGGGTGCCGTCGCCGTCCAGGTCGAGCTCGTCGGTCGGGATGACGCCGTCGCAGTCGTCGTCCAGCCCATTGCACTGCTCGGTGGCCGACGGGAACACGGCGCTGTCGCTGTCGTCGCAGTCGGAGTCGTCGGACACGTACCCGCTGGGCCGATCACAGGCCGCCGTCGTGGTGCTGGCGTCGCCGTAGCCGTCGCCGTCGCCGTCGCGGTACCAGGTGATCGCACAGCTCTCGACGGTCACGGTGATGGCCGTGCTCGCGGTCAGTCCGTCGGTGTCGGTGGCGCTCAGGGTGATGGTGTGGTCGCCCGCGGTCAGCGCATCGGTGCTGAATGCGGTGCGGCCGGTGCTGTCCGGCGCGATGTCCCACAGCACGCCGTCCAGATCGCTGGTCCACTCGGCGGTCAGAGCCGTCGAGACGTCCTGGTCGTCAAAGGCCCAGCCCTCGAATGCGATGGTGTCCCGCTCCTGGTAGACGCTCAGGTCGTAGGGCGAGCGCAGCTCCACGTCTGGGGCCGATCCCACCGCGTAGAGCACCAGGTCGGTGCAGGTGCCGCCGTGGTCGTCGGTCGCCGTCAGGGTCAGGGTGTGGGTCGCCTCGCTCAGATCGCTGAGCACGGTGACCACGGCGCCGGAGCTGCTGGGGGTGCTGGCGGCCAGGTCCCCGTCCTTGTCGCTGGACCAGGTCACCTGGAGCAGGTCGGCCGGGGTCTCGGCGTCGGAGACCTGGGCCTCCAGAGTCACGCTGGCCCCGACCTCGCCGGAGCTGCCCGTGGCCGGCGAGGTGATGGCGCAGGACGGCAGGGCGTTGGGGCCCCGCACGCTGACCAGGACAGAGTCGGTGCCGGTCAGGCCTTCGGCGTCGGTCGCCGACAGGGTGAGCACCTGGTCCCCTTCTTCGAGCCAGCCCGTGCCCAGCACCGACCCGCTCGACGTGACCGTCAGGTCTAGGGCGAGGTCGCCGGACAGGCTCGACGTCCACGACAGGGCCAGCACCTCGGGGGCGTCCAGGTCGTCGGCCACCGTCGCTTCGAAGACCACCGTGTCCAGCAGGTCCAGGTCGTCGCCGCTGCTGGGCTGCAGGATGTCGACCAAGGGGGCACCCGGGTCCACCAGGGTCAACGCCACGCTGTCCTCGTCGGTCGCGCCGTCGGGGTCCCACACGCCCAGCACCACGTCGGCCTCCTGGTCCGGGGCCACGGTCTCGCACAGGGTGGTCCCGTCGGAGAACGGCGCGGCGGGACCGCAGATCAGGGCGCTGCCCACGCTCCAGGTCACCTGGAGCTCGCTGGGGGCGTTGTCCGGGTCCGTGGCGGTGCCGCGCAGGACCAGGGCCTGGCCCGGGCGCACGGTGTCGCCGTCGGCGTGGCTCGTGATGTCCGCCACTGGCATGGCGGGCAAGGTGGAGACGTACTCGGTGGAGCAGGCGAGGAGGAGCAGGGAGAGCATGGTTCGACCTGGGAAGGAGGTGGACTCAGGGCGTGGGGATCAGGGCATCGAAGCCGTAGAAGACGGTCCAGCCGCTCGGGTAGCCGTTGCAGCCGTCCTGGCGGCCGGGGTCCAGCAGGGTGAGCTGGCCGCTCTCGTGCTCCTGGATCCAGACGGGCTCCAGGCCGCGGCAGTTGCCCCAGTAGTCGACGGCGTCCAGGCTCAGGAGCTGGCCTGGGCTGGCGGTGAAGGTGATGGGGGACTCGCAGCCGGCGGTGTCGTTGGGGCTGGTGAACAGCAAGGCGCCGTCCAGGAAGACCTCGATGAGGTCGTCGACACAAGGGCCCGAGGTCATGGCCTCGTCGGCGTAGAGGGTCCAGGTGCAAGTCCCGGTGTCGGCACAGGTGGGCTGGTGCCCGCTGCCGCTGGCGACCACCGTCGCGATCGGGTCCCGGGGCGCATCGGACGAGACGGTCAGGGTGCCGTCGTCGGGCGCGGTGTCGGTGGGCGCGTAGACCAAGGAGGCTTCGAGCACGGCCCCGGGCGGGACTTGCCAGGGCAGGGGACCGTGCAGGTCGAGCTGGGCGTCCAGGGTGAGCTCGGTCGACGACGCGGACCAGGCCAGCTCTTCGAGGGTCAGCGTGTCCGTGCCGGTGTTCTCGATCCAGACCGTGGCCGAGGCCTGGTCGCCCACGTCGACGGTGCCGAAGTCCCACACCGGTGGCGTCACCGACAGGGCCGGGTCCAGGTGGGTGGCCTGGAGAGGCACCACCGCCAGCAGCTGTGCCGGGTCGTTGGTCTCCAGCTCGACGGCGCCCGTGGCGTCTGCGCCGCCCAGGCTGGTCACGGTGAAGGTGGTCCAGGCCCCGGGCTCCAGCTCCTGGGCGCCCAGTGCGGTCAGCTCGAAGGCGCCCTCGCTGTCCAGTCCCATGCGGTAGAGCAGGAGCAGGCCGTCGCCTGCATTGTCGACCCGGACGGACCGGGCCTCGGGGTCCCCGCCGAAGTCCAGGGCGGTGGGGGACAGGGCCAGGATCGGCGTGCCCTCCAGGGTGTTCGGCGTGGGCGCCGCTTCGGTGGTGACGCCGTAGTCCATGCAGCCGGGGGCGAGGGCGAGGAGCAGCAGGGGTGTCACGAGACCTCCGAGGGGCTGTGCCGGACAAGAGCAAGCTGCGTGCCACGGGCCGCGGCGATCGGTCGCAGGCCGATCCAGGGCTCCGGAGGGGGCTCCTGGCGTGTGGCATGCCCCGTGGCATGCCCCACTGCCCCACCGGGACGTGAGACCCTGGTGGCGATGGCTGGCCCCCCCGACGAGACGCTCACCCAGGTCGGCCTGGCTGCGGGTGCTGCGTCCCCAGAGACCTGGGGGCTGAGAGTGCTGTGTAGCCCCGACCCCGGCGTGGAAGGACTCACCCTGCCGGTCGGGGACCGGCTCACCCTGGGCCGGGTCCAGGGCGACCTGGTGGTGGCGGACCCCAAGCTGTCCCGGCGCCACGTCTCGATCGTGCGCCAGGGCCGGCTGCCCGTGTTCACCCTCCAGGACCACGGGAGCAAGAACGGCACCCTGTTGGAGGGCCGCCGGGTCCAGAGCGGGCCCCTCGGCAGCGGCGCGATCATCCGGCTGGGCGACACGTTGGTGGCCTTCGGACCCCTGGCGGCCGGAGACGCCCTGGCTCAGGGCGCCTGGGTGGGCTCCAGCCCGGCGTCGCGCAGGGTGCTGGGCGAGCTGGACCGCGTGGCTCCGACCGCCGTGTCCGTCCTGGTGTTGGGCGAGACGGGCAGCGGCAAGGAGCTGGCGGCTCGTCGGCTGCACGCCCAGAGCGGACGCTCCGGGGCCTTCGTGGCGGTGAATTGCGGTGCGATCCCGGGCACCCTCGCCGAGTCCACCTTCTTCGGCCACACCCGAGGAGCCTTCACCGGGGCGACCCACGCGGCCACGGGCCGCTTCGAGGCCGCCCGAGGCGGCACCCTCTTCCTGGACGAGGTGGGCGAGCTGCCCCTGTCGCTCCAGCCCAAGCTCTTGCGGGCCCTGGAGACCGGCGAGGTGGTCCCGGTGGGCGGGCAGCAGCCGCGGCCGACCGACGCGCGGGTGGTGGCGGCGACCAACGCCCAGCTCGACGCCGCGATGGCCGAGGGCCGCTTTCGACCGGATCTCTACGCCCGGCTGGCCGGCTACGTGGTGCGGCTGCCTGCGCTGCGGGAGCGGCGCGAGGACATCCCCGAGCTGGCCCGCCACCTGCTGGCCCAGGCCACCGAGGGCCCCGCACCCCGGCTGTCTGCCGATCTGCTCGAGCGCCTGCTGCTGCACCCCTGGCCCATGAACGTGCGAGAGCTGCGCACGGTGATGCAGCGGCTGGCGCTGCTCAGCGCTGGCCGGTCGTCCCTCGACGCGGACGTCCTGCCCTCGGAGCTGTTGTGCCCGCCGCCCCAGCCCACGCTCTCAGACCCGCTGCTGAGCGCTCGCTCGGGCCGGCAGCAGGCGCCGGACGCGGCCACCCTCAGCGGGTTGCTCACCCGGCATCGGGGGGCCATCAGCCGGGTGGCCCAGGCCCTGGGCACCAACCGGAAGCAGGTCTACCGGTGGATGGCGAAGCACGGGCTGGACGCCGACGCGTTCCGGGACTGATCCGACGTGCGGCTCGGACCCTTCCTGTTGGAGCAGCCCGCCGGCGAGGGCGGCATGGGGGTCGTGTGGTCGGCCCGTCACCCCGCCGACGACGTGCCCGTCGCCATCAAGGTCCTGCGGGGTCCTCGGGCCCAGGACCCGACCTTCACGGCGCTCTTTCGCCGGGAGATCCGGGCTGTGGCCGCGCTGGACCACCGGCACGTGGTCGCTGTGCACGACCACGGGGTGGTCGACGACGCCTGCGCTGACGCGTCGGGGGGGCGGCTCGTGGCCGGATCCCCCTGGCTGGCGATGGCCTGGGTGCCGGGTGGGTCACTCCAGCCGTGGTGTGGCCGCCTGCCGTGGTCCGGGGTGCGGGAGGTGCTGGAGCGGCTGCTGAGCGCTCTGGCCCACGCCCACGCCCGGGGGGTGCTCCACCGGGACCTGAAGCCCTCGAACGTGCTGGGCGGCGGCGACCCCCGGGCGCTCTGCATCACGGACTTCGGGCTGGCGGCGGCCGACGAGGTGGTGCGGGGCACGCCGGCCTACATGGCGCCGGAGCAGGTCCGGGGCGACTGGCGGGACCAGGGGCCCTGGACCGACCTGTATGGGCTGGGGTGCCTGGGGTGGGCCCTGGTGACCGGCGCGCCGCCCTTTGCCGATCCGGACCTGCTGCGGCTCCTGGGGCACCAGGTGGCGAGTCCTCCGCCGCGGCTGGCTCCGGCCATGGCGGTGCCAGAGGGGCTCGAGGGCTGGCTGGTGCGGCTGCTGGCCAAGGATCCGGGCGCCCGCTTCGACCGGGCTGCAGACGCGGCCTGGGCGCTGGCGCGGCTGGGCCAGGTCGGCGCGGCCCCTGTGGCCACCAGCACCCCGGCCCCGGAGCCCGATGCGACGCTCACGGCCGTGGCCCTGCCGGCGTTCTCGCCCCAGGCCCTGCCCTTGGTGGCCCCGGCACCCGTGGTGCGCCCCGAGGTGCCGGCGGACTGGCGGGGGGTCGAGGGTCGCCGAGCGCCGGAGCTCCGCCACGCGGGGCTGGGCCTGGTGGGGCTGCGCACCGTGCGGCTGGTGGGGCGCGAGGCCGCCCGGGATCGGCTGTGGCGACTGATGGCCGAGCCGGGGACCGCGCGGGTCCTGGTCCTGGAGGGGCCGGCCGGCTGCGGCAAGAGCAGGCTGTGCACGTGGCTCGCCCGCCGCGTGCACGAGACCGGTGCAGGCCGGGTGCTCGCGGGCACCCCGGCCCAGGGCCTGCCCGGCCTCGTGAGGGACGCCTTGGGGCTGGCGGGTCTGGGCTACGCCGACGCCCGGGACCGGGTCGTCCGACTGCTGGCTGAGCGGGTGCCGGAGGCCGTCGCCGAGTCCCTCGCCGCCTGGGCCTGCCCACCGACCGACGACCAGGTGCTGGCCGGGGCGCCGCGCCTGGGCTGGGTGCGGCCGGCGGAGCGGCACCACCTGGTGGCCCAGCTGGTGGGGGCGCTGGGTCAGGAGCGACCGGTGCTCCTGTGGCTCGACGACGTGCATGCCTGGGTCGAGGGAGCGGCGCTGCTGGCCTGGCTCCAGGACCGGGATCTACCGGTGGTGGCGGTGGCCACCGCACGGGCCGAGGCACTGGCCGAGCAGGACCTGGCCCGGGCGACCCTCGGCTCGCTGCCCCGACTGACCCTGGGACCCCTGCCGGCCGATGAGCACCGAGCGCTGGTGCGCGGCCTGTTGGGGCTCGAGGGGCCCCTGGTCGCCCGGGTGGCCGAGCGGACCGCGGGCAACCCGCTATTTGCCGTGCACCTGATCGGGGACTGGGTCGATCGGGGGTTGTTGGTGCCGGCGTCCGGGGGCTTTGCCCTGGCGCCCGACGCCACCGTGGCGCTGCCCGACGTGCTCAACCGGGTCTGGGTCGACCGCATCACCCGGGTGCTGGGCGACTGGCCGGTGCACGCCCGGGACGCCCTCGAAGTCGGCGCCGCCCTGGGCCGGGAGGTACGGCGCGAGGAGTGGTCGGCGGTGTGCGCGGACCTGGCGCTGCCGCTGCCCGAGGCGCTCCTGGAGCGGCTCTTCGAGCTGGCCCTGGTCACCGGCGACCCGACCGGGGACTGGGCCTTTGTACACGGCATGCTCCAGGAGGCCGTGGCCGGCATGGCCGAGTCCGCAGGACGGGCGGTGGCCTGGCACCGGGCCTGCGCCGGGCACCTCGCCGACCGGTCGGGCCAGGGCATCGCCGAGCGGCGGGGCCACCACCTGGTCGCTGCCGGAGACCCGCTGGCGGCGCTGGCGCCCCTGTTCTACGGAGCCCACGACCGCATCACGGCCGGGGAATTCGATGCCGTGGACGCCGTCGTCGCCGAGCGGACCCGGCTGCTCGAAGGGCTTGGCATTCCACCGAGCGACCCCCGCTGGGGACTCCAGGAGCACCTGACCGTGCGGGCCGAGATCGGCCGTGGCCACTTCGACGGCGCCCATGTCCTGGCTCTGGCCAGCCTGGCCCGCTCTGAGGGGCCAGGCTGGGAGGAGGTGCGGGTCAACGCCCGGCTGGACCTGGGCCGCATCGCCCGGCAGCGCGGCCTGCAGCTCAAGGCCTGGCGCCACCTGCGACGGGGGGAGCAGCTCGCCGAGCGGGAGGGCCTGGGCCGGCTGGTGGCGCGCTGTCGCGAGGTCCAGGGCTGGGTGCTCTTCGACCGCGGCAAGCTGGCCCGTGCGCGGGAGCGTTTCCAGAGCAGCCTCGAGGTCTTCGCCGGGCTGGACTACCGGCTGGGCCATGCGGTCTGCCTGTTGGCGGTGTCGGCGGTGGACGTGCGGGTGGGCCGGCCCGAGGCCTCCCGGGCGGGCATCCTCCAGGCGCGGGAGCTCTACGCGCTCGAGGGCGACCGCTGGGGGCTGGCCAGCTGTGCCACTCAGCTGGGCGAGGTGCTCCGGGGCCTGGGGGACCTGGCAGGCGCCGAAGAGGCCTACGCCGAGTCCCTCGCTCGCTACCAAGCCATCGGGTCGGCGATGGAGGTCATCCCGCGGATCAACCTGGGGCTGGTGCGGTTCCACCGCGACGATCTGGTGGGTGCGCGGGCGGCCTTCGAAGCCTGCCGAGAGCTGTTGCAGGCCCAGGGTCGTCGGTCCTTCCTCGCCGCCGTCGAGGTGTCCCTGGTGGCGGTCTCGGCGGGGGAGGGCGACTGGGCAGCCTGGGACCGACACTGGGCAGCGGCCCAGGAGCACCTGGCCGCGACCGGCTTCGTGGACCCGGATCTGGCCGGGCTGGCCGAGCGCGCGGCGGCGCTGGCGCTGGTGGCCGGTCAGGCGGAGCGAGCGGCGGCGGCGGCGGCGCTGGCGGCGGGCCAGCGGGCGGCGCTCACCGGCTCCTGACCTTCAGTCCATCCAGGTCCGCTCGCTCATCGTCAGTATCTGCGCGTCCAGCACGTCCTCCAGGCGGTCGCAGGCCTCCTGGGCATCGGCGGTCAGGGGTTCCTCGAGCAGGGAAGGCCCCTCGTTGACCTGGTCCGGCTCGAAGGCGTAGAGCTCGGTGGGCGCGTCGTGGTGGGTGATGAGCTTCCAGTGCGCGTCGCGGATCATGTGGTGGTAGCGCTGGGGGGTGGGGTCGCCGTTCTCCGCGAAGGACTCGGCGTAGACCGTCTCTCGGGCCGAGGGCGCATCCGGGTCCTGGAGCCACGGGGCCAGGCTCAGGCCGTCGAGGGTGATCGGCGGGTTGGCGCCGTCGTCCTGGCCGGTGACCTGGGCCACGTCCAGGCCGAACCACTCCACGATGGTGGGGAACAGATCGACCGTCTGGACCCATGCGTCGCTCCGGGAGCCGGGCTGCGAGACGGCCGGACCCCGCACGATCACAGGCACCCGGACCCCGCCCTCGAACAGCGTGAGCTTGGCGTGGTCCCGGTCATAGGGCGCTGCGATGGCGTCCTTGGGGGTGCCGTTGTCCCCCAGGAACAGGACGTTCGTGCGGTCCTTGCGCTCGTCGCCCAGCGCATCGATCAGCCGGCCCAGCTCCGTGTCCATCGACTCGACGGCCGCGTCGTAGAAGTCCCTGACCGAGCTGTCGTCGGTCAGCTCGTAGCTGTGGAACTCAGCCGGGTGCGCCATGTGGGGCTCGTGGGGCGCGTTGTAGGCCACGTACAGCAGCCAGGGCTCGGGCATGCGCTCCAGCCGGGCGATGGCGTCGTCGGTGGTGTCGGTGGTGGCGTAGGTCCGGGTCCACGAGAGCACGCCGTTGTCGTTCTTTTCCCAGTGGTAGTAGTCGCCCTCCTCCTGGACCGGGTCCACGACGTTGCGGAAGTTCGCCAGGCTGCCGGCCGCCCAGTCGAAGCCCTGGGCCAAGGGGTGTTCTGCGCCCGCTGGCCCCTCCATGCTGCCCAGGTGCCACTTCCCAGCGGCGCTCGTGCTGTAGACCGGGTCGTCTGCGCACTTCGCCGCTTCGGCGATGGTGAGCTCGCCCAGTGGGAGCACGAACGCGTCGTCCTCCATCACGGTTCGACCGATGCCCGTGCGCCAGCCGTGCCGACCGGTCATGAGCGTCGCCCGTGTGGGGGAGCAGGCCGGGTTGGCATAGGCGCGGTCGAAGAACATGCCCTCCGCGGCCAGGGCGTCCAGGGTCGGGGTCGGCGGCGGGTCGGCGCCCACGCCCATGAAGCCGAGCTTGTCGACGCCCATGTCGTCGGCCACCACGATCAGGACGTTGGTGGGTTCGTCGATGCGCTCGCAGACCAGAGGCGCTCCGTAGTCCTGGCAGCCGCTCAGCAGGACCAGGCCTGTCAGCCAGTGCCGCGGTCGCGCCATGGCCGGACTATACCCGCGCAGGGCCCGAGGCCGACCGTGGGAAGATGCCCTGTCGTCGCCGGACTGGGCATTGGCAAGGTGGCCGAACCGGCGAGCGCTGGAGCCGTCCCTTGTTCATTCGCCGCCTCATGGGCTTCCTCAATGGACTGGGCGCGGTGCAGCTGTGGCTCCTGATGATGGGGGTCGCCCAGGGCGTGACCTTTGTCGTCATGACGCCTCTGGCCATCGCCTTTCACGGGTACATGCCCCGGGACTACGTGGTCACCGGCTTCCTGGCCTGTCTGTTCTCCGCCGCGGTGGTGAACACCCTCACCGTGATGGCCCGCGGCGCTTTTTCTCGGCTGCTGGGCGAGCGCCAGGAGCTCCAGGAGGCTCTGGCCGTGGCCCGTCGACAGGAGGCCATCGCTGACCTGGCGCGGGCGATCGCCCACGACTTCAACAACCTGATGCAGGCGGTGCTGGCGAACTCCAGCTACCTCTCGTCCTGCATCCAGGACGGCGACACCCCGACCGACGACGAGCTGCTCAAGAGCCTTGGCGACATGGAGCTCGCAGCCACCACGGCGGCGGGCCTGGTCTTGGAGCTCCAGTCCTTGGCCAGAGAAGGGGCGAGCAGCGGGGGCCCGGTGACGCTCTCCACTGCGCCACCGGCTGCGGCCAGCACGATCGCGTTGCCGGCCAGGCTCGGCCAGGTCCGGGTGCTTGTGGTCGAGGACGAGGCCCTCAATCGCCAAGCCGCCTCGAAACTGCTGACCCAGCTCGGCTGTGAGCATGCGGTGGTGGCCGATGGCAGCGGTGCCCTGAGCGAGTACGCACGCTTCCAGCCAGACCTCGTGCTGCTGGACCTGTGGATGCCCGGCATGGACGGCCAGGAGACCCTGGCCAGGCTCAGGGAACGCTTTGGTCCAGGGGTCCGGGTGTTGTTCAACTCGGGCCACGCCGACGCCGCCCTGCGGGACCAGCTCATCGCCGGCGGAGACGCGTTCTTGGCGAAGCCCTTTGACCTGGTCGCGCTCTCGGAGGCGATCGAGGCCACCCTGGCGCCGGGCCCCGTGCCTGGGGTCGAGCGGGGCTCAGCGCCCTGAGACGCCCACCCCGTGGTCCTCGTTGCCCCAGCAGACCACTTCGTCACCGGTCGTGATGCCACAGGTGAAGCCGTTGCCGGCGCTCAGGTTCGAGAAGCTGTGCTCGGTCGGCGGGTCGCTCTCGCCGTGACTGTTGTCGCCCCAGCAGGCCACCCCGCCGTCTTCCAGGAGCCCGCAGCTGTGGAAGGCGCCGGTGGTCACGTCGGTGAACGCCAGGTCCGGCGCGTCGGTCTGACCCAGGCTGTCGTCGCCCCAGCAGGCCACCTCGCCGTCGTGCCAGCGGGCGCAGTAGTGGGCCGCCCCACCGTCGAAGCTGCGGGGCCGGATCATGGCCTCTGGCGGCTCGCCGTGCACTTCGCCCCAGCAGGCGAACTCGCCGCTCTCCCGGGCGCCGCAGGCCCCGTCATCGGTGACGGCCAGGTCGACGAACACGCTTCCGGCCTCGTCGCAATTGTCTCCCTCGCAGCCCCAGCAGGAGGCACGGGTGAACTCGTCGAGGGCACAGAGCATGTCCGTGCCCGCGGCCACCAGGGACACCTGGGCCGACGTGATGCCGGTCGGGATCAGGTCCTGCTCGCCCCAGCAGTCCAGGGTGCCGTCGCTGCTGTGTCCACAGGCCCAGCCCGCGCCGACCGCCACGTCATCGAACAGCGCCGCAGGGCTCTCGGTCACCGCGCTCTCGCCCCAACAGGCCAGCCCGCCGTCCAGGTCCAGGGCACAGGTCGCCATCTCGCCAGCGTCCAGGCCGGTCCAGGGACCCGCCGTGTCGTGCTCGTCGGTGGGGCCAGCGACCGAGTCAGACGGCTGGGCGACGTTGTCGGGGACACCGTCGACCAGGCAGGCGCTGAGCAGTGCGAGGAGCATGGGTGGGCCTCCTGTTCCACTCATCGGCGCCCAGGATGCCATGAATGATTGAAATTTGCACCTTTTGTGTTTTTAGGCCGAAGGCAGGACGCCGCTCGGGCGGCTCAGCCACCCAGCGGCGTGTGACCCCCCCCGGGGTCGTCCCCTACATCTGCGGGCTCGACAGGCTGGCGACGCCTTCGAGGTAGGGCACGAAGAACGACAGCAGGACCACCAGGACCACGATGCCCATCACCCCGGTCAAGACCGGCTCGATGATGGCGGTGACGCGCCGGGCGGTGCGTCCCAGGTCCTTGCGCAGGGAGATCTCGAGCGCCGGCAGGAGCTCGTCCATGCGGCCGGTGTCCTCGGCCAGGGACATCATCTCCACGAAGACGGGGGGCAGGCCCTTGGTCTCCCGCAGGGCCATGCCCATGGTCTTGCCCTGCTCGATCTGCTCGTGCATGACCGTGATGGCCCGCTGGAGCACCGCGTTGTCCACGGCGCCCTTGGCCAGGTCCAGGCTCTGCAGGATGCCCACGCCGCTGGTGGTCATCATGTAGAACATGCGGGTGAAGCGGGCCAGGGACGCCTTCATCATCACGGTGCCGATCAGCGGCACCCGCCCGAGGGCACGGTGGAAGCCCATGGGGTCCTTGGCCTTCCACTTGCGCACGCCGAAGAACGCTGCGATGGGCGCCACGGCCATGGCGACGGCCACCACAGGGTGCCGCATGAAGTCGCTGAGGGCGAACACCGCCGCCGACAGGCCTTCGGCCTCTCCGCCCACCTCGGCGATGAAGCCCTGGAAGGTCGGCGCGACGAACCACAGGATGCCCAGGATGAGGGCGCTGGCGCCCCCGACCACCAGGGTCGGGTAGGTCAGGATCTGCACGGCCTGTTCCCGCACCTCCATCTCGGTGTCGATGGTCTCGGCCATGAACTCCAGGCCCGAGGCCAGCGTGCCGCCTTCCTCGGCGGCCTTGATGACCGAGATGGAGACGGTGTCGAAGTACCAGGGCGTGCGGGCCATGGCGCGGGACAGCGGGATGCCGTTCTCGACCTGGACCGCCACGCGACGCAGGGACTGCGAGAAGTCCGCGTTGGTGATGGTGTTGGCCATCAGCGTCAGGGCCTTGCCCAGGGGGTAGTCGGCCTTGACCAGCACCGAGAACGAGCGGTAGAAGTTGGCGATCTCGGGCTGCGTGGCGCGACTGAAGTAGCCCGCCCGGGCCTGGGAGGCGTTCTCGGGCGGCGCCTCGGAGTCGCCCATGCTGGCGCTGAGTTGGTCCTTGAGCTGAGCCTTCAGTTGTTCGGATGCGGACATGTCTTCTCCTTGCGGGGTTCGAGATCAGAAGTGGGGGGTCAGCTCGAGCACGCGCTTGAGCTCGTCGATGGTGGTCTGGCCGTCGGCGACCTTCTGCAGGCCGTCCTCCTGCAGGGTGGTCATGCCGCGGTCCTTGGCGTACCGGCGCACGGTCCCGGCACCCTTGCCGGCCAGCACCATCTCGCGGATCTCGCCGTCGATGGCCAGCACCTCGTACACGCCAAGCCGGCCGTGGAAGCCGCTTCCCAGGCACGACGGGCAGCCCTTGGGTCGGTAGACCCGGGACTTGGGGTCCAGGCCCCAGCTCTTGAACAGCGTCGCCTCGTCGGCGGTGGGCCGGGCGCTCCGGCGGCAATTTCCGCACAGGCGGCGCACCAGACGCTGACCGATGACGCCCTGCAGGCTGCTGGCCAGCAGGTGGGGAGACAGGTTGAAGTTGCGCAGCGCCGTGATCGCCCCCACGGCGTCGTTGGTGTGCAGGGTGCTGAAGACGCGCAGACCGGTCATCGAGGCCCGGATGCTGATCCGCGCGGTCTCCTCGTCGCGGATCTCGCCGACCAGGATGGTGTCCGGGTCCTGGCGGAGCATGGCCCGCAGGCCCGAGACAAAGGAGAAGCCCAGGGCGTAGTTCACCTCGAGCTGGGTGACCCCTTCGATGTCCACCTCGACCGGGTCTTCGATGCTCATGACGTTGGACTGGGTCCGGTCGGTCTCGAGCAGACAGGAGTACAGGGTGGTGGTCTTGCCGCTGCCGACCGGGCCGGTGGCCAGCACCATGCCGTAGGGCCGGGAGATGAGCTCCCGGAGCTCGTCCAGGTGCCCGGCGGAGTAGCCCAGGGTGTCCAGATCGGCGGTGATGCGGGCGGAGTCCGCCAGGCGGATGGCGACCTTTTCGCCCCCCTTTGCAGGCACCGTGGAGATGCGCATGTCGAAGTCCGTCTGGTCGATCGTGATGCCGAAGTGCCCGTCCTGGGGGCGGCGGCGCTCGGTCACGTCCAGGTCGGAGAGGATCTTGATGCGGCCCACGACCTCGCCGTACAGGCCCACACCCATGGTCAGGGCGTCCTGGCAGATGCCGTCGATCCGGTACCGGACGCGGCCGCCGCTCGACGTCGGCTCCAGGTGGATGTCCGTGGCCCGGGACTGGTGGGCGGCCTCGATCAGGCGCTGCACGACCACCACGGCCGAGCCGCCAGCGTCGACCCGCAGGCCGTCCAGTGTGGCCTGCAGCGGCACGGCCGCGGCAGAGGGCGCCACCGGCTCGCCGAATTGCTCGGACCATCGGTCCAGGAACGCGGCTCTCCACGACTCGATCTCCGCCCGGGTGGCCAGGCCCAGCTCAAGGGGGCCTTGGGCCACGGCGAAGAGCCGCTCGGTCAGGCCAGGGCCGGGCACGCCGACGCAGGCCACGTGGGTGACGCCCTTGGAGCGCCGCAGCGGCACCAGGTCGAAGCGCTGGACCCAGGCGACCGGCAGGGCCTCGAGCACGGGGCGCGAGAATCGGCTGGGGCCCGCAGAGCGGGGCCGTCCGCTGAGCTGCGCCAGGGCGTCGACGAAGACGGCCTCGTCCAGCAGGCCGGACTCCACCACCTCGCGCCAGAACGGCATGTGGGCGGCCCTGGCCGCCTGCTCCAGGCGTCGCACGTCGCGGATGCGCAGTGCGCCGGAGTCGCAGAAGTGGTCCAGCAGGGTCGTGGCGTCGTCGGCCTCGACGGGGAACCAGGGCTCGGCGCGCACGAGCTCGGCGAGCTCGAGGGGGTCGACGCCCTGTTGGAGCAGCGAGCGGTACCACCGGGAGCCCTCTCCCAGGTCGTCTGCGGTGGGGGTCTCGCGGCTCCAGCCCGTGAGCTGGAGCTTCTGCAGCAGGACCGGGAGGCGTCGCGCGACCCAGGCCAGGAAGTCGTCGAGCGCGACCCCGGTCAGCGGGGCCAGGGCGTCGCGGAAGGCGCGATTGGCGTGCTGCCAGTCTCGACCGCTGTTGGGCGATCCAGAGACCAGGGACAAGGACGCCGACGGTGTCTCGTCCTTGGGTGCTGGGCCTGGCTTCACCGCACCCAGATCGAACCCCAGCTCCGCCAGGATGTCCTCGACCGGCCTGCCGCGGAGCTCTGCCTCGCGGGCTGCGGCCTCCAGGATCTCCTCCACCGTGTGGTCCAGTCCCTGGCCTGGGCTGCCAGCGGCTCCTGGCCTGGGGCCCGTGAGCCTGATCTCCTTGGTCATGAGCCCACGCAGTCGGGCGAAGGAATCCACGGCAGTGCCTCCAGAGGGATGGGGAAGGGGGGGTGTCCCCCCCATCGGCGCTGCGGTCCTCGGGTTGAGGACCTTGTCCAGAGACTTCTCCCCGTTACCATCGGCATCCTGGGCCAGACCCGCCCTCTCAGACCAAGGACCCCCGATGAGCCCCCGTCACGTCGTAGCGATCGCCCTCTCCGTCCTGCTCGGTGGCATCGCTGCCACAGCCCTCGAGGCGAGCGCAGCCGGGCCGGGCGCTACTGTGTTCAAGGAGTGCGCCTTTGTCGAGGCCGGCTGGCACCCGGAGTACGCGCCGAGCGCTGTGAACCGGAAGTACCACCGCATCACCGCGGTGCCCGAGGGCTGGACGCCGGTGAACGGGGACATGGGCGGTGTGGCTGCGATCCTGGTCTGTCGGTAGGGCCGTGCACTACGACTTGCCGCTGTTCCGGCCGCCGAGCGAGGCGCGGTCGAAGGTGAAGTCGTCCAGGAAGAGGCCGATGGTGGCCCCGCCGACGAACACCGGCGGGGGAGAGAGCCATGCGAGGTCGGTTGCTGCGCCGGCCAGGATGTGTTCGATGTCGCTCATTCATGCAGGCCCAGCAGGACCGCGAGGGCGTTCTCGGCGGCCTGACGCTCTCGCACCCGGCCCATGCGCAGCACCTCGATCAGGGACATGGCCTCATAGAAGGCCGGGTCTTCAAGGGCCACGAGCGGGACGACCTTGTGAAGCGCTTCCAGCGAGGTGCCCGCAGCCGTGCCTTGCTCGCACGGCCAGACCAGCGCCGGTCCCTTCGCCAAGTCATCTGGCACCCCTGGCCCCGAGTGTGCTGTCAGGACGCCCCTGGCGGGCGCCCCGAACACGGGTGGGAAGACATAGGGCACACCGTGGACCAGGAGGTTCAACAGGGCCCTGGTGCGGGGCTCCCGTACACGCCAGAGGCTCGAGCGCTCGAGGCGCTTCAGCGCTCGGTGGATGGTCGCCTGGGAGAGATGAAGGCGCTGGGCGAGCTGGACCTGGGTCTCGTCGTCGGCGTGCCCCGGAACGATGAGGGCGACCAGGACCACGATGTCGAGGGGTTTCAGCATGGGAAGGGGTGTGATTCAGATTTTGAAATGTGAATGAAGAATACCCTTGCTGTTGTTAGAGATCAAGGACCCTGGACTACTGGGGCACAGTGCCAGCGTCAGGGCAGTGCGCTTCAGTTGGGCTCGGAATTTCTAAGTGCTTTATATTCCACCACTTTTCAGACCGCCGAGCGAGGCGCGGTCGTTCATCCTCCAGTCCACCATCGGCTGCTCCTGGAACAACTGCACCTACTGCCACATGTACCGCTCCAAGCAATTCCAGGTTCGGCCGCTGGCCGACTCCCTGGCCGACATCGCTCACGCCCGGCGCGAAGCTGGAGATCGCATCGAAAAGGTCTTCGTCGCCGACGGCGACGCGCTGGTCATGGACCTGGACCACTGGATGCCGATCCTGGCCGCGTGTCGGGAGAGCTTTCCCCGGCTGCGCCAGGTCTCCTGCTATGCGATGGCCAGCAACGTGCTGGACAAGACCCCCGACGAGCTCCGGCGGCTCCGGGACGCGGGGCTGAGCCTGCTCTACATGGGCCCCGAGTCCGGAGACGAGACGACCCTGCGGCGCATCGCCAAGGGTCCCCGGCCGGCGAACGCGGACCGGGACGAGCGCTACCTGTTCGACAGCCACGTCGACGCGGCCCGCAGGGCCCACGACGCGGACCTGCGGGTCTCGGCGATCTTCCTGTTGGGCGCCGGTGGCACCGAGCGCAGCGCCCAGCACGCTCGGGCCAGCGCCGACCTGGCGACCGCCATGGACCCGGCCTTCCTGGCCGCGCTGACCCTCACGGTGGTGCCTGGCACGCCCCTGTCCAAGACGATGGCCAACTCGGGCTGGGAGCTGCCGGACGTGACGGGACTGCTGGAGGAGCTCCGCATCTTCCTGGACCGGGCCCGTCCCACCAACGCGCTGTTCCGCACCAACCACGCGAGCAACTACCTGCCTCTGGGCGGCCGGCTGCCCCAGGACCGGGAGAAGCTCGTGCGCATGCTGGATCTGGCGCTGACCGGCGACGTGCCCCTGCGACCGGAGTGGTCCCGGGGGCTGTGACGGGTGGCTACTCCACCAGCCGCGTCCCGAACACGCTCGTCCCTCGGCTCAGGGGCTCACCGACCACCAGCACGGCGGCTTCGCCGTGGTCCGAGGCGAGCGCGACGCCCAGGGCGTCGTGGCTGTCGACGATGGCGTAGTCGACCACCTCTCCCGTCGACGGCACCACCAGCTCGATGAAGGGCAGGTCCGCCGGCTCGATGGGGCTGCCCCCGTGGCCCACGACCGCCACGATGCCGGCCTCGCTCACCAGATCGTGCAGGGTGGGGCTGCTCACGCTGGTGGGCAGCGCGTGGGCCGTGGCCAGGCCCAGGCCGTCGTAGGTGATCACAGCGTGGCTGCCGCCCAGGTCGAACAACGCGGCAGCCTGCTTTGCCTCGGCGTCGTAGTCGAGGGCGACGCAGCTCGGCGGGGAGCCGATGGTCTTGCTGGACCAGCTGCTGCCGTCGTGGTGAAACAGGCGGGTCTGACCGTCGGACTGGACCCCGGTCACCCACAGGGTGTCCGGTCCGACCGCCAGGTCACACCATGTGGTGACGCTGCTGGATGGGAGCCAGCGGTAGTCGACGTAGCCGTCGGGCGTCCAGGCGATGAGGATGCCCGTCTCGTGCAGGGCCCAGGCGGTGTCGGGGGCTTCGGGGGACGGCGCCAGGGCGGCGATGTCCCAGCCGGACCACATGCCGAAGGCGCCGGTCAGACCCGAGCCGTCGGGATCGAAGAAGCGCAACACGCTGCCGTCGCCGTCGACCACGAAGCCGGCCGAGGCCTCGTGGGGGAGGGCGATGCCGCGGGGGGTTGGCGCGGTGAGCTCGGACTGGCTCAGCACTTCGACCAGCTCATCGAATTCACAGGCGGCGAGGCAGAGGACGGAGAAGGCGGCGAGGGCGATGGGCTTGGTCGACATGGGGAGCTCCCAGTGAAGTTCAGCCCGCAGACGAAGGCATGCCCCGGGAGCCCTCAGACCGGTGACAGAAGCAGACATGGGGTCAAGTCCCTTCGTACTTCCGGTTTTTGTCGGATCGGGGCTCCGGACGGCGCCTCAGGCGGCATGAATGGGCGTTTTTGACTGGCTTCGGGGGTTCGACCGGAAGTTCAGAGCGACTTGAGCGGTGTGGGCGGAAGTTCAGAGGGACTTGGCCCGTCGCCAGGACCGGCTCGCATAGGATCCCGCTGTGCAGACCACCTCTTCCTCCTGTCCCCTCGACTGTCCCGACGCCTGCAGCCTGGACGTCGAGGTCGTCGCTGACCGTGTCACCGCGGTCCGCGGGAGCAGGGCCAGCGCCCTGACCGCCGGCTTCATCTGCACCAAGGTCGCGGGCATGGCCGACCACCTGTACGGGCCCGAGCGGGTCACCCGGCCCCTCTGGCGGGTCGGCCCCAAGGGCTCGGGCCGCTTCGAGCCCGTGAGCTGGGACCAGGCCCTGGACCGGATCGCCACGCGGCTCGCCGCGATCCGCGACACCCACGGCGGCGACGCCATCCTGCCCTGCAGCTACGGCGGCTCCAACGGCTGGCTCACCGAAGGCAGCTTCGACGCCCGGCTGTGGGCACGGCTGGGCGCCTGTCGGGTGAACCGGAACCTGTGTGCCCTGCCCAGCAGCGCGGCAGCCCAGGCACTCTACGGCGGGATGCCCGGCCTGAGGCTCCAGGACTTCGCCCACAGTCGGTTCGTGGTGGTCTGGGGCTGCAACCCCCACGCCACGGGCATCCACCTGCTGCCGCCGCTCAAGGCCGCTCGCCGCGCTGGCGCGACGCTGGTGGTGATCGATCCCCGACGGACCGCACTGGCCGCTCAGGCCGATCTGCACCTGGCCCCCCGCCCCGGCACCGACCTGCCGCTGGCCCTGGCGCTCCACCGGTGGCTCTTTGCCCACGATCGGGCCGACACAGCCTTCCTGGCCCAGCACTGCGCCGGCGTCGAGGCCTTCCGGGCCCTGTGCGAGCCATGGACCCTCGCCGCGGCCGCCGCCGAGTGCGGTGTGCCCGCCGTCCAGCTGGAGGCGCTGGCCCAGGGCTACGCCGACGCCTCGCCCGCCGCCATCCGCTGCGGCTGGGGCAGCGAGCGGAACCGCAACGGTGCCAGCGCCACGGCGGCGATCCTGGCCCTGCCAGCCTTGGCCGGCAAGTTCGGCGTGCCCGGCGGCGGGTACGCGATGTCCAACAGCGGGCACTGGAAGCTGGACGTCGCGGCGCTGATGGGGGTCGAACAACCGGCGACCCGACGGATCGCCCTGACCGGCATCGGGCCCGCGCTGGTCGCCGACGACAGGATCCGAGCGCTCTTCGTCTACAACTGCAACCCGCTGTCGACCCTGCCCGAGCAGCAGGCGGTCCGCCGAGGCCTCGCCCGCGAGGACCTGTTCACAGTGGTGTCGGAGCAGGTCATGACCGACTCGGCCCAGTGGGCCGACGTGGTCTTGCCGGCGACCACCTTCCTGGAACACCACGAGGTCCACCGGGGCTACGGCAACGTGGTGCTGCACGATCGCCCGGCCGCGGTGGCACCGGTCGGCGAGTCCCGGCCCAATGGGTGGGTCTTCCAGGCCCTGGTCGAGCGGCTGGGGCTGTCCAGGTCCGGCGACCTGACCACCGAGCAGGACCTGGCCGCCGCCATCCGCCAGGCCCTGGCTGCACCGGACGGCCAGCTGTGGGAGCCCGACGTGGGCATGGCCTTCGTGCACCGCTGGCCCAGCACACCTGACCACAGGGTCCAGCTGGTCCCCGCGCCCTCCTGGTACCGCTACGCACCCGATCCCCGCAGCGACGCCCACCCCCTCTCGCTCATCAGCCCGGCCAAGGCCAGCCAGATCACGTCCACCTTCGGCCAGCTGGTCCACGGCATCGAAGCGCTGCAGATCCACCCCCAAGACGCCCAGTCCCGCGGCCTGGTCGACGGGGACCCTGTCCGCTGCTTCAACGACCTGGGCGAGGTCCAGGTCCCCGTCCGGATCACCGACGCGCTCCGGCCCGGCACGGTGTGCCTGCCCAAGGGCCTGTGGGCCCGCCACACCCTGGACGGCAACGGCCCCAACGCCCTGTGCCCGAGCACCCTGTCCGACCACGGCGAAGGCGCCTGCTACAACGACGCCCGGGTCCAGGTCGCCCGCCTCTGATCCTCAACTCGGGGCCCCTTCGAGGCGAAGAGGGGGACAGTGTTCCCGCCCCGCCCGACCTGCGTCCTGGCCGCCTGTGCCGCGCTGGGTCTGGGCTGCGGGCCGATCGTCATCGCCTACCCGCCGCCGTCCCCCATCGCCCACACCGTCGAGCCCCTGCCGGCCCGCACGGCCGAAGTGGGCCTGGGCGCCACGAGCCTGACCCTGCTGGGCGCCGACGGGGTGGGGTGGGTGCCGAACTTCTATGGCGGCACCCTGATGGCCCAGGGGGGCTGGGGCCTGACGGATCGGGTCGACCTGCGCCTCACTGGCAGCAGCCACCTCCAGGGGCCCACCGGCGGGCTCCAGGTCGGCTACCAGGCCCTGGTGCGCGAGCGCTGGTCCCTGGGCTTCACGACCGGCTTGAACGGCAGCCTGGCGTCGGGGTCCTACAGCGAGACGGTGACGGCCGTGGACGCCAGCGGCAACGTGCTCTACGACGAGCACGGCCGGCCCTACCAGCAGACGGTCACCACCGACTATGCCTACACCAGCGTGGCCCCCTCCGTGGGGGCGCGGACCCACTGGCGGCCGTGGGATCGCGTGGCCTTCAGCGGCGCCGCCAGGCTGAGCTACTCGGTCACCTGGGCCCGCTCCGGCATCCGCTCCGAGATGCCACGGCAGCTCTGGATCGAGACGTGGACCGGCGTCAGCTGGGGGCGTCCGTCGGGCATCGTGGTCAGCGCCGGGCTCCACTACATGCCCTGGCCCCTGGGGCGGGTAGGGCCGAACCCGATGCTCAGCGTGGGCTACCGCGCCGATCTCAAGGGGGAATGAACTCGGCACACAGATGGGTTGGGCTGGGTGGGGAACCGGGCCCCGGAGGATGCGATGCGCGTCGCCATCTGGTTCGACGGCAACAACTTCTACGCAGGCTGGCGGCTCACCGCCGCGGGCACCCGCGTGGACTTCGAGGCGCTGTCGCGCTGGCTCACGGCCCAGGCCGGCGGCACCGTGCTGACGGGCGCCTGGTACTACACCGGCGTCGACGACGATCCGGCGGCGACCGAGAGCACGGCCCGGCTCTCGGGCTTCCTGACCATGCTCGAGCACGTGCCCGGCTTCTTCGTGAAGCGCTTTCCCAGGGTCTCGCGCACGACCCGCTGTAGCGCCTGCAGCGCCGAGCACACCTACAGCCAGGAGAAGGGCGTGGACACCACGATGGTGGCCGACATGATCCGCCTGGCGGCTCATGACGCCTTCGACGTGATGATCCTGGTCACCGGCGACGCGGATCACCTCCCGGGCATCCAGGCGGTCCGCGAGCTGGGCAAGCGGGCCCTGGTCTGTACCTGGGGAGGCTACGGTCTCTCCCAGCGCCTGCGGGCCGAGGCCTGGGGCCACGTGGACCTGTTGACGGGCCTGGAGGCCTTTGCCACGCCCTTGCCCAAGCCCGAAGTCACCCTGGAGGTGGTCCAGGACGCCCCGGAACCCATCGTCGACCCCCCCTCCACCGACGAGTCCGAGACCGAAGAGGTCGGCGATCCCGCCTCGGACCCCGGCATGCACGCCGCCTTCCTGTCCGAGCTGGAGCGGGCACAGCGCCACTTCCAGGCCGGCTACGTGGGCTTGGCGCTGTTCCTCCACCGGTGGATGACCCAGCAGGATCTCCCTCACTGGATGCGGCCGACGATCCTCGATGCCCTGGTCGCGCAAGGCAAGGTCGAGGTCTACGAAGCCGATGACGGCAAATTGGCACTCCGGCTCGCGGGCTGAAGGCCAGAAAGAGATCAAAATTCTCCCAACGCTGCCGTAGAGTGTTCGGGAGCTCCGGGGGGGATGCGCCCGCCGGTGATCCATGAACCAAGACGAGCTGACCAGCTTCCTTCTCCAGACCGGCGCTCGCGATCTGCTGGAGTACCTGGAGCTGCCCGAGCACTTCAGCGTCGGCGAGCTCGACGACGCGCTCGCGCGGCGCCGCCGGTGGTGCCAGGGCCAGCAGGGCAACCCGAAGCACCGGGATCACGCCCGCTGGTTCATCCGCAACACCGGGGGCATCCGTCACCAGCTGACCGTCGGCCTACCGGCCTACCGGCAGGGCAGGGCCCAGCAGCGGCGCCAGGTCGCCCTGGTCTTCCTGACCCAATTCCGGGAGACCCTGGCCGATGTGCTGGACGAGCCCGAGGTCGCTCGGGTCGCGGCCCTGTACGAAGAGCGCCTGGGCCTGATCGCCCCGGAGCCGGTCCTGGTGTCGGTCCAGGTCGAGGTCGATCCCACCCTGGTGCCGGACCTCACAGAGCTCGATGAGCTCTACGCCAGCTCGACGGGGTAGACGGCGTCGCCGATCGGCGTCTGGGTGTCTTGGTCCGTAGACCCTTGCAGCGCCTGCGACGGCGGTAAGCCGCGGCCGCCGGCTTGGCCCGATCCATGCTTGGACTTGGCCCCACGTGCACCGGCCCCATTCGAGCCTGACCGAGCGGTCACCGATGCTGGAGAACCTACGATCCCGTAGGTTCACAAGCTCACAACAGCCCGGATCGAGGCGCCAGCGGCCCTCACGGAATAGAAGTCGCGGTCCCCAGGACTGGCCGTTGAGCGAGACGACACCCGAGCAGCTTCCTGTCGAACCCGTCGATCACGGGTTCTGGCGGCTGGTCCACTTCGTGGGCTGGTTCTGGAAGACCCTCGTGTTCCGGCTCCGTGTGCGGGGCCGAGAGCACTTCCCGCGCGTCGGGTCGGTGGTCCTGTTGGGCAATCACACCGCCGCCGCGGACCCGCTCTGCATGCTGGTTGCCCTGAAGCGGCCGGTGCACTTCATGGCGTCCGAGGCCCTCTTCCGCAAGCCCAGGCTGGGCTACATCATGCGCCGCATGGGCACATTTCCCAAGGCCAAGTACGCCCGGGACAAGGAAGCCGTGTCCAAGATGCTGATGCACAACGGCGCCGGGCGGGTCGTGGGCATGTTCCCCGAGGGCAACCGGTCCTGGAACGGCCGCACCCAGGACCTGCAGCCCGGGCTGGGTTGGCTCATCAAGAAGAGCGAAGGCCCCGTGGTCTTCGCCCGAAACCTGACCGCTTGGCTGCTCCAGCCCCGCTGGGCCGTCTACCCTCGGTGGGTCCCGATCCAGCTCGAGCTGTCGGAGCCGTGGACCGTGCCCGACGACTGGACCACCCAGCAGATCGAGGCCGAGGTTCGCAGGCGCATCGAGGTCCGCCCCGAGGACGTCCAGATCAAGGGCGTGGCCATCGGCATCCGCATGGCCCTGGGCCTGCCGGCCTTTCTGTGGGCGTGCCCCCAGTGCTTCGCCGTGGACGGCCTGGGCATCCACCCCAAGAGCGACAACAAGGTGCTCTGCGGGGCCTGCGGCGCAGCCTGGCGCATCGATGTCGCCCAGAAGCTCCACCCCTGTGGCGGCGACGCGGTGCCCCTGACGGTCGGCGCTGCCCACGACCTCGTGGTCGCCCGCTTCGGCGAGCTGCCGACCCTGGACCCCGACCGCTTCGTGGCCGAGGGCATCGCCCTGGACGGCGACACCGTCCGGGTCTCGCGCATGGTCGACGACGTGCTCGAGCCCATCACCGAAGGCCCCGGCACCCTGACCGCCGAGGGCGTCTCCATCGGCTCCGGCGACAGCGCCTGGCGCCAGACCTTCAAGCAGATCAAGGCCGTCTCGGTCGAGGTCGGCAACCAACTCCAGGTGCGCACCAACAGCGAGCTCTTCCAGCTCGACCCCCTCGACGGTTCGCCGCTCAAGTGGGGTCACTTCGTGGCTGCGCACCACGCCCAGAGCCGCCCCAAGCGGCGCGGGCGACGCCGCGGCTAGCGGTACCCGAACCCTCCGACACCGGGACCTCCCGATGCCCAAGAACTCCAAGGACTGGATCGAGCTCCTCAGCACTCGTGCCGAGCTGCATCCGGATCGCCTGCTCTACCGCTTCCTCCACACCGGCGACGTGGACGGTCCGATCGAAGAGCGGACCTACCTGGAGTTCCTGAACCGGGCCAAGGCCATCGCGGCGGTGCTCGAGGAAAAGGGCCAGGTCGGCGATCGCGCCTTGCTGCTCTACCCAGCCGGCATCGATTTTGTCGAGGGCTTCTTCGCCAGCCTGTTCTCCGGCGTCATCGCGGTGCCGGCCTACCCGCCAGACCCGACCCGACTCCAGCGCACCCTGCCGCGCCTGCGGGCCATCGTGGCCGACGCCCAGCCCAAGTTCGTGCTCACCACCGAGCTGGTCGCTGGCTTCGCCGAGGCCCTGGCCCCTGAAGCGCCCGAGCTCGCCGAGCTGGACTGGATCGCCACCGACGCCATCTCCGTGGACCGAGCGGCGGACTGGAAGCGCCCGGACATCGACGGCGAAACCATCGCGTTCTTCCAGTACACCTCGGGCTCCACCGGGCGGCCCAAGGGCGTGATGCTGTCCCACGCCAACGTGCTCTACAACTCGATGTGCAGCACCAGTGGCTACAACATCACCGAGCGCGACCACATCGTCAGCTGGCTGCCGCAGTACCACGACATGGGGCTCATCGGTGGCTGCCTGAACCCGGTCTGGAACGGCTTCGGCATGACGCTCATGTCGCCGCTGAGCTTCCTCCAGAAGCCCGGCCGCTGGCTGCTGGCCATGAGCCACTACAAGGCCACGGTCACCGCGGGCCCGAACTTCAGCTACGACCTGGTCGCTCGCAAGATGGACCCGGCCGAGGTCGCGACCCTGGACCTGTCGCCCTGGCACTGTGCGGTCAACGGCGCGGAGCCGGTCCGGGCCGACGTGGCGGATCGCTTCATCGAGACCTTCTCGCCGGTGGGCTTCAAGGCCACGACCTACACGCCCAGCTACGGCATGGCCGAGGCCACCCTCTTCATCAGCGCCAAGCACCACGCCGAGGTCGTGCGTGTGGTCGGCGTCGACGACAAGAAGCTCCAGCTCGGCGAGGTCGAGCGGGTGGGGGACGACCACCCCGAGCTCAACAACCTGGTGAGCTGCGGCTCGGCCGCCCCCGGCCAGACCATCGCCATCGCCGATCCCGACACCCACGAGAAGCTCCCGCACTTCCGGGTCGGCGAGATCTGGCTGCGCGGTCCCTCGAACAGTCGCGGCTACTGGCAGCGCCCCGAGGAGACCAAGAAGACCTTTGGCGCTCACATGTTGGGCCAGGGGGACGAGCCCTGGCTGCGCACCGGCGACCTGGGCTTCACCGACGACGACGACCACTTGTACATCACCGGCCGGATGAAGGACCTGATCATCATCCGCGGTCGGAACCACTACCCCCAGGACATCGAGCACAACGTCGAGTCCTGCCACGTGGCCATGCGCCCGGGCTGCTCGGCGGCGTACACGCTGACCATCCAGGGCCAGGAGCGCCTGGTCGTCTCGGCCGAGGTCGACCTGCGCAGGCTGCCCGCCGATGGCATCGAGTCCGCGGAACAGCTGCTGGCCCACGTGCGCGGCACCATCGCCGAGCTGCACGGCATCCAGCCCTACGCCATCAGCCTGCTCAAGCACCGGACCATCCCCAAGACCACCAGCGGCAAGATCCAGCGCCACGGCGCCAAGCTGGAGTTCCTGGACGGCTCCGGCCGGGTCGTGCACCAGTGGGTCCAGGAGCTCCAGGCCCAGGCCCAGGTCGAGACCGGCAAGGGCCAGACCGTGCGCGAGATCCGGGCTTGGCTGACCGCCAAGCTCGCCGCCAGCCTGGGCGTCGCTGCCCGGGACCTGGATCCGGTCGCACCCTTCACCCGCCACGGGCTGGACTCGGTCCAGGCGGTGGAGCTGATGGGCGACCTGCAGACCTGGCTCGGCCAGGAGGTGCCGGTCAGCGCGATCTGGGACCACCCGAGCATCCAAGCCGTCGCCGAGCATTTTGGCGCGGACAGCGGCGAGGCGGCAGAAGAGGACGAGCTGGTCGCCAGTGAAGAGGCCGTCGCCGTCGTGGGGGTGGGCTGTCGCTACCCTGGCGCTCCGAACCCTCAGGCGTTCTGGAACTTGCTGTCCAACGGCGTCGACGCCATCTCCGAGGCCCCGGCGGACCGCTGGAACAGCGGCCAGGGCGGCTACATCGACGACATCGACAAGTTCGATCCCGAGTACTTCGGCATCTCCCCGCGCGAGGCCAAGGGCATGGACCCCCAGCAGCGCGTGCTGCTCGAGGTGGTCATCGAGGCCCTGGAGTCCGGGGGCATCTCGCCGGCCCGGCTCGCCGGCTCGGACACCGGCGTCTACGTCGGCATCTCGAGCACCGACTACGGCTTCCTGAGCATCAGCGACCCCGACGACGTGAACGCCTACAGCGGCACCGGCAACGCCCACAGCATCGCCGCCAACCGGCTGAGCTACCTGCTGGACCTGCGGGGGCCGTCGCTGTCCATCGACACCGCCTGCAGCAGCTCGCTGGTGGCCCTGCACCAGGCGGTCAACGCCCTGCGCCGGGGCGAGATCACGACCGCCATCGTGGCCGGCGTGAACGCGCTGGTGTCCCCTCACGGCAACGTGGCCTTCACCCAGGCCGGCATGCTGGCTGCGGATGGGCGCTGCAAGACCTTCGACGAGCGGGCCGACGGCTACGTGCGCGGCGAGGGCTGCGGGGTGCTCGTGCTCGAGCGGGTCTCCACCGCCGCCCAGCGCGGCGACCGGGTCCAGGCCGTCATCCGCGGCACCGCCGTGAACCAGGACGGTCGCTCCAACGGCCTGACCGCCCCCAGCGGCACCGCCCAGCAAAAGGTCATCCTGGCCGCTCTCCGGGCCGCTGGCGCGACCCCCGCCGACGTGGGCTACGTCGAGGCCCACGGCACCGGCACCTCTCTGGGCGACCCCATCGAGGTCAACGCCCTGAGCCGGGTGCTCGCCGACCGCAGCGACACCGTCTACCTGGGCTCGGTCAAGACCAACATCGGCCACCTCGAGGCCGCGAGCGGCCTGGCCGGGGTGATCAAGGTCGTGCTCTCCCTGCAGCACGGGCTCATCCCGCCCCACCTGCACTACGAGACCCCGAACCCGGGCATGAACCTGGGGCCCCTGCAGATCCCCACCGAGCCCGTGCCGTACCCGTCCGGCAGCCTGGCGGGCGTGAGCAGCTTCGGCTTCGGCGGCACCAACGCCCACGTGGTGTTGGCGTCCGGCGGTGAGCAGCCCAGCGCCGGCGAAGCGCCCCGTCGCGGCCAGTCGGTCCTGAGCCTGTCCGCCCGCAGCCCCGACGCCCTGGCCCGGAGCGCGGCCCAGCTCGCCGACACGCTCCAGGCGCTGGACGCGGCCGATCTGCCGGACCTCTGCTACACCCTGAACACCGGCCGCACCGCCCAGCCCCACCGGCTGGTGGCCACCGGCAGCGACCCGGCCGCGCTGGCCGCGCTGCTGCGCGACGTGTCGCCGTCCAACCGCAAGCTCACCTTGGGCCAGGCCCCAGCGGCCGCGCCCCCGAGCGCTTGGCTCTTCACCGGCCAGGGCAGCCAGTACCTGGGCATGGGCCGCGGTCTCTACGACGCCGAGCCGGTCTTCAAGGCCGCGCTGGACCAGTGCGACGCCCTGCTGCAGGAGCCCCTGGGCCTGTCCCTGGTCGGCCTGCTCTACGGCGACGAGCCGACCGACGAGCAGGCCGCGCAGCTGAACCACACCGCCATCACCCAGCCCGCCATCTTCAGCATCCAGATCGCCCTGAGCTCGCTGTGGCGCTCCTGGGGCGTCGTGCCCGACGCCGTCGCCGGTCACAGCGTCGGTGCCATCGCCGCGGCGGTGGTCGCAGGCTGCTTGTCGCTGGAGGACGGCTGCAGGCTCATCGCCGCCCGGGGCCAGCTCATGGGCTCCCTGCCCGAGGGCGGCGCCATGCTCGCCACCCGGGCGACCGAGGCCCAGATCCTGGAGATCCTCGCTGGCCGTCCCGCGACGGTGGGCATCGCCGCCCTGAACGGGCCGAACGAGACCGTGATCTCCGGCATGAAGACCCAGGTCGACGCGGTCGCCCAGGCCCTCGACGCTGCCGGCGTGCGCACGGTCGCACTGGCCGTCAGCCACGCCTTCCACTCGGCGCTGATGGACCCGATCCTCAACGACTTCGCCCAGGTCGCGTCCAAGCTCACCTGGAAGGCGCCCCAGCTCACCTTCGTGAGTGACCACTCGGGCGACGTGCTCACCGCCGAGCGGGTCGGCGACCCGATGTACTGGCGCGACCACATCCGCGGCGCCATCCGGTTCACCGACGTGCTGAAGACCCTCGACGGGCTCGGCACTCAGCTCTACACCGAGATCGGGCCGAACCCCATCCTGCTCGGCATGGGCCGCAAGACCCTGCCCGAGTCCGGCGCGACCTGGCTCTCCAGCCTGCGCAAGGGCCGCAGCGACCACACGATCCTGCTCGGCTCGGTGGCCAGCGGCCTGGTCGCCGGGCTGTCCTTGGACTGGGACGGCTTCGAGGGCGACCGGGACCGGCGCCGGTTGGACCTGCCCACCACCCCCTGGACCCGCACCCGCCACTGGGTCGACCACGCGCCCCAAGCGGCCAGCGGCACCCGGGTGCTGGAGATCAACTGGGACGAGGTCGCGGCCCCCACCGGTGAGCTGGGCGGCGAGTGGGTCGTCATCCCGGACCGGGCGGGGCTGGGCAACCTGGTCAGCGCCGGCTTGCGGGCCCACGGCGGCTCCATCGTGAGCGAGCCGGGGCTGGACTGTCGGGGCGTGATCTACATGCGCGGCCTGGACGGCGGGGAGCCCGAGGCGGTCATCTCCGACGCGATGCAGACCGTGCAGGGGCTCCTGGCCCGGCCCGAGACCCCGATCTACGTGGTCACCCGCGGCGCCTGCCAGGTCAACGACACCGACACCGTCGACCCGACCCAGGCCGCCCTGTGGGGCCTGGGCCGCGGCTTCGCCCAGGAGCGGCCCGACCGCTGGGGCGGGCTGGTCGACCTGGGCGGCGGCAACGAAATCGCCGCCATCCTGGCCGAGCTGGCCGTGCCCGAAGGCGAACAGGCCGCCTGGCGCGGCGGCGCCCGCCACGTGGCTCGCCTCGAGGAGACCGAGCTCTCCATCTCGCACATCCAGATCGACCCCGGAGGCACCTACCTGGTGACCGGCGGCCTGGGCGGTCTGGGCATGCGCGTGGCCGAGTGGCTGTTCGCCCAGGGCGCCCGCAAGCTGGCGCTGACGAGTCGTCGGGGCGGCCGGCCCGAGTCCGTCGAGCGCCTGCAGAGCGCCGGGGCCGAGGTCCAGGTCTTTGCCGCCGACGTGGGCGACCCCATCGCCATGCAGGCCGTGTTCGTCCAGCTCGAGGACCTTAAGGGCGTGGTGCACGCCGCGGGCGTGGTCGAGCGCATCGGGCTCGACGAGCTCAGCGACGACTCCCTCCAGGGCCAGCTCCAGGCCAAGGTCGCCGGCTCCCGGGTGCTCGACGCCCTCACCCGCGACATGGACCTGGACTTCTTCGTGCTGTTCAGCTCGGTGTCTGCCCTGTGGGGCGGCCGGGGCCTGACCGCCTACGCCACGGCCAACGCGTTCGAGGACGGCATCGCCCACGCTCGCACCGCCGCTGGGCGACCGGCCCTGTCCCTGGGCTGGGGCGTCTGGGCCGACGGCGGCATGGCCACGGCGGACGAACAGAAGGACCTGGCCCGACTCGGTCTCTACGCGCTCAAGCCCGACTCGGCCCTGGGTCGCATGGGGGCCTTGCTGGGCCACAACGGCCACTACGCGGTGGCCGACGTGGACTGGGAGCGGCTGCGCCCGGTGCTCGAGGTGCGCAAGCCGGCGCCGCTGTTCTCCAAGCTGGGGGTGCCGGACAACGGCGTGTCCGTCGGCGACGCCGAGCTCACCACCCTGCTGGCGGCCACCCCTTCGGCCGAGCGCCGCGCGGTGCTCATCGACGCCATCCGCGGCGAGGTCCGCCGGGTCGCCGAGCTCGACAGCGACCACTTCGTGCCGCTGGACAAGGGCTTCTTCGACATCGGCCTGGACTCGATCATGGTCGTGGAGATGAAGGGCCACCTGGAGGGCCGGCTCGGCCGCTCCCTGCCGGCGACCCTGCTGATCGACCGCCCGGACATCGCCCGGCTGGTGGACTGGCTGCTCGAGGACCTGGATCTGGGCGACGCCCGGGCCCAGGCCGCAGCCTCCGCGGTCGCCATCGCCACCGACGAGCCCGTCGCGGTGGTCGGCATGGCCTGCCGCTACCCCGGCGGCGCCAGCACGCCAGGCCTGTTGTGGCAGCTGCTCACCAGCGGCCGCGACGCCGTGGACCAAGTCCCCGCCGACCGCTGGGACATCGACGCCTGGTACGACCCGGCGCCGGACGCCGCCGGCAAGATGTACGCCCGCCGCGGCGGCTTCATCGACGGCGTCGACGAGTTCGCGGCCAGCTTCTTCGGCATCATCCCGCGTGAAGCCGCGCGGATGGATCCCCAGCACAGGCTGCTGCTGGAGACGGCCTGGCAGGCCCTGGAGAACGCAGGCGCGGCGCCGTCTCGCGCCCAGGGCGGCAGCACCCGCAGCGGCGGCGTGTTCATCGGCATCGGCAGCGGGGACTACCTGCAAAAGGTCGCCGGCGCCCGAGGCCCCGACGAGGTCGACGCCTGGACCGGCACCGGCAACGCCATGGCCTTTGCCGCCGGCCGACTGGCCTTCCACCTGGGCCTGCAGGGCCCGGCGATGGCCCTGGACACCGCGTGCAGCTCGTCGCTGGTCGCGACCCACCTGGCGGTCCAGTCGCTCAGGGCCGGCGAGTGCGGCATCGCCCTGGCGGGCGGCGTAAACGTCATCCTGGACCCCGAGGTCAGCGTCTACCTGTCCCGGGCGCGTGCCCTCGCGGCCGACGGCAAGTGCAAGGCCTTCGACAGCCGGGCCGACGGCTACGTGCGCGGCGAAGGCTGCGGCGTGGTCGTGCTCAAGCGGCTCAGCGACGCCGAGCGCGATGGCGACCACATCCACGCCGTCATCCGCGGCACGGCGGTCAATCACGATGGCCGCAGCAGCGGCATCACCGTGCCGAACGGACCGGCCCAGCAGGAGGTCCTGCAGCGAGCCCTGGACGCGGCCGGCGTAGACCCGGCGAGCGTCGGCTACATCGAGGCCCACGGCACCGGCACCGGGCTGGGCGACCCGATCGAGATCGGGGCCCTGAACGCGGTGCTCCAGCCGACTGAGCCCTTGGTCGTCGGCACGCTCAAGAGCAACATCGGCCACCTCGAGGCCGCCGCCGGCATGGCGGGGCTCATCAAGGCCGTCATGTGTGTGGAGCGGGGTGCGATTCCCCCCAACCTGCACTTCGAGTCCCTGAACCCGCACATCGACGCGTCGATCCCCCTGCTGGTGCCCACGGAGACCACCCCGTGGCCCGAGGGCCGCGACGAGCGCATCGCCGGCGTCAGCGCGTTCGGCCTCAGCGGCACCAACGCCCACGTGGTGCTGGGCCAGGCGCCGGGCGCCGCTTCCGAGGACCGCACCGAACGCGCCAGCTGGACCCTGCCCCTGAGCGCCCAGAACCCGGACGCCCTCAAGCAGCTGGCGGCGGATCTGGCCGAGCGCGTGGGCTGTCACCTGGAACTGAGCCCCGCCGACGTGGCGTACTCCATGGCGGTGGGTCGGGCGCAGCTGGCCTGTCGCGCGACGGTCACGGGCGCCGACACAGCGGCGCTGGTCGCGGGCCTGCAGGCCCTGGCAGAGACCGACGTGGCCCCCATCCGGAGTGACGCCGAGACCACGTTCACCTGGCCGGACGACCCGAACACAGGGGTCACGGAAGCGGTCCGTCTGTTCGAGTCCGGCGTCGACATCGACTGGGCCCCCCTGTTCGCGAACACGGGCGCCGCTCGGATCGGCATGCCGAACACACCGCTCCAGTCCAAGCGTCACTGGCTGGACGTGGTGGCCAAGGCCCCGGTCGCCGCGGCCCCGGTCGCCGCCCCCGGAACGGCACTCCTGGGCGAGCGCCTGGTCCTGCCTCTGCTCGACCAGGTCGTGTTCCAGGCCCACCACGAGCCGGCGAGCCCGGTGTGGCTGGACCACCACCGTCTATTCGGTCGGGTCGTGACGCCGGGCGCGGCCCACGTGGCCCTGTCTCTGGCGGCGGTCCAAGCCAGCCGCGGCACCACCCGCGTCACCGTCGGCGACCTGGCGTTCCCCCGGGCCCTGGTGCTGGGCGACGACGAGCGCCGTCGGGTGCAGATCGTCCTGGGCAGCGAACAGGGCGACGCGGATCTGAAGATCGCCAGCCTGCTGGAGAGCGGCCACCCGGTGGTGCACGCCACCGGCAGGGTCTTCGACGCGACCGACGAGCTGGCGGCACCCAGCGAGTCTCTCGACGCCCTGCGCGAGCGGCTCGAGAGCTCCGGCAGCAGCGACAGCTTCTACCAGGGCTTCCACGACGTGGGCTACACACTGGGCGCCGCGTTCCGCTGGATGTCCGACACCTGGCGCCAGGACGGCGAGGCCCTCGTGCGCATGCGCGTCCCCGCCGACGACATCGGCCTGGACGATGCGCCCCTGCACCCGGGGCTCATCGACTCCTGCTTCCAGGTCCTGACCCGGGCCCTGCCCCAGGACAAGGTCAACGAGCTGCTCGACGGCTCGGCGCTTTTCGTGCCGGTCGGGGTGGAGCGCTTCCACCTGGTCGGTGCCTTCGCCGACGAGCTCTGGGCCCACGCGGTCGTGCGCGACGAGACGATGGCCGACATCGACCTGCGCTACGCCGACGGCTCCCTGTGTGCCCGCATCCAGGGCCTGCAGATCGCTCGGATTCCGCGAGCGGTGCTCGGTGGCGGACGCCTGAGCCCCGACGACGTCTACACCACCCGCTGGTTCTCCGAGCTGCTCGAGGACGAGGAGGAGACCGGCCGTGGCTTCAGCGAGGCGCTGGTGCTCGGGGGCGGCGCGACCGGTGAGGCGCTCATCGCCGCCCTGACTTCGGGCGGCCTGGCCGCACGATCCGCGAGCCTCGAAGAGCTCGCTGCAGCGAGCGGCCGCGTGGCGGCGCTGGACCTGCGGGGCCTGGGCGCGACTGCGCCGGACGCGGTGAACGGGGCGCTCGACGCCGTGCGCGCCCTGTCCAAGGGCCGTCTCTACTTCATCACCCGGGGCGCCGTGGACCCGGCCGGGCCGGCCAGCGTGCTCGCCGGCACGGCGCTGAACGGCCTGCAGCGGGCGGTCTCGATGGAGACCGCGGCCCTGCGCTGCACCAGCGTGGACCTGGACCCCCGCCTGCCCGACACAGCCGTGGCGGCCCTGGTCGACGAGGTCCTGGCGGACTCCCCGGCGGACCAGGTCAGGCTGCGCCAGTCCGGTCGCTCCGTGGCCCGTCTGGTCGAGCACCGCACGGCCACCTCGGTGGCCAGCCAGCGCCTGAACCTGGGCGCCCGCGGCTCCCTGGAGAGCCTGGCCCTGGTGCCCGCGAACCGCCAGGCCCCGGCCGCCGGCGAGCTCGAGCTCCAGGTCCGCAGCGTGGGCCTGAACTTCCGCGACGTGCTCGGAGCCCTGGGCGCCTACCCTGGGGATCCGGGGCCGCTCGGCGGCGAGTGCACCGGACGGGTCACCGCGGTCGGTCCCGGCGTCAGCGACTTCGCTGTCGGAGACCGGGTCGTCACGATGCTCTCGACCCAGGGCTGCTTCCGCAGCCACGTGATCGCCGACGTGCGCTTCACCGCCCAGCTGCCGCCGACCCTGGACTTCGCCCAGGGCGCCACGGTGCCCGCCGCCTTCGTGACGGCGCTGTACGGGCTGGAGAGCCTGGCCAAGCTCCAGGCCGGTGAGCGGGTGCTGATCCACGCCGCGTCCGGCGGTGTCGGCATGGCCGCGGTCATGCTGGCCCAGGCCGCGGGCGCCGAGATCCACGCGACCGCGGGCACGCCTGCCAAGCGTCGGGTGCTCACAGAGCTGGGTGTGGAGCACGTCTACCACTCCCGGGACCTGGCCTTCGCCGACGAGATCCGGGCGAACACTGGTGGAGAGGGCATCGACGTGGTGCTCAACTCCCTGGGCGTCGAGCACATCGTCGAGAGCTTCAAGCTGCTGCGGACCGGTGGTCGCTTCGTCGAGATCGGCAAGGCCGACGTGTACGACGCCGAGCGCGTCGCCGCCCTGGGCCGCGACCTGCAGTACTTCCACTTCGACCTTGTCACCATGAGCCAGGAGACCCCGGCCCTGGTCCAGGAGCTGCTGGTCGAGTGCCTGGCTCGCTGCGCCGACGGCCCCTGGGGCCCGCTGCCTCTGCGGGCCTTCCCCGTCGCCGACAGCATCGGCGCCTTCCGGCACATGGCCCGGGCCCGCCACGTGGGCAAGGTCGTGGTCGACTGGCCGTCGGCCCCGCGCCATCGCGAGATCACCGGCGGCGTCAGCTACCTGGTGACCGGCGGTCTCGGTGCGCTCGGTCTCGAGCTCGCCAGCTGGCTGGTGGAGCAGGGCGCGGACCACCTGACCTTGCTCGGGCGCTCGGCGCCTTCACCCGCGGCCCACGCCGTGCTGACCGGCCTGCGGGCCCGGGGTGTCGCGGTCCAGGTGGCCGCTGCCGACGTGACCGATCGAGGTGCGATGAGTGCGGTGCACTCGGACCTACCCGCCCCGCTCAAGGGCGTGTTCCACTGCGCCGGCATCGTCGACGATGCCCTGATCGCCGATCAGGACCCGGCCCGCGTCGCCCGCGTCTTGCACCCCAAGGTGAACGGCGGCTGGACCCTGCACCAGATCACCCAGCACCTGGAACTGGACCACTTCGTGCTCTACAGCTCCGCGTCCGGCGTGCTCGGTTCGCCGGGCCAGGCCTCCTATGCGGCGGCCAATGCTTGGCTCGATGGGCTGGCCAGCTGGCGCCAGGCCCGCGGCCTGCCGGGCGTGAGTGTCGCCTGGGGCCCCTGGGCCGACGCCGGCATGGCCGCCCAGGTCGAGGGCCAGAGCCGCTGGAGCCGGGTCGGCATCTCGCCGCTGACGGCCAGCCAGTCCCTGGAGATCCTGGGCGCCCTGCTCCAGGACACGGCCGCGAC
>CAZFLE010000039.1:23866-53892 GCA_964519895.1 uncultured Enterobacterales bacterium | reverse complement strand
CCAGCCTCGATCCGCGACCGATGTCCTGGCGATGACATCGGCGCAGCCCGCCGCTCGGCTGACGGCGCACCGCCTGGCCCCCCAGGCCCGCCGACCGGGAAACCCTCTCAGGTCCCGGTGCCGCTCAACGCCACCTCGAATTCCGGCGTGGTCTCGTCGTCGCTCGTGATCGTCAGCGTGCCGCTGTACTCCCCCGCCTCGGAAGGCAGGAAGTCCACATAGACCGTGCTCGACTGGCCCGGGTTGATCACCCGGGGCACCGAGTTGCCCCGCCAGCTCCAGGCCCCGTCGTCGATCGTGATCGCTTCGATGAACAGGTCCCCGACCCCCACGTTGGCCAGGAGCAGGCTGTCCACCGTCACGGTGTCCACGTTGACCGTACCGTAGTGCAGAGCCGTGCTGCTCACGCTCAGCTCGCCCGGCCCCACCGGCCCGGTGTCCGTGGGTGTGGTCTCGGTCTCGACGGCGCACAGCCGGTCCTCGGTGTCGGTCCAGGTGAAGGCCTGGACCAGATCGAAGGTCCCGGCCAGCCCGGTGCCGTCGTCGGTCGTGATGTCGACGTCGCCGGCCAGGAAGGCGGTGATCGTGTCCTCGGCCGGGGTGCCCAGCTCCTCGCCGGCACTGACCAGGGTCAGATCTACGTGGCCCTGGCTGGCGACGAAGCTGGCTTCGTACTCGTCGGGGATGCCGCTGCAGTCATTGGTGGCCCAGCTCAGCTCGCTGCCCACCCCGATCTCGTAGCGGCCCGTGCCACAGACGCCGCTCAGGACCACCTGGATCCAGCAGTCGGCGTCCACCTCTTCGCTGGCCGAGAGCTTCACTGTGGTCGACCGGAACTCGGCGGGGTCGTCCGGATCGAACTCGAAGGACCCGACGGCATCGATCTGCTCGCAGGCGTCCATCGCCGCCTGGGAGCCGTCGGGGAAGATCACGTCGAAGGTCGCGTTGCAGCTCGCCGAGTCTGTCGAGTCGCAGCCGAGCATCACCAGAGCGAGCAGGGTCACCATCTCCCTGGCGTACCACGGGCCGGGTGGACCTGCCGAGCCCCGCCGGCTACCCGCCGGAGATGCGCGTCGTGCTCGCGATCTTCCGCCGGGAATTCGCCGGCTACTTCAACTCGCCCCTGGCCACCATCGTCATCCCGGTGTTCCTGGCGCTGGTGGGGGTGTTCTGCCTGTTCCTGAACGACATCTTCGTCCAGGGCATGGCGACCATGCGCACGGTCTTCTTCTGGACCGCGATGTTCCTGGCGCTGCTGGTGCCCGCCGTGACCATGCGGCTCTTCGCCGAGGAAAAACGCACCGGGTCCCTGGAGCTCCTCCTCACGATGCCGGTGACCGAGGCCCAGGCGGTGTTGGGCAAGTACCTGGCCGCGGTCGCGCTGATCTGGGTCGCTCTGGCCGGCACCCTCACCTACCCGCTGACCCTGTCTCGCTTCGGCGCCCTGGACTGGGGACCGGTGCTGGGGGGCTACCTGGGTCTGGGTCTTCTGGCCGCCGCCTACACGGCCATCGGCACCGCCACGAGCAGCTGGACGAGCAACCAGATCGTGGCCTTCCTGCTGGCCATGGTCCTGTGCCTGGTGCCCTACACCATGGGCTTCTTCCTGGGCTCGGTGCCGGCGGAGCTGCTGCCACTGGTCCAGTACCTGAGCTTCGACACCCACTTCGACAGCATGGCCCGCGGGGTGATCGACACGCGGAACCTGGTGTTCTACGGCACGGTCGTGGCCGGGGCGCTGCACCTGGCCGTGTTCGCCCTCGAACAGCGCAGGCTCAGCTGATGAGCCTGCGCCGCAACCTGCGCCTGAACTCGGTGCTCCAGCTGATCGCCGTGATGGTCATCGTCGTGCTCGCGAACCAGCTGGGCCTGAAGCACTTCAGCCGCCTGGACCTGACCGACGACCGGGTCCACACCCTGAGCGCTCAGGCCCGGATGCTGGTCGGCCAGCTCGACAAGCCCCTGCTGGTCAAGGTCTTCTTCACCCAGGGGCTCGAGGCGCCCTACAACAACCACGAGCAGATCCTCACCGACAAGCTCAACGAGTTCCGGGCCTGGTCCAACGGGCGGCTCGAGGTCCAGGTGACCGACCCCACCGGCGTCAAGGACCTGGAAGAAGAGGCCGCCCGCTACGGCATCCAGCCCATCCAGTACCGCTACCGCTCCGCCGACCGCCAGGAGCTCAAGCAGGTCTACATGGGGGTGGCCCTGATCTACGGCGACCGCCAGGACGTGATGCCCGCGGTCACCCAGGTCCAGACCATCGAGTACGACCTGGCCCGCTCGATCAAGGCCCTGATGAACCAGGACGGGCGCAAGAAGGTCGGCTACGTCACCGGCCACGACGAACCGGACCTGCTGACCGGCCGGGGGCCTGTCGAGACCCTGCGGAACCGGATCCTCGAGAACCACGACCTGGTGGCGCTCGACCTGGCCGCAGACGGCATGCCCGACGAGCTCGACGCCCTCCTCATCATCGGCCCCCAGAAGCCCTTGAGCCTGCGCGAGCAGTACCTGGTCGACCAGTACCTGATGGGTGGCGGTCCGGTGGCGGTCTTCGTGACCAACTTCAAGCCGGACATCCGCACCGGGCGGGCGCTGCCCATCTACCACGGGCTCGAGGCCCTGCTCGGCCACTATGGATTCAAGGTAGACCGGGACCTGATCGCCGACCGCAAGTCCAACGGACAGATGCGCTGGCCGGTCCGGGTGGGGAACCAGATCATCCAGCAGCCCATCAACTACCCGCTGATCCCCAAGACCACGGACCTGTCGTCGGACTCGCTGGTGGTGCGGGATCTCGACGTGATGATGTTCCCCTTTGTGTCGTCGGTCACGCCGCTGGAGCCGAACCCCCACGGCGCCCAGGTCCAGGTCCTGGCCCGCTCGACCGCCGAGTCCGGACGCATCCCCCACGTGCAGCGGATCGACCCCGGGGCCTACCGCATGCGCGACCCGGCCGAGACCCAGGGCGCGTTCCCGATGCTGGTGAGCGCCCGGGGCAGCTTCACGTCGTACTTCACGGACAAGGCCATCCCAGAGCCCCAGCCCGGCGACGACGAGGCCCGCATCCGGGAGTCCGGCACCACCCGGCTGGTGGTGGCGGGCAGCGCGGACTTCGTGGCCAACAACCTGACCTTCATGCAGAACCTGGTCGACTGGATGGTCGAGGACGGCTCGCTGGTGGCCATCCGCTCCAAGACCGTCCAGGTCCCCGCCCTGGAGCCCCAGGAGCCGTCGACCCTCCAGGTGGCCAAGGCCATCAACCTGCTGGGCCCGGCGGGCCTGCTGGTCCTGATCGGCGTCGCGCGGCTGGCCCGAAGGCGCACGACATGACCCTGACCCGCAAGACCCTCGCCCTGTGGGCCCTGGCCCTGGGCATGGCGCTGGCGCTGCTGCTCCCCCAGGGCGGCGCCGACGCTCGCACGGCACTCCCGGAGCTGCCCGGCATCGACAAGGACAGCGTCACCCGGGTCGAGCTCACGGTGGGCGTGCGGGACCGCATCGCCCTGGAGGGCCAAGTGGACACCGGCTGGAAGATGGTCCAGCCCTTTGCCGCCGACGCCGACCGCATCCTGGTCCGCTCGCTGCTGAACCAGTTCCTGGACCCGGTCGTGATGGACACCCGGGTCGACTCCGGAGACCGCGACACCTACGGGCTGGACCAGTCCAACCGCATCCTGGTGGAGCTCTTCACCGGCGGCGACGTGCCCGCGCTCTCCGTCAACGTGGGGTACGACCTGCCCGGTGGCGTGAGCTTCGTGCGCCTGCCCGACGACGAGGGCATCTACCGGGCCAAGGTCGGCGGCCGCCGGCGGGTGGACAAGGCCGCCAAGGGCTGGGTGGACCGCATGATCCTCGAGGAAGCGGTCGAGGGCATCAGCGGCATCACCCTGACCACCCCGGACGAGACGGTGGACCTGGTGCGAGAGCCGTCCGGCGAGATCGGCATGGATGGCTCGGTCGAGCTGGGGCCGTGGTCCCTGGTGGGGGAACCGGGGTTCGACCTGGACCAGAAGACCGTCGACAGCACGGCCAGGTCCCTGGCCAAGTTCCGGGCGGGGGAGATCCTGTCGCCGGAGTTCGAAGGCGGCTGGGCCCAGCCCGCGGCGACCGTGACCGTGCGCTTCGTCGACGGCCGCAGCACCACGCTGACGTTCGGCAACCGCACCCTGGACGGTGCGGCGTTCGTGCGCCAGGACGACGCCCGCGACGTCTACCGCATCAGCGAGACCTACCTGCGCGGCGTCACGCGGTCCCGGGGGGACTTCGCCAGCCTGCAGGTCATGGACTTCAGCCAGGACCAGGTCTCGGGCCTGAAGCTGATCGACGGCGGTGTGCCGGTCCGGATCGTGCGCCTGGAGAGCGGCTCCTGGCAGGTGACCGAGCCCGCCAATGTCTACACCGACGTGAAGCTGGTGTTCTTCTCGGTGAACACCCTGGGCGACTTGAGGGCTGTGGAGCGGGTCGACCTGAGCCCCGCCGATGCCGGGCTCGAGCCCCCGTCGATGACCGTGACCATCGACCGCGCCGACGGCCGCCAGCAGGTCCTGGAGCTCGGCGACCGCATCGCCCGCGAGCGGTCCAGGCCGCTCTGGTACGCCCGGGTCCCCGGCGAGACCGGCGTGTTCACCCTGGGCAGCGGCACGGTGACCCGGATCCGCCAGGGGTTCGGGCGCGCGGAGTAGGACGCGCCAGAAAAGATCGAGAAAGGCCAGCTCTCCGGTGAATGATGTCCGGAGACCCCCCGTCACAGCCCGCGTTGACCCCAAACTTCCTGGAGGCCACCGTGCTCAGCTCCTTCATCGTCTCCCTCGCCCTGACCACCTCCCCCGCCGCCGACGCCGCCGAGCTGTCGCTCCTGCCGGTGTTCCTGCCGGACGGCGTCGAGGAGCTCATGACCGACGCCGCCGCCAAGAAGGGCAAGGGCAAGAAGTCCGGCAAGTCCTCGTCCAAGGGCAGCAAGAAGGGCAGCAAGAAGGACAAGCCCACCAAGAAGGGCGACAAGGGCGACAAGGCCAAGCCCGACAAGCCCAAGAACGGCAACCCCGACGGCCAGTCCCGGAACGGCCAGTCCCGGCCGGCCGACAGCGGCGAGCGGGACCGCGACGGCCACCCCCATGCCCACGACGTGCACGCCGAGCGGCCCCAGCCCGGCGCCACCCCTCACAGCACGCCGGAGCACCGGCCCATCCCCCGGGGCGTTCCCGCAGCGAACAACCCGAACAGTGCCCCGGCCAACGCCCAGCAGGCCAACGAGACCCGCGGCGAGCGCAACCAGGGCGGCAATGGCCAGGGCGGCCAGAACGGCCAGAACGGCCACGAGCGGCCGGCCGGTCAGCAGGGCCACAACGGCCAGCAGGGCCACGATGGCCAGCACGCTCACGGTGGCCAGGGCCACGTGCGTCCCGGCGACCGGGCCCCCGCCGCTGCCCACCGGCCCCACCAGGCCAAGCACAACTGGCGTCCCCACCGGTACCGCCCGGTGCCCGTTCGCCTCAGCTGGACCCTGGGTTGGTTCGTGCACCCCCACTACGTCGTCGCCGGCGGCGGCAGCAGCACCGGCTCGGTGGCCAGCATCAACCGCAAGGTCGACCGCTACGACACCTTCAGCGCCGGCGCCAAGCTCGGCTCGACCCTGGGTGCCTACGAGGGCGTGGCCGACAGCACCTACAGCGACACCGGCGTGGGCGTCTACGGCCGCTACCGGCTGGCCGAGCCCGTCGGCCTGGAGCTCGCCTACACCTACAGCAGCACCACCGACCAGGACGCTCCCCTGCGCTACAGCCACACGCTGCAGCCCAGCGTGCAGTTCTTCCTGTTCCCGTGGACCCGGGTGAGCCCCTACGGAACCCTGGGCCTGACCTTCGACACCACCTACGACGAGGATCGCGGCACCGGTGGCCAGGGCCAGTCCGTCAAGGACAGCGCCTGGGGTGCCCACGCCGGGCTGGGCATCGAGTTCGCCATCGGCGACAACGTGGCCCTGGACTTCGAGGCCCGCGCCATCCAGTTCGTCGAGGGTCACCCGGACACCCTGGACAACCAGATCCAGACCAGCGCCGGGCTGAGCTGGTACTTCTAGCCGGAGCGCCCCGACGACGCAGCCGCCCCGTCTCCCGACCCATCGGGAGGCGGGGCGCTCGCACGTTCGGGCCCGAACAACCGCTCCAAGGCGGCTTCCAGTCCGGCCACGCTGAAGGGCTTGCGCAAGTACTCCAGCAGGGGGTCGCCCTCGACCACCTCGCGAAACATGTCGTCGGTGTGGCCGGACGCCAGCAGCACCGGCAGCGAAGTCCACCGGCTGCGAATTCGGGCCAAGGTCTCCAGGCCGGTGAGCCCGGGCATCGTCATGTCCAACACCACCAGGTCGGCCAGCTCCAAGCTGTCCTCGAGCTTTGCCAGGCCTTCCTCGCCGGTCGAGGCGGTGCCCGACTGGTACCCAAGGGTGGCGAACATGCGGCAGAAGGCCCTGCGCACGATGGCATCGTCGTCGATGATCAGGACCCGGAGGTGGCTGTCGGTGCGCTCGCTGGGCGTGATGGCCGGCACGGCACGAGGGGGTGAGCCCGTCGCCGAAGGAAGGGTCAGCTCGACCTCGGTTCCCTGGCCGGGCTGGGAGGTCACCTGGATCGCGCCCTGGTGCGACTTGACGATCCCCATCACCGCCGCCAGCCCCAGGCCGTGGCTGGCGCCCTTGGTGCTGAAGAAGGGGTCGAACATGCGCTCCCGAACGGCGGGGGCCATGCCCACGCCGGAGTCGCGCACGGTCAGCCGACAGCGTCCGGGTTCCCCGGGAGCAGCGCCCGGTGCAGAGCCGATGCGCACGTGCACGCGGCCGGGCCCGCCGTCGAGCGCTTCGATGGCATTCACGACCAGGTTCGTCATCACCCGGTGGAGCGCCTGTTCATCCCCCAGGGCGCAAGGCGCATCGGGGTCGACCTCGTGGGTCAAGTCCACCCCCGCCGCCAGCCCGCCCGAGCGCTGACGCAGGACCTCGCGGACCAGGTCTCCCAATTCCACGGGCGCCGGATCCAGCAGCTCGGTCTCGCCATAGGCCCGGAGCTGCTCGGTGAGATGGGCGGCCCGCTCGGCGCTCGAGCGCATGTCTTCGAGCACCCCCCTGAGCGGCTCCGCCAGCTGCGGATCTCGAAGGGCCGAGCCCGCGTTGGTCAAGATGCCGACGAGCAGGTTGTTGAAGTCGTGCGCCAGTCCGCTCACCAGCTGATCCAGCCCCTGGCTGCGTCCCGCCTGGAGCAGCTGCTCCTCGAGGGCCTGGCGCTCGGCCAGGACCTGGGCCACGTAGGCCTCGGCATCCAGTCGGGCGCTCTGTCTCCGCCACACCGCCACGACTGCGGTGACCGCGACGACCGCGATCAGGCCCAGCACCAGTCCCGATGACAGGTCCTGAGGGGGGAACAACACCAGGGCCACCGCGGTGCTGCCCAGCAAGGCTGCGAAGTACGCCAAGGTCCACCGCAGCGTGCGATAGACCAGGCTGATCGCGAACCCCACGAGCAGCAGGACCATGAGGCGCTCGGTCACGAAGTGGTCGAGTGCCGACACCCGGACGGTCCACATCCCCGCGCCGATGCAGAGCGCCTGGAACACGAGGAAGTAGTGGCGGGCAATGGCCGGCGACAGCCACGACCCTGCGGCGCCCAGCGCGAAGGGCGCTACGACCCAAAGCCGCTCCCCGAGGCCCACGGGGTCAGAGGCCGGCCCGATGATCCAGTGAAAGGCCGGGATCACGACGACCGCCAGCAACGAGAAGGCCCGTGCCGCCTGGAGGTCTCTGGGACTGGACTCGACAGACGCGGGCATGACCGCCACCCTCTTCGGACAAGGTGCCATCGTTTGTAGCCGATCGGTGGCTCACGTTAGCCCAGGCCCCATGCGCGTCGCCGACATCGACTGGCCCAGCTGGGAGGCCCAGGACCTGGCGACCCTGCTGTTCGTGGTCCGCCGGGGCCAGGTGCTCCTGATCCACAAGAAGCGTGGCCTGGGCGCCGGCAAGATCAACGGCCCCGGCGGCCGCCTGGAGCCGGGCGAGACCCTGGCGGAGTGCGCGGTGAGGGAGGTCCAGGAGGAGCTGGGGGTGACCCCCACCGGCGTGAGCTGGCGCGGCCAGCACCGCTTCCACTTCGTGGACGGCTACACGCTGCACTGCCACGTCTACGTGGCCACCGGCTGCACGGGCCAGCCCAGCGAGAGCGACGAGGCCATCCCCCTGTGGACCCCGCTGGACGCCATCCCCTACGAGCGCATGTGGGCTGACGACCGCCACTGGCTCCCCCACGTGCTCGCGGGACGCACGGTCGACGGGCACTACGTCTTCGACGGCGACACCATGCTCGACATGGTGCTGCAGGTGGACCCAGACAGCCCGACGACTGGGTAGAGTGCACCCATGCCGTTGCTCCCGGTGGTGTTGGTGCTGGCCTGCGGCAGCGGGACCTCGGACACGTCCAGGCCCGCCACCACCGACTCGGCCACACCGGACGATCTCCTGGACGACGGGGGCTGGCTCGCCAGGGCCAGCCTCGACCTGCGGGGGGTCCGGCCGTCGGCCTCGGAGCTGCAGAGCGTGCTGGACGGGGACGCCTCGGTCCTGGACCACGTGGGGGAGTGGGTCCGCGACCCGCGCTTCCCGACCCGCATGGCGTGGCTCTGGAACGACGTCATCCACACCGGTGTGTGGGCCGACGACTACAGCCGCTTCGGCGAGCTGGACTTCGAGACCTGGCGGGCCCTGGGCCAGGAGCCACTGCAGCTGATCGCAGCGGTGATCGACGAGGACCGCCCCTTCAGCGACGTGCTGGTGGCCACCGAGACCCGCGCCAATGCCGTGCTGGCCGACCTGTACGGACTGGACCACGCCAGCAGCGACTGGGGCTGGGTGCCCTACACCGACGGCCGTCCGGCCGCCGGGGTGCTCAGCACGAACACCCTGTGGCTGCGCTACACCGCCGACGCCGTAAACCTGAACCGGACCCGGGCCAACACCGTCGCCGACCTGTTCCTGTGCGCAGACTTCCTGGAACGGGACGGGGACTTCTCGTTCGCGATCAATGCCGAAGACCTGGCCGACGTGGAGCGGGCGGTCTCGGAACAGCCGGCTTGCCTGACCTGTCACGCCGCCCTGGACCCGCTGGCCGCGTTCTTCGGCGGCTTCGCCCAGCGATCCGACGAGCTCCCCGATGACCAGTACCTGCGCTGGTCCCAGCATCGGGCCGACTGGTTCGCCGCGCGGGTCACGCCCTCGTACTACGGCGTGCCCGGGGCGGACCTGGCAGACCTGGGCCAGGCGATGGCGCAGGATCCGCGGTTCGCGTCCTGCGCTGCGTCGCGCTTCCACGAGGGCCTCATCGGCGCGGCGCCGACCCTGGAGCAGCAGCTGGCCCTGGGGGCGCGCTTCCAGGCGCTGGACCAGGACGTGAGGGCCCTGGTCGTGGAGCTGATCGCCGATCCCGACTACCGGGCCCAAGACGGACGGCTGCTCCATGTGGAACAGCTCGGGTCCTCGCTCACCGATCTGCTCGCCTGGGGGGACGGCGACAGCGAAGTCGATGGCTTGAACGCCCTCACCTGGTCCGAGCCCCACCGCCTGCTGGGTGGAGGCACCGACGACGACACCGTGCTCTTCCGCAACACCAGCGCCGCGGTCGGTCTCCAGATCCTGCTGGAGTGGACCGCTCGCCAGGCAGTGGTGCCCGCCCTCGAGGCCGATCTGGCCCGCAGCGAGCCGGTCCTGCTGCTGGCCGGAATCCCGACCGACGAAGGTGCGCTGCGGGACCAACTCATGGCCTGGCACCTGCGCTTTCTAAGCCGCCCGGTCGACTCCGACAGCGCCGAGATCGACGCCCTGGTGGATCTGTGGACCCAGGCCGGAGGCGACTCGGATCCCCAGGCCGCCCTCGCCGAGGTGCTCGGTGTGCTCGTGCGGCACCCGGAAGGGGTGCTGTACTGATGGTCTGGCTCGCTTCACTGCTGCTGTCCTGCTCGAGCGGCGACGACAGCCGCCCGCCTCCGCCGGGCACGACCGACTCCGCGGCGGGCACTCTGGACTGCGGCCCGGGCGTGACCTGGGACGGCTTCGGCCAGGCCTTCCTGCTGAGCTACTGCACCGCCTGCCACGGCACCCAGGTGACCGGTGACGCTCGGCACGGCGCTCCGGTCGGCGTGGACCTGGACAGCCTCGAAGGGGCCCTGGCGTGGGCTGAGCGGATCCGCGTGCGCACCCTGGAGACGGGCGACATGCCGCCGGCCGGTGGCCCCCACGCCGACGAGCGGGCGCTGCTGGAGGCCTGGCTGGACTGCGGTCTGCCCGGCGACGAGAACCCCCTGCCCGAAGCCCAGCCGGACCCGTCCCTGGTCATCGGCTACAACGTCAGGGTCGAGCTGACCGAGCAGGAGGGCCTCATCCTGGTCACTCGGCTGGTCGAAGCCCCGGCCCCGGACCTGCGCGAGGGGCTGCTGCGGCTGGACGTCTACCGAGTGGACGCGGCGTCCGCGGAGTACCACGGCTACGAGATCTACGATGCCGACGAGCAGCTGGTGCGCTCTGTCAGCTGGGATCCGCCCCTGTTCCTGCTCGGCGATGCCACCCAGGCCACCCAGGCCGAGATTCTCGACGAGACCAGCGCGGGCACCGAGGATCAGGTCTGGACCCTGGAGACCGACCCCCAGGCCCAGGTCGACGGCCACGCCCTGGACGCCGACAGCTGGGCCCTCGTCCTGACCGAGGACGGCGGCGAAGAGCACGGCTGGCACCTGTCCGACGACCAAGGCATCGTGGCCCGCTGGGCCTGGCTGGACGGCGATCGGCTGGACTTCCTCCAGGTCGCCACAGGGGGCTTCGGCGAGCCCGGGGTCAGCGACTTCCCGCTCCGGGCGGATCGCCCCTGGATCGAGACCGGCCTGGTCTTGGCGGTGAGCCCATGAACCGGCGCCACTTCCTGGGAGGCATCGGGGCCCTGGCTGCCGCGCTGGGGCTGGGATCGCGCCCGGCGAGGGCCGGCGAAGACCGCGCCCTGATCGTGCACTGGAACACCGGCGGCTGGGACCCGACCTATGTGTTCGAGCCTCGGATCGACTCCACGGTGGTGGACAGCGACTCCGACAGCGTCCTGGCCACGGCGTCGGGCATCCCCTTTGCCGACGCGGCGACCCGGCCCTCGGTCCGGGCGTTCTTCGAGGACTTCGGTGGCCAGGCCGCCGTGGTCAACGGCCTGGCGGTGGGCTCGATCAGCCACGCCGCCTGCACGCGGCACGTGATGACCGGGTCCCGCAGAAGCGACGCGTCGGACCTGCCGACCCTGATCGCGTCGGGCGCCGCCAGCGACCTGGCCCTGCCGCACCTGGTGCTGTCCGGGCCGCGCTACCCGGGCAAGCTGGGCGAGGTCATGGTCCCCCTCAGCCAGACGCTGGTGGGCACGGTCGACGGCAGCCTGCCCGAGGGGGCGTTCCACGACGCCGACGCCGAGCTGAGGGCACGGGCCTACCTGCAGCAGGTCTCCGGGGAGCGGGCGGCCGAGGGCGGGGGCGCCGCAGAGCGCTACGCCGAGTTCCAGCGCGGTCTCGGGCGACGGGATCGCCTGGACGGGGCCGTGGATGCGCTGAGCCTCGGGGAGTCCCCGACGGCCCTGGAGCGGCTCTCGGCCGGGGTCGCGGCCCTGTCCATGGGCCTCTCGAATTCCCTGATCGTCGAGGGCGGTCTGCCGGAGCGCCTCAGCTGGGACTCCCACCAGAACAACCACGTGGCCCAGGACGGGTGCTTCGAGAACCTGTTCGCCGAGCTGATCGCGCTGGGACAGCTGCTCCAAGCCACCGACCACCCCGCCGGCGGGACCCTGATGGACCGCACCACCGTGGTTGTCCTGAGCGAGATGGGCCGCACCCCGGTGCTCAACGGCGCCCAGGGCAAAGACCACTGGCCCTACACCAGCGCTCTGGTCTTCGGGGCCGGCGTGGCTGGCGGCCAGGTGCTCGGTAGCTCGGACGAGCTCCTGGTCAGTGCTGCGACGGACCCCTCGACCGGCCAGGCCAGCGGCAGCGGGGAGATCCTGACCCCGGCACACCTGATCGCCGGCCTGATGGCGTCCTTTGACCTGGATCCGGCCGAGCACTTCCCGGACGTGACCCCACTGTCGGCGCCGTTCTCGTAGCTACTGGATCCAGCCGCAGACCGCCTGGACGCACCAGTCACTGCACGTGCCCATGCCCAGACAGGTCCGCTCGTCGTCGTTGACCCAGCAGCCACAGATGCAGGCCTGGTACTCCTCGATGTCCGCTGGGGACAGGTCGTCGCAGGAGCCCATGCCGTCGTCGTAGTAGCTCTCGCAGGTGTCCAGGCCCATGAAGGAGAAGCACCCCAGCATCTCGTCGCAGAACTGGTCCTGGGTGCAGAGGGGCTCGTCCTCGACGACGGACGTGTCCGACGCGGACGTGGACACGGTTCCATCGGTGGCGCCCTGGGAGCAGCTGAACAGTGCGAGGAGCACGGTGGTGACCATGGCCGAACTATAACTGACCGATCGGTCACTGCGCGATTCTCAGCGAGAAGCCCAACTCTGGTCCATGGCCGCCCTTGATCCAGGGAGGACCCCTTCCTTCCCCTGGAGCCACAATGTCCCTCACCCTCCTGGCCCTGCTCGTGGGCTGCAGCGACGATCCCGCCGCCACCCCGACCGACACCGTCGACGGCACGGACTCCGTCGAACCCACAGACCCAGTGGACACCGGCCCTGCCAACGCGGCGCCGTCGGCCCCATCGATCTCTCTGGGCCCCGAGCCAGCGGACACGACCGTGGACCTGATCGCGACCGTGGTCACCGAGAGCGTCGACACCGACGGCGACCCGATCACCTACACCTGGTCCTGGACGGTCGATGGCCAGGCCAGCACCGCGAGTGACAGCCCGCTCCTGCCGGCAAGCGCCACGTCGAAGGGCCAGACCTGGCGAGCGACCGCGACGCCGACGGATGGCCTGGTCGATGGAGAGCCCGCGACCACCAACGCGGTCCAGGTCGTGAACAGCCCGCCGACCGGCCTGGACGTGACCCTGCTGCCCGAGGCTCCGACCGCCGGAACCGATGACCTGATCTGTGAGATCACCTCGACCGCGACGGACCTGGACGACGACAGCGTCACCGTGACCTTGAGCTGGCTCGTCGATGGCCAGCCCTGGACCGGGGTGCTCAGTCGGACCTGGCTGCCCGGCGACACGGTGCCGGCGTCGGTGGTGGCCAAGGGCGAGACCTGGACCTGCATCGCCACACCCCACGATGGCGAGGAGAGCGGCGCCCCAGCGACCGACGAAGTCGCCCTGCCAGCCGGCTTCACAGGCTGGCCCGAGCCAACGACCACAGCCGCCGACCAGGCGGCTGTCGCGTTCCTGGGGGACTTCGAGCGGGCCTACTCGGGCCAGCACTCGCGGTTCGTCGGGGACGTGGACGGCGACGGGCGCGAGGACATGATCTTCGGCGCCTACGGCAACGGGAACACGAACGAGCCCGGCCAGGCCTTCCTGATCACCGCCTCCGGCAGCGACCCCCTGAGCGGCGACAACGCCCTGTCCGACGCCGCCGACGTGGTCCTGAGCGGCGAAGACGAAGGGTCCTACTTCGGCACCTATGCCCAAGGGGCCGGCGATCTCGACGGCGACGGCCTGGACGACGTGCTCGTGCCCGCCTGGAAGGCCGACGACGGCGGCGAAGGCGCCGGCGCCGTCTACGTCTACCTGGCGGCCACCCTGGCAGGCGGGGGCGAGCTCATGGGCAGCCAGGCCGACGCCGCCGTGCTGGGGGCCCAGGCCGACGAGAACTTCGGGCGCTACGTGGCCGGCGGTGCCGACGTGGACGGCGACGGCCTGGCGGAGCTACTCGTGGGCTCCGACGCCGAGCACGACTACGACGGCGGCGCCTGGTTGCTCCAAGGCAGCACCCTGCTCGACAGCCCGGACAGCGCCGACGCCGCGTGGACCTTTCGCGGGGAGAGCGGCGACAAGTACCGGCTGGGCTTCAACGTCGAGAACCTGGGCGACGTCGACGGCGACGGCGTCGACGACATCGGCCTGGGCGCGCCCTACGACGACGCCGGCGGAGACATGGCCGGCAAGCTCTACGTCTACCTGGGCGCCAGCCTGGGAAGCGGCGGCGCCCTGGACGTGGAAGACGCAGACCACGTGGTGCGCGGCAGCGGCGACCGCCAGTACTGTGGCTTCGAGGCGGCCGGCGGCGAGGACGTGGACGGCGACGGCACCGACGACGTGCTCTTTGGCGGGTACTACGACTACCCAGACTGGGAGAACCGGGTCTGGTTGGTGCTCGGCAGCACGGTCACCGGCGACGACGAGGTCGCGCTCGACCAGGCCGACGCCACCTTTGCCAGCGAGATGCGCAGGAACAGCTACAGCCCCGACGTGGCCTTTGCCGGTGACGTGGACGGCGACGGCCGAGCGGACCTAATGATGGCCGACATGGGCATGACGTCCGGCGGCGGCTCCCAGTCCGGCCGGGTCTACCTGTTCCTGAACGCCGACCTGGGCTCCCTGGGTGCGATGGACATGGCCGACGCGTCCTACAGGTTCGATGGCGACAGCCCGTCCGATCTGCTGGGCATGTCCCTGTCGGCGGGTGACGCCAACGGCGACGGCTATGACGACCTGTTGCTCGGCGGCACCGGAGACGCCACGAACGGGGCCTACAGCGGCAAGACGCTGCTGCTGCTGACGCCCTGAGGGCCGCGAACGATCGCCCTCCGAAGCGCCCCCCTGGCCGGTCCAGGGGGGCGCTTCCACTTTCTCCACAACTCTGCGCAAGGGGTGCCCTTCGTCGTTGGTGAACCCACTCAGCTTGGAGCTGACATGACCCGCACCCTGATCCTCTCCCTCGCCGCCTTCTCCCTCGCCGCCTGTGCCACCGATGCGTCGGTGGACCTGGAGGGCGAGTTCGACGCCACCGCCAAGGCCACGGACTCCAAGGAGGAGCGCCCCGACACCGGCGACACCGGCGACACCGGCGACACCGGCGACACCGGCGACACCGGCACCGACGCGGACATGGAAGAGGCCGAGGCCGCCGAGGCCGAGCTCGCCGAGTACGACCTGTCCAAGCTCGAGCGCTGCAACTGCGAAGACGACGACGGCGACGGCCTGGTCGATGAGGCCAAGGACTGTCAGTACAAGGTCGCCATGGAGATCACCGCCGACGACGCCTACGTGGCCTTCGGCGACGGCACCGTGATGGGCTTCGACGGCGACTGGACCGATGTGAACACCCACTTCGCCCTGATGGATGCCGGCACCCACCACCTGGCGGTCAAGGCCAAGGACACCCACAACGTCCAGATGGGCATGATCGCGTCCGTCAGCATCAACGGCACGCTGCAGCCCGACTACAACACCGGCGCCGGGCTCTGGTACGGCACCACCACCGCGCCGTCGACCGGTTGGCAGACCGACCTGGGCATCCTGGGCGGCACCGTGGACAGCTCGATCCTCGCCACCTGCAGCTGGGGCACCTACTACACCGGTGGGCTGGACGCCGACGGCGCCGAGTGGATCTGGCCCAGCGCCTGCTCCTCGACCAGCAGCAACGACGAGGCCTGGTTCGTCACCGAGCTCGAGGTCTGCCCCGAAGCCGTCGCACCGCCCGAGGAGTGCAACTGCGAAGACGACGACGGCGACGGTCTGGTCGACGAGGACCTGAAGTGCGAGTACGACGTCAACGTCGAGCTGACGGCCGATGACTACTACGAGCTGTACCTGGACGGCAGCCTGCTCGGCTCCGACAGCGACTGGACGGCCACCGAGACCTACAGCACCGTCGCCACCAGCGGCACCCACCTGGTCAGCGTCGTGGCCCAGGACCTGTACAGCAGCCTGGTCGGATTCGTGGCCAACGTCGAGACGGGCGGCACGGACTACCCCACTGGCCAGGGCGACTGGACCGCGACGGCGTCTGCACCCGCCAGCGGCTGGATGACCAGCGGCCTGACCGGCGGCGTGACCGATGACAGCATCCTGGCCAGCGCCTGCGCCAGCTCCTGGGGCACCTGGGCCATCCCGGACCTGGACGCCGTCGGTGCCGACTGGGTCTGGTACAAGGACTGCACCAGCCCCTCCAGCAACCCGGACAACTACTACCAGCTGAAGTTCGAGGTCTGCCCCGAGGCCGGTCGCTGAGACCCAGCCCGAATCAACGAACCGGCCGGGGAGCGCGAGCTCTCCGGCCGGTCGCGCTTCGGGTCGGTGGATCAGGCGAGGGGGGCGGGGCCCCGCTCGGCGTCTTCCACCAGCGCATCCACGACGTCCTGCCACCACGTCGCCGACGGGCCCAGCACGGTGGCCTGGGCCCCGGCGATGCGGGTGTAGCGGTCCCCCGGATCCAGCCGCAGGTGCATGATCTCCAGCCGCATGGCGACAGGCGGCACGCCGCTGGCCTCGAGCACGGCGGGGAACGGACTGCGCATGCGGGCCCAGGGCGCACCCAGCTCGCATCGGAACGACAGCCCACCCCGGGACACGTCGACGACCGGGCACTGGCCCCCCTCCAGCACCTGGAGGGACAGACCCTGCTGGTCGGACATCGGCACCCGCCGGTTCCTGCGACGCTCGACCCGGCGCCGGACGACCCGCGGGGTCTGGAGGGCCCAGACGCCGTCCACCTCGCCGACGACCTGGGTGTAGAAGCCGGTCACGTGGTCGCCGTGGTCCACGTCGAGCCGCACGGTGTACCCGGGCGCAGGTGCGATCACCCGGTGTTGCGGGGCCAGCGCCAGCCGAAAGGGATCGCGAGAGCCACAGAGCACGCCCTCCATCACCCGGCCCTGGTGGTCCACCAGCATGGCATCGGGCCGCATCGCAACCAGGCTCGTCAGGTGCGTACTCACGTCGTCGGGTCGAAAGAAGCAGGTCGTCATGACACTCTCCTGTTGCCCCTCTCTACGGCTCAGACCGGCATCATGTGAAATCGCCAGAGACGGGGAAAACCCTTGTTGTCATCGGAGAGACATCGGGCCACGACGCCTTGACATGCCCTCCCAGGCCCTCTGGCCTACGTTTTCCTTTGCCCTCCCTGGGCTGTGGCGGGTCCAAGAATCCCGCCCCGAGGATCGCCGATGTCCCCATTCGCTGCCCTGACCCTGCTGGCCTGCACCGACGGCACGGTCGAAGTGCCCGCCGACGCGCCCACGTGGCACCAGGACATCGCTCCCCTGGTGGAGTCCAGCTGCGCTGGCTGCCACACCGACGGCGGTGTGATCTTTCCCCTGGACGAGTACGACGTGGCGGCGGCCCTGGCCACCCAGATGGCCGACGCGGTCGAGTCCGGCCAGATGCCGCCGTTTCGTGCCGACGACACCGACGAGTGCGAGCCCCGCTTCGGCTGGAAGGACGACATGCGGCTCAGCCCCGAGGATGAGCAGCTGCTGCGCGACTGGGCCGACGCCGGCGCCCCCCAGGGCGATCCGGACACCGCGACCGCGCTCCCCGAGCCCCTGGACCTGACCCTGCTCGATCCCAGCCTGACCCTGGAGCCCCTCGAGCCCTTCACCGCGTCGGGCACCCAGGACCAGTTCCAGTGCTTCGTGCTCGATCCGGGCTTCACCGACGACTACACGTTCATCAACGCGCTCCAGATCAACCCCGGCAACCCCGAGGTGGTCCACCACGTCCTGCTGTTCAGCGACCAGACCGGCTCGACCGCCGACCTGGCCGGCGACGACGGCCGCTATGACTGCTTCGGCGGCATCGGCATCGAGAGCGGCGCCTTGCTCGCGGCCTGGGCCCCCGGCTCACCCCCGGGCGAGACCCCGGCGGACAGCGCCTTCTACGTGGAGCGCGGCGGCCTGTTGGTGATGCAGATCCACTACCACCCGACCGGCGACGACCACGCCCCGGACCTGACCACCGTGGACCTGAGGACCCAGTCGTCGATCCCTGCTCACCTCGCCTTCATGACCCTGGTGGGCAACATCCCCTACGAGGTCTCTCCGGGCCAGGGACTGCTGCCGGGACCGAACGACCGCGATGGCGAAGCGGAATTCCGCATCCCCGCCGGCATCGCCGACCACACCGAGACGATGAACGTCACGTTCGAGACCGACTACGACCTCAAGATCTACGCCGCCGGCACGCACATGCACTACGTCGGCCAGGACATGATCATCCGGCTGGATCGCGACCAGGCCGAAGGCGACCACCCCCAGTCCGAGTGCCTGGTGCAGACGCCCCAGTACGACTTCAACTGGCAGCGCTGGTACGAGTACGACGCGCCGGTCGAGGAGCTGCCCACGTTGAACGACCTGGACTCGCTGTGGATGCAGTGCCGCTACAACAACACCCTGGACAACGAGAACGTCGCCCGGGGCCTGGCCGAGGCCGGGCTGGACGAGCCCGTCGACGTGGGCCTGGGCGAGGAGACCCTGGACGAGATGTGCCTGGCGGTGCTCGGGGTGCTGCTGACCCTGTGAGGGGCGTCAGGGTGGCAGCTCATCCCGGTGACGCGCCTGGTCCTGCCGCCCACGCAGGGCCCGGTGGTTCCGACGAACCAGGGCGGCCAGCTGTCGCACGGCCGGGGTGACCGCCGGCACCAGCGCCTCCGGCACACGATCCAGCACCAGTCGGACCGGCCCGTCGTCGGTCAGCGGCGGCGCCACGCGCAGACTGCAGTCCATGGACTCGGCCCGCAGCCGGATCCGGGCCTGGGACGAGCCCAGGTAGCGCACCCCCCCGGCCAGGGTCTGCCCCGGGGGCAGGGGCGCGAGCAGCTGCGCGACGCCTTGGGGGCTCAGGTCGAGCTGCATGCGACGCGCGAGCTCGTGCTCCAGAGGCTCCTCGGGCACCAGCCACAGCAGGCTGCGGGTCCGTGCCAGGCGATCCTGGTCCGCCAGGGCCAAGGTGTCGTCGCCCAGGGCCAGGATGCCCTCTTCTTGCCACGCGGCGACAGCCCGGGGCACGCGCTCGACCACGTCCACGCCGAAGACCCGGGCGAAGTGGGGGCGGTCCAGGATGTTCTGATCTCGCAGGTGGTGGACCAGGTAGGTCCGGATCTCGTCGTCCAGGCTGACCCCGTGGCCCTCGTAGTGGGCGGGTCCGGGCGCGTCCGGGGTGTCACCGGGATCCCGGGTCTGGACCTGGGCCGCGCCGAAGATCTGGGTCCGGGCCGACGGGCCGAGCCCCAACAGGTTCAGGGGTCGCCGTTGCTCGTTGACCAGCTGGCTGTAGCTGTAGTGGGCGCTGGGCCCGGTCGCGCTTCGGGGCCGGCACAGGGACATGCGGTGGCCTTGCCCTCCGATGACCCGGTAGCGGTGGGCCGACGCCAGGGCTTCCAGGGCCTGCATCGCCCGGTCCTGGAACGGCCGCAGGTGGGCCCAGAAGGCGTCGTGGGATCCCCCAAAGTGGCTGTCCACATAGGTCTGGGTCGGGGTGACCAGGTAGACGTCGATCCACTCGGGTCGGAACCGCCGCAACACGGTGCCGATCTCGCCGAAGACCTGGTCCGGGGTGGTGCCAGCCAGCCCCAGCAAGAAGTCGCAGCTGACCGCTTCGAGACCCCGCTCGGCGAGCTCCGTGAACCGACGCTCGATGACCTCGATGCCCTGGGCTCCCCGGTCGTGGGCGGCATTGACCCGGGGATCCAGGGTCTGGATGCCGAAGCTGTACCGCTGAACGCCGTGGGCCTTGAGCACGTCGAGTCGCTGGGCGCTCATGACGGCGGGGTCGAATTCGAATTCCCGGCTCGCGTGAGGGTGCCAGCGCAGCGCGGCGTCCAGGGCCGTGAAGAGTTCTTCCAGCAGGGGCGCGGGCAGGGTCGAAGGGGTGCCTCCCCCGACGTAGAGGCTGTGAAACTCCAGCTGGCGCACAGCCGGCGCAAGCACAGCCAGGCTCGCCAGCAGGCGATCCAGCCAGGCCCGGAGCCACGCCGGGTTCGACGGCCGCAGGCGCTCGTAGTTGCAGAAGCCGCAGATGCTCTTGCAGAAGGGCACGTGCACGTAGACGTTGTTCTGGGCCGGCAGCGCACCTGGAACCGGCCGGGCCTCGGCCCACACCGCCGCGAGCTGCTCGACCGTCCAGGACTGGAGCGGGCCGCGCAGGTAGGCCAGCCGCGACGCGTCCGGGAGGCCGGACCGCTCGGCGTAGCGGTCCTGGAGACGGCGGCGGCCAGCGGCGTAGCGGGGGTCCAGTCGGGGAAGTCGCACCGATGGGATTCTAGACCAGGGCCCGTGCCAGAAGACGTGGACAGGGTTCTCCCGTCATTTATTCCACAAATTCTACTGGCACCAGGCATACTGAGCCCCTGCCCTTCCGCGGCGACAGTGCCCACCCCTCCCCTCACGATCCTCCTCCCCCCCTCCCTGGGCGAGCTGCGCTCCGCGGTCCGCCAGGAGATGCTCGCCAGCACGCTGGGACAGAGCCTGGGGCGCGCGGTGCGGGTCCACGTGGCCGACACCTACGCCGAGATGGAGACGACCATCCTGAGCGGCCAGGTGGCGCTGGTGTGGGGACCCCCGCACCTGTGCGCGCGGGTGGCACCGGAGACGCGCCACGTGCTCGCCGCCCAGCGCAGCGGGCGGGTCACCTATGCCTCGGCACTGGTCGTGCGCAGCGGCGAAGGGGTGGATCTCGCGTCGCTCCGTGGCCGACGGGCGGCGTGGGTGGATCCCAAGAGCAGCGGCGGGTTCCTGCTGGCCACGGGCTGGCTGCGCACCCAGGGACTGAAGCCCGACGAGTTGTTCAGCAGCCAAGCCTTCTACGGGTCCTATGCAGCCGCGCTGGGAGCGCTGCTGACCGGCGACGGCGACGTCGCGGCCGTGCACGTGAGCGAACCGGCCCTGGGGGCCGTCACGGCGAGCCTCGTGGAGCACCTGGGCCGCGATGCATCACGGCTCGAGGCCCTGGCGGTCACCGGGACCACACCCTCGGATGCGCTCCTGTTGACCCAGACGCTTCCGGTCGAGGAGGCCCACCGCATCCGTGACCTGCTCACCCAGCACGACGACCCGGGCACCAAGGCACTGCTGCACGCCTGTGCCGCCAACGCCTTCGTCGAGGTCCGAGCAGACCGCTACAGCATCCTCCGGCCGGCCGGCGACGACGCGCTCCCCTCGGACAGCACGTCCTCGGTGAGCCCCGACGACCTGGCCTACGCCGCGGAACTGGAGCGCCTGGCGTCCTACCCGCTGTTGAATCCGAGCCCGATCTTGGAGCTGTCCCGGTCCGGGAAGCTGCGCTTCCTGAACCCGGCTGCGAGAGCCGCATTTCCAGACGCCGCCACCTGGGGTCCGGACCACCCCCTGGTCCAGGTGGTGCTCTCGGCGGAGCAGGCGCCCAGCGAGACGCCAAGCCCTCTGACGGCAGACGTGGCCCTGGGCGGGCGCAGGTTCCACTTCACCTGCGCGGCGGCCGGCCACGGCCGGTACCGGCTCTATGGCGTGGACGTGACCCAGCTCTGGCAGGCCCAGCAGGCCCTGCGCAGCGCCGATCGCCTGATCTCTGTGGGCACCATGGCCGCGGGGGTGGCGCACGAGCTGAACAACCCCCTGGCCTGGCTCTCCGCCAACCTCGAGGTGCTCCAGGAGGCACCGGCGCGAGACCCCGAGCAGTCCGAGATCCTGGACGACTGCCTGGAGGCCACTCGACGCATGGCCCGCATCGTCCAGGGGTTCAAGGGCTACAGCCGCGAGGACGAGGGCCGGCGCCCGGACGTGCACCTGCACAACGTGGTCAAGACCGCCTTGCGCATCGTGGGGAACGAAGTCCGCCATCGGGCCCGGCTGACCCTGGCCCTCGACGACGTGCCCCTGGTCGACGCGTCGGAGACCCAGCTGACCCAGGTGGTCCTGAACCTGGTCGTGAACGCGCTCCAGGCGTTCGGAGACTCGGTCCAGTCCCTGACCATCGCCACGTCGACGGCACCTGGGGGACAGGCACGCTTGACGGTGACGGACACCGGGCCGGGCATCGCCGCCGAGCTGATCGAGCGGGTGTGGAAGCCATTCTTCACGACCAAGCCAGTGGGCGAGGGCACCGGACTGGGCCTGGCCATCTGCCGGAACCTGGTCGAGGCCCACGGCGGCGCCATCACCCTGGCGTCGAGTCCGGGGACCGGGACGAGGATCTCGGTCACCCTGCCGGCCAGCCAGCGGATCCCGGGTGCGCAGCCCGTTGTGGTGGGCCCCGCGCTCCAGCCCCGCCAGGCCCGGGTCCTGGTGATCGACGACGAGCCCGGGATCGGCCGGGTCGTGCGGCGGATCCTGAGCGCCCACGATGTCGTCGCCAGCCGGAGTGCGCCGAGCGCCCTGACACTGCTCGAGGCAGACCGGGACTTCGACCTGGTGCTGTGCGACGTCATGATGCCCGGCTTCGACGGGGTGAAGCTCTACGGCGTCCTGAGTCGGCGCTTTCCGGGGCTGGCCCAGCGGGTGTGCTTCATGACGGGGGGCGCCTTCAGCGACAGCACCCAGGCCTTCCTGGCCGAGTCCCGGGTCCAGTCCCTGAGCAAGCCCTTTGCCATCGCAGAGCTGCGGGCCCTGGTCGCCGAGACCATCGCCGGCCGTGCCGGTCGGGTGGAGCGGGGCTGACAGCGTCGTGAGTCGGCAGCCAGGTCGCTCCGTTCAGAGGGGCAGGCAAGGCACGTCGAGCAGGGACCACATGAGCCCGTAGTGGCACCCGGCGCCGATCAAGACGAAGACGTGCCAGAGCTCGTGGTGGCCGAACACCTCGGGCCAGGGATCGGGCCGCTCCCAGTAGTAGACGGCGGCACCGACGGTGTAGGCCACGCCACCTGCCGCGGCCCAACCCAGCGCCACGTCGCCGAGCCTGGGCAGTGCTTCGCCCAGCGGCAGGAGCGCCATGTAGGCGAAGCCCAGGTACAGGCACACGCTCAACCACTCGGGCCAGTCGGCCCACAGGATCTTGAGGGTCATGCCCAGGGCCGCGATCACGCCAACGGTCGCCAGCATCCCGATGCGCCATGAGCCCTCGAGCAGGTGGAGCACCGGCGGCACGTAGCTCCCGCCGATGAGCGCGTAGATGCCCGCGTGGTCCACCCGACGCAGGAACTGGTTGCCCCGCTCGCCAATGTCGATGAAGTGGTACAGGCTCGAAGCGCCCAGGAGCCCGACCAGGGACAGGCCATAGATGGCCATGCCGGCCGTGCGAAGCCACCCGTCCTGGGCCGCAGCGACCACCAGCGCCACCGCTCCGACAAGCGCCAGGATCATGCCGCCGAAGTGGGTGCTGGCGCTCACCGGGTCCTTGAAGATGCGGACGCGGAGACCCGCGAGAGACAGCTCAGCCATGCACACAGGATTCCGGATCCGGCCGCGGGGTCGCTGGCATCAAGGGATCCCCCGGGTGACGTGGCCCTCTGGGTCCTGGCGCTCTCGGCCGGCCTTGCCGGCGGCAACCATCAGCACCACGCAGCCCCCGATCACCGCCAGGACCCCATAGGTCAGCCCAAAAACGCCCAGGAAATTGCCCTGGCTCAGCACGAACAACCCGCCCAGGGTGAGCCCAACCCCCAGCCCGCAGATGGTCGCGCCGATCAGGGCGATGCGCTCCGAGGTGTGCATCTGCTTCCAAGGACTCGGGTGGTCCGGATAGCTCACGCGCTCCGTCGGTACGGGCATGTCGATCGCACCGTCCCAGCTGGCCCGATCCAGGCCAGCGGCGCGGGAGAGGCGCCGGGTCCTGCGCCGCTGTTCGGCGAACACCAGGCCGGGTCCCTGGCGCGCCAGGCGCCACTGGAGGGTGTCGACGCCCTCGAGGAGCTGATCCCGCCGGGCTTGGACGATCCCGGGGCCCCTGGCGCCGCTGAGCACGCCGTGTCGTAGGGGCGCCAGGGCCCCCGGTTCGCGAAGCCACCCCAGCTCGCGGGGGTCGACCCGTTCCAGGGCCCGGGCGGTGGCCAGGGTCAGCTGGCCATTGCGCACGGCGGCCCGCCAGGCGCGGCGCTGCACAGCGGGGTGGGCCTGGTCGGCCGGCGGCAGGTCCCTCACCGCGGACAGGACGAGCAGCTGGGTCAGGGCCTGGGGCACGAAGTCCACCGGCAGGCCCAACCTGTTGGCCGCCTGAGCCGCCGCGGCGCCCGGCCCCAGGCCGACCAGCGCCCGCTCCTGGCGGGCCAGGTCGTCGAGCCACGGCCCGACAGGGACCGGTCCCCGCTCGTGGCGGACACCCCCGCGGGTGGCACACCCGGCCAGCGGGGCGCCGAGAGCCACCCCCAGCAGTCCGCCGGCATCGGTCAGGAAGGCCCTTCGGTCCATGGGGCATCGTACCCGCCCCCCGCCTTGACATGGCAAGTGGCCGGCCGGCATCCTGATCCCCTTCTCGGAGCACCGATGGCAGAGCTGGGCAAGCCCCGTCCCGTGGCCCAGGGCGGCGACACGGTGGCTCGCGAGGTCCGGGCTGCCGAGCTGCGCTACCGCGCCCTGCTCGACGCTTCTCGCGACGGCCTGGCCGAGCTCCGCAACGAGCGGGTGGTGCACGCCAACCCCGCGCTGTTGGCGCTCCTGGGCCTGCCTCGCGCCAGTGCATTGATCGGTCGTCCGCTGCTGGACCGGGTGGTGCCCGAGGACCGGACCCGGGCCGCCGAGCACCTCCACCAGGCCGCTGTGGCCACCGTAGCCCTGCTGCCGGCCGTGGCGCTCCGCCTGCGCACGGACGGCGGCGCTGCGATCTGGGTCGAGTGGTGGGCGCGACCGATGGATCATGCCGGGGCACCCACGGTCCTGGTGGGGATTCGAGATGGCGGCGAGCGCTTGCGGCTTCAGCGGGCGCTGGAACAGGCCGAGGGCCTGGCCAGCCTGGGCGCGCTGGCGGCAGGGGTCGCCCACGACGCAGCCAATCCCTTGAGCTACGCGCTACTGGGCCTGGAGTGGCTCGCCGAGGAATTCGCCGAGCCCCAGCCCGACCTGGCCGGCTGCCGGGATCGCGTCCGCGAGGTGCTCAACGGGGTCCAGCGGGTCACCGAGGTGATCAGCGAGCTCCAGAGCTACGCCGAGACCGATCGCCAGGACCCGACCCGGGTGCTGATCCCGCACGCACTCGAGACCGCCCTGTCCTTGGCGCTCCACCGGCTGCGGCACCAGACCCAACTGGACTGGGAGCGGGGCCGCCCGGACCTGGCCACCCTGGCCCCCGAAGGCGCCCTGGTGCGGCTGCTGGTCGACCTGTTGGTGCAGTCCGCCCGGGTCTTCGAGCGCCCGGACCCCAAGCACAACCGCCTGATCGTGCGCACCGGCCACGGCCGAGAGGGGCCCTGGGTCGAGACGGAGAGTCAGGCCCACCTGAGGGCTCTGACGCCGGCGCTGCCAGGCCTGCTCCTGCACGGGGTTCGCAACCTGGGGGCCACGCTGACCACGACTTCGACGCCGTCGGGCCACCACCGCCTGAGGCTCTGCCTGCCCCCGCCGCCGACGCCGACGCCACTCCCAGAGCCCTCCCCCGCCGCGATCCCCGCGCGACTCCAGGTGCTCCTGGTCGACGACGAGCCGCTGATCTGCCGGGCTCTGGCCCTGAGCCTCGAGCGGAGCTGCGACGTGAAGACCTTCACCAGCGGCCAAGAAGCGCTGGACCACCTGGCGACCGACGTGGTCTACGACGTGGTCCTGCTGGACATCATGATGGACCCGCCGGCCGGCCCCGAACTGTGGGCCTGGCTGAGTGCCAATCGCCCAGCGTGGCGGGACCGGGTCGTGTTCATCACCGGCGGGGCCGCAACGGAGACCGCTCGCCAGCTCTTGCGGGGCACCGATGCCCACGTGGTGACCAAGCCGATCGATCTGGCCCAGCTCCGCAAGCTCGTCCGCAAGACCGGGGCTCGTGCGCGGGGCAGCTGACGCGGGTGCTCACACCCCGGAGTCGATCGCGCCCTCGTCGGTGCGGTAGTCCTCCAGGCTCATCCACTTGTCGCCCATGCGACCCATCTCCTGGTGGCGCCACTGATGGTCCTGCTGGGTGCCATCGGCGGCCAGGATCTGGATCAACAGGGCCGGGTAGGTGCCGAACCAGGTCTCGAAGGCGTCCAGCTCCTGGGCCAGGAACTCCTCGGTCTGCGAGACCTCTTCGACCACCCCGTCCACGTCGAGGCTGCCGGTCACCGTCGTGGCCCAGACCGAGCCGTCCACGAGGGACCGGGGCAGGTAGACGCCTCCGGCGTCCACGGAGAGCTCGGAGTACCACGACGCCTCTTCGCCATCGACCGGCTTGGACAGCCCGTCGACCCGCCGGCTCACCAGTCGGGCGCCGTCGTCGTCACAGGCCCAGCGCTCCACCGTGTCGACGAAGCTGTACTCATAGGCCGAGTCCTCGATGTCCCCGGTGATGCGCAGCTCGACTTCGCTGCCGTCGTCGGCCAGCCAGATCAGCTCCCCGGTCTCCGACGCGTGGTAGTCGAAGTCCGCCTCGACCTGGGCCGACGTGGACCAGATCCAGTGCCCCTCCACACCGAAGCCCGTGTAGTCGGGGCAGACGGGATCTGGGGAGGCCGAAGTGCTGACCGTGCAGCCCGAGCAGAGCAGTGCACCCATCATCGTCGCTCGAACCATGCCTTCCTCCAGGCTCTTCGTCCCTTGCCCCTCGTCGGACGGGGACTCAGGGTCCTTGAGTGGCTCTGGGCGGCGGCACGAAACGCAGGGGCTCTCGGGTCCACCGGGCGGCCTGCCTGTGGCTCATCGCTCCCAGGTCCGCCATGTTCGTCAGCACGCTGCCGACCTTGTAGCGGGCGGCCAGCCCGGTCAGGTACCAGTCCTCGTAGAACGTGCGCGGGGCGGGCAGGATCGCCGCCAGGAACGCCGCCTCGTGGGGCTGCAGTCTTGCGGGCTGCTTCAGGAAGTACCGGTCACTGGCCTGGCGCAGACCCCAGATCTCGGGGCCCCACTCGACCACGTTCACGTAGAGTTCGAGCATCCGGGACTTGCCGAGCACCCGATCGAGCTCGACCGCCAGCAGGAGCTCCCGGACCTTGCGCACCAGCGTGCGCTCCGGGGTCAGGAACAGGTTCTTGGCCAGCTGCTGGGACAGGGTGCTGCCGCCGCGGACCACGGCGCCCGCCGCCAGATCCGCCGCCAGCGCTTCCTGCAGCTGCTCGGGGTCGTAGCCCCGGTGGCGACGAAAGGCCGCGTCCTCGGACGCCAGGATCGCCTCGATCACCCACGGCGAGACCCGGTGCAGGGGCACCCAGTCGTCGGTGCCCTCCCCGCTCTGGCGAACCAAGGCATCCCCATCGGCGTCGCGCACGCGGTAGGCAAAGGTTCCGAAGCGCAACAGGTCCGGATCCTGGACCGCCCCGTCCACCGCCAGGCCCTCGACCGACAGGTCGGCGTCGATGACGGTCCAGCCCTCGTCCTGCTGGGCGACCGTCACGCCCGCGCGGATGGCCCCGTCGATCCGCCGGGCCCTGCGGAGCTCGGGCACCAGAGGCGCCAGTGGGGCCAGGGCCTGCTCGGCCGGGGTCTCGGGCAGGGTGAGGCTGATCGTGCAGGCCGGGTCGCAGACGGCCTGGAGGGACAGGGACAGGTCGCCGACGTAGAGCGGGCCCAGGACTTCCTCGTCGACCCGCGACAGCTCCACACGAACCTCGCCGAGGGGCAAGCCTCGCGCGGCCAGGAGCGGGTGGCGCAGGACCAGCTCACGCCCGATGACCGTGGCCTTCAGGGTCCCGTCCGGCGCCAGCTCGGCCTGGACGTCCAGCTGGCCCGCGAGCTCGGAGAAGGGGCTCTCCCGAGCGGCGGACACCCGCAGCAGGCCGTCGGCGAGCTGGATCTCGGTGTCGTCGCCGCCCAGGGCCAGGCGGCCGTTCCGCCGACTGCCGGTCAGGCCCTCCCCGATCACGACAGCGCCGGCGAGCAAGGTCACGTCCCGCAGGGCCAGGTCGACGCTGCTGGCGCCGCCAGGCGAGCCCGCCCCCCCGGCAGCGGCGTCCCGTTGGGCCAGCACGTCGACCCGGACCCCGTCCAGCACCACCTCGACGGGCCAGCCAAGCGGCACGCGCAGGACCTCGACCGACAGCCCTGGCCCCTGGACGCCGTCGACGCCCCAGGCCTGGGCCGACCGGTGCACCCCGGTCCAGGTCAGGCCACGGGCGGACAGCTCGGAGAGCGCCTGCCGCTCACCGACCACGGGCACGGCGACGCCCGCTGCGAGCACCACGCCGACCACGACGAGACGACGGAGCCAGGCGCGGTCGAGCATCGGCGCATCCTATAGGCTTCCCCCAGGGAGGGCCGATGCCCCACGTCTCCAGCGAGGTCGCCCGGCTGCGGAGGGTGGTGGTCAAGCGCCCAGGCGCCGCCCTGGAGCGGGTCCAGCCCAAGCACCTCCACGCCGGCTCGCCGAACCACCTGCTCTTCGACGACCTGGTCCACGTGCCCGACGCACAGCGCGAGCACGACCAGCTCGTGCGGGTGCTGCAGACCACGGCCCAGGTCGCCGTGCTCGACGACATGCTCGAGGAGGTGCTGGCCATCGCCGACGCCCGCACGGCGGTGATCGACCGCGTGGCCCGCCTGGAGGACCTGCCGGACAAGGTGGTGAACCAGCTCCAGCAGATGGCGCCCAAGGAGCTCCTGTGGGCCCTGGCCGTTGGCGGCCCGGCGTCGATCACGTGGATGGACCCTCTGCCGAACCTGATCTTCACCCGAGACCTGGCGGCGCTGTGCGGCAACGTGCTCGTGGTCGGCAACGCCCGGATGCGGGCGCGGCGGCGGGAGTCGATCCTGACCTGGGCCCTGGCCGAGCACCATCCCTGGTTCGACGGCGCCAAGATCAGCCGGCACTGCCGATGGGTGCGGGCCCAGGGCGGCAGCTTCCCGTTGACGGTCGAAGGCGGCGACGTGCTGGTGATCAGCGACTCCTTGGTCCTCATCGGGGCCTCGGAGCGCACGTCGTGGGCGATGATCATCGCCCTGAGCCGGGAGCTGATCAGCGAGGGCTTCACCCGGGTGCTGGTCGTCGAGATGCCCAAGCAGCGCAGCTCCATGCACCTGGACACGGTGTTCACCCTGGTCGACTGGGACACGGCGGTGGTCTACCGGCCCCTCCTCCAGCGGGGCAGCCCAGAGGAGGGCAACGTGATCCGCCTGCGCAAGAGCGGCGACGAGGTCGCGGTCGAGGAGTGGGAGGGCGACCTGCTCGATGCGCTGGCTGCCGAGGGCTACCCGATGCGGGCCGTGCTCTGTGGCGGCGGAGACCCCATCCACGAGCGCCGGGAGCAGTGGAGCGACGGCGCCAACTACCTCGCCCTGAGTCCCGGGGTCGCCGTGGGCTACGCCCGCAACGCGCGCACGGCCGCGGCCATGAGCGCGGCGGGCTTCCGGGTGCTCGGCTCCGACGACTTCCTGGCGGAATTCCAGCGCGACTTCGGCGGGGACTACGACAAGCTCGAAGCCAGCCGCCGCCGCTACGCCGTCCACATCCACGGTGCCGAGCTGTGCCGGGGCCGAGGTGGCCCACGGTGCCTGACCTTGCCCCTCCACCGCGGGTGACGCGGTTCAGTAGCGGGAGTCTCCACAGGCCCGGGCGACTTCGCGGTTGAGGGGGAAGAGCTTGGCCTCGAGCTCCCCGACGCTCTGGAGCTCCCGCTCCAAGGTGCGGTTGGCCGAGTCGCGCTTGGCCGCGGTGCCCTTGTAGCGGTCGGGGTCGGCCCCGCAGCCGCCCAGGTCCTTCAGGCAGGCATCCAGGGCCAGCTGGGCCCGATAGGCGCGGTCCTCTGCGGGCCGGATCCGATCCTCGTAGACACTCGAGACCCGCTTCTTGACCTTGTCGCGGGCTTGTTTGGCAGCCTTGCAGTCCTTGCTGTCGGGCTCGGTGATCGTCTCGGTCCGCCGCTCGGACTCCCGGGCCAGGCGCTCGGGCATCCCGGTGGGGTCCGGCTCGTCGGGCACGGCCGCAGCGGCCTTGCGCAGGGACTCCGCCAGGGACGACCCGGTGGCGGGCGGCTCGGCCGAGGGCTCGGCGCCACAGGCCAGCAGCGCAGCGATGAGGACCAGCACCTGCACCGGCGCAGCCTACCGCGATTCCC
>CAZFLE010000039.1:0-23766 GCA_964519895.1 uncultured Enterobacterales bacterium | reverse complement strand
CTGGAGAACGGCGTGGACGACAACTGCGACGGCCGGACCGACGAGGGCACGGACGCCTTCGACGACGACGGCGACGGCTGGACCGAGCACCGGGGGGACTGCGACGACAGCGACGCCACGGTCGCACCCGACGCCCTGGAGACGCCCTATGACGGCGTGGACCAGGACTGCGACGGCGCGGATCTGGTCGACGTGGACGGCGACGGCCACGATGCACTGCTGGCGGGCGGCGACGACTGCAACGACGACGACGCCCTGGCCTACCCGGGTGCCGACGAGCGAGCCAACGACGCCGACGACGACTGCGACGGCACCCCGGACGAGGGCACGGCAAATGCCGACGACGACGGCGACGGCTGGGCCGAGGTCGACGGCGACTGCGACGACGACGACCCGGACCGCTCCCCGGGCCACGAGGAGATCGCCTATGACGGCATCGACAACGACTGCGACGGGTTCGACGCCCGGGACCTGGACGGCGACCACCACGACGCCGAGGTGACGGGCGGCCAGGACTGCGACGACACGGATCCGACCATCTACGCCGGCGCCGAAGAGGTGCCCTATGACGGCATCGACCAGGACTGCGACGGCGCCGATCTGGTCGACGTGGACGGCGACGGCGAAGCGGCCCTGGCGGCTGGCGGCTGGGACTGCGACGACGGCGACGCCCGGGTCTCGTCCGTGGCCGAGGAAGTGGCCGATCACGTGGACAACGACTGCAACGGCGTGATCGACGAGCACACCGAGTACGGCGACGACGACGGCGACGGCTACGCCGAGGTCGACGGCGACTGCGACGACGACGAACCAGCCGCGTCCCCCGGCGAGACGGAGATCCCCGGCGACGGCATCGACAACGACTGCGACCTGCTCCGGGACGAGCGGGTGCTCTCGGCCGCAGCGGCGACCCAGGTCCGGGACAGCGGCAGCGGCACACTGTTCGGCAGCGTGCTGGCTGTGGGCGACTTCGACGCCGACGGCAGCCAGGACCTGGCCGTGGCGGCCCCTCAGGCCGACGACGCCGGCAGTGACAGCGGCGAGGTCTGGGTCCTGCCCAGCCACGGCCTGGGCGCGGGTCCGGTCGAAGACGTCGCGTCCTTCAGCATCCTGGGCGGCAACAGCAGCGACAGCCTGGGGGCCAGCCTGGCCGGCGTGCCGGATCTCGATGGCGACGGGGCCCCCGAGCTCCTGATCGGGGCGCCTGGCGCATCCAGTGCCGGCAGCAACGACGGCGCCGCCTTCCTGCTCTACAGCGCCACCTCGTGGGACCTGGTGCTCGACGAGAGCGCCGAGGACGTCCCGGACGTGCTGGGCAGCGGCCAGAACAACGCCCGGGGCGGCAGCACCGTGGCCGCCGGCGACCTGGACGGCGACGGCCTGGCCGAGCTGATCGTGGGCTCCCACACCGCCAGCAGCAGCAAGGGCAAGGTGTGGATGACCGAAGGCGTGGCCGGCGGCGCAGGGGACTACGGCACCTTCGATCTGGGCGCCGATGGCCTGGCGGTGGTGATCGGCACCGACAACAACGACGAGCTCGGCGGACAGCTGAGCGTGATCGGGGACACCGACGGCGACGGCTTCGACGAGCTGGCCCTGACCGCGACCGGCCTGGGCACGGTGGTCGTCTTCGACGGCGACCAGCTGTCCGGCAGCCTGACGGTCAGCGACGCCGAGCTGCAGATCGAGGGCCCGTCGCGGGACTTCGGCGCCTTCACCGCCGCCGACCTGGACGACGACGGCGACCTGGACCTGATCGGCGCCGACGGCGACCACGGCATCAGCGTGTGGCTCAACCCCGGCACCGGGTTCTCCGGCACCCTGCGCAGCGCGTCAGCCGACGTCGACGTGGGCACGGCCGGCCAGGACCTGGGCACCACCCTGGCCCTGTCCGATCTCGACGGGGACGGCACCCTGGACCTGTTGCTGGGGGCACCGGGCAACGCCCAGGAGGCCACCGGGGGCGGGGCCGTCTGGACCACCGACGCCACCCAGCTCCTGGCCGCGGACGGCCTGGCCATCGAAGCCATCGCCACCCCGGTCCTGGGGGACAGCGAAGACGCCGCGGCCGGCAGCGCCCTGGTGATCGGCGACGGCTTCTGGGCCACCGGCGGCGACAGCGCCACGGCCGTGGGCCAGGCCTGGCTCGTCCTGGTGCTCTAGAAGCTTGCGGTAGGCTCGGGCCATGGGCAGTACGGACCCTACGGACGGGGTCCGCGAGAGCCGGCGCCGGACTCGCGCCCGGTGGCTCAAGGGGCTGACCGGACTGGTGGCTCTGGCCACAGCCGGGGCCGGCTGGGCGCTGTACCAGAGGCTGCAGGGACCCGATCTCTACGAGTTCGACTCGGACTCCGCGCTCATCGTCCGGGAGAGCGCTGAGCTGGGCCCTGGCGTGCACCTGTTGCTGCCGAACCTGGAGGACGCTCGCGTGGTCGTCCCGGCACGTCCCCACGAGCCGCGGGACTTCCAGGATCCCGAGAACCGAGCCACGCTGCAGCGCAAGCAGGCCTTCCTCGTCAACACGAACTCCCTGTCGACCCGTGGACCGGAGCCGTCCCGGGATCCCGACGACTTCCTGATCCTCTGCGTGGGGGACTCGGTGACCTTTGGCTGGGGGTACGAAGACCACGAGTCCTACCCGGCCCTGCTGGCAGACGCGCTCGGTGTCGAGGTGGTCAACGCGGGCGTGCCAGCGCTGAAGCCGGCCAAGATCGCGGACTGGATCCAGCTGCTGAAGCAGGACCTGCAGGTGGATCTCGTCCTGTTCTCGACCCGGCCCGACCGGACGGACCCGGAGAAGTGGGAGGACTACGCGGCCGCCGTCGCGGCCGCAGCACGCGCTGCGCACCCGGCCCCGCTCGGCGTCGTGCTGGCGCCCGAGAGCAGCTTTGACGCCCAGGATCGTGATCTGGCGGCGGCCCAGGCGGCCCGGGTCGCGCAGCTCGTGGCGCCTCAGCCGGTGCTCGACCTGGCCGGGCCCTTCCAGGAGGCCCGGCCGCCAAGGGGGGTGATCCTGGAGCGGAGCGGCACCTTGCAGCGCTTGCTCCGACTCCCAGACCGAGAGGTCCTCCTGGAGGTGGACAAGCCCGGCGGTGGTGTCCACCCCGACCTGGCGGCGCTGTTCGACAACGACCCGGACCTGGCGGAGCCGCTGTTCTTCGACGGCAGCCACCCGGACCGCGAGGGCCTGCAGCTCTTCGCCGCCCAGGTGGCCGAGTGGGTGCGCACCCAGGGATGGCTCCCCCCGAGCTGACAGGGCACCGTGCACAGCCCGGGGGCAGGGCATACTCGGCACCACGGCGCCCAGCCCTTGGAAAGGAGCCCATGCGACCCAGACTGCGCCTGGTCCTCGTGATCGCGAGCTCGGCGGCACTCGGCATGGCAGGGCTGTTCGCTGTGCGGGGCGCCCAGAACCCGGAGCCCCCGGCGATGGACCCTCCTGGCGCGGACACCCTGGCCGCTGTCCAGTGCGTGCCGGCCACTTCCTGGATCCCTGGCTTGGGCTCGTCCGAGGACCTGTCCTGTCTGGAACACGTCGCGCAGCTCAGAGGCGCAGCCCGCTGCACGTCCCGGTACTTCTACAGCGCCACCCTGGTGTCGGCGTCGACGGTGGTGCCCACCGAGCTGCGACTGCGCGCCGAACCCAGAGGGCTCGCGATCACGTTGACCCGCGCAGACATGCCCGCCGACGACCCCAGTGCGCGTCTCCACGCCGACCTGGTGCCCCAGGAATCCGGCGACGCCAGCACCGCCTACAGCGAGTGCGGACCCACTGGCTGCGCCGAGACCTATGCCCCGGCCAAGGCCACCACCGACGACGACGGTCGCATCGCCCGACTCGAGATCCCCGGCCGGAAGCTCGAGGGCTCGGACGAGTGGTACATCCAGTGCGTCTTCCAGTGGGCGGGATGAGCGGCCGACTCCTTCGCTGGGCTGCAGGGGTGCTCGCGCTGGGCGCGCTGCTGGTCGGCGGCCTCGAGGCCGGGCTGCGAGCCTTCTCCGAACCGGCGACCTGGACCTTCAAGCCCGGGGGGCCAGAGCCGTCCCGCCACCTGCCGGCTCGGGGGCAGCCGATCTGGCGGCCGGTGGTGTCCGAGCCCACCCCTGGCGCCCCGACGGGCTGGACCGCCCAGCACGATGAGCTGGGGCTCCGGCGGACTGGCCCTCTCTCGCCCACGCCCGCTCCGGGCACGCTGCGCATCCTGGCCCTCGGAGACAGCTGGATCTATGGCATCGGCGTCGACCAGCCCCACTCGGTGCCCGCGGTGCTCGAGGAGCTCCTGCCGACCCGGCTGGGGGTGGCAGAAGTCGAGGTCATCAATGCCGGCGTGCCGAGCGGCTCGGCCTTCGAGATGCTCTTCTGGTGGCAGCGCCTCAACGAGACCCTGGCCTTTGACGGGGTGCTGATGGGCAAGCCCCACAACCACGCCCGCCAGCAGATGCTGGCCCCCGACCGGTCCCGCTGGCTCCGGAGCTACCTGGGAGCCCCGCGGGCCGGACTCCGACTCGGCGCGCTGGGGCGCTGGCTGTGGGCGTCGCGCCCCTGGGCACCTGCTTCGAGCCTGGGGACCGGCGACCCCATGATGGCCGCCACAGACGACCTCGTCCGCCTCGCCACCCTCGCCCAGGCCGCTGACCAGGACGTCTGGATGCTCTTCTGGCCCACCCGGATGGCGGCGGCGCTGGCCGGCCGCAGGATCGACGAGAGGGTCCATCAGCAGGCGATGGACACCCTGGGCGTGCCGTATTCGGGCCACGCCCTCGCCGAATTCGCCTGCTGGGGCAGCCGCGACAGCTTCCACCCGAGCGTGCGGGGCTATCGGGTCCTGGCCGAGGTGGCCGCGGACCTGATCGCGTCGGGTCGCTCGTATGCCACCCCGCGGGACGAACCCCTCTGCGAGCTTCAGCCGCCGGTGAGCCAGCCCGCGGAGTAGAGCTCCCCGAAGCCCGCGTCCAGGTCTGCGGTTTCGTCCGGTGCACCCAGTCGCAGGAAGAGGTCCGCCGAGCAGCTGGCGAAGTCGCTGTCGCAGCTGACCTCGACCAGCTCCACGAGAAAGGGACTCTCGGTGTGGAACAGGGCCTGGACGAACCCCTCGGCCTGGCTCTCGTCCCCGTTGTCGAGCAGCGCGTTGCCGCCGTTGGTGATGCTGCGCCCGCACGTGTCGTCCGCCGTGATCGCAAAGCGCCCGAGGCTGTCGGGAGAGGCGGCGTCCTGGACGTCCCACAGCTCGAATCCGGAGCAGCCGTCCATCCGCCGGTCGTACACCACCACTAGCCGGTCCCCGACGACCACGACATCGTGAGGGCTGGCACCGAACTCCGAGCTGTTCCCGTCGGCGCTGTAGAAGGTGTGCCACACCCCATCCGCGTCCTCGAAGGCAAAGCCGGGGTACTGGCCGGCCAGGCTCACGCCGCAGCGGGGGGTGCAGCTGAGGCCGTTGACGTAGCTGGGGTTGACGTACCCAGCGCCGGGCTGCGGGCTCAGGTCGAAGGCTTCGGGCAGGTGGTCCTCGGCCGCCCACAGCGCGTCGCCGTCGCCGTCGCTCTCGCTGAACCCGACCACCAGGTCGCCGAACAGGTCGTAGGTCTCGTCGGAGACCGTGATCGACTCGACCCCGTGCCAACCCGCCCTGTCGCTCAACACGCGAAGGGCAGCGTCGGGCCCCAGCGCCAGCTGGTGATGGGCCCCTCGCGACAGCGCCAGGGTGTCGACCAGCTCGCCCGTCCAGTCGTAGATCAACAGGACCCCGGGTTCGGCCGGGCGCTGGCTCTCCAGCAACACCAGGATGCGCTCGCCGTCCCTGGAGACCAGGGCGCTGCGCACCAGGCTGCCCTCCCCCTGGGTCAGGTCGGGCTCGATCCCCCAGATCACGCGCCCGCTCAGATCTCGGAGCACCACCGTCTCGGAGGTCGGCTTCAGGCTCTGCAGGAAGTAGGCGCTGCCCAGCGCCTCCAGGGCGCTGCTGTCGGACGTGAGCACCTCGAGATCCACGGCCCCGTCCAGGGTGAGCGCCCCGGTGTCGACCGTCTGGTTGACCGTGCAGTGCACCCTGCCGCTGGCAGCCGTGGCGTCCACGGTGACCTGGACGGTGCTGCTGGGCGGCAGCAGCCGCAGGACCAGCCCCTCGGCCCCGGCTGTGAGGGTCAGCGCCTGCCCATTGGCGTCCTGGTAGTGGACCTGGGCACTGAACGCCTCGCCGCCGGTGATGGCCAGGGCCAGGGTCGCGACCATCGGCTGGGACGACAGGCTCAGGTCGACGTCGAGCTCGCCTTCGACGCAGGGAGCCTGGCTGTCCTCGATCGTCGGGCTGTCCTGGGTTCCGGTCTCTACTGCAGAGGAGTCAAAGCCCGGCGGATCCGGCACTCCGGTGCACCCGGCCAGGAACCAGGCAATGGACAGGGACAACTGAGGCACGGCGTGGACGATACCCGAGTGGTCCGTTCAGGCAGCCAGTTCCTTCGCCAACTCCTCATGGGTGCCCAGGGTCACGCCCTGCACGGACTCGAGCAGACAGCGGACGAGGGAGCTCTGGGCATGTCGGCGAGGGTCGGCGGCCCAGACCCGGGCGCCGCCTCTCGTGGCCAGCGAGATTCCCGTCACGCCATCGGAGCCCTCGCCGCCGAGTGCCACGACCCGCAGGCCCTTGCCATGGAACGCGCTCGCGTTCTTGAAGAGGGGGTCCAGCACCCGAGTGAACATGGACCGGGACTGGGCCTTGCCAACCCGCAGGATGCCTCGGCCGGGATCCATGTTCGGGGCGCAGTCGCGGCTGGTGCCGTAGACCCGCCCACACTCCAGGACGGTGGCCTGCTCGACCGGGATCACGTCGCGTCCCATCCGCTCGCCGGCCAGGGCCTGCTCCTGCTGGGCAGCGGCCCACGGGCCCTGGTGCACCACCAGGATCGGCGGCCTGTCGGCCCCGCCAAGGGACCGGAGCAGCGGCGCCAGCTGAGCGCCAGGCAGTGAACCGGCCAGCACGATGGTCAGGCCGAGCACCTCGGCGGCGACATCGCCCCCATCACCCATCTGCCGGAGCAGCTGAGCCAGATCCGCTGAGCGCAAGGGCTTGCCCAGATAGGCCACCGCCCCCGCCTGGAGCGCGTGGGCAGACGCCACCATCGGATCGATGACGCTCATCAGCGCCACCGGCACCTCCCGCGCCCTGCCTTGCTTGAGGGCGCGGATCAGGCCGAGCCCGTCCAGCTCCGGCATCATCCAGTCGGCGAGCACCAGCTCGATGTCTGGGTCCACGGCCAGCCGCTCCAGTGCTTGCTGACCGTTCTCCACGACCGTGCAGGCGTGGCCCAGCGACGCCAGGGCCGCCTGCAGCTTCAGCGCTGTGGCTCGGCTGTCTTCTACGATGAGGACGTGCATCGTCACCCCTGTGTGGGGATCCCCGGCCTGACAGGGAATCCCTGGGCCTGAATCGGACGCTCGCCGTGGATCATGAGGTGGATTGGCCTGCGGTGGGCCCCAACCGCTCGCGGGAGTGCTCCAGGACCTCGGCCCACTCCACCTGGAGCGCCTCGAGCATCGCACCGGCGCCGGTGATGTCACCCTCCCGACCCGCGCGCTCCAGGAGCCGGGCCAAGCGGGCCAAGCGATAGGCCCCCACCGCGCCGGCACCGCCACAGATCTTGTGTGCACAGCGCTGCACACCCACCGGATCCTGGGCGTCGACGGCCTCGGCCAGCCCCAGGACAGCTGGCACGACATCCGCTTCGAAGACGGCGGTCAGCTCGGCCTGGCTCAGCGCTGCGAGGCTGGGCTCTCCCAGGTCCACCAGCGTGAAGGGATCCAGGCTGGGCTCCTCTCCGCCGGGCTCGAGGGCATCGGCCACGTCGGCAGCAAAGGCGGGCCGCCACTCGGCGAACCAGTGCTCCAGGAAGCGGTTCAGCCGCGGGCCGGAGAGCGGCTTGGTGAGGTATTCGTCGGCCCCGGCCGCCAGGATCTGGGCCCTGCCCCGAGGCGGCGACCGGTTGGTGACGACCACGACCAGCTGTCGAGGACCGCGGCCCTCGCGGGCGCGGATGTGGCGCAGGGTCTCCTCGCCCCCCATGACCGGCATGCACCAGTCCAGGAAGACCGCGTCGAAGGACTGACGGGCCAGCCGATCCAGCGCCTCCTGCCCATCTCGGGCCATGACGACCCGGACCCCCAGCGCCGTGAGCTTGTGGGTCAGGACCAGGCGGTGGGTGGCGCAGTCGTCGACGACCAGGGCCCGGGAGAACGATCGTGGGCCCTCCTGCGGATCCCGGCGCCCGGCCCCGACGAGCGCGACCCCGAGCAGGGCCAGGGCCATGCCCAGCCCACTCAGGCGGAGCCATGCCAGCCCCGAGCCGCCGTGCGCGGCCACGGAATCGACACCCGCAAAGGCGCCCCAGGACACCGGCGCCAGACCCGTCAGCCCGGCCATGAGCGCGACGGGATCGGGAGAAGCGACGCCGGCGACGAACAACGCGACCAGCGCAGCGGCAAAGGCCAGGTCCCATCGGCCGCGGGGGATCACTCGCGCACCGCGCGGATGGCGTCGTCCACGATCGCGAACAGCTCCTGGGCACGGTAGGGCTTGGCGAGCAGCCCGGACATGCCGACCCGCGCGCACAGCTCCCGGTCCTCCGGCGTCGCCGATGCGGTCATGGCCACGATCCGTGGGACGGCGCCGGTCCGGTGACTTCCCAGGATGCGTCGTGTGGCTTCCAGCCCGTCCACGCCGGGCATCAAGAGATCCATGAAGATCAGGTCATAGCGATGGCTCTGGGCGGCGGACACCGCCCGCTCCCCATTGGAGACCAGATCGGGGATCAAGCCGCGCCGACCCAGGACACGGAGCATGACCCGCAGGTTCAGCTCGTTGTCGTCGGCGACCAGCACCCTCAGAGGGCGCACGGGCGCAGGCATCGCGCTCGGCTCGACCGGGTCCGGCATCGGCGCCAATCTCGCCGGTGTGCGCCGCTCGACCTTCAGGGGTGGCCCGCCCGCGACATAGGCACCCACCAGGACCAACAACGGCAGGAGCCCCTCGAGGCCGCCGCCCAACAGCGGCGTGCAGGCCATCGCGACCATGCCCACGGCCAATAGACCCCGCAGGACGCGCTGCCGCCGGACCGCTGCATCGCCCGAGATCCCAGGTGCGGGCTCGGTCAGCCTCTCCGCCACCCGCGTGAACACGGCGCCAGTCATCACCCGTCCTGGCCCGCCCCCGCCCCTGTACATCGGATCCCAGGCCCTCCGGCAAGAGCCAAATCCCTGGGCCAGAGGCGATAGGCTGTGCCATGGCCGAGCTCACCCACCTGGACGACCGCGGACAGGCCCACATGGTCGACGTCGGAGACAAGGCGATCACCCATCGAGAGGCCATCGCCGAAGGCCGGATCACCATGTCCGAGGCCGCGCTGGGAGCCATCCTGGATGGCACCGTGCCCAAGGGCGACGTGCTCGCGGTGGCGCGGGTCGCCGGAATCGCCGCGGCCAAGCGCACCTCGGACCTGGTGCCCCTGTGCCACCCGATCCCCCTGACCGGGGTCAAGGTCACCTTGATCCCCGAGCCCCCCCGGACCGTGTGCGTGCGCACCCGGGTGCGCTGCGACTGGCGGACCGGTGTGGAGATGGAGGCCCTGACCGCGGCCACCGCCGCGCTGCTGACCGTCTACGACATGGTCAAGGCCCTGGACAAGGGGCCTGAGATCCATGGCGTGCGGCTGCTGGAGAAGCGGGGCGGGCGCAGCGGCGAGTACGTGCGAGCACCCACGCGTCAGAGCGGCTCTTCCACCACCGCCGGACCCACCAGGGGGCCGGACAGCTCCTCTTCATAGCGACGGGCCTGGGGCGGATCGGCCAGGGTCGCGGAGACCACCACGACCCCGATCCGGAGCGCGTAGCGGAGCAGGTGTCCCTCGGGACCATAGACCAGCTCCATGGGCCCATCGGGTGTGGTCCAGAGGTAGCCGGTGCCCGCCACCGAGACCCCGTCGATGACCACGGGAGTCGGCCCCAGGGGCTCCAGCGGTCCCGTGAGCACCGTGCCGGTCTCGGCCGTCAGGACCCGCAACGAGGTGCGGCCCTGGAGGCGGTCCCCCTGACCGGGGTCCAGCAGATCGAGCGACGTCAGGTCGAAGGCGTCCCGATCCAGGTGGTAGACCCGCGCCTGGCCGTCTTCGGCCACAGTCACGGTCCAGCCGCTGAGCTTCTTGACCGCCTGGACCTCGCGCAGCCAGCCGTCCTGATCGTTCGCCGACGCAAAGGTCCCGCTGCCGGATCGGCTCAGCCCACTCAAGCGTTGGGTCCAGGTGAAGTCGTCCCGACCCAGGGACACGGCGAGCTCGGTCCAAGACTCCAGCACCCGGACCTCGGCCACGCCGTCGCTCCGGTACTTCACCGTCAGCTGGCGGGTCCCTATCGTCTCGCCCTCGAGGGCCAGGTCCCAGGTGTAGCGTTCGACCTCGGCCGCCCGAACGGGGGGGGCCAGTCCGAGCCAGAGCACCGCAGCGGTCAGGGCCGACATCACGGCGCTCCTCTATCCCGGATAGGTTGACCCCGATGGTCCCTTGGTCCCTGCTGGAGCCGCTGCGGCGTCGACGCGCTGGCGAGCGCGGCCCGGCCTTCCGGTCCGGTGACCGGCGGGTGTGCCTGCTGTACCCCTCGCCCTACCGGGCTGCGATGTCCAGCCTGGGGTACCAGTGGATCCACGGGGTGCTCGCGGACGCCGGCTTCCACGTGGAACGGGCCGTGCTGCCCGACGACCCGGACGCATGGGCCCAGGCCCGGGCGCCCCTGATCACCCTGGAGACCGAGACACCGGTCGCGGACTTCCCGGTCATCGGGGTGAGCCTGGCCTACGAGCTGGAGCTCGCAGGGCTGGTGCGGTGCCTGGACCTGGCCGGCATCCCGGCCCTGCGCCGGGACCGCGACGTGGACCACCCCCAGATCCTGGTGGGCGGTCCGCTGACCTTCTCCAACCCGCTGCCGGCCGCGCCCTTTGCCGACGCCATGCTCCTGGGAGAGGCCGAGGAAGCGGTGGTGCCGGCGCTCGAGGCCTTCTTCGACGGAGACCGGGCGAGCTGGCTGGACGGCCTGCAGGGTCTGGACGGTGGGTTCGTGCCCGAGCGCGACGGGAGCCACCTGCCCGCGGTGGCCAAGGCCGGAGACACCCTGCTGCCGGCCCGGTCCCGGATCCTCAGCCCCGAGGCCGAGCTGAGCGACATGTTCCTGATCGAGGGGGAGCGAGGCTGTCATCGCCAGTGCACCTTCTGCGTGATGCGTCGCTCCACAAACGGCGGAATGCGCCTGGTGCATCCCGATCGGCTCATGGATCTGGTGCCGGAGCACGCGCCCAGGGTGGGGCTGGTCGGCGCCGCCATCAGCGACCACCCCAAGCTCGTGCCGCTGCTGGCCCGCATCGTCCAGAGCGGCCGGGGGGTCGGGGTCAGCTCGCTGCGGGCCGATCGCATCGCGCTGAAGCCCCGCATCGCCGAGCTCCTGCGGGCAGGGGGCTACCAGACCCTGACGGTCGCGAGCGACGCCCCCAGCGAGAACCTGCGCCGGACCCTCAAGAAAGGCACCCTCGAGCGGCACCTGATCGCCTGTGCCGAACAGGCCCACACCCACCGCTACCGCGTGCTCAAGGTCTACATGATGGTCGGGGTGCCCGGCGAGACCGACGACGACATCGACGAGCTGGTGCGCTTCACCCGGGAGCTCGCCAGCATCCATCCCACCGCCCTGGGGGTGGCCCCCTTCGTGCCCAAGCGCCACACGCCCCTCGACGGCACGGACTTCGCCGGCATCAAGGTCGTGGAGCGGCGCCTCAAGCGGCTCACCAGGGGGCTCCGGGGCAAGGCCACGGTGAGGCCCACGTCGGCCCGCTGGGCTTGGGTCGAAGCCATGCTGGCCCAGGGCGGCCCCGAAGCCGGCGAGGCCGTGATGACGGCGGTGCGCCAAGGCGGTCGCTTCGCGGACTGGAAGCGGGCCCTGAAGTGCGTGGACCCGGACACGATGAGGCCCTGGGCGGCCTGATGAGCATCAAGCGTCTCATCCTGTTCGTGGGGCTGGTGCTGGGCGGGATGGCCGCCGGACTGCTGATGCTCCTGGCGTGGGTCCTCCAGCCCGACGCCCCCGTGCAAGACCTGGTGGATCGCACCCCCCAGCGGGCAGCGGTCACGCGCACCGGCGAGCCGGTCGACTCGTCGACCTACACCGTCTCCGGCACGGTCACCCACGACGATGGCTCACCGGCCACCCAGGTCGAGATCGAGGTCCGACAGGACCTGGACAACCGCCAGCACGGCACTTTCTCCGACGACGAAGGGGCGTTCACGCTGGACGTGACCGGGCCCGGCCAGGTGCGTCCCGAGGACCTGCCGTCGACCCCCTGGTACTTCCCGGTGGAGGGGCCACGGGACGATCTGCACTTCGTGGTGCCCGAGCTCTGTCCCCTGGACGTCCGGGTGGTCGACAGCGCAGGAGACCCGGTCTCGCCAGCCCGGGTGGCCGCCCGGGTCGCGTCCGGGGCCTGGAACCGCCGCTGGACCCGCTACCAGGACGTCGACGACCAGGGCCGGGTGACCCTGACACAGGTGGCCTGCGGCGTGGCAGACCTGCAGGCCCGGGCCGACGGCTTCGTCAAGGGGCGCACCCGGGACATCGACAGCCTGACCACCCACGAGGTCACGGTGGTGCTCTCCCGTGGCGTCCAGCTGAGCGGCACGGTGACGGACGCAGCTGGTGATCCAATTCCCAAGGCCCACGTCTCGGCGGGCCTGGCTGGCGCTTCCGCGAGCGATGACGGCACCTATGCCTTCCACTTCGACCCGGCGAATACCACCACTGTCGACGTCCGGGCAGACGGCTTCGTGGAGCAAGAGGAGCGGCTGCGGGTCGATCCGGGCAGCCCGGACCTGGTCATCGACTGGGTGCTCGAAGCGTCGCGGGAGATCACCGTCTACTGCGCCGGCCTGCCCGACGACTCCTGTGGCGAAGTCATGCCGATCATGTGCACCCGCCCCTGGCTGCCATTCGGGGAGCCTTGCGAGCGCGGGGATCCGACGGTCTGTACCTGCCCCAGCGCGGTGAGCGCGATCCGGGGCGGCGGACAGTCCGTCGAGGTCGCCCCGGATCAGCGCCAGGTCTGGCTGGACTTCCGGGCCGGCGGAGGCCTGATGGGCCGGGTGGTCAAGGACGGCGCACCCCAGGGCTGCGAGACCTTCACCATTCGCCTGCCCGAAGACCTGTCCGACGTCACTCGGGGCGGCGTGGCCGGGCGCATCGGCACCTGCGACGAAGACGGCGTCTTCGAGATCCTGGGGCTCGAGCCCGGGATGTACCAGGTCGAGGTCATGTCCGGTGGCAACAGCCGCCGGCCGGACCCGGTCCAGGTCCACGACAGCATGGTCGACCTGGGGTCGATCGATCTGGACTCCGGCACGGACCTGGAGGGCGTGGTCATCGACGGGGTCACCGGACAGGGGGCGCCCGGCGAGATGGTCGTGGGCGTCCAGACCGTGGCCGACGACGTCATGCCCGCCACCAGCACGGCGGTCAGCCGCTCCGAGGGCCGCTTCGTCCTGCGTGGGCTCGGCGATGGCACGTGGTCCGTGTTCCTGGCCTCCCGGCCCTTCACGGCGGTCGACGTGTCCATCCAGGACGGTTCGGTCAGCCGAGAGCCCGAGCTCGAGACCGGCGCTGCCGATCTGCTCGACGAGCAGGGCTTCGGCCTGGCCACCGACGACATGGGAGACCTGGTGGTCAGTGAGCTGGATCCCGACGGCACAGCCGCCCAAGCCGGCATGGAGGAGGGCGACACCCTGGTGGGCGTGACGGTGATGGGCATGGACGTCGGGGAGTGGCTGCCCGGCCTCGAGGGCCAGGTCCTGGACGCCGTGCTGGAACACTACAGCGGCCCCGGGGTGGGCCTGGTCGTGGACCGCGACGGCGAGCGCTTCGAGGTCGAGCTGGAGTAGGCTGGGCGCCCTATGGCCACCCCCCTCGAGTTCTTCTACGACGTCGGCTCGCCCTACAGCTACTTGGCCGCCCGCCGGCTGACCCGCGACGCCGACGCCCTGGGCGTCGAGGTGACCTGGCGCCCACTGCTGCTCGGGGCCGTCTTCAAGGCGACCGGCAACGACATGCCCGCCCGGGTCCCGGCCCGCGCCCGATACATGCTCAAGGACCTGCTTCGGTGGTCCCGCCGCGAAGAGCTGCCCTTCGTCTTCTCCCGCTTCTTCCCGATCAGCAGCCTGCTCCCGATGCGCATCATCGCGGGCACGCCCGAGCGGGGTCAGCCGGACATCGCCCGCCGCCTGTTCTCGGCCTACTGGGTCGACGACCGCAACATCAGCGACCCCGAAGTCCTCGAGGACCTGGTCGGGGTCGACGCCCTCAAGCGCACCCAGGAGCCCTGGGTCAAGGACGCCCTGCGTCGGAGCACAGACGAAGCGGTGGACCGGGGAGCCTTTGGCGCCCCTTCGCTATTCGTGGGCGATCAGCTCTTCTTCGGCAACGACAGGCTGGACTTCGCCCTCGCCGCCGCAACTAGCGCAACGACGCCTTGAGCTGAATCCGGGCAGGCAGAGAGAGCTCGGCGAAGCCCAGCTGAAGCCGATGGCGCCCCTGCCGGACCGCGACCGCAGGGAGCTGCAGGAAGGTGCCGTCGCAGAGCTGCAGGACCGCCAGCACAGTCGCGCCCACCTCGAGCTCGGGCACGGCCGCCACCACCAGGGTGGGGAAGGCGCTGTCCAGGTCCAGCGCCGCCTGAGTGGCCCCGCGGGTGTGCAGGTGGATGTGCAGCATCTGCGGGGGGCCAGCGAACCAGAACGGCCGCACCAGATCCTCGACCGCGGGGGCCGGGCGCGTGACCGCCAGACGCGCCTGGGCGGCGGCCCGTCCCAGGGCCCGCGCCATGCGGGACCGCCCGCTGTGCTGGCCACCCCCATCCAGGCTGGTGGCGGACAGAGTGCTGGGCACAGGGGGCACCTGAGAGGGCTCGGGCACACGAAGTTCGAGCACGCGGCGTCCTGAGGTGCTGTCGTCGAGTCCAGCCATGAGGGGAATTCCTCTCACCACCCCCCTGCCCGCACTCTACACCCGGGGAAACCCCGCCGCAGGTCGAAATCTGCTAGAGCAACCCGGCCACAAGCTGGGACGCGACCACCGTCGCCCCCAGGATCAGGCCGACGATCACCACCAGGGCACCGGCGACGGAGAGCTTCTTCACTCGTACAGGGTGTAGAGGTCCCAGATCGAGACATCGGGCTGGTGGGTGCCCGCCTCTGGGTAGTAGGTGCCGGTCTCGGTCCCATCGGCCAGGATCCGCCACACATAGGGGTACTGGCCGCCCTCGGTGGTCATGTAGAAGTCCCCGGAGTCCCCGTCGATGGTCATGAAGTGGGGGCTCCAGTCGTCCTGGGTCCACGTGGCCTTGCGCACCCAGGTGCCCTGTTCGAGGGACCACTTGAAGATGCCCCAGCCGTCGATGTCCTGGCCGCCGGCGTACCAGCCGCCGTTGTCCCGGTGCACGCCGCTGTACATGACGAATTCGGGCTCCTCGAAATTGCCCAGCGCCTCCAGCGTCCACGTGCCGTCCGGATCCAGGATGCCGAAGCCGCCGAGAAGCCCGAACACAGCGATCGCGCCGGTCTCCACGTCGATCGCGATGTCCAGCGAGAGCATCTCGGCCTCGCCATCCCACGTGGCCAGGCTGGTGGTGGTGCCGTCCCCGTCCACCCGGACCAGCTCGTTGCCCAGGGTCACCAGGTAGTAGCCGTCCGGGTGGGTCGCCAGACCATAGACGAGGCCCAGCTCGGCCTCGGGCCACTCGGCCAGCAAGGTGGTGGTGCCGTCTGGGGCCACCTCGACCAGGCTCAGCGCACCCAGGTCCACGATGGCCCAGCCCGTCCCGCTTGCCCCCGGGCTGAAGAAGAACGGGACCAGGGCTGGATCGTCGATGTCGACGCTGTGGGTCTTTCGGCCCAGGGCGTCGATCAGCTCGACCCTGTGGTTGCTGCCGTCGGCGGCCAGCATGACCATCGCCACCCCACTGAACAGCTCGTCGATGCGCCCGTCGCAGTCGTTGTCCTTACCGTCGGTCGGATCTTCGTCCCGGGCCGGGTTGACGTAGATGTCTGCGTCGTCGCAGTCGCCGTCTTCGACCGTCCAGCCGTCGTCGTCGTTGTCGGTGCCGGTGGCTCCGGTGTCGTCCGGCCAGGGCACGTAGGTGTCGGTGTCCCAGGGCTCGGAGTCGAAGTGGGCGGGGTCGTCGCCACTACAAGCCGCCATCAACGCCAAGGTGAGCATGCTTCCCTCCAGTCGACGGCCAACATAGCCGGGCGGTGGGGTGCCCGACCGGCGACCTCAGAGGCAGGTCGGCCGGGAGACGCCGAAGATCAGGACCGCTGCGCCGATCGTCTCACCGACGGCACCGGCGGTCTTCAGAGGCTTGTCGTCGTCGACGAAGCCCCGGGCGAAGATGGCCGCGCTCACCACCATGGTGGCGGCCCCCACGATCACCGCCGGCGTGCAGTTGACCGGCCGGGGCACCGGCTGGACCCAAGCCGGCAGCGGCTCGGGCAGCGCGGTCGGCGCCAGGTGGGGGGGGAGCTCTCCTGGGCCGGCGTGGACTGGCACGGCGACGCCCACGAGGGAGATCAACAGGGCGATTCCGGTCATGGCTGGCCTGGGGTCTGAGCGGGGGGCAGCGCGAACCAGAAGGTGCTGCCGACCCCGGCCTCGCTGCGCAGCCCGAGCTCGCCGCCATGGCGAGCCAGGATGCGACCGGCGATGGCCAGGCCCAGGCCCGTCCCGTCGATGTCCGCGCCCGTGTGCACCCGCCGGAAGGGCTCCAGAGCCGCGGCCTGGCCCGCAGGGGGAATGCCCACGGCGTTGTCCTCGACCTCGACCACCAGCCACCCGTCCTCGCGATGTTGGGCCCGGACGACGATCCGGGGCGGCTCGGAGCTCCGATAGCGCACGGCATTGTCGAACAGGATCCGGAAGACCTCCACGACCTGGCCAACGTCGACCTTGCGCGCAGGCAGCGCCCCGATGTCGACCGTGCCGCCAGCGGCGTCGACGTCCATCCGGACCTGGGTCAGGGCGCTCCTGGCCAGCTCCGCGAGGGACGCCTCCACCAGGGGCCCGCCAGACGTCTCGACCCGGGAAAAGGCCAACAGCCCCTGCACCAGGGTCTCCCCATGGGAAGCCGCGGTCAGGCAGTGCCCGATGTATTGCCGGGCCTTGGGGCTCAGGCCCACCCCCTGGGTGGTCAGCAGCAGATCCAGGAACATGCGCACGGTGCGCAGCGGGGCCTGCAGGTCGTGGCCGGCGAGGTTGATCAGCTGGTGGACCTCGCCCCGGGCCTGCTCCAGCGCCACCTCGAGGTCCCTGTTCTGTGCCTCGAGCTCGGCGATGCGGGCCAGGGAATCGGACGACTCGGCCATGTCCAGCAGTCTACCGGGCGGCGGCCCGTTCGGGCACGCCCTTGGGGTCCCGGACATCCTGCGGGGCCAGACCCTGACCCTGTCCTACAGCGGTGCGGACCCCAACGCCGACGGCGTGCCGAGCTTTGCGCGGCCCGGCCGGGTCACCGAGCGGCCCACAACACCACCGCGCCGGTGCTGTCGACCGCGGCCAGTCGGGTGCCGTCCGAGGTCAGCGCCAGCGCGCTGACCGGCCCCTGGGCTCCGGCCAGGGTGACCAACAGCTCGCCGGTGCGGCCATCCACCAGGGCCACGCCGCCCTGGGGAAGCCCCACGGCGATCAGGTCGACGTTGGCGGCCATGGTCGCGGGTCCAGCCGGCGCGTCGGGTGCGCCGCCGCGAACCGCAGCGAGATCCGCCGTGCGCACCGGCCTGCCGGTCGATGCACTCCAGCAGCTGTAGCCGTCGGCCCGAAGCAGACAGGCCCGGTCGTCGTCGACGGTGAGAGCGAGCTCGTGGGCGGGCAGCTGGTCCGCGCTGACAGCCGCCAGCTGGACCGTCTCGCCCCCGGCCCACAGCGAGACCCGACCCTGCTGATCGTCCTGGCTCCACCAGGCCAGGCGCTCGCCGTCCAGGGACCAAGTGGCCAGCTGGGGCGTCCACTCGGACGGCAGCTCCTCTCGGGTCACCCCGGTCTGGCCATCGATGACTGCCAGGTGGTCCCGGGCCACGACCGCCAGTGCCCGCCCGCCTGGGGCAAAGCGCAGGTCCTGGGCACACAGGCCGTCCCGGGTACCCAGGATGCGATCGGAAGCGATGTCGACCAGGTACAGCGTCGCCAGCTCCTCGCTGCAGAACCCCACCGCCAGCCGAGTGCCGTCGGGGGACAGCCCCAACGCCGAGACGTCCGCCAGGGGGCCCCGCCAGCGGCCCAGCGCCGCAACGGGGGCGTCCAGTCCCTGCCCGGGGTCAGGCACCGGCCACCAGGCCACCTCGGCGTCTCCCTGGGGGCCCTGGACCCCCGCCAGCAGCGATCCAGCAGCACCGAACACCAACCCGGTCGGGGAACAGGTGCCCGGGGACTCGCACCCGGACTTGAGCGGTCCGACGGGGCCGAAGCGCAGCGCCAGGTCCAGAGTGGGGTCCTGGCGGACCTGCTGAACCCAGAGCTCGAAGTCCAGCCACGCAGGACCCGCTGACGCCCGGATGACGTAGCGCACGGGGTCGCCGTCCTGCAGGCACTGGCCAAAGGGGAAGCGCAGCTCGCCCTCTGCCCACGTGGCGTCCGGCGCGTCGGCGCAGAGCTCCGCCACGGGAACGTCGGCCACCCACAGGGACAGCGTCACATCCTCGGGGGCCTGGACCGTCAGGGTGTCGAGGGTCCGCGTGGCCACCTCCAGGTCGCTGTCCCGGTGCGCGACCGTGATCAGCAGTGGCAGCGCGCCCTCGAGGGCCTCGATCGCCTTGGGGTGGTCCGGCCAAGTCATGCCGAAGTCGTAGAGGGCCTGAGGGGTGGTGGCCGCAGCAAAAGTGGCATCGGCCAGCCGACCCCGGGCCTCGTCGAAGCGGGGATGGTCGGGCCAGCTGTCCAGGAAGGCTTGCCAGGCCTCGACCGAGTCCCAAGCCGCCGCCTCGTCGAAGCGCCGGGTGTTGAGGATGTTCTGGGCCATGACCCCGTGGCTGGCGTCCGGGTGCAGGGTCAGGAACATCGCCATGGACTGGGCATCGCCCGCGTCCCGTGCAGCGATGAAGTCCGCGTGGGTCAGGCGCCGCAGGGCCTCCTGGGCGGCAAGGGTCTCCGGGTACCGGGCGACCAGGTCCCGCAGCCGGTCCTCCTGCTCCCCGGCCTCGACCAGCGTCAACGCCGCGGCCGCGCGGTGGGCCCGGGCACCGGCCGTGGTGTCGTGCCACAGGGCCGAGAAGGCATCCAGCGCTTCGCGGCTCTCCTCGTCGACCAGCCGCCAGGCAGCGTCGGCACATGCCTCACGGAGGGGTTGATCGTCCGGGGTCTTGCCCAGGAGCCGCTCGCACTGGGCGACGGCCCTCTCGTGCTTGCCGTCCCGGGACAGGTCCTTGATCTTCGCCACGGGACTCTGGGCAGCCAGGCCGCTGTAGACGAGCAGGGTCCAGATCATGGGGACGAGTACCACCGGCGCGGCCCTTTGATCAATCCGGCTGGGCGGTGAGCAGGGTGCCTGAGATGCCCCGAGGTGCCCAGACGAGCACTTCGGCACGACCGTCGCCGGTCAGATCGTGCACCATCAGCTGACCGCCTTCGGGCAGCGGGACGTCGACGTTGTACGTGGCGCGACCCCCGGAGAACGCGTCCCGGGCCAGGTAGACCTCCAGACCGTCTTCGCCCTTGTGCCGGACCAGATCCGGCAGGCCGTCCCCGTCCACGTCGGACCGGTCGTCGTAGACCCAGGCCGGGCTGTCTCCACCCTCGACCTGCTGAGCGACCTCCAACAGCGTTGTGGGCTCCAGTTCGTAGCCGCCGGACCCGAAGCGGTACAGATCCAGATCCACCGGCAGGGCCTTGGTGACGAGCGCCTTGCCCAGGGACGTGAGGCCGGTGTCCATCTGCGGAATGAGCAGGTCGGTGTCCCCGTCGCCGTCGGCGTCCAGGGTGAAGCCGAAGAACGACGCGTCGTCCAGGACCACGATCTGCGGGGATCCGAACCCTTGGCCCGTGCCGGCGGCGAACAGGAGCTCGGCCGTCGTGCCGAACCAACTCCCGCTCACCACCATCCGGTGGAGACCCAGGTCCAGGCGGCCGTCGCCGTCCAGGTCCCCCAGCCAGATCCGGGTGATGCGCCGCCGCTCTTCGTCCTTGCGGGGCTCGAGATCCTCGCGGGGGTCCAGGTCCACGGGCAGTGCCAGCCGGGCCCTGCGCGCCCCCACACCATCGGGCCCGGTGAAGTGCACCGCCAGGGCCCGGCCCTGGGGCAGGACCAGGTCCTGGAGCCCGTCCCCGTCCACGTCGCCGATCACCAGAGCGGGTGGTTCGGCGCTCGCCCTGAGCCTGGAGCCGCCCAGGGCGCCCTCCTGCCGGAGCTCACCCCGGGCCGGCGCCTTGACCGAGCCCAGGGACGCGCCATCGGTCCGGTAGGCGTGGTACCGACCCCTGCTGTGCACGACCAGCTGCGCCCCCCCCTGGCCGAGCAGATCGTGGGCAAGGCGCCCCTTGATCGGGGTCGACGGTCCCAGCCCGCCCAGGGGAGTCGGGAGCTCTGCGAGCCGGGTGCGGGCGCCGGTGTCGGGGTCGATGGCCAGCAGGCCGTCGGCGTCGTAGGCCCAGAGTCCCCCCCACACGTCCCAGACCAGTGGCTCGTTGCCCAGGTCCAACACCCGCCGACGTGCGAGACCGCCCCGATCGTTCACGCCCCAGATCGTGAGCTTGACCGCATCCGGGGCCGGCCCCTGGGGCACGTGGGAGACCAGGATCAGCTCCTCGCGGCCGTCGGCGTCCACGTCGCCCATCGTGACGGCGACCAGGTGCGGCGGAAGGTCTACTGGGACGGGGATCAACACGCCTTCACCACGAACAGGAACTCCTTGTTGGTCGTGTGCTTCACCCTACCCACGCGCTCTCCCTGGGGGTTGTAGATGCCGATCCGGGCCCCCACGTACCGGCGGTGATCCAGGGCCAGGACCGTGACCTGGCCCAGCCGCTCCAGCGCGGCGCGGACCTGATCGGGCGGCAGGAAGCCCTCGTTCGAGTAGGACAGCACCACGATCCGCGCCCGCCCAGCGAGGGCCTCCAGGACTTCGTCCAGCGCGGCGGCGATGCGGCGCTTGGAGTTGAAGTCACTCTTGCGCGCCCGGACGTCGACGCGCTTGCAGGCCTTGCCGTAGACCTGGGGCTTGTCCCAGCGCACCAGGCTCTCCCAGACGTGGTAGTTGCCCAGGTAGCTGTGCTGGTTGTACGGCGGGTCCAGGTAGGCCAGGTCCCAGTGGTCCGAGCAGGCGGCATCGACCGCGTCGAGACACGTGGCCACGCCCGGACCATCCGCCATGGCCGGCACGCGCAGGGACAGGGGCTTCAGGGCCCGGGGCGCCCACGCCTTCAGATAGGCCATCTGCACCCCGACCGTGCTGTCCACCCGGTCGGCCGCCTGCATCAGGGCGACCAGCAGCACGTCGCGCACGTCGTCGGACAGGGTCCACGACGCCAGCGCGTCGCGCATCGCGTCCACGCGGGCGCCGTTGTCCGGATGAAAGAAGCGGGACTGCACGCAGAAGGTCTCGGTGAACCAGCCTGGGCGAGGCGGCACCGCGGCGAGGGCCTCCAGGCGCTCTTCGACCTCGGCCAGGACCGCGGACCGGTCCACCGCCACGTGACAGCGGGCCAGCAGGTGGGCAAAGGCCAGGTGGTCGTTGGCGTGCACCCGGTAGCCGGCCTGCTTGAGGGCGTGGCCGACCCGACTCGTTCCGCTGAACAGGTCCAGGACGGTGTGCACCTCTGGGCAGCCCTGGACCACCTCCAGGATCGCCGGCACGAGCACCCGCTTGGAGCCCAGGTACTTGATCACGGGTCGGCGGCCGGCGCTGGCTCCGCCGACGGGCTGGGCTGGATCGGAGGGTGGGCCCAGGCGTCCCGCTGCCAGCGCAGCAGCGGATCCGGGAACCAGGCGGTGAGCGCATCCAGGGCGGCGATTGCGTCTTCTGGGCGTCCGGCCTCGAACAACGCCCGGGCCGCGTCGCGCTCGGCGATGGCCTGGGCCAAGCCCAGACGGATCCGAGGGCCCTCGGCGGTGTCCACCCAAGTGAGCTGGAGGGTCCGCGGGACCGTCGGCAGGTCCTGGACCGCCGCCAGTTGCCAGGTCGCCAGCTGGTCCAGGTCCGGCTCGTGGCGGGTCAGCGCCAGGCGCAGTCCCTTCGGGTGGGGTGTGCGACCGTCCAGGCGACAGGTGCTGTTCGCTCGGATCACGCCCAGCCCCGCAGGTCCGATGTCCGCCAGACCCGGACTCGGAGCGCCCAGGTCCCACAGGGCCAGCTCCTCGGGGTCGATCACGCCTCGACCGAGCGCCTGTCCCACGCCGTCGGCGACCACGCCCGGCAGGAGCTCACAGGCTGCAATCGCCGCGAGATCGGCCGAATCGGCCCCAGCACAGCCTCCGAGCAGGCCCACAAGTGCAAATAATTCAAAACTCAAGGAACGCGCTCTCCGTGCCGATCCAGCAAGCCCAAGAAGGGTTTACCCCCCCAAAAACGGGTCATCCCGATGTCAATTTGGCCTTGCAAGGACTTTCACTCCTATGACAATTTGTATTTGTCAGCTCGGCAGACAGGGGCCGGGTCGACCTTCCAAGGCACCCCATGACCAGTCTCAAGGCATCTGTTGGATTCACGGTCTTCGTAGCCGCAATCGTGGTCGGTTGTGTGGGCCTTCAGGACACCAATGTCGCCGCCGCCAAGCCGGCGATCGAGCTCGCGCCGATCCAGGTGGATCCGGCGTGGTTCCAAGAGGAGCCCGACGTCTACGAGCCCGAGATCTGTGAGGCCCGTGACAACGGCGTGCCCTCGGACTTCGGCGTGCTGGAGCCCGGCTGGACCATCGGCCTGTTCTACGACGGCCTGGTGCAGCCCGGATCGCTCCACGCCACGCCCGACGGCAGCGTCTACGCCGGCGCACGGACCTTTGGTTCTCGCCACCGCGTCGTGGCCCGGATCGGTGCCGACGGCTCGCTGACGACGTCTCAGATCGTGCTCGAGCCCGACGGCGTGGCCGTGGACTCCAAGGGCACCGCGTGGACCGCAGGCCACGACCGCATCGTGCGCCTGGGCTCGCTGGACGGCGGCCCCGACGAGGTCTGGCACCGGCTGAAGAGCGGCGGCACCATCGACGACGTGCTCATCGACGCCCAGGACCGCTTCGTGATCTCGACCAAGGACGGTCGCGTGCTGCGGGTCGACCAGAACAAGCAGGAGACCCAGCTGCTCCACGGCACGGGTCGGGTCCGCATGACCCACGACGACGACGGCAACGTGTGGGTCGTGCGCAAGGAGATCGACGAGATCTACCTGTACAGCATCAACGGCCAGAACCTGGTCGTGCGGTCCGAGGCCCAGCTGACGGACAAGTTCCCCCGGCTGATCGAGGTTCGCGACCTCGCCTTCGGACCCAACGGGCGGCTGTTCCTGGTGAGCCAGGTCGCCGGTCCCGACCCCTCCGTCATCCTGGCCTGGGACATGGCCGGCGACGGGGACATCAAGCCGTGGGCCACCGGCCTGTCGGCTGGCGACAACGAACCCAGTGAGTTGACGTGGAGCGCGTCGGGCGAGTGCCTGTTCTTCAGCTCCCCGCCGTCGGCTCGCATCTTCCGTATCTGCGGCTGCTGACCCTCCACCCAC
>CAZFLE010000038.1:7329-54247 GCA_964519895.1 uncultured Enterobacterales bacterium | reverse complement strand
GACACCGACACGGACACCCCCGAGGATCCGTACGTGTTCGCGACGGACGGTCCCGAGGCCTACACCCGGGTCGACCGGATGGGCATGCCGGCGATCAACACGGCCGTGATCACGTCCAAGGACGACTACAACGCCGGCAGCCCAGCCGACGACGCAGCCGGCACCTTCGTGGGCGAGATCACGTCCAACGTGCTCGGTCTCCACCAGGCCCTGAACGACGACCTGACTGCCCTGGGGCTCACGCCTTGTGTGGTCGATGACTGTGTCGCGACCGCGGCGCCGTTTGTCGTGCCGGACACGATCAAGATCGACTCCAGCGGCGACGCGGGCTTCCCCAACGGCCGCCTGCTGAGCGATCCGGTCATGGACGTGACCCTGGCGCTGGTGCTCCTGGACCTCACGGTCCATGGGGTGACGGACCTGGTGGGTGTGAACCCCACGGCCAATGACCTGGACTTCAAGCCGGACTTCCCGTACCTGGCCGACCCTCACTAGCCCTGTGACGAGCGTAGGGGGCGTCCTGCTGCCGCAAGGGCGCCCCCTTCTCTGTGGAGCCGACATGACGATCCTGACCCTGCTGCTGGGCCTCGCCTGTGACGCCCAGCCCGACGCGACCCCAGCCAGCGAGCAGCCCGCCGCCGCTGTCATCGCGCCCGTCAGTCCCAAGGGGCGCAGCGAGACCTTCGACGCGACACTGGCGACGCTCGATGCCGCTCTCGCGGGCATGGAGGAGCGCAGCGCAGCACGACCCACCCAGTGGCTGCCCCAGGGCCAGCTGGCCGAAGGCCTGTTGCAGCGGGCCCGCCTGACCGGGTCCTACGACGACTATTCCCGGGCGAATCAAGCGGTCGATGCCGCCTTTGCCATCGCCCCCGAGGGCGCCGGCCCCTTCCTGACGCGGGCGTCTCTGAACTACAGCCTGCACCGCCTGGACCGGGTCGAGCCCGACCTGGCCCGGGCCGAAGGCGCGGTCCTGGTCGACGACGGCACCCGCGCCCGGATCCTGGGCATGCGGGCGGGCCTGCAGCTCCAGCAGGGACGCGCAGCAGACGCCGCCGCCCTGTACCGCCAGGCGCTGGACCTGGACCGGCCCCCCAGTCTGCTGAGCGCCCTGGCCATCGCCCAGGGCCGCCAGGGGGACTACACCGCCGCCGAGACCACGCTGCTCGAGGCCGCGGCGGCCTACCACGGGGCGTCCGTCGAGCCCCTGGCCTGGATCGCCCTGCATCGGGGCATCTTCGACCTGGACCGGGACAACCTGGACCAGGCGCTGGTGCACTACGACGAGGCCCTGGCCATCATGCCGGGGTGGTGGTTGGCCCAGGAACACGTGGCCGAGATCGACGTGCTCCAGGGCCGCGGTGACCAGGCGGTCGCGATGTACCAGGACATCGTCGACCGGACCGGGCTGCCGGAGTTCATGGACGCCATCGCCGGCGTGCGCCAGGACCAGGGCGACGACGAGAGCGCCCAGGCGTGGCGAGCCCGCGCCCGCCAGGCCTACGAGCGCCAGCTGGCGCTGTTCCCCGAGGCCGCCGCCGGCCACGCCCTGCAGCACTACCTGGACGCCGGAGACGCACCCGAGACCGCGGTCCAGCTGGCCGAAGCCAACGCGGAGATCCGGCCCAACGCCCAAGCGCTGGGGCTGCTGGCCCAGGCCTATGCAAGTGCCGGTCGGGACCAGGACGCCGCTCAGGCCCGCGCCCGGGCCGCCGGAGTCGACTGAGCGCCCTTCAGTGAGGGGGGTCGCCGGCCGATCCCGATCCCGAGGGACCCTCACGTGAAGCCACTCGGCTGGTTGGACAAGCTCAGCGCGGTGTTCGCCCCCAAGGCGAGCCCCGAGGTGGGCCGATCCGAGGCACCGGCTGCACGTAGCGAGCTCGACGACCTGGAGCTGCGGGTCCGGGAACGGCCAGGCGGCGTGCTCGTGCGACTGCGGTGGATCGCGGCCCCGGACGGGGTCGGGGTCGGCGTGCCAGCAGCGGTTCGGCTGCGCATCCTGGACCACACGGGCAATGACTACCTGACCGGCGCTTCGATGTTCCGGGACGGCGAGGGGGCCTTCACCCTGTTCGTGCCGCTGTCCGAGGGCCGCGGCGAGGCCTTCGTGCCCTTCGCCGCCCTGGACCACGCCATGGCGGGCATCTACATGCTCGAGGCGCGGGCGATGGTGCGCGGCCCTTCCGGCCACTACCCCATCGCCGAGATCGCCTGTGGCCTCTCGCTGCCCGCCCCCACGGTCTGGGCGTCGGTGATGCGGATCCAGCCCCTCGTCGGGCTGTGCATGGGCATGGTGCAGGCCGACGGCGACGTCGATCCGCGGGAACTCGCCTGCGTCCGGCGCGTCCTGGTCGAGCGCTGTCAGATCCCCGATGCCCAGCACGGGGGCCTCGATGCCCTGATGAGCTCGGAGCCCTCAGCGAGCTTGACCGAGCTCGCGCGGCGGCTGCGCCAGTTCCTGCCCGAGTTGAACAGTGAAGCCGTGCTGCGGGTGCTCGGCGAGATCGCCACTGCCAATGGCGCCGTGGATTCCCGCGAGCTGGCCGCGCTGAAGACCATCGCCGGTGCGTTCGGCGTGCATGGCGAGGCCTGGGACCGGCTGGCCCAGCCCCTGTCGATCTACGGCACCGAGGCCATCGAGGACTGCTACCGCATCCTGGGCCTGGAGCCAGGCTGCTCGGCCGACCAGGTCCGCCGGGCGTACATCAAGCAGGTCGAGGCCTACTCGCCGGACAAGGTCGCGGCGCTGCCCGACGAGTTCCAGGACCTGGCGGCGTCCCGGATCGAGGAATTCAGCAGGGCCCGTCGCGCTCTGCTGGCGGTGTTGAAGAAGCAGCAGGGGTAGGATTCCGGCATGTCCGTCGACGTGCTGACCGAGACCCTGATCGATGTGCCCCGCGAGCGGGTCGCCGCCTATGTGAGTGACCCCGACAACGCTCCCGAGTGGTACGTGAACATCAAGGAGGCCGTCTGGGAGACCGAGCCTCCGATGGCCCTGGGCTCTCGCATCGCCTTCGTGGCCCAGTTCCTGGGGCGCAAGCTCTCCTACACCTACGAGGTCCTGGAGCTCGTGCCCGGCGAGCGGGTGGTGATGAGCACCGCTCAGGGGCCGTTCCCCATGGAGACCACCTACACCTTCGAGGACGCCGAGGGGGGGCAGACCCGGATGACCCTGCGCAACCGGGGCCAGCCGGCGGGGTTCAGTAAGCTCATGGCCCCGTTGATGGTGCCGGCGATGCGCAAGGCCAACACCAAGGACCTGGCGAACCTGAAGCGCATCCTGGAGGGGTGATCAGCCCCCGCGGTGGGCCTGGAGCACGGTCGCCGGGTCGTCGCCTTCCGCCACGAACACCAGCGCGTACCCGTTCACGCAGTGCCGCGTGCCGGTGGGGGTCTGGGGCGCGTCCTGGAAGATGTGGCCCAGGTGCCCGTCGCAGCGGCCGCAGCGCATCTCCGTCCGCACCATGCCGTGGCTGGCGTCTCGGTAGATCGCCAGGGCGCCGTCTTCGGCCTCCTGGAAGAAGCTCGGCCAGCCGCAGCCGGAGTGGAACTTGGCGGCGCCGGTGTAGAGCTTCTGGCCGCAGCCGGCGCAGTGGTAGGCCCCGGCCCGCTCCTCCGCGAGGTAGCGCCCGGTGCCCGGCCGCTCGGTGGCGGACTCCCGCAGGATCGCGTGCTCCATGGGGCTCAGGAGCTGGCGCCAGTCGGCGTCGGACAGGGTCTTCACGTCGATCGACGTGTCCAGGGCGGGATCGCGGGACATCGGGTCCTCCATGGCTCAGGCGCGGGCGGCGGCGCGGGCGGCGGCCCAGGCACGGCGCAGCTCGGCGGGGCCGACCCCGACCAGGCTGTCGTAGACATGGTCCGCGTGGCGCTCCAGCTCGGCGCGGCTGGCGCTGCCCACCACGCCCACACAGACCATGCCCGCCCCATGGGCGGCGGCGATGCCGTGGGGGGCGTCTTCGAGCACCAGCCCGTCGTGGGGGTCGACCCCCAGGGCCGCGATGGTCTGTCGGTATCCGCTGGGGTGGGGCTTGCCTTCGGCGACCTCGTCGGCGGTCAGGACGAGCTGGAAGCAGTCTTCGAGCCCGGCCTGGGCCAGCACGGCCTCGATCTCCCGGCGCCGGGCCCCCGAACAGATCGCGATGGGCAGCTCGGCTGCCAGGGCGCGGACCAGGTCCAGGGCCCCCGGGCACAGGGGAGCGCCCTGGGCGATGCGGGCCAGGTAGGCGTCGGCCTTGTCCTCCATGAGCTGGCGGGTCCGCGCTTCGGTCAGCGGCGGGCGTCCGGACAGGTCGGCCCAGACCCGGGTCAGGCAGCCCCGGTCGTCCAGCCCCAGGTAGTCCCGGAAGTAGGCCTGGGACGTGAGGGTGATCCCTTCGATCGCCAACACGTCGGCAAAGGCCGCCTGGTGGACCGGCTCGTCGTCGGCGATCACGCCATTGAAGTCGAACACGACGGCCTTCACTCGGTCGCCTCCCAGCCGCAGCCCACGTCCCACATGTCGTCGGGGGCGTTGCCCAGCTCTTCCAGCCACGTGGCCCCGAAGTCCCGGGCCCTGTAGGCGAAGTCCGCCACGTCGGCGTCGGCTGCTTCGGCGTCGGCCATGGCCTGGCTGTCCAGGTCGATCCGCCCCTCGGGGTTGCCGAGGCCTGGGATCCGACCCGACAGACGAGTCACGCCGGTGCCCTGGGCCCAGGGGTCGCTGTCGGCGTCCATCGGCAAGAGATCCGGCTGGTCCGACCAGGCCTCGATCCAGGTCACCTGGCCCGCGTCGTTGAACACGAACTCCTCGTAGATCGGGCAGCCCCGCCCGTCGTGGGCGTCGTAGTAGAAGGTCACGCGGCAGCGGCCAAAGGGCTGCACGTCGAAGCCCCGACAGTCCCGGTCCACGACGATCGACGGGAACAGGGTCAGCAGGGCGTCGCTGTCCTCGATGCCCTCGGCCGTGAACCCGGTGAGCTTGAGCCAGGGGGGCCACTCCCAGCGGGCGACCAGCTCGCCGTAGGGCATGGGCTCGGCGTCGACCGTGTAGTCCATGGTGTCGAAGTACCGGCTGCTCACGTCGGCGTAGTACTCGGCGGTCTGGGTGGGCTCCAGACACGACATGGGCGGGTCGGCGGTCGCGCACACGTCGACCGCGGTGTCCGACGTGGTGCCGTTGCAGGCGACGAACAAGATGGCGAGCACGGGACCTCCGCCCCTTCCCTATTGGATTCACAGGCCCCCCTGCTACTGGCCGGACGCTGCAACAGATAGGGTGATCCCGGCACAGGACGACCCCCTCGGAGTTCCATGACGGAGATCCCCTTCCACCACGACCCGGTCGAGCCGCTGGAATTCGTCCCAGTCAAGCGACAGGGCCGCAGCCGCCCCCGGTTCCCCGCCGCGTACCGGCCGCTGCTGATGATCGACGTCATCCACGACGGCCGCTACCTGCCGCCGGAGTTCCTGCTGGACGAGGACGGCGAGCCCCACCCGCGGGACGACTACTTCGACGACTACGTGCGGGAGCGGGACTGGGGGGCCAGCGTCGTGGCGGGTCGGCTGGCCGACCAGCTCGGCCTGAACGGCTACTACAAGGTCAACACCGCCCGCGTGCTGCTGGACTTCGGGCGCTTCCCCGGCAGCACCACCCACCACGCCGCACACCTGCAGCGCTTCGCGATCAACTACCCCTTCTGCGACCTGCTGGGCTTCCGGCAGAAGAAGCGGCTGCTCGAAGAGCACTACGACGTCATCAGCCAGCGCATGGACCAGGCGCTCGAGGGCAAGCTGCTCAAGATCGCCGTGCACACCTATGACAAGCACAACCCGTCGGGCACCGCCCGGCCCCACGTCTCGCTGGTCACCCGCTCGGTGGGCTTTCGCATCGACTCCGAGACCCCCCTGGGCCTGCACGACCCGATGTTCCCCCAGGTCCTGGGCGAGTTCACCGCCGACCGCATGCTCCGGGACCGGGTCAGCCTGACCCTCGAGAAGCACGGCATCCCGGTGGGCCACGACTACCCCTACCTCTTGCCCGAGGGCAGCCCCGAGGTGCGCTCCCAGGTCTGGTCCTTCTTCCGCTTCCTGCAGCAGCGCTTCGAGGACGCCCACCCCGACACCGCCGAGCGCTCCGAGTACCAGCTGGTCTGGGAGATGCTGCTGGACACCAACCTGCGGGACAGCGAGTCCGAGACCCTGCGGAGCTACATCCACACCTTCCGCCGGGCCCCCCGGGGCCGGGTCCGTGAGTTCGCCCGGGCCCAGGTCGCCTACCGGGAGATCGACGCCTTCTGTCGGGCCGACGACCACAGCATCGTGCGGGACTACCGCTACTCGGACACCCGCCACAGCTCTCTGGGCATCGAGGTGCGCAAGGATCTGGTGTGGGACTTCGACGACGCGGGGCACCCGGTCCGGCCCAACCCGGACAACGCGCTGGCCATCGCCAACGTGATCGCCGAGGGCCTGGCGACCTACCTGCGCGAGGACCGCAAGGCCATCCCGGAGATCCGGGAGACCCGGTTCCCGCGGGACGAGGCCTGGGGCACGCCGGCGAGCACGGCGGACTCGGTGGTGGTGTCGCGGTGACGCTGTTGTGGCTCGCCATGGCGGCCTGTGACGACGGGTCCAGACCGACGCCGCCCACCGCGGTCACGTCCCCCTTGCACGACACGGGCGCCCCGCTGTCCCCGGGCACACGGCCCCTCCATCGGCTGAACCGGGCCGAGTACGACAACACGGTCCGGGACCTGCTGGGCACGACGCTCCGGCCCGGCCAGGACTTTCCCCCGGACGACCACGGTCACGGCTTCGACAACATCGCGTCGGTGCTGGCGGTCTCGCCGCTGTTGGTCGAGCTGTGGGAGCGGGCCGCCGGGGACCTGGCGGCCGAAGCTCTGTGGCTGCCAGCCCAGGAGCCCTGGGACACCACCTGGCTCATGGACGACCCGGACCTGCAGTTCGGCACGGGGGATCCCTACCTGGACGGCCACGGGTTCTGGTCCGAAGGCGCCGTCACCTGGGTCTTCGACGTGCCCAGCGCGGGCACCTGGACCTTCGAGCTCCAGGCCAGCGGCAGCCAGGCCGGTCCGGATCCAGTGCAGTTCGAGGTCCAGGTCGATGGACGGGGCGAGGCGGTGGTCGACGTTACCGCCCAGCTCCCAGGGGTGGAGCTGGTGACCGCCGACGTGGTCCTGGAGGCCGGCGAACACACCCTGGGCGTGGCGTTCGTCAACGACTTCTACGTCGAGAACGTCGCCGACCGAAACGGCTGGCTGGGGTCCATCCGGCTCAGTGGCCCGGCGGAGTTCGAGCCCGAGGTGAACCCGGTACGCGAGCAGATCCTGCTGTGCGAGCCCAGCGCAGAGGACCCCCAGGCGTGCATCCAGGAGATCCTCGAAGCGCTGGCGCTGCGGGCCTATCGCCGCCCGGCGACCGCCGAACAGATCGCTGGCCTGAGCGAGCTGGTCCAGCTGGCTCTGGACGAAGGCGACGACCTGGGCACCGGGGTCGAGCTGGCGCTCCAGGCCCTGCTGCTGTCGCCGTCCTTCCTGTTCCGGCCCGAGCTGGACCCCGTCCCCGAGAGCGACGAGGTCCGGGATCTGGACGCCTGGGAGCTGGCCAGCCGGCTGAGCTACTTCCTGTGGTCGTCGATGCCCGACGACACCTTGTTCGAGCTGGCGGCGTCCGGAGAGCTGCTGGAGCCCCAGGTGCTCGAAGACCAGGCCCGCCGAATGCTCCTGGACCCGCGGTCCCAGGCCCTGGTCGACAACTTCGCCGGGCAGTGGCTCTACATCCGCGCCATCGACAATGCGCGGCCGGACCCCTGGGTCTTCGCCGACTTCGACACCACGCTGCAGGCGTCGATGGCCGCCGAGATGTCCCTGGTCTTCGGGGCCCTGATCGCCCAGGACCGGGACCTACAAGACCTGCTCACCGCCACCGACACCTACGTCGACGAGCGCCTGGCCCAGCACTACGGCATCGAAGGGGTCGACGGCCCCCGCTGGATGGACGTCTCCGGGGTCGACCGGGGGGGCGTGCTGACCCAGGCGGGGCTGTTGATGGCGCTGTCCCACCCGGACCGCACCAGCCCGGTCAAGCGCGGCAAGTGGATCCTGGAGCAGCTGCTGTGCAGTCCGCCGGCAGACCCGCCCCCGGATGCCGACGCCTTTGCGCCATCGGTCGACGCCGATGCGTCGCTGCGGGACCAGATGGCCCAGCACCGGGCCGACCCGGCCTGCGCGGCCTGCCACGACGTCATGGACCCGCTGGGTTTCGGCCTGGACGACTTCGACGGCATCGGCGCCTGGCGCACGGTCGACGAGTACGGCTTCGACGTGGACTCGTCGGGCGAGCTGCCCGACGGCCGGAGCTTCCACGGCGCCACCGAGCTGGCCGCGCTGCTGGCGGAAGACCCCCTGTACCCGGAGTGCATCGCCCGTCAGGGCCTGACCTATGCCCTGGGCCGCGGCCTCACCCAGCCGGGGGACAGCCTGCTGGTCGACGACATCCACGCCCAGTTCACCGCGGCGGGGTGGCGCTTCTCGGACCTGGTGGTCGCCATCGTGCAGAGCCCTGCCTTTCGGAGTCGCGGTGTCCTCTGACCGTCGCCATGCGCTGTCCGGCCAGCGCCGGCTCTCCCGGCGTCACTTCCTGGGGGGAGCCGCGGTGTGTCTGGGCCTGCCCTGGCTGCCTTCTCTGGGACCCGCCCGGGCCAGCGGCATCGCCCCGCCCCTCCGCAACGTGTTCTGGTTCGTGCCCAATGGCGTGAACATGGACGCCTGGCGCATCGACGGCTTCGGGGACCTGGCCGACCTGGTCCTGCCCCCCACCCTGGCCCCGCTGACGGCCCACCAGCAGTCCCTGCTCGTGCTGACCGGGCTCGACAACCTGGCGGCGGTGGTCGACATCGCCGGGGACCACGCCCGGGGCACCGGGTCATTTCTGACCTGCACGACGGTGAACCACTCCGAGTCCGACGTGGTCAACGGGGTGAGCATCGACCAGCTCATCGCCGAGCACCTGGCGGGCCAGACGTCACGGAGCTCGCTCCAGCTGGGCATCGAGGGCGGTGACGGCGTGGGCGACTGCGACTCTGGCTACAGCTGCAGCTACGTGCACAACATCTCCTGGTCCGGGGCGTCGACGCCGCTGCCCCAGATCACCGATCCCGCCCTGGTGTTCGATCTGTTGTTCGGAGGCGACGACCCCGACGCGTCGGACGAGGACAAGGCCCGACGCCAGCACTACCGCCTGAGCGTCTTGGACACGGTGCTCGACGAGATCCACGCCCTGCAGCCCCAGCTCTCCAGCACCGACAACGCCAAGCTCGACGAGTACCTGACCGGCGTGCGGGAGCTCGAGGGGCGCATCGCCGAGGGCACCTCCCTCGTCTGCACGCCGCCGGAGCGCCCCCAGGACCCCGACGGCGTGCCCCAGGCCACCCAGGCGATGGTCCAGCTGATGGCGACGGCGTTGGAGTGCGACGCCACCCGGGTCATCTCGTTCATGCAGGGCAACGGCGGCAGCGGGCTGGCCCACGACCACCTGGGCATCTCGTCGTCCCACCACGACCTGTCCCACCACCTGGACGACCCCGACAACCTGGCCAAGCTGGCCACCATCGACGCCTGGGAGGTCTCTCAGCTGGCCCTGTTCCTGGACGAGCTGGCCGCGCGGACCGACGTGTCGGGGGAGTCACTCCTGGACCACACCTTGGTGATGTTCTCCAGCGAGCTGTCCGACGGCGACGGGCACGACCACACGGACCTGCCGGTGCTGCTGGCCGGCGGCGGGTCGGGGACCGTGCGGCCTGGGCGGCACGTCGACGTGGGCAACACGCCGATCGCCGACCTCTACATCACGCTTGCCGCGGCCCAGGGCCTGGCGCTGCCGACCTTTGGCCTGGACGGCTCGCGGGTGTTGACCGAGCTCAGCTGACCCGCTCTCTCCTCAGGGCGACACCCTCACCTGCTGGTCCACCTCAAAGGGGCCCCGCAGCTCTTCGGTGCCGTCGGGCCACCGGATCTGCAGGGTCGCGTCGCCCGCCGCCACCCCCAGCCCGAAGTCCGCCACCGCGGCGTGCGGCCCGGACAGTCCCTGGCCCGAGCGGATCTCGTCGACCCGGTCCCCGTCCACGCCCTCCTGGGACAGCACGATCCGTGCGCCCAGGGCGGGCAGGCCGTGGTCGTCGAGCACCGCGACGCCCAGGTAGTGGCCGTCGGTCTCGGTGGTGTTCCACCAGACGCCCACCCCGGCCTCGGTGCCCACGACCAGGTCCACGTCGCCGTCGTCGTCCAGGTCGCCGTGCACCACGGCCTGGGGCTCGAAGCCCATGCGCTCGGGATCGGGAAAGGGGTCGAAGTCCACCCGGGAGAAGCCGCCGGTGCCATCGTTCAGCAGCAGCATGCTGGGGGCGCTGGGTGTCTCGGCCTGGGACGGGTCGCAGGCCACGGTGGTGAAGGCGTCCGGGGTGGCCTCCAGGCTGGCGGTCACGAAGAGATCCACGGCCCCGTTGCGGTCGAAGTCCTCTGCGACCACCCCCCACGTGACCGTGCCGCGGGTGAGCTCGGCCAGGCCCGAGGCCGCGCCGTCGCCGTAGAAGCTGTGGCAGTCCGACGCGGTGTACAGGCCGTCCGGGCCCATGTCGGTGACGTACAGGTCGCGCATGCCGTCGCCGTCGAAGTCGGCCAGGACCGAGCCCATGGCGTGGTCGTAGACGTCCAGGCCCGAGCTGTCTGGCCCCGGCGCCAGCCCGTCATCGGTGCCGACCAACAGCCGATTGGCGGCGAAGTTGTTGCCCAGGAAGACGTCGGTGTGGCCGTCGCCGTCCAGGTCGGCGAGCGACGCGGTCCACGGCAGCGGGGTCTCGTCGACCACCAGGGGGTCCGGGCAGTGGCCGTCGCCAGCGGGATTGAACCCGCCGTCGCCGTCGCCCAGGGCGCACAGGATGTCGCCGGGCTCGTAGTCGCTGATCGTGGCGGTGCGGTCGGTCTCGCTGGACTCGAACACCAGGTCATCGGTGCAGCCCGGATCCCGCAGGCCCTGGACCCCGATCATCACGTCCAGGGGTGCTTCGCCGTCCAGGTCGATGGGAGCGATCCACGCGGGCACATTCCAGGCCTGGTCCTGGGGCGCGGGAAACACGAATTGGGTCGCCTGCCACGCGAAGTCCCGCCCGCCCTGGGAGACCAGGGCCCCCAGGGCGCCGCCGACCCCGATCACCAGGTCCAGGTCCCCGTCGCCATGCATGTCCAGGACCGCGCAGCGGTACACGGCGCCGGCGTCGCCCAGGCTCAGCGAGACCGACTGCTCGGAGAAGCCCCCGGCGCCGTCTCCATAGGCCAGCACGACCTCCTGGGCGTCGGCGCTGACCCACGCCAGGTCCAGAACGCCGTCCCGGTCCAGGTCCTCGAGGGCCAGACACTGGGGCTGTCCCTCGTCGAGCAGGGTGTGTTCGAAGGACACGGCACTCGCCGGCGACGCGGGAGGCTGCGGGGCCACGCCACAGGGGCCTGCGGTGTCGCTGTCGGTGCCCGCGCTCAGCACCACGAAGGGCTCGACAGGGTCGATGCAGGCGGCCAAGAGCAGGATGGCGGAGGGAGCGGTCAAGTCCCCAGAGGGTACCTGGACCCCAGGGGCGCTGACCGCAGGCGGGTTGCACTAAGCTGCGTGCAAGTGCTGATGCTGACCCTGCTCTCGGCCTGTGGCCTGGCCCCGCCTTGTGTCGAGCCGGAGTCCACCGGGCACGACCCCATCATCGAGGATGGGTTCTACAACCTGGACGCCCCCGAGCTCCTGGGTGGCGCAGGGCTGCTGGTCCACCTGCTGGACCTGGCCTTCGAGCCTGAGCTCTTCCGTCTCCACGGGGTGGGCACGGGCGGCTACTGGGTCTTCGGCACCGACGGCAAGGGCACGCTGGACCCGCTGGGCGGCTACGCCGAGCGGCTCACGGACACCTACACCGGGCTCGCGGTGCTGCCGGACGCCCACGTGGCGGTGCTCACGAGCAGTGGCGTCCTGGTGCTCGACGTGACGGACCCCGACGCCATCGCCCAGGTGAGCGTCATCGAGACCCACGACGCGGCTGCAGTCGCGGCCGCTGGTGCACACCTGGTGCTCCTGCGCCACAGCGGCCAGCTCCAGGTCTACGAGCTGTCCGATCCGTCGAAGCCGGAGATGGCGGGCGAGCTGCGAGGCCTGGAGAGCCCGCGGGCCCTGGACGTGTCCCAAGACGGAGACACGGTGTGGGTGGCCGACGCCGGCCTGGGGCTGGTCGTGGTCGATGTCTCGGACCCCGGCCAGCTGTCGATCGTCTCGACCGTTGCGACCCGGGGCGTCGCCGGCGACGTGACCCATGCGGGGGACCAGGCCTTTGTCGCCTTGGGCTCGGTGGGGGTCGAGACCTTTGCCCTGGACGGCCCCGAGCCGCAGACCCTGGGGCTGACCGAGCCCGGCGGCATGGCGTTGCAGCTCGTGGCCAGCGATGGCCTGGTCTGGGTGGCGACCCTGGAGGGCTTCGCGACCCTGCGCCAGAGCCCGGACGGGCCGGCCGAGCTGCACGGCCTGGAGCCGACCCACCGCTTCGCCATGACCGTGGCCCCCGCGCCGGAGCGGGTGGGCGGTGCCTATGGCGGTGCCTGGTCGGACCTGTTGATCCTCCAGGCCGACGGGGGCGCCCAGGCCCCCCAGAGCGCACTCTCGACCTCTGCGCTGCGGCTGGCCGAAGGCACGGAGCAGGCAGAGCTGTGGGTGGCCAATCGCGGGGGCGTCGAGCTCGTGCTGGAGCAGCTCGGCTCCTTTGGCGGCGGGGTGCAGGGCACGGTTGGCGCGGACCCGATCCCGCCCGCGGGCTGGGCCCAGGTGGTGCTGGACTTCGCCGGCGGGTTCGGGGGCGACGAGACCGTGTGCCTGGCGTCCAACGATCCGGGCCAGCCCATCCAGACCATCGACATCACGACGGGCGACGACGTCAGCGCACTGACCGTCGGGGGCTATGCACCGGACTTCTCCCTGCCGGAGCTCGAAGGCTCGCCGTGGCACAGCCTGTCCGACTTCCTGGGCCGACCGGTGCTGCTGGTCTGGTTCACCACCTGGTGACCGAGCTGTCCGTCCGAGGTCTCGGACATCCAGGCCACGATCTGGGAGGCCTATGGCGGAGACGTCCAGGTGCTCTTGGTGGGCCCGGACGACCCGGTCGAGTCCCTGATCGCCATGCGGGACCAGCTGGGCCTCACCATGCCTGTGCTGTACGACGAGGGCGGCCAGGTCCACAAGGTCTACCAGGTCGACTCGGCCTTCACCGACGTGGTCTACCCCCAGGAGTACCTGATCGATGCCAGCGGGCAGATCGTCTACGTGTCCAACACCTACGAGCCGGATCGGCTCCAGGAACTGATCGACGGGCTGTTGGTCCCCTGAGGCTTCAGGGGTCCTGGCGCAGGGACAGGGTGTTTCCGACCGGGTCCTTGAACCAGCTGATCCGGGGGCCGCCCCCGGGCACGGTCCACACGCCCTGGGCGTCCTGCTCCAGCTGGTCGTAGTGCTCCATGGCCACCCCCCGCTCTGCCAGGGCGGCGATGGTGGCGTCCAGGTCGTCGACGAACCAGCCGGCCACGGTGCCGTGGGCGGGGGTGTGCTGGGGGTTGTGGGCCAAGCGGATCACGGTGCCGCCGGCGTTGAACTCGACGCCCATCGGGTCGACGGAGGTGACCTCGAGGCCCAGCACGTCCTGGTAGAAGGCCTGGACCGCGCTGGGGTCCGGGGCGTAGATGACGGCCATGAAGGGGGCTTGGGTGAGCATGTCGACCTCGGGTGGTGCCATTCCGCTAACCAGGGAGTCGGTCCGCTGGCCCACGGACAAGGCCCGGGGCATAGTGGAGGTCCCATGAAGGCCCCGCTGCACACCCTTGGCTTCGCGAGCACCCTGGCCCTGTTGGCTCTGGGGTGCACCGGGTCCGGTGAGGACACGGGCTGGTGGGACGTCGACCCCAACGACCCGCTGAACGACGACGTGCCCTTCGAGCCCGATGTCGTGATGGCCTATGCCTATGCGTCCTATGACGGCGACATCCTGGACGAGTTCATGCTCGAGCCGGGCAACGCGGCCAGCATCCTGCCGCCGGTCCTGATGTTCGTGTTCGCCGACAACCGGTACTTCGCCACCTGGAACGAGGACTACGCCTGCGAGTGGGTGGGCCAGATCACCGTCGAGGGCGTCGACGACCTGGGCGATCCGTCCCTGTGGCTTGGGTACGCGGTCAGCCTGAAGCTGCTCGAGACCGACTGCTACGACATGGACCCCTGGGTCTGGGGCGAGACCACGCCCACCACCGTGCTGGAGCGCACCTTCCTGGGGCTGGGCTACGGCCCGCTCTCCACCAGCTTCGAGAGCGAGCTCAAGGCCCTGGTCGAGGCAGGCGGCGATGACTGGGAGACCCAATGGGCGCCTTACCTGTTCTCGATGCACGTGGGCCTCTGGGACGACGCCGAGGGCGGCCTGGTCGGGCACGAGCTGGCGTTCGCCATGAGCTACGAGATGGAGGACGGGGCCCTGACTTCGGCCATCGACGACGAGCCCGTGCCCATCCCGCTGAGCGAGGGCGGCCAGCCGCCCTATGGGCTGATGGTCGGGTTCTCCTGGTACGACCTGGATCCGTCGGTGTTCTTCTAGAACGCGCCCTCCAGAGCGACAATCCCCCCGGTGTCCATCTCCCCCAAGGCCCAGGTGCTCGCGCGGGAAGCGGTCAAGGCTGAGACCCTGGCCCTGGCCGCCACCTATGCAGAGCGCATTCAGCGCCTGCAGGCCGTGGCGGTGCCGCCGCTGAGCAACAGTGAGCTGTCCCTGGGTCTGGGCCTGGGCGAGCGCGATGTGGGCCGCTTCGTCTCGACCAAGGGGTATTTGGCCCGGGCCCGCCCCGAGCGGCGGATCCGCGCCCTCATCGACGCGGTGCTCGCCGGGGAACTCTTGATCGCGGTCCAGGCCGCCATCGTGCCCGGAGCCCGCCGCGAGGTGCTGATCTGCGACGGTGCCGAGGCCAGGAGACTCGACCGGTCGTGGAAGGTGCACAACCCAGCGGGCGGCCAGGTGACGCTCCAGGACTGGCAGCTCGAGGACGACGACGTCTGGGACATGGGCGGCACGGTGCGCAAGCCGGCGGCCGCGGCCCCGGTGACCGTGCGCAGAATCGTGGACCGCGAGGTCTTCCCGCTTGGCTTCGGGGCCATGCGGCTGAGCACCGAGGGCCGGCCCGAGGATCGCTTGTCGGTGCTCCAGGCCGCCCTGGATGAAGGCCTGAACCTGATCGACACCGCCGACAGCTATGCGCTGGACGAGGAGGACGTCGGCCACAACGAGCGGCTCATCGCGCGACTTCGCACCGACGACGTGGTGGTCGCGACCAAGGCCGGGCTGCGCCGCCCCAAGGGCCGGTGGGTGCCCGACGGCCGGCCCGAGCACCTGATCGCCCGCTGCGAGGCGAGCCTGGTGAACCTGGGCATGGAAGCGCTGGACCTGTTCCAGCTCCACGTGGTCGACCCCAAGGTGCCTCTGGCGGACAGCGTCGGGGCGCTCGCGCTGCTGCGGGAGCAGGGCAAGGTCCGGCACGTGGGTCTGTGCAACGTGGACCAGGCCCAGGTCCAGGAGGCGCAGGGGATCGTGCCCATCGCCAGCGTGCAGAACCCGGTGAATGCCCAGCGTCCGGGGGACCTGGACCTGGTCCTGTGGTGCCACGAGCAGGACATCGCCGTGCTGGCCCACAGCCCCCTGGGCGGGCATGCCCGGGTGGATCGCCTGGCGGCAGACGGGGCCCTGGACCGCGTGGCGGCCAAGCACGGGGTGTCGGTCCACCGGGTGGCGTTGGCGTGGCTGCTCAGCCTGGGGCCCCGGGTGATCCCCCTGGTCGGTGCGCGGCGGCTGGAGAGCGTGCGGGACAGCGCCCAGCTGCTCCAGCTCGACGACGACGACCTGGCACGGCTGGATCGGGGCCGAGCCGCCGGGGAGCAGCTGCGCCGGTTCACCTGGCGGGCCGGCCCGCCGGAGATCGTCGTGATCATGGGCTGCCCGGCGTCGGGCAAGACGAGCCGGGTGCGGTCCTACACCGAGCGGGGCTACGGCCGGCTCAACCGGGACGAACACGGCGGCAAGCTCGACGACCTGCTCCCCCTGCTGGAGCAGGGCCTGGACCAGGGGGGGCAGCACTTCGTGCTCGACAACACCTACCCCAGCCGGGCCAGCCGGGCCGGCGTGCTCCAGCTGGGCCAGCGCTACGAGGTGCCGGTGCGCTGCGTCCACGTCGACATCGCCGAGGGCGAGGCCCTCTACAACGCCAGCAAGCGCATGCTGGCCCGCCAGCAGCGGCTGCTGGATCCCGAGGAGATCACCCGAGCGAGCAAGCTGGACCCGAACATGTTCCCGCCGGCGGCGATCTACGCCTTCCAGCGCAACTACGAGGCCCCAACGACCGCCGAGGGCTTCGCCAGCGTGGAGACCGTGCCCTTCCTGCGCCGGCCTGGGGGGACCCGCAAGGCGCTGATCCTCGACTACGACGGCACCCTGCGGGACAGCCTGGGGGGTGCGCCCTTCCCCCGGCGACCGGAAGAGGTGGCCCTGCGTCCGGGGGTGCGCGAGACGCTGCACCGGGCGGTGTCCGAGGGCTGGCTGCTGCTGGGTGTCAGCAACCAGGCGGGCATCGCCATGAGCGACCTGACGCCGGAGCTGGCCGACGCGTGCTTCGCCCGCACCAATGAGCTCATCGGGCTCGACATCGACGTGCGCTACTGCCCGCACCCGGCCGGGGCGGTGCGGTGCTGGTGCCGCAAGCCGATGCCCGGGCTGGGTGTGGCGCTGATCGAGGAGCACGGGCTGCGCCGCGAGGACTGCGTGATGGTCGGGGATCGGGACTCCGACGCGGCATTCGCCCGGAACCTGGGGGTGGTCTACCGGGACGAGGGGGACTTCTTCGGAGAGGCTGCCCGGGCAGAGGCGGCCCGGGTCGAGGTGGCAGCGCCGAAACCCGAGGCGGTACCCGAGCCGACCGCTCTTCGCTTTGCCGTGAGCTTGTTCGACCGGGTCTTCGACACGGCACCCAAGCTGGTCCTGCTGAGCCTGGAGCAGCTCGAGGCGGGGCTGACGCGCTTCGAGCTCAAGACCAAGCTCCAGCAGCGCATCCAGCGGGAGACCCTGCGGGTGGAGCGGGCCTGGGAGGCCCACCAGCAGGGGCAGCCGATGTCCGGCCCTGCGGCCCGGGTCCTGCGCGATGCCGACGACGCGGCTGCGGCCTACGCCAAGCTGGTGGACAAGGCCCAGGGCGCGGCCAAGACCGACCTGGCCCTGTGGTCGCCGGCGCTCTACGCGCCCGAGGCGAAGCGCGGCAGCGACGGCGTGGTCCACCTGAGCTGCCTGGCCCTGGACCACGACAAGGGCATGGGCCTGGACGAAGCCCAGGCCCTGTGGCGCGACTTCCACTTCATCCTGCACACCACCTGGAGCCACCACCCGGATCGGCCGCGCTTTCGGCTGGTGTTGCCCCTGGCGGGTCCGGTGCCTGCGTCTGACTGGGCCGCGTTCTGGACCTGGGCCAACACCCGCACCGACGGTCGCCTGGACATCGCGCTCAAGGGCCGGGCGGCCAACTTCGCGCTGCCTGCCACGGCGGGTCCCACCGCGCCCAGGGCGGCGATCGTGAACCGGGCCCCGCTGCTGGATCCCCTGGCTCTGGGGCTGATCGACGCCTATGCCGAGTCGGCCACAGAACCCCCCTCGCGCCCGGAGAAGGGCACGGCCTTCCACGGGGGTCGCCCGGGCCATGCCTACGTGGACGAGACGGCCCGGACCCCAGTGCACCAGACCGACGACTGGGACGTGGAAGGGGCCTTCGACCTGGGGTAGGTTTCCCGCGATGGCACGACAAGTCCTGTTCCGGTTCGGTGGCGAGACGTCGACCTTCGACATCGCCAAGCACTCCCGCGAGAAGCTCTACGGCGCCAAGAAGAAGCTGGTGGTCGACGAGGACGGCGAGCCCTGCCTGCGCGGCTGGCTGTCCGAGGACGGCGCCACGCTCCTGCCCCCTGGGGCCATGGCGAGCGTCTACATCAACGAGAGGTTCGATGTGATCGAGCAGCGGGAGCTCTCGGCGGTCGACGGGGACGGCAACCCCATCGACAAGCTGCCGAGCACCCTGGGTGTCGAGACCGACCTGACCGGTCCTGTGGGCCCGGAGCGGGTGCTCGACTTCCAGACCGACGTGGTCTACCGGTTGGACCCGAGCGAGCTGGGGGACAAACTGGCCGCCGAGCTCCAGGCCGGCCGGATCTTCGAGGGCCGGTTCAACTACCGCGAGAGCTACGAGGACCAGACCCTGTTCCTGCTCAGCAACGACCACGGCGTGTTCGCGCTGATCGGCAAGCCCACCGGGTTCGCCTACATCGAGCCCTTGGCCCCGCCCCCGGCGCCAGAGCCCGATGAGCTGGATCCCTTCGGCGACGACTTCGACTTCGGGATGATGTGATGCCGCGCTTCGTAGCCGTCACCGACGACCAGCACCGGGACGCCCAGGTGCAGATGGAGGGCCCCAAGCACAGCGTGAACCGCAGCTATGTGGGCCCAGACGGCCTGCCCGTGCGGCCCACGCGGCTGATCAAGGCCACAGAGGGCCACGACCACGGGGCTCTGGTCCGCCGCTTCCCCGAGCCCGAGGACCTGGCCCAGGCCCTGGTGGCGGGAGACCCGGAGATCGACCTGGAGAACGTGGGTCGGCGGGTCGGCACCGGCAACCAGGTCTGGATCAAGGACAACGGCGGGGTGCTCTACAGCGCCAGGGTGCTCAAGGTCGTCACCGACCCCAGCGGCGAGGAGGTCTCTCGCGACGACTTCGTCGACGTCGAAGCCTCGGTCGACGAGAACACCCCGATCCCCTGGACCGGGCGCTTGCTGCCGACCGCCGCGGTGGTCCACCGCTTCGCCTTTCGCCGCAAGGTCCAGCTCCGGCACATCAACGGCCTGACCTTCGACTTCCTGCGGTCGATGGCCAAGACCCTGCACGACCAGGACAAGGTGCTGTTCCTGGGCACGGGCGACAAGGGCTCGGAGCCTCTGATCTTCCAGCGCAACGGCCGGCCCTTCCGGGGCTTCCTCGAAGGCCGGATCAAAGGCGACGCCTTCCTGTTGGTGCTCCACCTGTCGGACCTGGAGCTGAAGTGAGCCGCTTCTCCAAGATGCTCGAGCCCTATGGCCCCGGCCGCAAGGCCCCCCTGGGCGGCCTGGAGATGGGCGCCCTGTTGGCGCGGATGCGCCTGTACAAGCGCACGGTGGCCAAGCGCTACCGGGTCGTGCCGCCGGACAAGCTGGGCGAGCAGCTGCCCGAAGGCACCCTGTGGATCTCGTCCAAGGTCGACGGCGAGCTCTGGTTCCTGGTCAAGCAGGCGGGCGAGGTCGCGCTGTGTGCGCCCAATGGCCGGGTGCTGCTGGACATCCCGGTGCTCCAGGAGGCGGTGGACCAGCTGGCGGGGGTCGACGACTTCGTGGCGGCCGGCGAGCTGTTCGCCGTGTCCCGCGAGGGCCGGCCCCGGGTCAAGGACGTCGCCCGGGCTCTGGGCGACGGCGGGCTGGCCAAGACCCTGGGCATGAAGGTCTTCGACCTGGTCAGCGAAGGCGACGAGGACTGGCAGAAGCGCGAGTACGCCGAGCGGCTGGAGCGGCTGGAGGAGCTCTTCGGCCAGGGCCGGCGCATGGGCCTGGTGGCGACGGTCGAGGGCGGTGCCCAGGACGTGGTGACCCGCTTCGACGAGTGGGTGAACTCCGGCAAGTTCGAGGGCCTGGTCGCCCGGTCCGAGCAGGGCCTGACCTACAAGATCAAGCCGCGGATCGACCTCGACGTGGTGGTGCTGGGCTTCGGCGAGCGCCGCACCGCCGAGCTGCGCACCGTGCGCGAGCTGATCATGGGGCTCCAGCGCGACGACGGCACCTTCCAGGTGCTCGGCACGGTCGCCAATGGCCTGTCCGAGACCGACAAGGCGGCGTGGTACCGCAAGCTGGAGCCCCTGGTCGTGCCCAGCGCCTTTCGGCTGGCGAACTCCGAGGGCACCCTGTGCCGCTTCGTGCGGCCCGAAGTCGTCATCCAGGTCCGCTGCAACGACATCCTGGACACCGACAGCCGGGACGGTCCCATCCGGCGGATGACCCTGGCCTTCGACGCCGACACCGGGTTCGTGCCCTTGGGGCTGCAGCCCCTGGTCTCGCTGATCCACCCGGTCTTCGACCGGGTCCGTGACGACAAGCCCGTCGAGCCCGCCTATGTCGGCCTGGAACAGGTCCTGGCGTTGGTGTCGCTGGAGCAGGCCCGGGCCCAGGCCCCCGCCGCCCAGCTCTCGGGCAGCGAGATCCTGGCCCGACGGGTCTTCACCAAGCAGTCCAAGGGCCTGACCGCCGTGCGCAAGGTCGTGGTGCTCGAGACCCACAAGGCCGACGAGGACCCGGACTACCCGCCCTACGTGGTGTACATGACCGACTGGTCCGCGGGTCGGCGGACCCCGCTGCAGACGAACGTCCGGGCCGCGTCCACCCGGGACCTGGCCGATGCCTATGTCGAGGCTTGGCTGGCCAAGAACGTGAAGCGCGGGTGGGTCGAGGCGGGGTAGAGCCCCTTCCCTCTTCCGCTTTCGGTGCGGGAAGGACCGATCGGGGGCCCCAGAGGGGCCCAGAGGGGCCCACAGGGTCGCCTGGACCGGCGAAGGCGGAAGAACCGGACGGCTCTGGTCGGTCGGGCGGAAGAAAGGGCGGGCTCTGTCGGGTGGATCGAGGCGGGGTGAGCGCGCACACTATGTACCCGACGGCCGCTCGATCCAGCGCCGCGGTCAGGCGTCTGAGGAAGTCGGAGAGACTCACGGATCGGGGACGATACGCCCGGGCCAGACCTGTTCGAAGACCTCGCGGCCCAGGTAGAGCGCGCGCACGGCGTCCTCCCGTTCCTGGGGGCTGTACTCAGGATGTCTGGCTGCCACCCCTGCAAGTGCCAGAGCGCGGCCTTCGTCGGCCATCAGCAGACCCAAGGCGACCCGCCGCTCGCCACCCAGTCTCCTGTAGATCGCCAGCTGCAGGTCGTGCGCGGCAGGCGACGTGTCCGAGGGTCGAGCCATGGCTCGATCATAGCCCCGCGGGCACAGGGGCACACCGGCGCGTCCGCACCATCAGCTTGCCCGGGGGTGGTCTCGGGCCGTGGCCCACGTCGGTGTCAGCGTCCAACCCCTGGGGTGTCGGCGGATCGACGTGCGCCAACGTTGCAAGAGTCGGGAGATCCGCCTCTGGTGGGCGTTCGCTGTCACCTGGTCCCTTGGTTCGCCGTTTGCAGTGGATCCGGGTGAACCCTCACTGATTGGGAGTGAACGCCATGATCAAGAACATGAACCGCCGGGCCATGTTGCGGGGCCTCGGCCTTACCGCCGCCGGCCTGGCCGCACCGGGTCTCGTCCACGCTGATGACGGAAGCGCCGCCGAGGAGGACGCGAACCCCAATGGCATCAAGGGGTGGGCGGACCCTTCGGGTGACACGCTCGATCAGCAGAAGGAGTGCACCGCGGAAGTGGTGGAGAACGGCGCCAACGCAGCCAAGTCATTTGGGGCGCTGGGGATGGGAGCTCTCGCGTTTTCAGCTCTGGAGACGGGAGGATTGACCGCCGCGGGAGCGGCGGGGGCTGCCTCCGCCGGAACCGGCGTTATCGCTACTACGGGAGTTGGGCTGATCGCCATTGGCATCTTCATCGGGGCATGGACGGGGTACGTCTTTCTTTCTTCCATGTTGATCGACGGTGGCGCCGCGCTGGCCAAGGCATCGGGGGGCGGGTCCAACCTCGACGATCTCGGAGACTACCCAATCCCGGACGGCGACATCGTCGTTGTTTCGGAAGAGGATGTCGATCTTCCCGACAGCATCAGCCTTGATGGCGTCAATGCTGCTGGAAACGCTCTCGTGCGGGCATCTGCCACTTACCTCAACGCGGCCAAGGCATACCTGACCGGCAACGCGGACCAGCAAAGGATCGCCGGTTTTCGGCTTGAGCGAGCGATGGAGCTGCTTGAATTCGCTCGTGATGAGTGGCGGACGGCCGTGCTGGCACTGCCGACAGAGTTCTGGGCGGAGCTTCCGGAGTCGTGGGTGGTTACTGCCGAGGACGCCAAGGCAATCTGGCAGGCCTTCCTGGACTCCTTGGAGGAGCACGACATCGACCCCGACTCGCTACAGGGAATCGCCATTCGGTACGAGGCTGAGCTTCGACTTGGCCAGGTGGGAACTTCCAGCAGGACGGTCACGTCCCGAGAGCTGATCGACGGGCTCGCCACCGCCCTGGATGGCATCGACATCTGGGGTGTCGCTGACGTTCGGAAGTGGTCGTGAGCCAGGACATGGAACCGACCCGTGGGCGCCTCCTCGTCCCCGCAGTCGCTCTCACCGCCGCGACAGGGATGGCCTATGCCTTCATCTTCGGCCACGTGACCCAGACCGTGTTCACTGTGGCGCTGGGGATCGTGATGGCCGGGGTCGTCGCCTACGACCGGTGGTCCAAGCGGCGATAGCTCAAGAGGCGGGTGGCGGCACGGCCGACGCGTCCACCACCACCCGCTCATCCGCCTGGAGGAACCACAGCTCCACCCGTGGCGGCTCGTCCAACCCGAGCCCCCGCTGCAGCGAAGCGGCATAGGTCCGACCCTGCAGCGCATAGGCCTCGACCCGCAGGGCCAGGGCCTCGGGGGTGGGCACGAAGTCGGTCTTGTAGTCCACGACCACCAGCTCCCCGGTCTGGGGGTCGCCGTGCACCAGGTCGATGGCGCCGGCCATGAACCCCACCGGGCCCCTCTCCCCCTCGGGCTGGGCCAGGGTGTCCAGCTCCCGAGACACCACGTGCCCGGCCAGGGAGCGGAAGTGGGCCCCCAGGGCACCGCCCACGAAGCGCTCCAACAGGCCGTCGCCCCGCTCCACGGCGTCGTCCAGCTCCTCTGGCGCGGCGACCGTGCGCAGGGCGACCCGCAGAGCCGCCTTGGCCCGGACGAGGGACTGCTCCGGCGGACCGGCCGGGTCCATCAGCTCCAGGGCCCGGTGCACCGCCGTGCCCACCGTGGCGCCCAGCATCGGACGGCCCGGCGCTCGGGTGCCGTCGGCCGCCGCGTGCAGGCTGGCTTCGAGGGCATGGTGGGCGGCGTCTGACGCCGGCGCACTCGCCGCCCGGTCCATGCGGTCCCGGGCCTGGTCGCGGAGCGCCCCGACCCGGGCAGCCTCGCCCGCCAGGTCCGTCGGCGGCGGCTTGCTGCGCCCCCCACCGCGCAGGGGCGGCTGGTGCTCTTCGATGCGGGCTGGAAAGACCCAGCTCACCGGCCCCAGGTCCAGGCGGGGGCCGGCGGCCATCGCGGCGGCCAGGTCGGGCACGCCGGGCCGCTGGAGCAGGTCCATCAGGCTGCGTGCCTGGGACGGCCGCACCGGCGTCGGCTCTTCGGGCCACTTGCCGATCAGCACCAGCCGGTCCTTGGCCCGGGTCATCGCCACGTACAGCAGCCGCACCCGCTCGCAGGCCTCGACCCGCTGATCGTGGGCCTCGACCTGGTCGTAGCCCGGGGTCCGGGCGTCGAAGAGCGTGTAGTCCCAGCCCCCGTCGTGCTGGCGCGTCGACGTCGCGGCGCCCAGGTTGTCGGGTCGGTAGTCCTCGGCCCGAGCCTTGTGGAGCTGGCAGACGTAGGTGTGGCGGAAGTCCAGGCCCTTGGACTTGTGCACGGTCATCATGCGCACGGCCTTCTCGTCGGCGTCGATGGGGCGCGCTTCTTCCGCCTCCCGGGCCCCGGCGACCGCGGTGCGCAGGGCCCTCAGCACGCCCTGGGCGTCGCCTTCGCCAGCTTCGAGCGCCAGCACCAGCTCCCGGAAGAAGCGCTCCAGGTTCGCCAGCCGGTACTCGCCCAGGAAGCGTGCGCTGGCCAGGACCTCGCTGGGCAGGAGCTCGCGCAGGCGCTCCACGAACACGTCCACAGGCAGGGCCTCCCGCTCGGCCCGCAGTTGGCCGATGCCGGCGGCGACGTCGAGCAGGATGTGGTGCCAGCCCGCCACGTGGCCGATGCGGGGCACGTCGAGCGCGTCGACCTGGGCAGCGATGGCGTCGACGATGGGCCGCAGAGCCGAGACGTCGCCGGACTGGAGCTCGGTCATGCAGCGCGGGAACTGGGAGCGCCACAGGGGTAGCAGAGCGGCGTCGGGCACGCCCACCAGCGGTGAGCGCAGGGTGGTCAGCAGGGCCAGGTGGTCCGACGGCTCCAGCACGCACCGCACCAGGGCGCTGGCGTCGATGATCTCCCGCTTGCGGAAGTAGTTCCGGTCCCGCTCGACCACGTAGGGAATGCCCGCCGCACGCAGCTCGGTCAGGTAGATCTCCAGGCTGGTCTGGGAGCGGAACAGGACACCCACGTCGTCCCAGGCCAGGCCTTCGTCCCGATGCCGCCGGAGCAGGTCCTGGGCCAGCATCCGGCCCTCGAGGCGGGCGGTGGCGTCGGCCCGCAGCCGCACTGGCTGCTGGCCGTCCCAGTCCCAGCTGACCCAGTACTCCACCGGCACACCGGGCTCGCCGGCGCGGGCGCAGTCCAGGCTCTGGAAGTCCGGCTGGTAGCCGAGCTCGCGGATCATGTGGGGCTGCACGACTTGTTCGACCTCGTCCAGGATCGGCGCCAGGGAGCGGCGGTTCGTCGCCAGGAACAACACGTCGCCGCCGGCGTCCAGGACCTCCTGCTTGAAGTCGTCGTACGCGGTCAGGTCCGCGCTGCGCCAGCCGTAGATCGACTGCTTGGGGTCGCCGACCACGAACAGACCCGGGCCGGGCTCGTCGCCCAGGGCCAGCAGGCGGACCAGGTCGCACTGGATGCGGTCCGTGTCCTGGAACTCGTCGACCAGGAGCTGGCGGTACCGGCCCCGGTAGCGCTGCCGGACCCGGGCGTCCGATGCCAGCAGGTCCCGGGCGTCCCGCAGCAGCTGGGTGAAGGTCACCGAACCCCGGGACGCCAGGGCCTGCTCGGCCCGCCGCAGCAACGGGACCATGACCTGCCGCCCGGCGTCCAGCACCTGGGGCTGCAGGCGGCCCAGGGTGCGCAGGATGCGGCGAGCGTCGCCGGCTGCCACAGCGATGGCGTCCAGCTTGCGGTGGAACAGGCGCCGCTCGTTGGCCTTGAACCGCCCTCGGGACCAGTCGGAGAGGCGCTTGAGCTGGTTCGGCTCGACGCCTTCGATGGCCTTCAGGACCGGGCTCAGGTCACCGGCGCTGGCCAGCCGCAGCAGCCCGCCTAGGGTCGCGGCCAGGGCCTCGGTCACCGGGACCCGCAGGGCGACCATCCACAGGGCGGGGGAGATCAGGTCCAGCAGGGTCCGGAGTGCGGTGTCTGTCCGGGCCAGCAGGCGGCCGACCGCCGCCGGGGTGAAGACCTCGCGCTCCAGCTCCTGGACCGGGAGGCCGTACGTGATCAGCCGGGTGAGCGCCTCGACGATCTCCTCGGAGCCCACGCCGTGGTCGGCGAGCACCATCAGCGGCTCCCGCACCGGGTCGTGGCCGGTGAAGACCTCGGTGAACCACTGGACCACGACGTCGTGCACGACCTCGGCCACCGCGGTGCCGTCGGCGTCGACCTCGAACGCGGGGTGTACCCCGGCCTGGAGAGGCGAACTGGCCAGGATGCGGTGACAGAAGGAGTGGATGGTGGAGATCACCAGCCGATCCACCGCCGCCAACAGATAGCGGGCCCGTTCCTGGTCCTGGGGCGTGGGCAAGGGGTAGCCGATGACGGCCGTGCCCTGGGCCAGGTCCAGCAGCGCCCGGCCAAAGCGCTCGGCCATCTCCGCGGCCGCGGCCTCGGTGAAGGTGATGGCCACGACGGCGTCGAGCACCTGGGCCGCGATGCGCTCAGGCTCTCGCTCGGTGGCGTCGGCCCAGCCGGGGCCCAGGCACCAGGTGAGCATCCGGGCGATCAGGGTGGTGGTCTTGCCGGTGCCAGCCCCGGCCTCGACGACGAGGGGGCGATCGAACACCGTGCGGGCGGGCTCGCTCATCCGTCGCTCTCCCGGGCGGGCAGGCCCCAGAGGTCCAGGAAGCGGTCGCTGGAGGCATCGCCGTGGGTCCGGGCCTCGGCACGGGCGGTGGCGTAGCGGCGCAGGCGGGCCCGGTGGCTCGAGTCGCCCCGCAGGCAGGCCTCGGCCACGTCGCAGTGGCGGCAGGTGGTGGGTTCGCGGTCCCGGTGGGGGTCGACCAGTCGCGGAAAGAACACGCCTCCTTCGACGGCGTCCAGCACGGTGCTCAGGGTGTCGTCCAGGGCCAGGCGGAACTCGGCGTCCTCGGACCAGACCGCGGCGGCGCGTGTCTCGGGCTCCTGGTCGGGCCGGAGGTAGAGGAAGCGTCCGGTGGCGTCGTCGAGACCCTGGGCGGCTGCATAGGCGCTCGCCTGGAGGTTCTTGCCGCGCCGCACATCGGCCAGGTGGTGGTCCTTGCGCTTGCTGGGGTTTCCGGACTTGGACAGGGGCCGTCCGGTCTTGTAGTCCGTCATGCGGACGCCGCCTTGGTGGGCGTCGACGCGGTCGGCGCGGAACCACACCTCGCCGGCCCCGATGCGCACGGCGCCCTCGACCTCGACCCCGAGCACACCCACGGGCCCGCGCTTGAAGTCCTCTCGCGCGACCACCTTGAGAGCCGGAAGCGCACGACGGGCCATCAGCTCGGCCAGGCCTGGCAGTCGCACGCCTTCGCGGGCGAGCAGGGCGTGGGCCTCCTGGCGTGCCAGCCGGAGCAGGGCCTGGGCCGACGGCCAGCTCACGGGCTGGGGCTCTGCCCGGGCCACGCTGCCCAGGTCCCGGGGACCGTTCGGCAAGGGATCGCCCGCGATGCGCTCCAGGACCTCGTGCACCAGGCTGCCGGCGAGCCGGGCGTCGGCCTGGGGCACCGACGCCAGTGGGTCGGGCAGGGGCTCGACGCGCAGGAAGCGCTCGATGAACGTGCGCCAGGGACAGCGAGCCATGCCTTCGGCGGTCGAGATCCACAGCTTCGCCCGGCGGGGATCGTCCCGGTGGTCCAAGGGCCCGACGAAGCCGAACCAGGGATGGGGTACGGGCTCCGGCAGGCGGCCGGGATCCAGCTCTTCGAGCACCCGGACGCGGGCCGCTGCGACCACCGCGGCCGGGACCGGGCCGCCCTGGGGCTGGGCGTCGTGGTGGGCGTGCACCAGGGCGCCCTGGAGGATGTCGCGGGGGCTGCGCAGGGCGACGCCGATGGCCCGGTTCCTGGGGGCGGTCAGGTCCTGGTCCCAGGCCGGTCTCGCCCGGGTCGCCTGGGGGAGCACCTGGGACCAACGCATCCGCTCCACCAGCGGACTCACGGCCCGGGGCTTGCCCGTGGCGTCGATGGTCTGCCAGGACACCGTGACCTGGGGGGCGGCGCTCAGCAGCTGGGCGAACAGGTAGCGTTCCTCGTCCAGCCGCTCGCGCTTGAGCCCCAGCTCCGGCAGCAGGGTCTGGAGCGAAGTCCGGACCGGGTCGCTGAGCAGGGGGTCCCGGAGCAGCATATTGCTGCGGTTCAGGCCCATCACGAACAGGTGGTCGAAGGTGCGCGCCCGGGCCTCGCGCACCGAGAGCACTTGGACCCCGCCGCCCCGCCCGCCGAGCGGGGTGCTGCCCACCGCGGCGAGGGCTTCGCGCAGGAGCAGGCGGAACTCGTCGATGTGGACCTCGTCGGCGGGGTAGGCCGCGAGGGTTGTCAGTGCTTCCACCAGGCCGGGCGGCGGCTCCTCGTGACCCAGCACCTGGGTCAGCAGCAGGTGGAGGCGTGCGGTGAAGCGCCCAGGAGCTGCCTGGCGGGGCAGGGTCTGGAACCAGCTCAGCAGCGCCTGGGCCCCTTCGATCGCCCCCCGGAGCACGGGTGCTGCGAGCCGGCGCCGGATCGCCCGGTCCCGGTCGATGCCGCTGCGGACCGGCAGGGGCACGTCCCGGGTCGGTGGCTCGAGGGCCGCTGCCTGGCGCAGGCGCCCAGCGCCGGCGGCCCTCAGAGCCAGCCGCAGGTCTGCCCGGGCGGTGGGGTCGAGCGCCAGCAGCGCGAGCCAGCGCTCGGTGGCAAGCTCCTCGCGCACGTCGAGCAGGGTCACCAGGCCCCGCCAGCGAGCGGCCGGGGTGTCCGGGCCCTGGAGCTGTAGCCCCGAGAACGGCACGCCCAGCGCGGTGAGATGTCGGCGCAGAGGCACCAGGAAGGGCTGGGGGTGCCGGGCCACGATGCCGATGCCCTCGGGCCGCTCGCCGGCGACGATGAGCGCCAGGACCCGGTGGGCGACCTCGAGGGCCTCGCCTTCGTCGGCCACCGCGGCGAAGGCGTCCAGCTGGGGGGGCTCGCCCCGGACCTGGGGAACCGGCCCGGGGGGCAGCCGCATGCGCTCCCGGAGGCGCTCGGTGTGCCGGCCACCCACGTCCAGCCGCTCGGGCTCCGCGGGATCCGGGGGCAGGTCGATGGTGCACCGGGCCTTGGGCAGGGCCACGATCGCCTCGAGCAGATCGGCGGCCACGGCCGTGGCGTCGGCGAAGCCGTGGATGCGGATCATCCGTCCCGGGAGCACCCGGGGCCCAGCCTGCTTGACCCGCTCGGTGGCCCGCTGGAGCACCGCCGATGGCGGGTCCAGTCCCAGCTCGGCCAGCTGGTCCAGGGTGTGGGCGGCGACCCGGAGCACGGCCTGGACCCGGTGTCGCTCGTTGTCGGGGAGCGGGGCGTCCTGGACGCTCTCCAGGGCCGCGGGCAGCTGGGCGGTGGTCAGGCCGGCGTCCAGCAGCTGGGCCACGGAGTCGGCGACCACGTCGAAGCCCCGCTCGAAGCGCTTCAGGGTGATGGCGAGGGCCGACTCCTGGGCGGCCAGCCGGTGGACCAGCACCCGCTGCATGGCCCCGGCGGGCCGCACGCTGTCACCGGCTTGTTCCAGGACCTCGAGCGCCAGACCGTGCAGGGTCTGGACCCGCAGGCCGATCACCACCGGCCCCAGTCGCCGGGCGATGACCCCCGCCAGATGGAGGCGCAGGGACCGGCTGGGCACCACGACTCGGATCGGCTTGCCCAGCAAGCGCCAGTCCCGGCGAGCCCGGGCCAGGTGCTCGTCGAGCTCGGCGAGCAGCGCGTCCTGGGTCGCCCGCGCACCGCTTCCCACGGTGGCGATGGGGCGAAGGCCGAGCTCGAGCTGCATGAAGGGCGCTTAGCCCGGCTCGGGGGGGCGGGGGCGCGAGAGGCGGTGTCGAGGACCCCGCCGCCGCGAGAGGCTGATTGACCGGGCTATCCTTGGACCATGCCGTCGGAAGCCGTGCAGCGCTGGCACCGGGAGATCGAGCAGGCTCAGCGCCGTGTGGCGCCCCGCCTGCCCGACCTGGACCCCCTTGAGCTTCACCAGATCCTGCGGGCGATCCTGCAGCCTCCCGAGGTTCCGCGGGCATTCCTGCTGAAGCGTAGGAGCGATGGCGGACTGGAACTCTGACGAACGGCTCCTGGCCCACGTTGTCGGGTCCGCGGACCGCGCGGGGTTGGAAGTCATCCTGATCGGCAACGCGGCCGCTGTGCTCCACGGCGCCCCGGTGACGACCCAGGACCTGGACTTCTTCTTTCGCGAGACCCCGCGCAATCTGCAGAAGCTGGCTGTCATGGCTCAGGAGCTGGACGTGATCATCACCCAGCCCGCCCTGCCCGCTTCGAATGTCCGACGCTTGGTGGGTCTCCCGGTCGATGTCGATCTGTTGAGCCACCTCTCCGGCGGACTGCGGTTCGAGTCCGTCCGATCCCGCGCTGTCGTGAAGCGGGTCGGCGCTCAGGCCGTCTGCGTCGCTTCTCTCGACGACCTCATTCTCACCAAGCGGGCTGCGGGTCGCCCCAAGGACCTCCTGGTCCTCCCGGCCCTGGAGAACACACGGCGGGTCCTGGCAGCGCTCGAGGAGACGGACGACGCCCCGCCCGACCAGTCCTAGGCCCAGGGCGGGGCGGGTCTCTCTCTCCACCCAGGGTGGCCCCTGGGTGCTCAGTACTCCCAGGACCCGGCGGTGCAGCTGGAGGATCGCGGCCCGTGAGACGTGGGCCTTAGAGGCAGTCCTCGTCCAACACGAACCCGTCGTCGTGTCCGATGTGCAGCTGTGTCAAGTGCATGGTGTCCGCAGCGACGTCGAGGGTCGTGCTGGCCATCAGGACAGGCTTGCCGCCTTCCTCGGTCACCATCCAGGCCTCGACCGTTGCGCGACCGGGGGGGATCACCATCGCCATCCACAGCCCGTCGGCGCTGGTGTAGGGCTGATCCCGGTGAGGGAATTCGTCGACGAAGTACCGGATCTCCTGGCCTGTGACGTAGCCGTCCTCCAGGCGGACGATCAGCTGCCCGCCTTCGACGGGTCCGCCGGAGCAGTCATGGAGGCCCCCCATCAAGACGCCGGTGGCGGGGTCCGGGCTGATGCCCAGCAAGGCCTGGAGCACGGTGAAGGTGGCCTCGGAGACCGAGCTGAAGGACACCGTCTGGGTCGATGCGCCGACGCCGAGCGCCCTGTGTGGCTCGAGGGTGTCCTGGGTGGGGTTGTCCGCGGTCGCCGGGTCTGTCGTGGTCCGGACCGTGAACGGTGCACAGGTCTGGAGCTCGCCGGAGACCTGCCCTTCCTGGTCCGAGATCAGGGTCAGGTCTGGCGTGCCGCTGACCTCGTCGCCCAGGAAGACCTCGACGGTGGCCTCTGGGACCACGTTGTTGGACTCGAAGTCCACCACCAGGCCGCTGATTGTCACCTGGGCCACGCTGGCAGGATCGGCGGCTTGTGCCAGCCAGGGATCACCGCTCGCATAGCAGCGCAGGTCGCCCTGGGCTGGGTCCGTCACGTCGATGAGTTGATCGAAGAGAGCCTGTGAGTCGGAGTCTGTGTCGCTGTCGGTGTCCGTGTCGCTGTCGGTGTCCGTGTCGCTGTCCGTGTCGGCGTCCGTGTCGGCGTCGGAGTCCGTGTCGGTGTCGGTCTCCGTTGTTGCGGCGTCGTTGTCCTGGTCGTCGGATCCGCAGCCTGTCAAGAGGCCCGCAGGGGCCAACAGAAGCAGGGAGACGGCGAAGGGCATGGCGGGCGCGGGTGCTGGGGGTCAGATGGTACCAGCCGGCCCCGCCCCTACAGCGCCTCCGGCCAGCGATTGCCCAGGTAGACGGCCAGCTTTTCCTCGATGACCGTGCCGCAAGTGTCCTCGACGCTCACGACCACATCGACGGTCTCGTGAGGGGGCGGATCGTCGCTGCTGGACCGGGCGAAGCCGGTGTCCACGTACATCATCGCGCCGTAAAGCTCGAAGGCCCCGTCGCTCTCGTGGAGCTGGGTGTGGGAATAGCCGGTGCCCACGTGCTCGTCGCCGTCCCAGGCGTCGAACTGGATGACGGGTGCCGTGAGCGGATCGAGGGCGTTGCCTGGGTGCACTCCGGTCACGCGGACCCCCACATAGGCGTGGGCCCCGCCCTGCATGCCGAAGTAGGCCGGCAGGTAGCCGCCCTCTGCGACCAGCTCGAACGCCTCTTCGCCGCTGCTGAGCTGGAGGCTCGGGGTCTGCTGGGCCGCCTCCTGGCAGGCGGTCAAGGCCACGGGCTCCTCGTCGCAGCCAAGGAGGGTCAGGGCGGCGCAGAGCAAGGGGACGAGGCGGGTGCGGGCGTGCATGGTGGCTCCTGGGTGCCCGGACCCGAAGCAAGGGGTGTGCCAGGCCCCAAAGGCTTGGAATCACGGAGGTCCGAGGGCTCAGGGGGTCAGCGTCACGACTCTGGTGTCAGAGGTTCCGGGCCCCGCCGTGGGCGCCCCTACTGGCTGCAGGACACCCGGACCTGGACCCGGCAATTGGCAAAGGTCCCGTCCAGGCCCGGGCTCCCCCCGCACTTCCAGCCCCGCCAGAGCTCCTGGATCCGCTGGGGACAGCGGACCGGCGGCGGCTCAGGGCAGCGGGTGCCCTGGGCGGCGGCGACTGCGTCGCCGTGGGCCTGGGCGCAGACGGCGTTGTCGTACTCGCCGAGGCCGAAGGGTGCGCAGTCGTCGACCATGCGCGAGTGGGAGCCGGCAAGCACGTAGCTGCTCTCGCAGCTGAGCTGGTCGGGTACCGCTGAAGCGCTGGCACTCAAGGCAGAGGAAGCCGCCACCCCACGCTCATGGGTCCAGCCCGCCCCCGAGCTCTCGGACCCGGAGCCGCAGGACAGGCTCAGCGTCATCCACGCCATCAGCACATGCCCAAGGTAGCAGGTGCACATCGGGTCAAGAGTCCCGTGAGGAGCCGACGCCTGGGGCCCGGTGTGGCAAGGTGCCGCGGCACCGTCGACGACCTCCAGGACGCGTACCTGTGGAGCTACTACCCAGACGGCGACTGGTCGGTGCACAGCACCTACCTGTAGCGATCGCGCGCGCCAAGCGGGCGCCTCAGGGCGTGTAGGTCGCGAAAGGTTCCCCAATCGAACGCAGGCCTCACCGAGACTCCCTCATCGGGCGGCGCTGGACCAGCCGCGCACCACGCCCGCCAGCCCTTCGTCGGACATCTGGGTCGGGGTCCCGATGGCCACGCGCTGGGCCAGGCCGGCGCCGTGGGCTCAAGTCCGTTCGTGCTGCCGCTCTGGTGCCCTTCTGCGCCGCCACGCCAGGGCGCGTACCGCGCAACGCACTGGAATCACGTCGGCCGGACAGGAGCGGGTCCGTCAGAGCCCGGGGCCGGTCCGTGGCACGGAGCCTCGCGCCCTGGTCATCGACAGGGCATCGGTACCCAGTCCTGGGGGCCCGTGTTGGATGCGTCTGCGAGCGCCTTCTGCAGCCGCATCACGCCGCGCCGGTGGTGGGCCTTGGCGGCGTCCAGAGTGAGTCCCAGGCGGTCCGCCACCTGGGCGAGGGTGGGCTCGTCCTCCCCGTAGTACTGCTGGAACACCGGCAGCTGCGCAGGGGTGAGGACCTGGGGGAGCCAGGCCCACAGGCGTGCCTTCAGCTGCCGGGCGGCGAGGGGCTCATCCGGCCCGGCACGTTCGTCCGCGACGTCGGCTTCCACGCCGACCTCGCGGTGTGTCGAGTGCTTGCGGAAGTGGTCGATGGCCTTGTTCTTGGCGACCCGCTTCAGCCACCCGTAGATCGGCACGCCCCGGTCTTTCCAGCCGGTGCAGCTCCGGTGGAAGTCCAGAAATGTGGCCTGGACGATCTCCTTCTGGACCTGCAGGGGGAGATCCCGCGGCAGTGCCCGGAGCAGCTTCGGCTGGTGGGTCACCGCGAAGTGAGCGAAGAGAGCCCGGTCGATCTGGGCCTGGCCCACCTGCTGGATCAGGAGGGCTTCGTGTTCTGCAGTCCATGGAGGAAGGGAGGCCATGGTGACGCTCTCGGGCTGGAGTCAGAGGTGCCTTGGGCCGCTTGCACTGCTGTGCACGGCCCGTGCCTGGGCGGGAGGGGTCTGGGAGCCCCGGGAACTCTCTTGGATAGAAACGAAGCTACGAATCGAAGCCGAGGGGCTCGGTCTCGACGAGGGGGGCGGGTGCAGGCTGTTCGGAGACGTGGTCCCCGCGGGTCCAGTCCTGGCCACTCGCCCACGCGGCCGGTGACGAGAGACCCAGGGCCAGCGCGACCAGGAGGACGAGGGCCATCAGCCCTGGGCCGGCCGAGGATGCTGTCGTCGAAGGCATGGGTCCGAGCGCGGCCCGCGCCCAGGCGAGCTGCGGGTCGTTGGACCACCGCTCCTGCCAGCGCGGGTGCTTCAGCACGCCTGGCGCGGTGTCAGCCACCAGGGCCAGCACGTCCTGGAGGCTCTGCCGCTCCCGGAGCAGGCTGGCCGCACACGCCGCGTTCACCGCGCCGATCACCTGTTCCGGGCTGCGCCGAACGGCCGCCATGCCAGAAGCGAGCGCGGCACGGGGTCGGCCCAGGGACAGCTCACAGCTGGCCCGATTGGCCAGGTAGGCCGACTCCTGTCGGGCCGTCTCCACGTGCTCCAGGGACGCCTCCAGGAGTACCAGGGCCGCCTTCGGGTCTCGCCGCCGCTCGGCCACCGCTGCCTGTCGGGACAGGCTCCGCCTTGCACACGGGTCCCGCTCCGCCGCCAGCTGGGCCGCGTCGAGGTCCCAGGCTTCCATCGCGTCGGTGAAGTCGTCTTCGCCGTCGTGCTGGCCCTGGGACTGCTGGGCGAGGATCTTCTTGAAGAGGGGGCTGAGGTTCGGCTTGGCCGCGTTGGACATGGTTCCTCCGAGGGTTCATCCCCAAAGCGTTCGAGCCGGGGCGGAGGATGCAGTGGAGGGCGCTTTTTTTTCGTGGCCTGATTCAGCCGCCCCCGTAGACCCGGTGTCCGTTGCCGGCCGCGTCGTAGACGATCCGGTAGCAGCCGGTCTCGTCGCACTTCCACTCCGAGCCAGCGACCTGGCGCTCGAAGCTGCGCCGTCGCCGCTCGAGCTGGTCCACCGAGACCGCCAGCACTTCCTGGTCCAGCCAGACTCGGGTGTCGGCCAGCGCCGCGCCAAAGGCCGCCGTGTCGTTGTCGCGCACGCTCGGGGCCAGGAACTGGTCGTAGTGGCCCTGGACGAGCTGACCAGACTCCTCGAGGTCCACGAGCGCCCCCTGTACGGCGGGGTCCAGCTGCCGCCATGCCCGGCTGCAGCCCTGCCCCGCACCCTGGAGGCCGTTCCAGGAACAGACCTTGTCCGCGGTCCGCTCCACCAGGTCCGCCCGATAGTTGCCGGCCAGGCGAGCCTGCTGATCGGGTGCGAAGTGGAGGCTCGTCTGGGCGCGCTCAGACCCCACGATCCGGTCGAGCTCCTGGGGGGAGGTCAGGATGAGCGGCGGGCGCCTGGGCGGCGGGCGCTCGGTCATCGGGGGGTCCTGGAAGATGAACAGCTTCGGAATCCCGGTGTTCATCTCCTCGACCATCTTGAACCAGTCCGGCATCATCTGGGGTTCCGCCGGCATCGGCTCCGGGTCGAGGTAGAGGGTGATTGTGCGCGTCGTCAGCTCAGCGTTGAAGGTGATGGCCGCGTCTCCGCTCAGACCGATCTCGCTCTTCTTGCCAGCGTGGCCCCCAAGGGTCAGGGTCAGGACGTAGCGCCCGGTCGCAGGATCCTTGCTCAGCTTGGCCCCGCCCTTGGGCCCGATCATCACGGACTCGAAGGCCGCGCCGAACTCTTCCTGGGACATGTTCACCGTGCCGAAGGGGGTGTTGACCGCGACGTTGCCGTCGGTGTCGACCAGGACCCCGAGCTTGTCCGTCTTGCGCCCGGCACCGGCCTGCACAGTCACGCTGCCGTCCTTGTGGACCCGCAGCTGCACCTTCTTGGCCAGTCCGGGCACGGCGCCTTCGAGCTCCAGGTCGAAGTAGGCATCCTTCAGGACGACCGTGTCCCGGGTCGACGGGATCTTGCCCTTGGGGGGCGGCCACTGGTCCGTGCCGAAGGCCTTCTTCAGCGCCTCGCGCATCCGCGGGTCGTCGAAGTGTTCAGGTCCCGGGTTCTTGGCGACCTCGCTGCCGAAGAGCTGGTTCAGCAGGCCGCGGTACACGGCGCCCATCAGCTTGTCGGGGTCGACATTCTTGCCCGTGTCGTCGGAGATCACCTCCGGCAGGCGGTCGCCGTAGAAGTCCTTGGCGGCTTGCCGCGAGCACCCGCTGATGCCGTCGCTGTCGACCACGTCGGAGCACGGAGCGATCTCCTTGCCCTCCCCGGCGCCGTCGGTGGGCTGCCCTTCCGGGGGCTTGTCCGGCTCTTCCGAGTCGTCGTAGCACATGTCCTCGATGAGCTCATTGGCGGTGTCCGCAGCGTCCTTGCCCTTCTTGCCCTGGAGGGACTCCAGGAACAGGATCTGCTCTTCGGTCAGCACGACATCGTCGTCCAGTTGATCCAGGTCGTCGACGCCGCACAGGGACAGACCGCCGGGAAGCACCACGCACTCGTCTTCGTCGAGCACCACGGGCTCGTGCTTCGTCTTGGACGAGTCGGTCACGGCCGGGACGTTGTCGGCCTCGGTCGCGTCGGTGGCGAAGCGGTCGGTGCGCACCTCTTCGGTCTCTTCGTCCACAGCGACGGAGTCGCGAGCGTCCTCGACCCGGCGCTTTGGCGGTGCCTTCTTGGGGACCTCGGCAGGCTTCGCGGGCGCGGCGGGGGGCGAAGGCTCCGGGTCGGGGACCGCGGGGCCGCGAGGCTCGTCCTTGGGCTCCCAGGGCCAGCGCCACCACGGGTCGTCATCCTCGGTGCTCGGGGGCCCGGGGAACCAGCCGGTGTCCGTCCCTGGCCAGTCGGGCGGCTGGGGGTGCATTCCGGTGTCCGGGGGGCCGGGGTCCCAGCCGGTGTCGGTCGGCGGCCAGTCGGGCGGATGCGGGGGGTGCATGCCGGTGTCCGGGGGGCCGGGGTCCCAGCCGGTGTCCGAGGCCCCGGGGTCCCAGTCGGGGTCGTCATCGTCCGAGTCGGGGTCGTCCTCCCAGCCGGTGTCGAGGAGGTCGTCGTCGTCGAAGTCGGGCTCGTCGTCGTCGAAGTCGGGCTCGTCGTCGTCGAAGTCGGGCTCGTCGTCGTCCCAGTCGTCGTCGAACAGATCCGGTGACTCGGCCGCCGGATCGGCGTCCTGGGCCAGCGCCGGGGACGGACCGATGAGTGCCAGGATCAAGGCGAAGAGCGTCATGTCAACCTCCTTGGCGGGCCGAGGGGAACCCGGGCACGACCAGGCGCCCATCGGCGTCGAGCATCAGGGTCAGCCCCAGCCCGGCGTGGGCGGCGAAGACCAGTGGCTCCGAGTCATCGTTCTGGACCAGCTTCAGCTGACCGTCGACGGCGGGGAGCCAGATGCGCAGCACGTCCTGCCCGGCGGGCTGGTGGAAGAGGCCGGCGCGCTCCGCCGCAAGCGCGGTGCGAAGCACCTGCCAGTAGGCCACCGCCGTCAGGGTGGCGTGGGTCTGCACCAGGTGGTTCGACGAGTCCTGGGCGGCGTAGATCCCCGGGGGACGGCGCTGCTCCCGGCCGGCGTGCCGCTCCTGGTCCAACAACCAGGCCTCGAGGGCGTGCTTGTTCGAGTAGTGGATGACCAGCTCGAAGAGCGGCGCCGCCTCGTCGGCCAGGGCACCGACCTGGGCGTAGTCGTTGCCGCGGCGCAGGGTCTCCGCGAGTCCTTGGTCGATCCCGGGCTCCATGCCGGAGCGCACGTGCTCCTCCCGCAGCAGGTGGCCGACGGCGCCCGGGGTGGTCTGGCGATCGACGACGCTCAGGATGGTCGCCATCAGCGTCAGGGTGCGGGTCTGCTGCGCCGGCCCGTCCGCCATGTAGCTCTCGTTGGACCGCGAAGGCGGCGCCCGCAGCCGCTCTTCGAAGATGTCGAAGGTGTAGAGCAGCCAAGCGGGGAGTCCGACCAGGACCTCTGGCGACTCCACGAGCGCCCGTGAGGTGCGCTCGTCCCCGACCCGGAAGGGCCCGGCGGGGCGGAAGAAGCCCTCGGCCAGGAACCCCTCGACCAAGGCTGCGGGCAGGCCGTCCCGGCTCGCCGCGTCGTGGGTCTGCGGGGCCGAGATGAGGGTGTGGCTCGGCTCGGGCACCGGATTGTTCGGAGGCCGCTCGTCGACGGCCACGGCCAGCTCGACCAGAGCTTCACAGGACGCGGCCACGACCGACGCCCGTTCGCAGAGGGAGAACCCGCTGTCGGCCTTGGCGTCGGCGAAGAGCGCGATCCGGCCGTGCTCCTCGTCGAGGGTGAAGCGGACCATGTCCCGCAGGACGTCGTACTCCTCGGAGGACAGCCGCTCGGAGTCCAGGGCCACATAGGCCGCATCGACGAAGCGGCGGTAGGCCTCTCGAACCTCGCGCAGGTACCCGTCGGGTCCGCCCTGCTCGCCGAAGTGCAGGTCGGTGGCAGCGACGATGGCGCGGTAGTAGGTCTCAAAGGCCAGGTACCACGAGATCGTCAGGGGCGCGTCGAACGCCGACCACTGGTTGGTCGCGGCGTCCAGCGGTTTGGCGTCGAGGTCCGCAGACCCCAGGACCAGCCCGCCTCCCTGGAAGCGGTCCGCCGCGTTGCGCCGGGGCGCCGCGGGCGCCACGACGAGGCCGGCCAGCAGATCCGAGCTCGCCAGGACGTCCTCGTAGCGCACGACGTCCATGGCAACGGTGGCGCTGGCGGCGGCCCTGCCGTCTTCGGTGGCGAGGCGGTTGATGAGCAGGCCCAGCACGTCCTGGATGGCGACCTGGTCGGCGGCAGTGAGCGAAGAGCGGAAGTAGGCGGCATCCAGGCCCGCCGCGATGCCCTGCTCCATGGCGGCCCGTGAGCGGAGCACCTCGGTGGGGTCCTCCGAGGGTCTGGGGTAGGCGTAGTGCAGGCGGGCTTCGTCCAGGCCGACGATGGCGCGCATGCTGGCGCTCCGAGCCTTGGCGGCCGCGCGGTCGTAGTGGGCCGAGGCCCGCCCATAGGCCGCCTCGAGCTCGTCGCGGTACTCGAGCGGCAGGGTCTGCATGACACCCTGGTAGTAGCGGCCGAGGAAGAGGTCCCAGGTTGCGTCCAGCTCGGAGTCGTCCACTTCGGTGGGCTGCTCGAGCGGGTCCCAGGTCACCGTGCCCGGAGCCAGGCCGTCCAGGGCTCGCCAGATCGGCATCAGGCCGCGGCCCGGTGGCTCTCCGGTGGCCCCCGCCGTCCCGATCGACGGCGCCTCCGCCGGGTAGGCGGCCTCCAGCACCGCGACCTCCTCGACGATCTCCCGGGCCAGGTTGAGCAGGACCGCGGACAGGCCCACTGGGGCATCCCGGGCCTTGTCGGCGAGCACGTAGACGATCATCTGCCCGCGCGCCTTGGCGGCCTCTGGGTCCTCGTGCACCCGCGTGGAGCGGGTGTAGTCCACGAACGCCTGGCGCAGACGGTGGGCGCGGTCCAGGTAGGGGGCCAGGTCCCCGGGGCGCCGGCTCGGGAAGCCCTGGGCGTGGAGGTCAGCGACCAGGAAGTCCACCCGGGCTTCCTTGGCCAGCCCCTGGCGGTTGTAGGCGTCGACGAAGTCGCCCCGCCGGCTGGCCGCGCTCTCGGGCGTGAAGGCGCCGTCCCACCAGGCTTCGATCATGTCGATGCCGCGGTTGTAGCGCTCGCTGGCCTCTGCGTCTTCCTCGCTGGCTTCTGCGTCCTCCTGGCCGGTGTTCGTCGACAGGAACTCCCCAGCGCTGGCGTCTGCCAGCGTCGGTGTCGCGGCCTGAGATGGGGATCCGTGAGCCAGCAACAGGGCCAGCAGGGGCAGGTGAGCGAACACATTCACTCCGAAATCGAGGGGGAACAGGAGGTCGAGAGGAGGAAGAAGTCGATCCGCTTGGGCCAGGAGCCAAGCGCCTGGAGCTCCTGGGACTCCAGCCGCTGGCGGGTCCGCCAGAGGCGCGCCAAGGGGGTGCCGTCGGGGTCGCGAAGCTCCACGCAGCCGCTGCGGCGGAGGTGCTTGTCGATCCAGGTCTCCAGGCGGGACCAGAGCGCTGGCCGGTTGCTGCGCAGGTAGTCCGTCATGGACAGACGGCGGCGCTCGGGGTCGGCCTGTGTGGTGGTGCTTCCGCTGCGCTGCTGACCTTGGCTCAGGCCGCCGCTCGTTGCCGAGACGCCCCGGGGTCTCCCGTTGTGCCGGACGCTTCGGGTTCCCACGCGGTCGCCTCCGACACCGCCGGTCGTGCCCTGGCTCAGGGCCGGGGTGTCGACCCGGCCCATCGAGCTCTCCAGCGCACGCATGCCTCGACGCCGAGCCTGCCGGGCGGGCGGCGGAGACGCGTCTCTGCCGCCATCGTCGGCGTTGGACGAGGGCTCTTCTCGCTGGGGCTCGGCATCCTTGGAGGGGGCCGACGCCGGCTCGGGCTGGCGCTCGTCGTCCTGGGGCGCGGGGGCCTCGGCCTGGTGATCCGTGGCTTCTTCGGCCTCGGGCTCGGGCGCCGGCTCGGGCGCCGGGACCGGCGGGGGGGGCTCCGAGACCAGGTGGACCTGGGCCAGCCGCTCGGCGTACTCGACCGCTTCAGTCCGGACCTCGGGCCGCTCGAGTCCGTGCGCCCAGAACCCGAAGGGAATGGCCACCATGGCGAACACCGCCAGCATCAGGGCAAAGAGTCCATCCTCCAGCTCGAGCGCTTGCCGCCACGAGGGACCGCTCCAGGCCTGGGCATTGCTGATGGGCTCCAGCAGGAAGGTGCCGAAGTCCGAGCGCAGGTCGACACCGGGGCCCAGGTCCAGGGCCACCTCGACCGGCTCCTCGGGGGTCAAGGCCACCAGGGCCCGGGTCCCCGCGAAGGCCACGGCCGGTCCGTCGGGAATGCCCGTGCTCTCGAGCCCCAGGTCCTGGAGGAGCCGGCTGCGCAGCACCACGGTGCCGCCGTGGACCAGCACGCGGTGGCCGCTCGGTCGGTGGTGGATGAGGAGGTCCATGTGGCTCACCGGACCACCACGCGCAGGACGTCGCCCTGCTTGTCCTCGATGTAGTAGAACGCCGCCTTGCCATCGACGGAGGCGTACAGCTCGTACATCCGCTCCCGGTCGAACACCATGCCGACCTCGAGGGGGAACACCAGGGTCTCCGCCCGGTCCGGGGCCGCTTCGACCCTTCGCACCGTGGCAAGGTCGTTGTCGCCGGCGGGGATGCGGGAGACCGGGACCACCAGGCCGAGAGACACCGTGTCCCGACCGGTGTTCACCACTTCGACGCGGTGCCCGAACGTCGTCGAGCGCTCCTCCAGGACCGCCGACCTGACGCCACTGGCTTCCTGCCAGAGGTGCGCCGTGCGAAAGAGGACGCGGGTCGCGTCGTCTTCGAGCTCGGTGAACTCGGCCAGGTCGGGCAGGGCCGAGGCGGGCGAGCCCAGGCGGTCCGTCAGGTCGACGATGGCCCTCAGGTACCGGGTCACCACCACGATGTCCCTGCGGACCTGGCCGTGGTCGGCCCAGCTCGCGCGACCCGTCACGATGTCTTCCAGGCCGCGCAGGAGCCCTTCGGCCTGTTCGGCCTGACGCCCCAGGGCGTACCTGTACAGCGCGAGGGACGCGGGGTCGGGGCCTGCGTACAGGTGCTCGAGGGCGGGGCGGAGGGACTGCCATGTCGACGCCACCGGCCAGGGCGCCTGGTCTCCGGACTGGCGAGCGAGCAGCTCGGGCTCCAGGCGAACGCAAGGCGTCGCGCAGGGCTTCGACCACGTGGGGGTGGTGGCGTCGGCCGCCAGGGCCGTCAGCGGGACCAGGGCCGCCAGGAGGACGCCGGCGACGAAGCGAGGCTGTACGCGCAGGGACATGAAGCACCGGAGGGAGGTGGGTGGGAGGGACAGCGGGGGTTGGTGCCTGCTGTCGGTCGGGTGCCGGCTTGCTCTCGGCCCCACCTCTGAAGCGGGCATGGGCCGCCAGAGGGGACAGTGCCGCTCGTCAGAGTCGCTTTCTAGCGCGGACGACAGGGCCTACTCCCCCGAGGGCACCCCGTAGACGACCGTGACCGCGCCGCGGCCCCCCGAGGCACCCGGTGAGCCTACCGCCAGATCGTCGACCCCGTCCCCGTCGAGGTCGGCGGCGCCGAACAGGGCAGAGCCGGCCCGCTCACCGGGCTCGTCGCCGTAGAGCACGTCGTCTGCGGAGTCGAGATCTCCTGTGTCGACGAGGGGACCGAAGAAGATGTAGACGGCGCCGGCGTCGTCGCCAGAGGTGTCCCGCCCCGGCGCACCGATGGCCACGTCGGGGTGCCCGTCGTCGTTCCAATCCCCGACTGCCAGGGCCGTGCCGGCGAGATCTCCGTCGTCCGTGCCCTTCCAGAAGGGATCCGTGTCGGGCTTGTAGAAGTATTCCTCTGGGAAGGGCGTCAGGAAGACACCGACCTCTCCCTGATCGGCCTGGCCTGCCCCTGGGTTGCCGACGACCAGGTCGTCCACGCCGTCCCCGTCCAGATCTGCCGCACCGTAGAGGGCCTGGCCCCAGGCGTGGCTGCAGCCCTCGCTCTCGACCAGGGGCCGCTCCGGAGCGGCAGCCAGGATGATCATGAGGTTGGCGTAGTCGAGTCCCCCAGGGTCCCCCCGGTCCTTGACGACCAGGTCGTCGAGGCCATCCCCGTCGTGGTCGCCGCCGGTGCTGAGGTTGTCCTGGTCGAAGAAGCCCCCTGCTCCCGCCCAGCTCTCCGTGGGTCCGTCCGGGCCATCGACGAAGACGGACTGCCAGACGCCCGGGCCGACGTTGCCCAGGACGAGCTCCTGGACGCCGTCGCCGTCGGCGTCACCCGCCGCGTCGACCACCACCGCCTGGAGCGGCAGTGCCTCCGACGACCACAGACTGGGCACGTCGGCCAGCAGCGTGCCATCGGCCACAGGCCCGTAGACCTTGTGCACCGCGCCCTCCTGTGCGTCCGAACCGACCACCGTGAGGTCGACGACCACCACGTCCCGCAGGCCGTCACCGTCCAGGTCTCCCGTCGCCACGACCTGGCTGCCCGCTCGTCCCGCCCCGTGCAGGATGGCCGCTGCCCCCGAGGCGTCCTCGGGCAGCGCCGCGCCCCCGGCGAGGACCCAGACCCGACCCCCACCGGGAGCCCCGACGACCAGGTCTGCGATCCCATCGCCATCGGTGTCGCCCGCGGACAGGGACTGGCCCGCTTCGCTGTCGTCAGGTGCCCCCACGACCCGCAGCCCGCGGGATCCGAGTCCCGGTCCGGCCAGGGCTTCGGTCTCGGTCTCGGTCTCGGTCTCGGTCTCGGTCTCGGTGCCCCCGTCCGGCGAGTCGCTGGTGTCGGCGCTGTCCGGGGCGACCTGGGGCTCGCCGCTGTCGCCGCTGTCCAGGTCAGGCGCCGGCGTGCGACAACCGGCGAGCAGGGACAGGGCGATGAGCAGGCGGGGGTCGGCCACGGGGCCCTCCTGTGGTGAGGACACCCTCATTCGGTCCGTGACACCGGGCCTTGAGCGGGTGGTCATCGGCAGGACATCGCACGCCTGGAGGAGTCGGGATCAGGCCTGTCGGCCGAGACCCCGAAGCGCCCTCAGGCCAGCCAGCCCGCGGGGCAGCGCCCGCACGGCAGGAGCGCGGTTCGCCAGCTCGGGCAGCGCCTCGAGGTAGCTCTTCCAGACCCGCTCGAACACTGCATGAATTGGGAATTGAAAGTACAATCCATGCATGATTCGAAGAGACCTCCAGCCGGTCCTCGTCGAGAGTGCGGCCGCGTACCCTGTGGTCACGCTGACCGGGCCTCGGCAGTCCGGCAAGACAACCCTGTGCAGGGCGACCTGGCCTGACAAGCCCTATGTCTCGCTGGCCACGCGGGATCGCCGAGCCTACGTGAACGAAGACCCGCGGGGGTTCCTCCACGAACACCGCGCGGGGGTCATCATCGACGAGGTCCAGCACGCTCCGGATCTCCTGGGGTACCTGCAGGAAGAGGTCGACGAGCGGCCGGATCCGGGGCGCTTCGTGCTCACCGGCTCCCAGAGCCTCGCCCTGGGCTCGGCGGTCTCCCAGTCCCTGGCCGGGCGCACGGCCGTGCACCACCTGCTCCCCCCCAGCCTGGCTGAGTTGCGCCGCTTCCCCGACGCTCCCACCGAGCTGTTCGACGTGCTCTGGGCTGGCGCCTTTCCCCGCATTCACGATCGGGGACTCCGGCCCGATCGGTGGCTGCCGGACTACGTCACCACCTACATCGAGCGAGACGTCCGCCAGATCCTGGGCGTCCGCGACCTGGAGGCCTTCGCCACCCTCTTGCGCCTGATGGCCGGCCGCTCGGCCCAGGAGGTGAACCTCAGCGCCCTGGGAGGCGACGCTGGGCTGACCCACAAGACCGTGCGCGCCTGGATGTCCGTGCTGGAGGCCAGCTTCCTGGCCACGCGGCTGGCCCCGTGGCACACGACCGTCCGAAAGCAGCTGATCAAGGCGCCCAAGCTGCACTTCCTGGACACCGGGCTCGTGTGTCACCTGCTGGGCATCGAGACTGCTCAGCAGCTCCGGCACCACCCACTGCGTGGGCCCATCTTCGAGAGCTGGGTGGCCGCCGAGCTGTTGAAGCAGGCGCACCACAGCGGGAGACGGCCCCGGCTGTTCCACTACAGGGACGCCCGGAGACTCGAGGTCGACCTGGTCCAGGAGGGGCCCGACCGGATCACCCTGGTGGCGTGCAAGTCAGGCGCGACGGTCCACAGCGAGTCCTGGGCCTCTCTGCACAGACTGAAGGAGGCCCTGCGACGACGTCCGGGAGCGCCCCCTGTCGACTGCGTGGTGGTCTACGGCGGAGACGCCCAGCAGGCCCGCAGCGACGTGACGGTGCTGCCCTGGTCCGCGCTCGACAGGCCGCGCTGAGACTCATCCGCCGCCAGGCCCGGTCCGATGGGGAGACGACCGGGAGTCGCCGTGACCCATACCTCGACCACGCTGATCCTGCTGGCAGCACTGGCCGGGTGCGTCGACGACTACGCCGAGGACTGGGACGGGGACGGCTACACCGCGTCCGAGGAATGCGACGATCAGCGCTCGGACTCCTTCCCCGGCGCCGACGAGCTCTGCGACGGCCGGGACAACGACTGCGACCTGGCCATCGACGAAGGGCCTGCTGACGGTACCGCGTGTCGCCCCTTCCCGAGCACGGACAGGCGCCTGTTCCTGGGGCCCACCGCCGCCTGTAGCCTGGACCTCGCGGGTGCCGCGGTCTGCTGGGGAGACAGCCCGGCGACCGAACCGCCCTCCGAGACCTGGGCCCAGCTGGCCCTGGCTGCCGACTATGCCTGTGGCCTGTCCACCGACGGTGTGGCGACGTGCTGGGGGGACGTGCCGACGACGCTGAGGTCCCCTCCCATGGGCCGCTACGTCGCGATCGCGGTCCAGGACGTCCCCCAGTTCGGGGAGTTCGCCTGTGTGGGCGATCACGCGGGCGAGGTGACGTGCTGGGGCGCCCACGGCACCTTCGACGAGGCCCCGGACGTCCCGCTGTCCGCCTTTGCCCTGGCCGACGACGGGATCTGTGGCATCGATGCCGACGCCGAGATCCGGTGCTTTGCCCACATCAGCCTGCAGAGCGAGCCGGTCCCGTCCGGCGTCCCGGTCTCCATCGTCGGCGGCCTGGAGCACTTCTGCGTGCTGGGCGACACCGGTCAGGCCACCTGTTCGGGCTTGGGCGTCGGTGCGCGAGCGACCCCCCCGGCCGCCCCCCTGCTCGCCCTGTCCGCAGGGGTCGACCACACCTGCGGCCTGCACGACGACTACCTCTCCTCCTGCTGGGGGACCGACGACGAGTCGCGGGTCCGGGTCCCAGAGGGGCTCGAGCTGCTCCACATCGCCGCCGGGGACAGCGTGTCCTGTGGCATCGACCTGGACGAGCAGATCACCTGTTGGGGGGACGAGGAGAGCCCCGTGCTGGAGGTGCCCGAGACCTGGTGAGCGGGCTGCGCTGGGGCCCCGGGGCCTGTCACGGGCTGCAGAGCGTGGCTTGGCTCTGTCCGACGGGCGGGCTGAGGAAGTCCACGTCGACCCAGACCGTGAAGGCGTCGTCGGCCTGGAGGGCGTGCTCGAGGGTGGAGATGTCGCCCGGGAAGAGCTCCGCCGCGAACTTGTCGACCTGGTAGCTGAGCGGGCTCCCAGCCTGGAGGTCGTGCTCGAGGGTGGGTAGGCCCCAGGGGTGGCTCAAGGAGAAGCCGCCGCCCAGGTTCATGTCCTCCGACGCCAGGTCGCTCGTGCTCAGTGCGATCGCCTCTCCGTCGGTGGCCACGCCGTCCCAGGCGTGCCAGGTCACCGAGGCACCGGTCGGGGTCAGGCCCTCGTGGCAGCGGGTGGCGGTCGCGCTCAGCCTGACGCCGGCGACGTGGACCTCGTGGATGGGCACGGCCGCGCCCACACCGTTGGAAGTGCCGAGCTCGGAGCAGTAGGGGCCAGCGCACACCGCTCCCGTGGCGTCGCTGCTCACCGCGCTGCTCGCGTTTGCCAGGTCGCAGAGGTGCTGGGCCTCGCGCTCATCGGGGATCGGCCCCGGAAGCGCGATGGCCGCGAAGGGGTCGGTCGCCTGGGCGCCGCAGGTGCAGCCGTCATCCGGGGTGCCAGTGTCGTTCGGGCTCCGGTGCGGGAGCACCCCGGGTCGATTGCGACACCGCTGTCAGCACCCTACGTCGAGTGCGACTCTGCTGCGCTCGAGGGGGCGCTCAGCGCGTGAATTCGGTGGAATTGAGGCCACCCTGGCACCCTGTCGGCCGGTAGGGTCGCACTCGGGTGGGGTTGCTGACAGCGGTGTCGCGTTCGACGGGGGGTGCTGGCACCAGCGCCAGTGCCTCGGGCCCCCACTGGGCGTCGTCCAGCCACAAGACCACAGGACGACGGAGACAGGCCCGGTGGAGCACCCGCAGCATGGGCGTAGCGCGTGAAGCGGTGCCCGCGCCGGCCCGGCTCGTGCGCGGATCTGCTGGCCCACCTGGAGGCCCGGCTCGGCCGGGTGCCTCCGGGCCTGATGTCGCCATCTTCGTGCGGAGCAGGCGAGCGGGTCATGGTCCACGCTGAACGAGAGCATGGCCGAGGCCTCCTCGTGACCGCCGGTATGCTCGAAGAGTTCTTGCGAACTGCCTTTCCCCGGAGGGATCCATGCGAAAGCTCCCGGTGATGGCGCTATTCGCCATCCTCAGCGCGGCTTGTTCGGATGGCTCGAGACTGGAAGGGACGACGGCGCCGGTCGACCTGGATGGCGACGGCTACGACACGCCGGCGGACTGCGATGACGACGACTCCGACGTGAACCCCGGTGCGGCCGAGGTGTGTGACACCGTCGACAACGACTGCGACGGCACGGTGGACAACGACGACGCTGTGGACGCGACGACCTGGTACGCCGACCAGGACGGCGACGGCTTCGGCGACCCGGCCGACTCGGCCACCGCCTGTGAGGCACCGACCGATCGCGTGGCGAACAGCGACGACTGCGACGACACCTCGGAGCTGGCCTACACCGGTGCGGCCGAGGTGTGTGACACCGTCGACAACGACTGCGACGGCACGGTGGA
>CAZFLE010000038.1:0-7229 GCA_964519895.1 uncultured Enterobacterales bacterium | reverse complement strand
CCGACCAGGACGGCGACGGCTTCGGCGACCCGGCCGACTCGGCCACCGCCTGTGAACCGGCCAGCAACCAGGTCGACAACCCCGACGACTGCGACGACGCCGACGGCGAGATCTCTGACAACTTGGCCAGTTACGCCGGCGGGCTGTTGGTCTCTGTCTCCCAGGACTTGGAGCTGGAGAGCTGCACGGTGTGGGACAACACCGCGACCGTCGAAGGCGGTGGCGTCTTCGTTGTGGGCCTGTTCTTGGGCACGACGTTGATCACGGACTCCACCCTCACGTCGACGGGCTCCAACTGGGGAGTTGGGACCACCGACAACAAGCCCGAGGACGTGTTCATCGACTCCTGGGGGACCGCGTACGACTACGGCAGCAGCGCAGACTTCACGTGCACCGTGAGCGCGGGTGGGTGCTATTGAGGCGGCCACGGTCTTGACACGGCCCCACAGCTCGATGGCCGCTTCGACGCGGTCACGGTCGAGGGCCCCCAGGTCGGCCAGGTCATCCAGGGAGGCCATGGTCTCGTAGAGCGAGGCTGCGTTGTGGGTGTTGAGGTCGTCGAGGACCACGCGGATTCGCTCTGCCTCCCGGCCGGTGGGACCCACCCGATGGTGTACGCCTCCATCGGCGCGTCCTGGCCGCGTGGGCTCACCTGCAGGAACCCGCCCTTGAAGATGGCCTCGCCGTGATCGGCGCGGACCTGCAGCAGAGGGCCAAGGAAGGCGATCCAGTCCTTGATCTGGGGCGCTGTCCTGGCTTGGACCACCGGCGGAGTTCCGGCCCCGGAGCGCCGTTCTCACCGGGTCGGCCCCAGAGGTGTCGGCTCGCACCCGGATGAGCCCCGGGGAAATCCCTGTCAAGTCTCGCCGATCGCGGTCCCGAACCGGCTCGAAGCGCTACGTTCTCCCGCCCCCGGGCTCCCAAGAAGGGAACCCGTCACCTACGCGCCAGGAAGGCTCGTGAACCTGTCTCTGTTGACCCTCATCGGGTTGGGCTGCGCGCCCGATCCGCCCGGGGGGGTTCTGCCCCCGCTTCCCAACTCCCCGCTGGCCTCCGACAGCGACTCCGAGACAGCCGATCCCCTGGACCTGACGACCGCGCTGGCACCGGATCAGCCCACCGTCGTCCACGTCACCTGGTCGGGCGAGGTCCCCGCCAAGGTCCGATACGACACCGGTCGCTCCTTGCTCGAGGCGCCCGGCGTGCTGAACGACGAGGGGCGGTATGAGGCCTGGCTGGTCGGCACCCCGGCCAACGCTCCCGTGGATCTCTGGCTCGTGGACGAATCGGGGCTGGCCTTGTCGGACGTGCACCGCGTGCACACCGACGCCCTGTCCTGGGACCCGGGGCCCATGACCACGGCGTGGACGTCGTCCGGCGCCGACGACTCGGGCCTGCTCATGCTTGCCCACAGCGTCAGCAGGGACGCCGCGGGCGTGACCCTGCACAATCCCGTGGGTGAGACGGTCTGGGCCTGGCAGGCGCCCTCGGGCAGCGCCGTGGAGGCGGCCCGATGGGCCGACGACGGTGTGTGGGCGCTGGTCCTGCCCGAGACGGGCGACGGCGACGACAACGTCCTGGTCCGAATCGCCGCGTCGGGCGAGCTGCTCGGCGAGTGGCCGGCGCCTCAGAGCCACCACGACCTGAGGGTGCTGCCCGACGGCACCGTGGCCTGGCTCCAGATGGACAGCCGCCAGATCGACGGCCTGGGCGAGGTGCTCGGCGACGCCCTGGTCGAGCTGGGCCCGGACGGGGAGCAGCGGGTCGTCTTCAGCACCTTCGACGCTTTCGATCCCTGGGACCGGCTGACCACCCCGGACGACGGTGACACCTCGCGGGCACTGGACTGGACCCACGCCAACGGGCTGGACCATAGCGAGGAGCACGACGCCTACCTGTTGTCCCTGCGGGGCTTGGACGCCGTGCTTCGGGTGGACCGCGCCACGGGAGAGGTCCCGTGGAGCTTCAGCGGCGAGCAGGTCACGCCGACCGAGGCGAGCTGGACCGTCCAGCACAGCCCGGCGTGGGACGGGGACGAGGTGCTGGTCTTCGCCAACGAAGGCCGTCACCGGACGGGCAGCTGGGTCACCCGAGTCGCCCCCGAGGACGGCGCGGCCCAGGAGACCTGGTCCGCCGAGACCGGCGCCGCGTGGCACACAGCGGGCATGGGCCACGTGGTTCTCGGAGCCCAGGGCACGGTGTTCATCGACTACGGCGTCGAGGGCGTGGTGCGCGAAGTGGACGCCGACGGCGTGCTGGTGAGCGAGCACGGGTTCGAGGATCGACGAGCACTCCGGGCGATGAGCCAGCTGACGGCGTGGACGTTGGGGTCCCACAGCGACTGAAGGCGAGGCGTTGGGTCGGACCGGGTGACCCGCTCAGCGAGGCGAGTACTTCCCGCACCGGACGGACGTGCTCATCGCACGGCTGACGCCGCTACCTCGCCCGTCCTCTGCTCGCGAGGGAGCGCCTGGAGCTCACCGACACCGGAGACGTCCTGGTCCGCTTCACGTACCCGCAAGGGGACGCAGCCCTTCCGAACAGCTCGGCACGGACCCTGCCAGGGCCCGTCCGGATTTCGTCGCACCCCAGCAGCGCGGCGGCACATACTCTGCGCATGAGACTCCGCTCCATCGAGACCACGCCGAATCCGAACTGCATGATGCTCAAGGTCGACGAGGACTTCGGCGACCGGTCCGTGACCATCCAGGTCGGCGATCCGAACCTGGACCAGGCACCACCGGTAGTCCGGGGCCTGCTGGCCCTCCCCGGTGTGCGCTCGATCTTCCTGGCTCGGAACTTCATCACCGTCACCCGTCGCGGTGGCGCGGACTGGGAGCCGATCCTGGAAGGGGCTGGCGGGCTGCTGGGAGCGACGGAAGCAGAGGGCACGCCGCGAACGGACAGGACCGACGCTGGAGTCGGACTCGAACCGGTGGACATCGCGGTGCTCGAGTTCCGCTGCTTGCCCAGCCAGGTCCGGGCGACGTCGGCGGGGGGCCAGGCCCGCGTCGCCCTGCCCGAGCGCTTCACGAGGGAGCTGGCCAGGGTGCTGGATGCGGTGAGCGCAAACTACCTGCGCGAGCGCGGCTGGCGGGCCCTGGAGCCCCGCTTCGGCGACCCGGAGGAGATCGCCAAGATGGTCGCCGATGAGCTCGACAGCAGCATCCCCGACGAGGTGCTGGTCCGCCTGGGTACCGCAGCCATCGCGGAGGAGGTGCCGGAGCGGCCGGCCCCGATTCATCGCTCCCAGGCGGAGATCCTCAGCGACCTGGAGGCCCCGGACTGGCGACTTCGGCTGGCTGCGATGCAGCTCGTCAAGGTCGACGATGTCAGCTTTCCGCTGATCGTCGCGGCCCTTGCGGACGCCAAGCCCGCGGTACGCCGCTGGGCCGCAGCGGCTCTTGGGTCCAGCGCCCGTCTCGAGGCCGTGGGCCCTCTGTGCACCGCCGTGGTCTCCGACGGGTCGGTGATCGTCCGGCGCACCGCCGGCGACTCGTTGAGCGACCTCGGCAACCCGGCGGCCACTCCGGCGATGTGCGAGGCCCTGTCCGACCCTTCGCACCTCGTGCGCTGGCGGGCTGCCCGCTACCTCAACGAACAGGGTGACGACACCGCGCTCCAGGCGCTCGATCGGGCCATTATTGCCGAGGAGGACTTCGGCGTGCGCCTCGAGATGTCCACCGCCCAGGAGCGCATCATGAGCGGGGGGGAGTCGCAGGTGCCCATGTGGTTGCGGCTCGCTTCCAAGGGGAAGGACCCAGCGTCGTAGCGACGATGCCCACGCTCACCCCCAGCCAGCTCGCCATGATCTCGCGTCGGACGCTGCGCCACTACGACACGCACGCCCAGCGCTTCTGGCACGGAACCCGTGACCACGACGTCTCGCAGAACATGAACGCCTTGCTCGATGCGATCAGCGCCGAGCCGCCGTGTCGCATCCTCGACTTCGGCTGCGGCCCCGGCCGGGACCTCGTCGCGCTGACCAGGGCGGGCCACGAGCCGACCGGCCTCGACGGTGCCCTCAAGTCATGCGACATGGCCCGCGCTCTCTCGGGGTGCCCGGTGCTCCACCAGGACTTCCTCGCTCTGGATCTCCCCGCCAGCCACTTCCACGGCATCTTCGCAAATGCCAGCCTCTTCCACATTCCCAGTCAGGAGCTGCTCCGGGTCCTCGGTGAGCTTCGCGACACGCTGACTCCGGGGGGTGTCCTCTTCTCCTCGAATCCCCACGGTCACAACGTCGAGGGCTGGAGCGACGAGCGTTACGGCGCCTACCACGACCTCCCGACCTGGACCCGCTACCTCCGAAGAGCCGGGTTCGATCGGCTCGGCCACTACTACCGCCCCACTGGCCTTCCTCGCGCAGAGCAGCCCTGGCTCGCCAGCACCTGGCGTAGGACGGCGGACTGATGTTCCGTCGCATCCGGAAGCTCCTCGGACGGAAGCCGCCCGCCCAGACGGCCGTGAGGCGGGTCAGCAGGCCGCCCCCCGCTGCTCCTGCCCGGGACGACGTCCGGATCACCATCGACTACCACGACCGCACGAAACACCACCCGGGCCGCTTCGCTGAGGCTCTCGGCTTCATGGACTGGGACACCCAGCCCGACCCGTTTCGCACCTTCGAGGGCGCCCCCCGAGTCCAGCTGGCGCTCCGCGACCCGGCCGAGGGTCCCCCCTACGAGGTGGCCTTGGAGGAGGGCCTGCTCCACCCGGCACCGCTGACCCGAGAGATGATCTCGCAGCTCTTCCAGGACGCCCTCGGCCTCTCCGCCTGGAAGGAGTTCGGCGAGTCCCGCTGGTCTCTCCGGGTCAACCCCTCCAGCGGCAACCTCCACCCCACCGAGGGCTACCTCGTGTGCGGCGCCGTCGGCGGCCTTCACGACCAGCCCGCCGTCTACCACTACCGGTCCCGCGACCACTCCCTCGAGCGTCGCTGCTCACTGCCCACCGCCACCTGGGCCGCCATCAGCGCCCAGCTCCCTCCGGACACCGTTCTTGTGGGCCTCACCAGCATCTACCTCCGCGAGTCCTGGAAGTACGGCGAGCGCGCCTTTCGCTACTGCCAGCACGACCTCGGCCATGCTCTGGCAGCGCTCGGAATCGCCGCAGCCGCCTCTGGCTGGACCGCCCGTGTGCTCGCGTCTGTGACCGATCCCCAACTCGCCGCCCTCCTCGGCCTCGACTCGCAGCGCGGGCCCGAGGCAGAGCACCCGGACCTCCTTCTGGCTCTCTTTCCCCAGGGAGCAGAGTTCCCCGCCGACCGCTGGCGATCCTTCACCCTCTCGTCCCTGGCAGCCACCCCATCCTTCCTGGGAGAACCCGCTCCCCTCGCGCGTGACCACCAGCCTTGGCCGGTCATCGACGAGGTCCACGCCGCGACGACGCGCACCGAGCCACCAGCGGCCAGCTACTGGGATGCCTCTCCGATCCCGAACGCCAGTCTCGTCCGGGGCGACAGCCCCAAGGGCTTGCGGGCTCTGGTCCACCAACGGAGAAGTGCCGTCGCCATGGACGGCCGCACCGGCATCCTGGTCGAGGACTTCGTCCAGTCTCTCGCCCGAACGCTGCCCGGCCCTGGGCAGGTCCCCTTCGCGGCGCTGCCCTGGCGACCCCACGTTCACCTGCTCGTCTTCGTCCACCGGGTGCAGGACCTCGATCCCGGGCTCTACCTGTTCGTCCGAGACCCAGCGGCGTACGACAGCCTCCGCGCACACCTGGCCCCCGAGGCGCCCTGGACCCGCCCCGCTTCCTGCCCTGCGGACTTTCCGCTCTACCTCCTCGCCGAGGGCGATGCGAGGGGCACGGCCGCCAGCCTGAGCTGCGGCCAGGCCATCGCTGCGGACGGGGTCTACGCAGTCGCTATGCTGTCGGAGTTCGAGGCTGCCCTCCAGACCCGAGGAGCCTCCTTCTACAAGCGCCTCCACTGGGAGGCCGGCCTGGTCGGCCAGCTGCTCTACCTCGAGGCGGAAGCCATCGGCATCCGCTCCACGGGCATCGGCTGTTTCTTCGACGACAGCACCCACCGTGTCGCTGAGCTGGAGGGTCACTCCTTCCAGGACCTCTACCACTTCACCCTCGGCGGCCCCGTCGACGATGAGCGCCTGGTGACACTGCCGCCCTACGCCCGCCTTGACGACCTCTGAAGCACCTCGGAGCATGACCGGCGGCACCAGCACCAGGGCGCACCCGACCTTCCAGGTCATCCAGGCCGGACCCCCCTACTCCACGTACCCCAACGCCTCCAGCTCGGCGAAGGTCTCGTCGTCCACGTCCTGGGGCCCAGTGTTCGACAGCGGGACCTCCCAGACCTGGCACCCGGTCCCCGGCGAGGGCGGCGGGCTGTCCGGCAGCTCGCTGGACCCGAGCGTCCAGCGCGTCCCGGCGACGCCCCCCGCGGTCACCGGGGCCCCCGCCACGGTGATCTGGGCCCCCGGCTCCAGGAAGCGCACGGCCAGCCAGTCGGTGTCCGGGCCCAGCTGCAGGGTGAGCTCGTGGCGGGTCCGGTCCAGGGTGATGCCGTCCGTCGGCTCGACCGAGAACGGCGAGATCTGACCGACGCTCTGGGTCGCGGTCACGACCAGCTCGGCGGACTCGCCCTCGCAGCGCAGGTGCAGGCCCGGCCAGGTCCGCTGGAGCCACCCGTGCACCTGGCCGCGTAGTTCGGCCGTGCGCTCGGGCTCCTGGTCGACCAGGTTGTCCTGTTCTGTGGGATCGACCGAGAGATCGAACAGCTCCTCGCGGGCATTGTGGGCACTCCCCGACGACTTCACGCCCGCCCGGTGAAAGCCCAGGTACCCGCGGGGGTGGGTGTAGATGTACTTGTGGTCGCCATCTACGAGACCTGTGCGGTCGCGCCCGCTGTACATGGCCTCGAGGATCTGGGGCTCGGGGTCCGTCGCGACCGGACCGGTCAGGTCGGTCCCGGCGAGGCCCTCTGGCGAGGGCAGCCCCGCCTGGGCCAGCACGGTGGGCAGCACATCGACCAGGCTCGCCGGCCGGTCGTCCACCGCTCCCGCCAGCTGTCCGCCGGGCAGGCGCACCAGCAGTGGCACCCGCAGCAGCTCGTCGTACAGGCCGTGCCCGTGGCTGTAGTGGCCGTGCTCGTCGAAGGCCTCGCCGTGGTCCGACAGCACGATGATCAGCGCGTCCTGGGCCTCGAGCAGGGGGATCAGCTCGCCCAGGGCGGCGTCGAGCCAGCGGATGTCGGCGTCGTAGAGGGTCTCGAT
>CAZFLE010000037.1:0-54519 GCA_964519895.1 uncultured Enterobacterales bacterium | reverse complement strand
CGGTGTCCGCGTCGCTGTCGGCATCTGCGTCGGCGTCGGCGTCGGCGTCGGCGTCGGCATCCGCGTCGGCATCCGCGTCGGCGTCCGCGTCGGCATCCGCGTCGGCATCCGCGTCGGCATCCGCGTCCGCATCGGCGTCGGCGTCGGCGTCGGCGTCGGCATCGGCGTCGGCATCCGCGTCGCCGTCGGCATCCGTGTCGGTGTCGGTGTCGGTGTCGGTGTCCGCGTCGGCGTCGCCGGAGTCCGTGGCCGAGTCGGTACCGGTGGTGGTGTCGCTATCGCAAGCGGTGATGAGGCCGCCGATCGCAAAAAGCGTCAGCCAGCCCAAGGGGCGCAGTGTCATGGAGTCTCCTTCCGGGCGAGTTGCACGACACGCGGTCGCGCATTGCGGGCGAGCGGAGCCTACCACGACGCACTCACAGGTCCTTGACGAAACCCCCGGTGAGCGCCGCAGCCACCGGCGCCATCAACCGCTCATTGCCCGCTCGGTTGAAGTGTCCGGGATCACCGGGCAGGGTCAACGGCGCGAGGTCCGCTGGCGTCAGCGTGCCGGACAGATCCAGCCAGCGCACCCCGAGCCTCTCGCAGCTGTCGCGTAGCTCCAGAGCCAGCGGGCTGGAGCCACCCTGGGTGGCGGTCGCGTCGTTGGGGAGCAGCACGACCAGGACTCGCTCGGAGCCCGCCGCTTCGGCCAGGGACTCCAGGTTCTCGGCTCGCTGGTCGCGAGGGACGCGCAGGGTGTCGCCCGGCCCGTCATAGCGCAGCGGCATCAGGGGATTGTCCTGGAGCGCCGAGCCCGCCGATCGACCCGGGCTCGCGATCCAGGAGAGCAGTCTGCTGCGTCGCCACCAGGTGCTGTGAGCCACCCGTGGCAGCAGGTCCCGATCCGTGGCCTTGGCGGGTGCCAGGTCGTTCCAGGGGTGGAACCACACCACGACCTGGGGGTCGTAGAGGGGGAGCAGGGCTCGGGCGAGCCGCTGACCCTGTTCGGAGCTGTAGCCGGGCTGGCCGGCGTTGAGCACCTCCCAGTCCGGGCCCAGGAGCTCCTGGAGCACCCCGGCCGGCGCGTCCTGGGGGGGAAGGCCCCAGCCGAAGACCGTGGACTCGCCCAGGGTGGCCACCCGTCGTCCCACCGAGCGCCGGGCCAGCCCGGTCCGCAGGCCGTCGCCGTTGGTGGACACATGGAAGTCGAGCTGGGGGTCCGCCTGGTCCACCAGGTGGTCCACCAGGTTCGGCTTCATGGTCCAGCCGAGGGGCCCAGCCCCCACCAGGGCCGGCGCCGGCACCAGGGCCCGAGCAGACAGCTCGGCGCCGAGCGCCAAGGCCGCCGCCGGCAGCGCCGCGAGTGCGACGCGGCGCAGGTGCTGGCGTCGGGCCCGGCGGCTGCCGATCAGTCGCAGAAGCCCTCGCGCACACCCTCGCAGATCCCGTCGCAGTACTGGTTCACCACCCCAGCGACCAGGAAGTCCCGGAGCTGCTGCTTGGCCGCCCACTCCCGCCGGGGGCACTCGTGGGTGTCGAATTCGTGGTCCGGCGGCAGGTTGGTATAGGGCTCGACGGCGCCATCCGGGTAGAACCACTCGACGATGGCCGAGCCTGTGAACCCGCCAGCCTGCTCGTCCACCCCCCAGATTGGCCGGGTCTCGGGCGCGATCGTGCTGGCACCGTAGGCCCGGGCCATGAGCTGTGCCCCCAGAGTCGTGACCTGGGCGTCGCCGATGGCGGTCTGGATGAGGACCTGCTTGGCGGGAGCCCCGGGCCCTGGCGCCTCGTTCATCGCGCGCAGCCAGCCCGCGCCTTCCGTGGGCTCCCAGATCATGCTCATGAGCGCCAGGTTGATCGCGATGTCCCGGTGGTCGTCCCACTTGTTCTTGAGGATCAAGAAGTAGGGATCGAAGTCATAGGAACGGGGCAGCAAGAGCCCATAGGGCGCACCCGGCACACCCAGGATGCCTCGGGTCAGATCCGTGGACATGCCCAGGTAGCCGGCGCCCAGGATGCCGCCCTGGCTGTTGCCGTAGTAGCCCACGGTGTCCGGGTCCACGAGGGCGGCGCCGTCCTTTTGCAGGGACTCGGTCGCTGATAGCTGGTCCCGGACGACACGGAGCGCCACGGCGAACTCTGCGAACCCTTGGTGGGAGCGCTCGGCCACGAAGGGGAAGTCCGCCAGATTCGTGGCGGTCATCACGATGATGCTGTTGTAGTCATCGTCGCTCATGCCCTTCCAGTCGATGCCAAAGGTCACTGCGCCGATGTCGTTGGCCATGGTGCGGGCCCAGCCGTAGCCGACCTCGGCTCGGCTCCCCAGCAGGCCGTGGCCGTACTGGAGCAGGGGGGCAGGCACGCCCGCTTCCCAGACCGAGCAGGGCACCTTGATCAGGAAGGGGACCTCGGTGTCGCCGTTGTAGTAGGGCATGCCATCGCCGTCGCGCGTCAGCTCGGTGCCCGGCTCGTCGGTCTCGGTGTAGAGCGGCATCAGGAAGCGCCCCTCGATGGAGCGGGCGATCTCGGCGCCGGCGTCGCAGTCGTCGTCGTCGACCGCGTCGATCCAGTAGGTCGTGCCATCGGCCGTGCGCTCCAGGGCGTCGTCCCGCATCCACTCCATGCGGCCCAGGACGCTCTCGCGGGACGCTGTGTGGAAGTCCCAGGCCAGCTGGAGCTCGGCCCGGTCGAAGCCGGTGCTCTGGAGCGCTGGGAAGATCGTGTCGTCGAAGAGCGACCGCCGTCCCTCGATGTCCCAGGTGTCCGTGTCGGTGCCGTCGCGCAGGGCCGCGAAGCCGTCTGATGCGGCGATCCGCTTGCCCTGGCTGTCCAGCAACCCTCGGATGCCCACCGCATAGTGGCGGTCGTGGTGGAGGGGCACGGCCGGCTGGAGGATGAGCAGACGCTCGTCGGCGTAGTCGGCGCTCATGTCGAGCTCGGCCCAGTGGGGCACCCGGTCGCCGGTCTCCAGGTCCAGGATCACGGTGGTGACGGTCGCGCTCTCGTACTGGTCGATCGCGTCGTGGCCCATGAGCTCGTTGGCGGACACGTCGTCGAAGAACGTCAGCAGCGGACCGGCCGTGGCGAAGCCGTCCCGCTCATTCCACCGGGTGGGGTCCATGCGGTTGTTGTCCCGGTCGATGCCCAGCGAGTCGTCGCGAAAGGCCACCTGGTGGCCAGTCACCGTGTCGGCGTCGGCCAGGAAGAACCCCGAGGGGAACGGCAGGGCGCAGATGCTGGGGTCCAGCGGATCGCAGGAAGAGAAGACCTCTTCCAGCTCGGTGGTGTCGCAGCCCGTGAACAGGGCCAGGAGCGTGAGGACCATGGGGGGGCTCCGGGAAGTGGCGGGAACATAGCCGGGTGACGGACGGGCAACATCCCTTCCCAGGCCGTTCTGGCCCTTGCAAGGCGCTCCTGACCCGCTATGCTCGACGAGAACCCACCCGGGTCCGACCCGGGACGACCGCAGGAGGTGAGCATGATCGTCACGTTGATCAGCGCCCTCGATGGCATGCCCGAGTTCTGCATGCCGGTCGTCCCGCAGCGCTTCTAGCAGCGCTCTGAACTCCTGAGCTGATCGAGGGCCTGGCCCTCGCGCTCTTCATGCGTGCCCTCGCCCTTGCAGGCGGCGGGGGTGGGCTCCACACCGCCTGCTCCAACCCCCACACGGAGGACATCATGTCCGCGAATCTCGTCTCCCTGGTTGCTTCGACTCCCCCCCACTGGGCACCTGGTGCCGGCAACGAGCACGCCACCTCGGCGAGCCGCCGGCCCGTCGTGCACTGGACCTGGGCCCGCTGGTGGGCCTCGGTGGGCCATGCCTTGGCGTGGCGTTGGAGGACGGTCACGTGACCGGGCACGGGGTGGCCACCGCAGCACCTGCTGCGGTGGCCGTCCCGTCGACTCAGGGCGTGTGGTCCCAGGCCTCGAGCAGCCGCTCGACGTCCACCGAGTCGTTGTAGCCGTGCAGCGCGAAGCGGATCGTTCCGGGGCCCCTCATCGACTGCACGATGCGCTGGTCCAGAGCCCACTTGTGCCAGGCCTCGGCATCGGACCGCAGCGCGGACAGGATGCCTGCGCGTCGGGCATTGCGCCGGGGGGTGATCAGCACGGCCCCCCGCGCCTCCAGGCCCTCTCGCAGAGCGGCCGTCAAGCCCAGGGTGTGTACCTGGAGCCTGTCGGGGCCGGCCTCCAAGATGAGGCCCAGGCTGGCATCCAGTCCATGGAGGCGGGCCAGGCCGACCCCCCCGAGCTCGACGGCCCGGGCCTGGGGGAGGGGGTCCAGGCGGTCGTTGCGCATGGCCATGAAGTCCCGCTGGGACAGCCAGCCCTGGTCCGGCAGCGGGGTCTGCGCACGGAGGGCGTGGGACAGGTGGAGGATGCCCGTGCCGAAGCCGCTGCAGAGCCACTTGAGGCCCGTCACGGTCGTGGCGGTGTGACCGCTCACGTCTTGAGGCACCACGCCGGCGGCCTGGGTGGCGTTGACCACCAGCCACGTGTCGGTCCCAGCCAGGGCTTCGGCCAGCGCGGCCACGTCGGTGCGGGCCCCGGTCCGGAACTGCACCTGGCTCACCACCACCGCCCGGGTGTCCGGCGTGACGGCGTCCACGATGGCGTCGACCGGGTAGTGGCCGTCGCTGGCGGGCTCGACCCACCGCGGCGTGAACCCGTGATGCAGCCAAGGCACAGTGGTCGAGGGGAACTCGTCCCGCAGGGTCACGAAGGCCTGGCGTGTGGCGCCCTCGTGGGTGGCCATGCGGGCGAGCAGGCTCATGCTGCTGCTGGTGCAGTCGGTGAAGCCGATGTCGTCGGCGCCGCAGCCCAACAGGGTCGCGGCCCGGTGTCGCGCCCGGTTGGCTCGCTCGAAGATGCCGGGGAAGACCAGCGCCCCCCGCTCGCTCAGGCCCCGGATCGCGTCTGCGGCGGCCTGGGCGGCGTCCCGTGGGAGGGGGCCGATGGCTGCTGCGTCGGCATAGGTGTGCGACGCGGCGGCAGGGAAGTGTGCCCGAAAGGCGGTCGGATCCAAGGGTCGCTCAGGACCCCGTGTCGGCCGTGGTGCCCGTGGCGTTTGGATCGTCCTCTCGGTACACGTTCTTGCTCAGCTTCCAGGGCTCGGGGTCACCGGTGGTCTGGAACCAGGCGACCCCGTAGTTCTCGACCAGCCAGTACGAGCCGGCGATGGGGGACGCCAGGTCGCCCTCGGCTTCGTCGTCGCTCAGGACGAGCACCCGGCAGGCCTCCCAGGCCTCGGTGTAGGGGCTCGGGCAGGCCTCTGTCCCGTCAAAGGTCGCGGTGAAGGTCGTGCCGCCGGTCGAGGTGGTCTCGGCGTCGCCGTTGGCCATGTTGGCGGAGCCGAACACCAGGGGCGGATCGAAGTCCGCGGAGCCCATGTTCTGCAGGCTGCTGCCGTCGCCTGCGGCCACCACGTCGTAGCCGTGGACCAGGACGCCGTCGTCGCCGTCGCTGGACCAGTCCACGCTGCGCAGCAGATCGCCGGTCTCGGCGTGGGTGGTGGTCAGGGTGTAGACGTCGTAGCCGCTGGTGCTGTCCGGATCGAAGGTCTTGTCGATCCGCGTGGTCCAGTCCATGAAGGGGTCTTCGTTGACGAATTCCCACGAGCGGTAGCCGTCGAGGGGGAAGTAGCGCTCGAAGGCTTGGCCGGTGGTCGCCACGGTGTCGTCGCCACCGCAGCCGACGCCCAGCGCGAGCAGTACAAGACTCATCTGTCCCTCCAGGTGCCGGACCCAGGCTAACGCCGACCAGGGGCCTCTGCGAGGCTCGGTCGGGTGGCATGGTCCCAGCCCCAGGGCGTCCGTCCGCAGTAGACTTCCGGGCCCAGGAGGGGCATGTGTCGGGGTTCTCGTTGGTGCCGCTGGGTCCGTTCGAGCTGGTCACGGTGATCGGCAAGGGCGGCATGGGCGAGGTGTGGCATGCCGTCCACCATGCCCAGGACCTGCCGGTGGCCGTCAAGGTCGTGACGCGCAAGCACGCCCGGGATCCCTGGTACCTGGGCGCCTTCCGAAGCGAGGTCCGCGCCGTCGCCGCCCTGGACCACCCCAACATCTTGCGGGTCTACGACCACGGCGCAGTGACCGCCCAGGCCGCCGCCCAGAACGACAAGCTGGTCGAGGGCAGCCCCTGGCTGGCCATGGAATTGGTGCGCGGGGGCTCCCTGTCCCGCTGGGCCGGCCGCATGCCGTGGCCGGTGCTCTCCGACGTGCTGCTCAGGGTGCTCGATGCCCTGGCCCACGCCCACGCGCGGGACGTGATCCACCGGGACCTGAAGCCCGGAAACATCCTGCTGGGCAACACGGTCAAGCTCATGGACTTCGGCCTCGCTGCGGCTCTGGGTGGGTCCGCGGGCGAGCTGCCCAGCCAGGAGACCGAGGTGGTCGGCACCCCCGCCTACATGGCCCCCGAGCAGGTCGAGGGCACCTGGCGGGATCAGGGAGCGTGGACCGATCTCTATGCCTTCGGGTGCCTGGCCTGGGCCCTGGCGTCGGGCATCCCCCCCTTTGGCAAGGGTCCGAGCAAGGTCGTCATGCGCGCGCAGTGCGCCGATGACCCGGCGGAGCTGGTGCCCAAGGTGACCGTGCCCGACGGCTACGAGGACTGGTGCCGCCGCCTGTTGGAAAAGGACCCCCAGAGTCGCTTCAGGCGGGCCGCCGACGCGGCCTGGGCCCTGGTCGAGCTGTCCAGCACCGCCGACATGAGGGGCCTGGGCGAGCTTCCGCTGCGGCCGGGCATGCCCGCCTACCTGACCAGCGACCAGTCCCGCCGGCGTCCCGCCACCACCACCGGCCTGTTGTCCATGGCCGCGGGCGCCCAGGCCTCCCTGTCTGCAGAGTCGCTGCGGGTGGAGCTCGGCGCACCGCCCAAGCGGCACCAGAAGCCCCGCCGCCGACAGCACCAGCCGCCGCCCCTGCCCGAGGACTGGCGCCCGCTGGAGAACCCCGATCGCGGCCCCAGCCACCTGGCCGGCGCTGGGCTGGCCCTCTACGGCCTGCGGGCCGTGCCCGTGGTCGACCGGGACACCGAGCGCAACCAGCTCTACGCCGCCCTGGGGTCCGTCACCGCGAGCCGACGGCCCAGGCTGGTGCTGCTCCGGGGACCCCGAGGCTGCGGCAAGAGCCGGCTGGCGCGCTGGATCGGAGAGCGGGCCCACGAGCTCGGGGCTGCCACGGTCCTGCGGGCCCTGCACGGGCCTCGGTCCGGCCCGGAAGACGGCCTGGCCGGCATGGTGCGCCGGCACTACCGCTGCGTGGGCCTGGATGCCGAAGCGACCCAGGACCGCCTGGCCCGCGCCCTCCGCCGGGAGCGCCGGCCCGACGCCGAAGAAGCCGCGGCGCTGGCGGCGCTCATCGCGCCCGATGGCAGTGGCGCCGCCCGGTCCGGACGCGTCTCGGTCCGTTTCGCCAGCGCCCGGGAGCGCCACCTGGTCGTGGGTCGCATGTTGGAGCGAGCCTGTCGGGAGCGGCCGGTGGTCGTGTGGCTGGACGACGTCCAGTGGGGGTCCGACGCCCTGGCCTTCGCCCGCTTCATCCTCGAGCCGCCCATCCCGCTGCCGATCCTGTTCGTGGCGACCGTGCGCACCGAGGAATTGACCCAGCACGACGACGCCAGCGCCCTGCTCCAGGACATGCTCCGACTGCCACTGGCGAGCGTGCAGCCCATCGGCCCCCTGGAGCGAGAGCACGGCGCCGAGCTGGTGCGGGAGTTGCTCGGGTTGGAGGGCGAGCTGGCAGCTCGGGTCGAGGCACGCACCGCTGGCAACCCGCTCTTCGCGACCCAGCTGGTCGCCGACTGGGTCTCGCGAGGGGTCCTGGAGCCGACCCGCCGGGGGTTCAAGCTGAAGGAGGGCGAACAGGCGGAGCTGCCCGACGACCTGCACCAGGTCTGGGTGGGGCACCTGGAGCGGCTAGCCGATGCGCTCGGGACCACAGCGCTCCCAGCCTTGGAGCTGGCGGCTGCGCTGGGTTCTCCGGTAGACCCGGTCGAGTGGCGCGATGCGTGCCAGGTCGCAGGCCATCCGATCCATCCGGAGCTGGTCGAGGGGTTGATGGCGTCCCAGCTCGCCACCCAGCCCGACGGCCACCGCGCCGGGGGCTTCAGCTTCGTGCACGGCATGCTCCAGGAGAGCCTGGAGCGACGCTCCCGCGACGCCGGCCGCTGGGCAGAGCTGCACCGGGCCTGCGCCGACATGCTCCGCCTCCGCCGCGGTGTGGGGCTCCAGGAGCGGCGGGCCACACACCTGCTGGCAGCCGGGGCCCATGACCAGGCCTTGGAGCCCTTGCTGGCGGGTGCCCGGGAGCGCATGCACTCCGGTGACTACCACCTGACCACCCGACGGCTGCGCGCCTGGAGAGAGACCGCCGAGGGTCTCGGGCTGGCGGCGTCGGACCAGCAGATGGGCGAAGGCCGCCTGCTGGAGGCCCAGTTCCTGCGGGTCGAGGGCTTCCACCACAAGGCCGTCGACGCCTCCCAGCAGCTGGTCGCCGACGCCCGGGAGCACGGCTGGCGCTCGCTGCTCGGGTGGGCCCTGCGGGAGCGTGCCCAGGCCCACGCCCTCGCCGGCCAGGGCGACGCCGCCCAGGCCTGCCTCGACGAAGCGCTCGAGCTGGCCGGCGGGCTCGGGGACCGCTTCCTGCTGGCCAACTGCACCCGGGAGCTCGGGGCGCTGCACCTCGACCGGGGTGCCTGGGTCGAGGCGACCCGGTGCCTGGTGCGGGCTCGGGATGCCTTTGTCCAGGCCGGTGACCTGACGCGGCTCGGTGTGACCCACGTGGGCCTCAGCGAGCTGTCCAAGCGCCAGGGGCTGTTGTTCGAAGCCGCCGAGGAGCTGCACTCGGCGCGCCGCTCCTTCGAGCAGTCGGGCTTCCGCTTCGGCGTGGCGGAGTGCATCAACCACTTGGGCGACGTGGTGCGATTGCAGGGTGAGCTGGTGTGGGCCGAGGGGCTCTACGCCGAGAGCCGGGATCGCTTCCAGGCCCTCGGGGCCCCGAACGCCGCCGTGCCGACCACGAACCTGGGCCTGGTGCTGCTGGAGCAAGGCCAGGCCGACGAAGCCAGGACCGCGTTGGAGGCCGGACTCATGGAGCTGCGAAACCAGGGGCGGCTGCACCTGGCGGCCGCTGTGCACGCCTGCCTGCTCCCGTGCGTGGCCACTGCCGGCGACTGGGACGAATTCGCGTACCACCTGGACCAGGCCAAGGAGCTGTTCGAGCGGACCGGTGCGGTCGAGCTGGACGCTGCCAGGTTTGCCGCCCAGGGTGGGAACCAGGCCGTCGCGGCAGGGCAGGAAGCGGTGGGGCGCGGCGCCCTGGAGCTCGCCCGCGGCCTGTGGGTGCGGCTGGGAAGGGTGGCCGAGGCCGAGGCGCTCTAAGGATCCACCACCAGCGCTCGTTCGGCCGTCGCCACTTCGTCGGCGACCCGCTGTGCATTGGCCCGGGCGCGCTCGAGCTGTTGCTGGATGTCTTGCAGGACGTCTTCGGGGGGGCGCTCGGGGCCCGTTCGCAGCTCTCCCGCCAGGCTCTCGATAGCCGCCGCCTGCGCTGCGACCTCCTTGGCTGCGTGGCCAGCTCGAACCATGGCGTCGGCCGCCTCCGCGGCGGCGGTGCCCTCGATGGGGGGCGGGGGAGGGGGCTCTCCACACGCCAGCAGGACCCAGGCCCACAGCATCGCGGCAAAGGATATCCGACCGTTCATGCACATCCATGCCGACACCCTCGACGGCCGCGACACGTACTTCCTGCTCACGTCCTTGCTGGTGCCCCGGCCGGTGGCCTGGACTGCCACACGCTCCGCCGAGGGCCAGGACAACCTGGCGCCGTTCTCGTACTTCATGGGGGTCGGCAGCCGGCCACCGCGGGTGGCGATCTCCGTCGCTCGGGGCCGCGGCGGGGCGCTCAAGGACACCGCCCGCAACCTGCTCGAGACCGGGCAGGCCACCATCTCTATCTGCTCGATGGCACAGCTGGAAGCGATGCACGCCACCAGCGCCCCCCACGGCCCTCAGGTCTCGGAGTTCGACGTGGCGGGCCTGACGCCGGTGCCCGCGACCCAGGTGGCGGCCTGTCGTCCAGCCCAGGCCGGGGTGAGCCTCGAGGTCACGCTGGACCAGACCCTCGATCTGGGCGACGTGCACCTGTTCGTGTTGCGGGTGCTCGGGGTCGAGGTGCGAGAGGACTGGCTGCTGCCCGGGGAGTCGCCCCGCCTCGATGTGGCGCAGCTGGACCCCGTGGCGCGGCTCGGGGGGACCTATGCGCCCCTGGGGTCCGAGATCGTGCTCCCCCGGGCCCGGGTCGGATAGGTTCTGGCCAGGAGGTCCCGATGCCACTCTTCGAGTACGCCTGTCAGACCTGTGGCGAGGTGGTCGAGGTCCTCCAGCGGCACGGCCAGACCGCCCCCACCCGCTGCGGCGAGGAGTGCGTGCGCTTCGACGGCCCGATGGGGGGCGGCAAGCTGCTCAAGGTGATGAGCGTGCCCGGTGGCTACAGCGTCGGTGCCTCTCGCGCGCCTGCGCCAGCCCCCGCTGCCTGTGGCGCCTGCGGAGACCCCCGGGGCCCGGGAAGCTGCGACAGCTAGTCCTCTTGAACCTGCTCGTCGCCTGCGGCTCTGGCGGCGACGGGTCCAGCGGCCAGCGGTACCTGGCGGCTCTGGATCCGACCGTGGCCCTCGACGCGGCGCTGGCTGGCTGTGCTGCGCTGCCGACCCTGGATGCCCAGGGGGACTGTGCCACCGCTGCGGTCGAAGCGCGGGGTGCCATCACCGACGACGCCTGCGAGGGCGTCCCGCCGGGCCTGTGGCACGACGAGTGCCGCTTCATGCTCGCCGAGCGCCAGCGCGCTGCGGGGGACCTGGGCCGGGGGCTTGCGACCTGTGGCGCGCAGAGGTTCGGTCGCGAGTGCACCTTTCACCTGATCCGGAGTGAGGCCTGGGACGTGCACGACGGCACCGCGAGCCAGGCTCTGGAGCGGGTGGCTCGGCTGGGTGACCTGCCGCTTGCGCGGGACGCCGAGCGCCTGTTCTGGCGGGAGTGGCACCACAAGGGGCTCGTGGAGGGCCTCCAGGTGGACCCGGCGCGGTGCGACGTCCTGGCGGACCCGGGCCCCTGCCGGAGTGCCACGGGAGAGCTGTTCCGAGATGCCGCCGCGGCGCTCGGCTGGGCACGGGTTTGCGCTCGAATCGCAGACGGACGCCCACCGCTCTCCCGGGGCGGTCAGGCATCCTTTGCGCCTTCGCCAGAGCGCGACGGGTGGCTGGCCCAGGAGTGTCCTGAGAGATAGCCGGCGCGCACCGGAGGACGAGATGACGTCGGTGCCCGCGGTCCTCACCGCCCTGATCAGACAAGCCCTGGACACCCTCGACCTGGGTGACGTGGACCTGAGCCGTCAGCTCCAGGGCGACCTGGTCATGGCCGCCAAGCAGGCGGCCCACGGCGACTACCAGTGCAACCTGGCGATGCGAGTGGCCAAGCCCCTGCGCACGAACCCGCGGGCCTTTGGGCAGCGTCTCGCCGACGCGCTGCCGCCCCACCCAGCCATCGACCGCGTGGAGGTCGCGGGGCCGGGCTTCCTGAACCTCTTCCTGGCCGACGCCTGGCTGGGAGAGCAGGTCGCGGCATTGGTGGCGGACCCGCACCTGGGGGTGCCCCAGCGCCAGGGCACGGTGGTCATCGACTACTCCAGCCCGAACGTCGCCAAGCGCATGCACGTGGGCCACCTGCGCAGCACGGTGATCGGCGCCGCGCTGGATCGGATCCACCGCCACGCCGGCTACCGGGTGATCGCCGACAACCACATCGGCGACTGGGGCACTCAATTCGGCAAGCTCATCGTCGCGTGGCACCGGTGGCTGGACGCCGACGCCTTCGACGCCGATCCGGTGGGGGAGCTCCAGCGGATCTATGTGAAGTTCGCCCACGCCACCGACGACGACCCCGGCCTCGAGGATCAGGCCCGGGCGGAGACGGCGAAGCTCCAGGCCGGCGATCCAGAGAACACGGCCCTTTGGCAGCGCTTCATCCAGGTGTCCCTGGACGACTTTGCGGTGCTCTATGAGCGCATGGACATCCAGTTCGACGAGGTCCTGGGCGAGAGCTTCTACAACCCCATGTTGGCGCCCATCGTCGACGAGCTGCTGGCCACAGGGGTGGCCGAGCTGTCCCAGGACGCGGTGATCCTGCCCTTCACCCAGGCCGACGGCAAGGGCCTCGAGGACACCCCCTTCCTGATCCGCAAGCGGGACGGCGCCTTCCTGTACGCGACCACGGACATCGCCACCGTGCGGCACCGCCTGGACACGTGGCAGCCCACAAAGGTCGTGTACGTGACCGACACGCGACAGCAGCTCCACTTTCGGCAGCTGTTCGCGGCGGTCGCCAAGTTCGGGTGGGTCGAACCCGGCCAGCTGCTGCACGTCTGGTTCGGGTTGCTGTCTCTGCCCGAAGGCGCGATGAGCACTCGCAAGGGCAACGTGATCAACCTGGAAGACGTGCTGGACGAGGCCGTGCGCCGCGCCCGGGCCGTGGTCGACGAGAAGTCGCCCATGCTGCCCGAGGCCGAGCGAGCGGCGGTCGCCGAGGCCGTGGGCGTGGGCGCTGTCCGGTACTCGGACCTGTCCCAGAACCCCCAGTCCAACGTGAAATTCCACTGGGACCGGATGCTGTCCCTCGATGGCAACACGGCGCCATTCCTGCTCTACAGCTACGCCCGGGGGCGCTCCATCCAGCGCAAGGGAGGCATCACCGCTCCCCAGGTCCTGGCCGCTGCGCCAGCCCATGTGCTCGAACGGGACCTGGTCCTGGCCCTGCTGCGCTTCGGCGAGGCCTTTGATGCCGCGCTGCGATCGTCCCGTCCCAACCTGTTGTGCGACTACCTGTTCAACCTGGCGACCCGGTTCAACCGCTTCTACTACGAGCTCAATGTGCTGGAGGCCGAGCCGGCGGACCGGGCCCGTCGGCTGTCGCTGGTCGAGGCCAACGCCCAGGTGCTCGCCAAGGGGTTGTCACTGCTGGGGATTCGGACCTTGGAGCGCATGTAGGTCGGTTAGGCTCAGCAGCGCAGCAGAGGCCGCGAGATGGCGGAGACTCCAGGGACGGGGGCCACCCCCCGCGAGCCGGATCCAGAACGCCTGGGGCGCTACCGGTTGGTGCGCCTGATCTCCAAGGGCGGCATGGCCCGCGTCTACGAGGCCCGGCGGGAGTCCCTGGCCGGTGTCGCGCCCCGGGTGGCCCTCAAGGTCATCCTGCCCGAACACGCCAGCAACCAGGACTTTCAGCGGCTCTTCGTGAACGAAGCCCGGGTGGGCTCGGTGCTCCAGCACCAGAACCTGGTGCAGATCCAGGACTTCGATCGGGACGGCGACCGTTTCTTCCTGGTCATGGAATTCGTCGAGGGCCCCACCTTTCGGCGGATCTTGTCCCTCTGCAAGCGCAACGCCATGCCGATTCCCCCGCCGGTCCTGGCCGAGCTGGGGCGCCAGGTGTGTGAGGGCCTGTTCCACGCCCACAACGCCCGCTCCGAAGAAGGCGAGCACCTGGGCCTGGTTCACCGGGACATCAAGCCCTCGAACCTGATCCTGAACCCCCAGGGAGTGTCCAAGGTCTTGGACTTCGGGGTCTCGCAGGCGCTGTTCGCCGCCGGCGGCAAGGGTGGGATCAAGGGCACCTGGGGCTACATGAGCCCCGAGCAGTCCCAGGGGAGCGACGTCACCGGCGCCGCGGATCAGTGGGGCGTCGCGTCGGTGCTCTACGAGATGGCTGCGTTCTCACCCCTGTTCCCCAGCCGGGACCGGGAGAAGATCCAGGAGTGGATGGCGAGCGACGAAGGCGCGCGGCGGGCGGCCGCCCTGCCCGGTCCCTATCGACACCTGAGCGGCGTGCTGGTGCGAGCCCTGCAGAGGGATCCCGTCGACCGCTACCCCACCGCGATGGCCATGGCGCGGGCTCTAGGGGAGCGCATCCCGGATCCGGTCAGCGTCCGGGAGCAGACCCTGGGCTTCCTGAGCACGGTCAACAGCTTCCAGCGCGTGGCCATGGCCCAGGGCGGACCGACGCCCCAGGTCCCCCGATCCGGTGCCCGGTCGTCGTCCACCTTCCAGGTCGGCAGCATCGATCCCTACCAGGAGGGCATCCCGGTGCGGGCCGGCAACGACGAGCGCCCGTTCTCTCCCGGGGAGATCGCCCCCGAGGGTCCGCTGGCCGCCCCGGTCTCCCGCAAGTCAGCCCGGCGGGACCACCGCATCCAGCACGCGGTGCTGCTGGCGCTGGCGGCGCTCGTGGTGGGCTTCACCGCGTGGCAGCTCTTCGGCAGGACGTCCGAGCTCCCGCCGGAGCCTCTGCCCGAGCTGGCCGTGCCGATGGCTCCCCCCGCCATCAAGGACCCCATTCACGAGGTCCAGCTCGAGCCCGAGACGGTGGCGCCGCCCGAGACCGCCCCGACCCCTGTTGTGCCCAAGCGCCGACCCGCCGCGGCGGCGCCAGCCCCAGAGCCGGTGCGGACCGCTCCCGAGCCCGCGCCACCGCCTGAGCCAGCGCCAGCGCCCGTTCTTGAGCCCGAGCCCTCGCCGGAGCCCGCGCCTGAGCCGACTCAGCAAGCGCCGGACCCGTCGCCGGCCGCCAAGACCGCTCCGCCGGTCACGGCCGAGCCGGCCCCGGCTGGTGCACTGGGACTGGTCACCATCTCGTCGCTGCCTCGGTCCAAGGTCGTCCTGGACGGGACCTTTGTGAAGCACACGCCTCTGTTCCGCCACGAGCTGCCCGTGGGGCGCCACGTGGTCGAGCTCACCACCGACGACGGCCGGACCACGCGCTTCGTGGTGGATGTGGTCCAGGACGGCGAGGTCCGCCGGGTGTGGCACTTCGATCAAGGCACGTGGATCGAGCAGTAGTCCGGGTGCTGTTGGCGGTGCTCCTGCTGGGGCTCCCGGCACCAGCCGCGCTCGCGGCGCCACGGCTGGTCGTCCTGACCGGGCCGGACGCCCTGGCTCCCGAAGCCCAGGACCGGGTCTTGCGGCGCCTGGGCTCGGACGGAGGGCCCCAGGTGGTCACGGTGCCGGCGCTGCTGGAGCGGGTGCGCGTGGTGGGGCTGGACCGCCGGGCCGAGGACGCCGGATGCGGGGGACCGATCTGGCTCGAGGACTGGCAGGCCCGGGTCGACCGGGTCGAGGTCGACGTCCAGCTGCTCGACTTCAACGGGGCCCTGGCGGGTGTCTCGCAGCTGGAGCTCGAAGTCGGCTGCCTGGACCGGGTGCCCGATCGCCAGGACCTGCTGCGGCTCCACCTCGCCGCAGCCACGGCGGCCCTGTTGGCCTCCCGCACGTCCAACGCGACCATGCAGCGCTTCTACGCGGACCGCATGGTGCTGGCGGGAGAGACGGCACGAGGCCTGGGGGACGACCTGCTGCTTCCCACCGGCGTGGATCCGGCGGTCCAGCGCCTGGTCGACTCCGTGACCCTGCCGCCGGCCGTGGCTGTCGCCGTCGCTGGTCCTGGCGGGCAGGTGTTCGTGGACGGGCTGCCCCTGGGCCGCTCGGGGGCCCGCCTGGCCCCGGGCCTGCGGCTGGTCCAGCTTCGCTCGGGTGACGGGGCCACCGAGGTCACGGCGGCCAGCCTGTACCCGCTGGAGCTGCCGACCCTGTTCCATGCGGGACCTCTGCGCCGGGACCAGCTGGCCGAAGACCTGGCGGCGGTGGCCCAGGGTCTGCCGGCGAGCGAGCTGGTGCGGGCCCTCGACCGTCTGCTCGGCGGGGACCTGGCCGTGGCCTGGCTGAGCCCGCGAGGGGTCTCGGTGCGCGGGTTGGACGGAGTGCCGCTGGACGTCCCGGGTGGGGAAGGGCAGCAAGCTTCCGGGACCTCTGCTGCCGAGCGAGAGGTCGTGCTGACCTGGGCCGATCGCTGGGGCATCGGGGGGCCCGATCGCCCTTTGGTTGTCGGCCTGGGGCTGTGCTCCACCTGGACGACCCTCGACGATCCGGTCGCCGGGGACCTGGGCGGACCGGCGGGGGGGATCGCGGTGTGGCTGCGAGTGCCCACACGCAGCTGGGTGACCGTGGCCGCCACCCTGCACCCTGTTGCGCGGCGCGAGCCCCTCCCCGATGGCTACGACGCCGACTGGCTCTACCGGGCCACCGTGCCGGTCCGGGTCGGAGTCCGGGCCGAGGGCACCTTTGACGATCGGCGCTGGGAGGTGGGGGTGGACGGCGTGCTCTGGGCGCTGGGACCCTACGCGGGCGCCCAGCGCGTGATCCCGGGACTGGCGTTGGCGGGGGCGGTGACCCGGCCCGTGATCGACAGCCGCTTCGCCTTGAGGCTCGAAGGCCACGGGCTCGCGGGGATCGGGGTGGTCGGGGGCGGCCTGGTGGCCGGCCTGGACTCGACCTGGTAGGCCCAGGACATGCCCGTGCCGCCTCCCGCGAACCCGGATCTCGACGGCGACGGCTGGTCGCCGCCCGAGGACTGCGACGACAGCGATCCCCAGGTGCACCCCGACGCGGTCGACGTGCCTTACAACGGCGTGGACGAGGACTGCAGCGGCGCGGATCTGGTCGACGTGGACCAGGACGGCCACGACGCCCTGGAGGCCGGTGGCGACGACTGCAACGACGCCAACGGTGCCATCAGTCCGTCGTCCGCGGAGTCCTGCGGACAGAGCGCCGACGAAGACTGCGATGGGGAGATCGACGAGGGCTGCGTCGCCGCGGCCGACCCGGGGGATCCCGGCGGCTTCGCCTGGGCCTGCACCGCGGCCCCCGGCGCTGTGCCGCCCTGGTTGCTCCTGGTGGTGTTGCTCCCCGTTCTCACGAGGTCCTCAGCGTCTCGCTGGCTGCGGTCGGGATCCTTGCGCTGACTCCGCCGCACTTGCATGGCGAACCAGGTGTCATGCCCCAGAGCCAGAACCGCTTCTGATTTGGGTCCATGCCCGGACATCTAATGCTTAACAAAAGGTTCCTGACCCCTGTTGCGCTGTTACGAGACGATCGAGCAGCTGCGTTCGCTGGGGTGCGTGCAGTAGGACGAGCGGATCGCACCGTCCGCACCCCGGGGTGAACGCGACAGCCAGGAGCGCACCCTGCCCTGAGTGCGACGCTCTGCTCCGAGAGTGCGCTCTCGAGGGCCAAGATCGGGTCTTGGAAGGCACAATGGCGGCTCTGGAGACCGCGGGAGTCGCACTCGGGGCAGGGTGCGCACGACGGTGTCGCAATCGACCCGGGGTGCTGTCACCTCGCGAACTCGTGGAAAAGGGGGCTAGGGAGAGCGCCAGGTTCCGGCGATGACGGCGATAGGGAGCCGGCTCCCGGGCTCGAGCTGTGGCAGGGCCAGGGCCACCCGGGACGCAAAGGAGAGCTGCAGACGGGCCCCGGTGGGGGCCTTGGCGTCTCCGTCGTCCTCCAGTCGGCAAATGGTGCTCTCGCCGTCGCTGCGTGGCATGACGAACCGGAGCTCGTCGGCGTCACCGGCCTCCCAGCTCAGCCGCCCGCGGACGACCTCGACCACCGGGGCGACGGGCAGCGGCGGCAGCGTCAGGGTCTGGCCGTCGACGACGAGCTCGCAGACAGTGCCCGGGTCGGGCGTCTGGGGAAATAAATGGGTGGCCGTGCCCATGCCGTCGTTGTCCAGGCTCACCGGTTCGCCATCGCACCAGGCTTCCACGGTGGCAGGCCGAAGCACCTGGCCTTCCAGCGGCACCAGCGGCTTCAGGGTGGCGCACTCGTCCATGCCCAGGCCGTGGCGCTCGGCAGGCACGACCCCCGGGGCCGGCTGGATGGTTCGGATGCGCAGGCGGGCCCGTCGGGCGGTCACGTCGACCGACATCGTGACGCTGCCGCCCAGGAGCACCGGGTCCGTGTCCCCGCCCGGGCCCATCCCGGTGCAGCCCGCCAGTACCCACCAGAGCCCCGTCACCGCTGAGGCAGACGGTCGATGAAGGTCTCCACACAGTCGCGGATCTCGTCCCGGGACTTCCTGAAGCGGCGCCGCCAACCCCCGAGGGGGTCCGCGATCTCGATCAGGCCGCCGTAGGTGCCGAGCAGCATGATCTTTCCGTCGGCGCTGGGGAAGCGCTCCCGGAGCTTCGCCGCGTGCTGGATCTCCATGACCAGGATGTGGTCGGCGCTGTCGATCAGGTCCTGGGTGATCGGCTGGGAGCGGTGCTCGGAGATGTCCATGCCGAGCTCGGACATGACCCGGACCGCGTGCTTGTGGGCCGGCCGGTCCTCCAGGCCGAGGGTCGAACCCGACGTCGCGGTCAGGGGAATGCCGCGCTGGCGGCCGTAGTTCCACGCGAGGCCCTCGGCCATGGGCGAGCGGCAGATGTTGCCGGTGCAGATGAACAGGAGGGACCAGGGCTCGATGGACACGGCCTCAGAATCCTCGGCAGGCGTTGGCCTGGCGCTCGCCGTCGACCGTCACCTCGGCACAGCCATCGCAGGCGTCGTCGCCTTGGAACGTGAGCACAGCGGTCTGAGCACCGACGAAGCTCACCTGGCCCGCCGGCTCCAGGAGACAGTCGTCGACGGTGATGGACCCCGTCGCCACGAAGCCTCCCCAGCTGCCCAGGTCGACCGCGGCCTCGAGGGTGATCTGCTCGGACCCGTCCTGGGCCTGGCCCTCCCAGCGGCCACTGATGGCCAGGCGCGACCACGCGTCCTCGAGGGCATCCTCGAAGCCCCGGGACCAGTAGCCGGCGACCTCGACGACGAGATTGGACTGGCTGCTCCGGACCATCGGCTCATCGTCGCCATCGACGTAGACCATCGGGCCCTTCAGGGAGACTCGGTCAAAGGCCCGCCCTTCGACATCGCTGTCGACGATCAGCCCCAGGTCGTAGGCAAAGGTGGTCCAGCTGCCGTCCTCGACCTCGTCGACCGTGTAGTCCCCGTCCCAGTCGTAGCCGTCCTGGCTGCGGCAGTCCGAGCGCCAGGTCTCGGCCGTGCCCGACGCTGTCAGGTAGGGGCAGGTGCCCTCGTCGCTCACGTTCTCGCCCATCAGGACGTCGTTCCACAGGAACAGGGGCACGTTGCTCGCCGGCCAGGACCAGGTCAGGCCCGGCACCACGTGCTCCGCAGCCAACCAAGCGGCCTGTGGGGTGTCGAAGGCAAAGCCCGTGCCGCCCGCCAGAGGCTCACCCAGGTCGACGGCGTCCACCAGCCACTCCGTCTGTGGGGCCTGGTCGCCGGAGCAGGCGAACAGGAGCTGGAGGGTCCAGAGCGTCGGCATTCGCGGAAAGATACTCACTCTCATGCCATTCGTCCTATGGATCACCGCCGCTGTGGCGGCCGCATCGCCCGCGCCCACCCAGCGCGAGGCCGCTGCCTTCGTGGAGGAGGTGATCGACGTGGTCGCCGACGGGCGGGTGAGCGGCCTGTGGGCGGCCCGCACCTTCGTGCCGCGCGAGGTCGAGCACGCCTCGCCCAGCGTGCGCCTCGCGTGGGCCGATCAGGTCGACGAGCGGCTCGCCCCGGGCGGCGACTGGCGCGCGGTGCTGGCCCGCCGCCCTCGGGTCCAAGGCACGGTGCCCGGTCCGGACTACACCCGGGTCGTGCTCCAGGACACCGGCTGGACGCTGGCTGTGCGACAGGTCGACGAGGGCCTGGTGGTGGATCGTGTGGCCCCAAGCGCTTGCGGGCTCTGCTCCGAGCCCGAGCGCTTCGTGGCCGATCTCTTGGCCCAGGTCGACGGCCGAGATGCCGCCGGCCGGCGCCTGCTGCCCGGCGCAGAGCTGGCGGTCCAGCCCTGGCTCGACGACCAGGGCCCGGCGGACCAGCAGCGCTGGTCGTGGGCACTCCAGAACCGCAACGCTCGCGCGGGCTACCTGTGGTGGCTGCTGCGCGATGCCCAGGTGGTGGGCCCCGCGGCAGGACAGGCGGTCCAGGTGTCGCTCGAGACCGGGACCGAGATCTGGCCGGTGATCTACCGGGACCATCGGTGGCAGGTGGACTACGCCGGCCTGCCCCCGGACTCGGCCTTGCGGCTCCCCGAGGACCAGGTCGCCCACTGGACCAGCACCGGCCAGGTGCGGCTGGAGACCCTGCGCTACTGGCGTCCGACGTGGCGAGCCCAGGCCGACACCGTGCTGGTCGACGACGCGGCGTTGTTCGTGGCCCCGCGAGCCCTCCAGGGAGACGTGGTCCTGTACCACCAGGACATGGGCAGCCGCTGGGCGATGATCGCCACCCTGGACCCGGACACCGGACAGGTCCAGGGCGCGGTGCCCGCCCCCCGGGTGCCGATGAGCTTCTTCCTCCCGACTTCGGGTTGGTGGGACTGGCTGGAACTTGCGCTCTCGCCGGACGGACGGCACCTGGCGGTCGGCGTCCAGACCCGCCTCCAGGTGGTCGCAGTAGACACCGGAGACGTGGTGCTCTCGGCCACTGGGCTGCCTCGGGTGACGGCGCTGTCCTGGTCCCCCGATGGCCGGCACCTGGTGGTCGGAGACATCTTCGGGGGCAATAGCCTGTACCGGGGGCCCGACTTCGGCCGCGTCGGCCAGGCTCGGTCGTCGGGTCGCGCCATCCTGGGCCATGCCTGGCTCGCCGACGGGTTGCTGGCGGTCGACGCCGCTGGTGCGGTCCACCGCTACCGCTTGCCGGACCTGTCCGCAGAAGGCGTCGTGGACAAGGCCTGCTGCGGTGCGGTGCACGGCGTCGAGCGCCTGCCCTTCACCGGCGAGGTGGTCGTGGGTTGTGCGGGAACCTGCGCACCGGCCTGGCTCTGGCGTTGGGACCCGGTCAACGCCGGGCCGCCAGAGGTCCTCGCCGACGCTCGCCTGGACGCGTCGGCGGGGCTGGTCTCGGCCGACCCGACCGGCCGCTGGCTGGTGGTGGGTCACCGGGGAGAGGGCGGTGCGATGGCGCTCTGGGATCTTCGGGCGGGACGCATCGCCGCGACGTTTGCCGAGCTGCCCCTGCGCCAGATCAGCTGGTCCCCGGAGGGCGGCAGCCTGTGGGGCATCGACCAGGCCGGTCGTTCATGGCGCTGGGACGTGGCCCTGTTGCTGGCGCACGGTTGATCGGGCTGTGGCTCGCCTGCGCCGCGCCGGTGCCACCGGCCGCGCTGCCGCATCCCCAGACCGTGCCTGCGGACCGGGGTCACGTGCTCCTGCACCGATCGGGACCGGTCTTCCAGGCTCCCCGCGAAGACGGCCCCAGGGGTCGCCTGGGGGTCGCGCGTTCACCGGACTTCCCGGCGGAGATCTGGCCGGCTCGGGTGCTGGGTGTGCAGTCGGGCTGGCTTCAGGTCCAGGCCGTGGCCGCCGCACAGGCCGCCGTGCACTGGGCGGACCCTCCCCCGGTCCTGCAGGCCCTGGGCCTGACCGTCTGGGTGCCAGAGGACGCGGCTCTGGCCGTGGTCACCCGCCCGGTCATCCAGAGCTGGCTGGATGGTTCCACCATCGCCTTGGGTCCCGGCACCCCTCTGTCCGGGAGCACCGCTCTGGTCCGCGCGGGCGACGCGACCCTGTCGGTGGTGGCGCACCCTGAGCTCGACGAGCGGGGATTCGGCTATGAGCCGGGTGGTCTGACCCCGGCCCGGGCCCCCGTGGGCTGGCTCGGGGTGGATCCCGCCCTGGCCTTTGGCACCGTGGGCGGCGTGCCGCTGACGAGAGTTCCTCGGGCGGGACGCTCCCGGCCGGTGACTCGGATCCCCCTTGAGGAGCAAGCCACCGACGGCACCCACCACTGGGGCATCCTGGGCTCTCGCACCGCCAGGGTGCGCACGCTGCTCGACCATGCCCGCGTCCGTGAAGGCCGGGGCTGGGGCCACGTGGCAGCCCGCCCAGAGCCCGCTGCCGCCTATGACGGCTGGTGGCGGGTGGCCGCCGGCACACCGGTCAGCTGGCCCGACGCCAGCCCAGCCGGTCGAGTGGCCGAGCCGGTGCGCTGGGACGTGGCGCCCGTGCCGACGGGTGACCTGCTCTGCACCTGGTGGCAGGACCTGGTCGGCAGCCACGAAGCGGCCGGCATCACGGCCCGATGGTCGGCCCACGCCAGCGTGCTGGCGGAGACGGGACTGAGGATCTGCTTCCCGGCCGAAGCGGTGGGCTACTCGCCTTCGAGCCCGTAGAGGTCACCGATCATCATGGTGTGGCCCAGAGTCAGGCCCTCGCCCACGTGGGCCTCCCACACGACGGCACCGAGCGGCGTGACCTCGTGCAGGACCCCGTCGCTGCCGAAGTTCACCAGGGTGTTCTGGTTCTCCAGCCGGTGCACCTCGCCCAGGGACGCCACGTAGAAGCCTTCGCCCACGCCATAGATCCAGTCCTGGGTCAGGCTCTGGGCGTCGTCGTCGATCAGGTACTCGGCCGCGGTGGTCTCCTGGACCGCGTCGTTGGTGCGGGTCAGGAGCAGGGTCCCAGCGGCCGTGAAGCGAGCCCCGTGTGGCTTGCCGAAGGCGCCGATGGGCGGGTCGAAGGTGTAGCTGCCCGCCTCTTCGCCGAATTGGCGCAGGATCTCGCCGCTGTCGCGGTCGAACTCGACCAGCGTGGACGTGTTGGCGAAGCCCAACAGGTAGCTGTTGGTCGTCGGGTTCCAGGCCAGCGAGTCGGCGTGGGTCCAGTCCAGGCAGTCGCAGTAGTAGCCCTGGGGCACGTTGCCATTGGCCACCGGCTCGTAGTGGTCCCAGGCGTTGAAGAGCTCGCGGGAGGTCCCGTCCGGGGAGAGCTCGATCACCTTGTCGCCGCAGACCGGTTCCTCGAAGCCGCCGTGCTCCCGGGCGTCCCGGGCCAGGTAGGCCAGAGTGCCGTCGTCGTGCTGGAAGAAGACCCGGTGGCCGTCGGGGATCGGCGTGACCACGAGCTCGTTGCCGGACAGGTCGAGCTGGGTGACCTGGCCCTGTTCCCCACAGAAGTCCTGTTGGTAGTCGTTGACCAGCAGGCCCCCGGTGCCGTCGGCGGCTGGGGTGACCCAGGTGCTTGTCAGGCTTTCGGGTGTCTCTCTGTACCAGACGATGTTGCCGTCCCGGTCGCTGATGAGGGTCATGTCGGTGCCCTCGTCGGAGAGCACCGTGCCGAGCATCCACGGCTCGTCGGTGTTCTCGGCGACCAGCGTGTCGACGGTCAGATCGGGCACGGTGGACGGCAGGGAGCCGGTGGTGACGGTGCCGCCTGCGCCCGAGTGGGTCTCGAAGTCCGTGTCGACCGCGACCACGGACCAGGTCACGTCGGTCTGGGCGGGCAGGCCGAGCACGCGGACCAGGTGGTCTCCGGCGTCCATGCTCTGGGTGGGCGTGGACTGGGCGTCTTCGTCGCTCAGGGTGTAGGTCACGGACACGTCGGCGGTCTGGTCCAGGCTGAAGGTCACCTCGAGCACCGTCGAGACGAGGGGGGACAGCGCAGCGGCGTCGTTGGACACCACAGAGCTGCCCAGGCCTCCGCCACTACACGCCAGGATCGTCATCCACATCATGTCTTCCTCCGCGTGGGCAACCTCTCCTCTCCGGGCCGCCACGTCAAGGCCGCGGAGCCCCCAGACGATGGCCCTTGACGGAATTCTCGGCTAATCGTGTGGCCGTCGCACGAGACACTGGAGAATCGGATGCACCCGCGCGCCCACGTCACCACCCTGCTGCTCGCCTCGGTCGGCTTCGCCGCACTCCTGAACACCAGTTGCCGCCCCTGTGACACTGGCGACACCTGTGACAGCGCGACCACGGACTCGACGCCCACGGGCATCGACTCGGGCACCACGGACACCAACCCGGACACCGACACCGACGCCGACACCGACGTGGACACCGACACGGACGCCGACACCGACGTCGACACCGACACCGACACCGACGTCGACACCGACACCGACACCGACACCGACGCCGACCCCTGGAAGGGCTGGGTCGAGACGAATGTCGACAGCACCACCTACCTGGACCTGGGCTACGAGTACGCGTCCTACGAGGTCACGCCGGACTACGCCGACCACTACACGACGGTCGAAGGCAACAACCCCGTCTTCTACGTGTACCGCCCTGTCACGGTGGGCAAGCAGCCGCTCAAGACCGTGGTCTGGTTCCACGGCGCGGCCACGGGCGACGACAGCAGCGGCACCCTGCCCGGGTCCTGCGAGACCTCCAACGTCCAGTCCAACGTGGACAAGGTCATGGGTCCCCCGAGCCTGGTGGCGGCGTGGATGGCCGACGCTGGTTGGACCGTGGTGCTGCCTCGGAACGAGTGGTGCGACATGTGGCAGGGCCAGGGGGCGGCCGACCCCGTCGACCCCGTCAACCACTTCGGCTACCAGCACGCTGCGCTGGTGACAGACTTCGTGCGAGCGGGCCAGGCCGGCTTCGAGGTCGACGAGATCTACTCCTGGGGCACCAGTGCTGGAGGCACCGCGTCCGCGTCGGTGGCGGGGCGCTACGGCGAGTTCGACGGCGTCGTGACCGACTCGGCGCCCTGTGTCCAGGAGACCTACTACCCGGACGATCCCCAGACCCTGGAGCACATCCTGGGCGGGGCCCCAGGGGACAGCGCCGCAGTGGATCAGCGCTACAACGAGGCCAGCTGCAACTGGCTGGTCGAGAACGGCTGGCTCGACGTGCCCGTCTACGCCGCCTGGAATGCCCAGGACGTGATCATTCCCGACGAGCACGCCGAGACACTGATCGCGGCCTTCGAGAGCACCTTGCAGCCGGCTGGCATCGCCTTCGGCCACCACGACTTCGACCACCCGGCCCCGGGCACGACCTACCACGTGCAGACCCGCCTGAGCACCCCGCCCATGGGCTACACCACCGGCTTCGTGATGGACTTCCTGAGCGGCCAGGTCCTGATCATCCGCGAGGCCGAGGACGAGGACGGCAACTGCGACGGGGGCACCTGTGTCGGCAGCGTGGGCACCGGCAGCGACTGGTCGAACTTCTCCAAGGCGTCCGGTCTCGAGACCACCGAGGCCGGTGTGGTCTACGACGAGCGGGTGCCCGACAACCGGCTGGCCGCCAAGACCGGCACCAAGATCATCGCGCTCCTGAAGCTCGAGGACACCGGCGGCCTGGCCGGCAGCACCCCCGTGGCGACCCTGTCCTACTCCGAGGGCGGCATCCCCATCGCCAGCAAGGACCTGGTGGTCGACGACTTCGCGCCCGACGGCGGCGCTGGGGATCTGGACTTCGTCGCCCAGTTCAAGGCCACGACCCTGGGCTTCGTGACAAACGATCCCGGCAACCTGGGCAAGCTCACGCTTGAGGCAGCGGGCAATGGGCGGCTGATGGTGGATGGGTTCGTGTACGAGCAGGGGCGGTAGGGGATCGAGGTCGGGTCGGGGTCGAACTCGGGGCTCGATTTCGAGCCCGTGGTTCGTGGTTCGTGGTTCGTTCTCGTGGGTCGTTCTCGGGAGCACGAGTCCCGAGCACGAGCACGAGTCCCGAGCGCGAGCGCGAGTCCCGGGCTCGAGGGGCGGCCAACGCCGCCCCGGACTGGAGGGTCAGCGGAGCTTGTGGACCATCTGGCTGATGCGTCGGAGTTCGGACTGCCTCTCGGGGCCGCCGGGGAGGTCCACTCGTGCCTCGTGCCTCGTGCCTCGTGCCTCGAATTCGTGCTCGTGCCTCGAATCTGCGCCATTGCGGCGACTGGCGCGGCGCCAGACCGGGTTGTGGCGCGAATTCGTGCCATTGCGGCAACTGGCGCGGCGCCAGACCGGGTTGTGGCGCGAATTTGCGCCATTGCGGCGACTGGCGCGGCGCCAGACTGGGATGTGGCGCGCATCTGCGCCATTGCGGCGACTGGCGCGGCGCCAGACCGGGTTGTGGCGCGAATTGGTGCCATTGCGGCAACTGGCGCTGCGCCAGTCCGGGTTGTGGCGCGAATTTGCGCCATTGCGGCGACTGGCGCTGCGCCAGACCGGGTTGTGGCGCGAATTCGTGCCATTGCGGCGACTGGCGCGGCGCCAGACCGGGTTGTGCCTCGAATTCGTGCCTCGTGCCTCGTGCCCCGAATTCGTGCTCACGCCTCACGGCCCACGCCTCTCGTCCCCCCCGTCCCTCAATGCCACCCGCTCAGTTCTCGACCGTCACCTCAATGCTGTCTCCCACCTCCACCCCCGTCACAGCCTCGACCCCCACGATCGACAGCGTCGCCGTCCCATTGGGCCACTCCGCGCTGTCCCACGCCGTCTCCCACGGCGACTCTGTGTCCTCCGTCAGCAGGGTGTCGTCCACGTAGAACCACACGCTCGCGGGCCCTTCGCCGCCGCCCACCGCGGCCTTGATGCTGACCCCCCCCGAGACCGTGTCCCCGTCCAGCGGCCGCGTGAGCGTGGCTTCGAACTCGCTCGAGGCCTCCTCGACCACCTGCACGGTGATGGTGTCCGTGGCCTGGGCGCCGTCGGCGGCCGTGCAGGTCGCAGCCAGGACCACCTCCCGCGGCGAAGTCCCAGCGTCCCAAGTCACCCCCCACGGACTCTCCGTGTCCGTGCCGATGGTGCTGCCGCCCTCGCTGACGCTGACCTGGGTGATGCCCGCGTCCGACGACGCCGCGACCTTGATGTCGAGCTCGCCAGAGACCTCCTGGCCCTCCGCAGGCTCGACCAGGGTGCAGGTCACCGGCGCGGTGTCGGTGACCTCGATCGTCACGGTCGCCGAGCCGGTGAGTCCGACGCAGTCCAGGGCCTGGGCCTCGAGGGTCCACGTGCCCGCTGCCGCGTCGTCCCAGTAGAGCTCCCACGGCCCCTCGGCGGGCAGCACGGCCAACAGGTCGTCCAGCCCGTGGCTGTGCTCGCTGTCGCCGCTGCGGTAGACGCGCACGTCGTCCAGGCAGACGTCGTCGGTCACATACAGCGAGATGAAGACGTCACTGTCCCGGGGATAGGCCTGACCGTCGAGAGGGCTCAGGAAGCTCACCTGGGGGGGCGCTGCGTCGGCCAGGGACTGGTCGACCTGGACCTGGAGCCAGTCCTCGGCGGGGGCCTGGTCCTCGGTGAAGCCCGCCCCGCGGACCAGGTGCAGGCCGTCTTCGCTGGTGGTCGTGTCCCAGGTCCAGGTCAGGGGAGAGGTCACGCCGCTCGCGACCGGCTCGCCGTCCAGGTACAGGATCAGCGTGTCCGCGGTGCCGCTCAAGCTGACCGGGACCTCGCCGGACAGGGGCCCCGGGTCCAGCTCCAGGCTCACCGGGTCGGACGCCCCGCACCCCGCCACAAGCCCCAAGGCGAGCCAGCGGCCGCGGCGCCTGAGGACCACCAGCGCCAGACCCGACAGGCCCAGCACGATCGACGGCAGTCCGCCCGCGCTGTCGCAGCCCCCCTGCTCGCAGCTGTCCTCGTCGACGATGCGGTCGCAGTCGTCGTCCAGGTCGTTGCGACAGAGCTCGGTCTCCAGAGGTGAGCGGCGGGGGTCGCCGTCGTCGCAGTCCTCGCCGGCCGGGGAGCCGTCCAGGTCCAGATCCAGGTCGCTCGTGACCGTGCTGGCGCCCTCGAGCAAGCCAGCGCCGTCCAGGACCACCGCGACCCCCTGGTCGGTGCGGGTGTGCTCGGCGGTGGGCGCCACGGCGACCGCCTCGGCCACCCCGTCGCCGTCCAGGTCGTCGATCCAGTGCACGCCCCGGCCCAAGCCTGCCAGCCCGTCGAGTCGCAGGGACTCCGCCCCAGTGTGGGTCAGGGCCAGCAGCTCGTCGATGCCGGGCGCCCCAAGCAGGAGCAGCGGGCCGGCCGCCGCGCTCGCACCGAGCTGGTCTCCGACCTCGCCGTCCAGGGTCACAGTGGCCGCGTCGTCCAGGGAGACGACCCCCGACGGCGCACCGTCCAACAGCCAGACACGGCCCCGCGCCTGGGCGTGGTAGGGCGCACCCACCAGGATCTCCTGGACCCCGTCGCCGTCCCAGTCGTGGCCCGCCAGGCCCTGGCCCGCCTGGTCTCCAGCGGCCACGCCGGCCCAGGTGCCCGAGGCCGAGCCGACCAGGCCCCCAGCTGGGTCGAGATCGGTGAAGACCGCCAGGTTGCCGGCCTTGGCCGGGGTCTCTCCCAGGCTGCCCACCACCAGGTCGTCGCGACCGTCGCCGTCCAGGTCACCGGGCATCAACAGGCGCCAGCCCAGGAAGGCCTCGGGCGAGCCGCCGTCCAGCTCGCCCGTCGACACCGCGCTGGCCAGCTGGGCCCCGAAGATCGGACCCGTGGAACCGTGGAAGAGCCAGACCCGGCCCGGGCTCTCCTGGGCCGGGCCGTCCCTCTGGGGCGCACCGATGGCGGTGTCCGGGAGCCCGTCACCATCGAAGTCCCCGACCGCCAGAGTGCGCCCAAAGGCGTCCCAGACGCTGTCGCCGGACAGGATCAGGTCGGCCTCGTCGGCTCGGCGCATGCCCTCGGTCGACATGGGCTCCAGGAAGAGCGCCGCGGTGCCTTCGACCCGGTTCGTCAGGCCCGTGCGGTCGGCGCCGACCCAGAGCCCGTCGACGTCTCCCGGCACCCGGGCCACGGCGACGCCAAAGTACTCGTGCTCTTCGTCGCCCACGAGCTGCACCGGGGCGCTGAGCAGGTCCACCGGGCCGACCGCGTCGCTGGCCGGCAGCAGCTGGACCTCGCCGGCGGCGTAGGCATAGGCCGTGCCCTGGAAGTTCGCGACGGCGAGCTCCAGGGTGCCGTCGCCGTCGAAGTCGCCGGTCAGCACGGGGCCGTGGAGGAACTCGCTCGCGGCGCTGCCCCAGAGCCAGGCGGTCGCCAGGTCGTCCAAGGTCTGGCCCTGGGCCGCGCTGGGCAGAGCCAGGAGCACCAGGGGAAGTGTGGCTCGCCAGCGCACGGGCAGGGCGGTGTCCGTCGGCGGGCTCGGGGCCAGGACTGGAGCGGTCCGCCGGCGGCGCGTGGCGAGCCCGAGCGCGAGCAAGGTCGGCAGCAGCCCCGCCGGCCCACCGGACGAGCAGTCGCAGCGTCGGTCCACGCCGGTCACGGGCCCGCAGGCCTCGTCGATCTCGCCGTCGCAGTCGTCGTCGACGCTGTCCCCGCAGACCTCGGGCATGTCCGGGTTGCGCCACGCGGCGCCGTCGTCACAGTCCAGGTCGGCCGACCAGCCGTCGCCGTCCACGTCGGCTTCGGCCGGGCTGCCGGTGTCGCCGTCGCCGCAAGCGCCCCCGAGTCCCTGGGCGATGTGGGCGCGGTCCAGCACCACCACCAGGCCGTCCAGGGGCTCGTGGATCGATGCCAGAGGCGCGGTGACGGCGTACCAGTCGGCGGTGGCGCCGGTGGGGTCCACGGTGCCGCGGCCCACGTGGTGGCCCAGCTCGCCGCCGGGCCAGCAACCGGGGAGCACGGCCACAGCGCGGTCCGAGGCCAGGGCGTCTCCCGTGCCCGGGGCGACGGCCAGCAAGCGCCCCGTGCCACTGTCCCAGCCCGGCTCCCCGATCCAGAGATCGTTGTCCGCCACCAGCTCGCCGTCGCTGGCCGCCAGGGACCACCCCAGCAGCGCACCCGGCGTGTCCCCGGAGAGGGTGGCCTCTGCCCGGTCCCCGAGCAGACCGATGCCGCTGAGGGTCGAGATCAAGGTCACGAGGCCTGCGTTGTCCAACGCTTCGGGCGCTCCCAGCACCGCGCTCTGCCCAGGTCCCGCCACCAGGGTCCACGCCAGCGCATCGCCCGCCGTGTCCCCACCGATGACGCCCATCGCGTCGTCGACGCTGGCCACGGGCTGGTCCAGCACCGCGGCGGGCTCCCGGCTGGCAAAGGCGTAGACCGTGCCGGTGGGGTGGTCCCCGTCGGCGTGGTCCCCCCCGTCTGAGCCGGGCACCTTGGTCAGCCCCGGGGCCGCGACCAGGAGCTCTGGCAGGCCGTCCCCCGTGCTGTCGGGCAGGGCCGCTGCCGCGCGTCCGAAGAAGGTCCCGCTGAGCTCGTGCACCCAGCCGGCGTCGGCGGTGGTCGTGGTCTCGCCCGGCTGCACGTCGATGGTCACGACCTGGGCGCTCGGGGCGTCGGGACCGCCGCGAACCACGGCGAGCCAGCCCGCAGCCACGTTGCCGCCGGGCGTGGCATAGGGCGACCCGATCAACAGGTCTCCGAAGCCGTCGTCGTCCAGGTCCTGGGGTCCGAAGAGCCGGGTGCCGATGCGGCCCCACTCGTCGCCACCCCGCAGGGTCTCGGTCCCGGCCAGGCTGCCCCCGCCGTGGCTGCGCCCGAGCAACAGGTAGACCTTGCCCACCACCGGTAGGTCCGTCGAAGCGTCTGGAGCCCCCACCGCCGCGTCGTCGTTGCCGTCGCCGTCGAAGTCGCCGAGCGCTGCGACGGAGAACCCGGCGTGGTCCTGGGGCTCCTCGCCGGTGTAGGCCCGGCCGATGTCGGTGATCAGGGTGTAGGGCTGCAGGTTGGCGACGTCGAGCACCACATAGGCCGCACCGGCTTCGTGGCCGGCGGTGTCGTCGTAGGCACAGCCCACCACCAGGTCGCCCAGGCCGTCGCCGTCGAGATCGCCGACGGGCTGGGCCACGGTGCACCCCTGGTCCTCGCCCGGGCCGACCAACGACGGCAGCGCGTCGAGGCCCTGGGCGCCCACGGCGCTCCCCCACAGCAGCCACAGACTCACTCGACCGTCACCGTGCCGGCCATGCAGCGGAAGGGGCCGGTCGCGTAGAGGTGGGCCGGGGTCTCCTGGCTGTGGTCTCCGTGGTGTCCCGGTCCACTGTGCCGTGCGCAGACAAAGGAGTAGACCCCAGGCTCGTCGAAGGCGGTGGTGAACCAGCCGGCCCCGTTGAGCTCGTGGAGATCGGAGATCACGCGCCCGTCTGCGGCGACCAGGGAGACGTCGTGGAACTCGTTCTGGAGGTTGCCTGCGGAGACGCTGTCGTTCCACCAGGTGACGGGCTCACCGGCGGGCACGACCACATGGGCGGGGGCGAAGATGTTGACCCCTTCGGGCACCCGCACCACCGAGGTGTGGAGGGCGGCGTAGAAGCGGCGGGGCTCGGTGAGTCCCTCGGCGCCGTCGTCGCTGACCGCCGCCACCCGCCACAGGAGCGGCCGGCTGCCGTCGGACGCCGCCACGACCTGGGCCCACTCGGCGTCGCTGGGGGTCAGTTGTGTGTCGGAGGTGGGCCCCAGGTCCAGCCGTCCCGCCGGTCCAAAGGTGCCGTCCAGGCTGATCTGGACGACGGCCAGGGCACTGTCGGACCGGGTCCAGGAGAAGGATGGCGGTCCGGTCAGCACGGCGTCCTGGGCGGGACTGCTCTGGGCCAGACCGACACCACTGCGCTGCCCGGTCGCACAACCGGTGCCGTCGGTCCGCCAGCCCAGCCGCGTGCCGGGGCAGGCGTCCCACTCGTCGGGCACGCCGTCGGCGTCGTCGTCCGCCCGAGGCGCGTCCTCCACAAAGGACAGCAGCTGGTCCACCGCCACGGCCGTCTCGGTCTGGGAGGTCCCGTTGGTGAAGGTGACCTCGACCTCGTCGACCGTCGTCGCGTCGCCCAGGCCAAAGGTGAGCGTCAGCGGACCCTGGCTGTCGAAGCTGGACCAGTCCCCGATCCAGCGGGTCTGGGTCAGCTCGCCGGTGGTCACCCGCACCCGGGCGCCGAGCTGGCTCGGGTTGTGGGTGATGCCGCGCACATCGACCTTGAGCCAGTGGTTGCCGGTCCCCAGGTTCTGGAAGAGCTCGTTGTCCCGCGGGCGACGCCCCAGGCCGTGGCTGACCAGCACCTCGGGGTAGCCGTTGTCGTCCAGATCCGCCGAGACCACGCTCCAGGAGACGCTCTCCTGGGCTTCGATGCCCGCGCCGTCGCACAGGCGACTGAACACCATGCCGCCCTCGTTCCGCAGCACATAAGGCGGGACCTTGATGCCGGAGAGCACGATGTCCTGGTCGCCGTCCAGGTCGATGTCCACCGCGTCGCTGCCGTGGCCGTCGACCCACTCAGCGACCCCTGCGGCCACCGCCACGTCCAGGAAGCGCCCGCCGGTGTTCTCGAAGAGCTGGTTGCCGCCGTAGACCTTGTCGTGGGTGATCAACAGGATGTCCACGTCGCCGTCGTTGTCGAAGTCCTCGCAGACCGTGCCGACGCCGAAGCGTTGCTCCGGATCGTCGACCCCCCACAGGGCGGCCAGGTCCTGGAAGGTCCCGTCGCGCTGGTTGATGAACAGCTGGTTCGGGTACTCCCGGCCCGTGGTCACGAACATGTCGGGCCAACCGTCGTCGTCGGCGTCGAGCACACAGGTGCCCTTGCCGGATGGGGTGCCGCCTACGCCCGCCGTCGCGGTCGCGTCCAACAGCGTGCCGTCGCCCTGGTTGCGCAGCAGCGTGTTGATGCCCGAGCCGTCCTCGGGACCGTTGGTGAAGAAGACATCCAGGAACCCGTCCCGGTCGTAGTCCAGCAGGAAGCCCTGGTGGCCCCAGCCCACGTGGCCCGCCGCCCCCGCGCGGGCCGACACGTCCTCGAAGGGCGCGGCGTCGCTGCCGGTGGCTCGGTAGAACAGGTTGCGCCCGTTCACCGTCACGTACAGATCGTCCAGGCCGTCGTTGTCCAGGTCGCCGTAGAGCGGGGAGCGGTCCTCGCACAGGTCGTCGACCCCCCAGTGGGCGCCGTGCTCGGTAAAGGTCAGGGCCCCGGTCTCGCTGAAGTCGCTCAGATACACCAGCGACTCGCCGGACATCCACAGCGCGTCCTCGACCCGGGCCGGTGCGCTGGCGACGTACAGGTCCAGGTCGCCGTCGCCGTCGAGGTCCTGGATCGTGACGCCCTTGCTGTTGCCATAGGCCCGCACGCCGGCCTGGGCCGTGATGTTCTCGAACAGGGTGCCCCCGTTCACGCAGTCGCCCCGCTGGTCGATCTGCGCAATTGCAGGGGTCGCCGCTAACCAGAGGGCGATCACTCCACGGACCTCGCCGGGGTGATGGCCCCCGTCGACGAGCCGGTCAGCCCGGCCTGGAGCCGCCACCACGTGCCCGAGGGCGCGACAGCGACCTCGGTGGCCTGGGTCCTGACGGCGGTGGTCGTGGCTCCCGCTGGAAAGTCCGGGTCGTCGCTGAACTGGAGCAGGGTCACGTCGCAGTCCGTCTCCCAGCGGAACAGCACGGTCTCGTCCCTGGCCTGGCCGTCGTCGGGCGCCAGGGCGCGCACGCTGCAGCCGGCGGCCTGACTGGGGCTACAGCCGAGCCGATCCGTGGGCTGCTCGGACGCGCTGTTGGGGCAGCGATCCGACGCGTCGGGAACGCCGTCACAGTCGGCATCGTCGGTCCGGCTGGCGCACCAGTCCGGGTCGCCGCCAGAGCACGACAGCCCCAGCACCAGCAGCAGTGGGCTCAAGTGCGGGTCCAGGTCCGGCGGCGCCACCAGACGGGCACCAGGAGCAGTCCACACAGGGCCGTGCTGCTGCTGCCGCGGCAGCCGCAGCTGCCCTCGTCTTCGTCACAGGGGGGGAAGCCCGTGTCGTCCAGGCCGGTCGACCCCGTGTCCGTCGGGGGTGACGTGTCGCCGGAGTCCGCGGTGGGGCCGGTGTCGCCGGTGTCCTCGGCACTAGTCGGCATCTCCTCGCCGTCGCCCCAGGTCTCGATCAGATCGATGCGGAAGCCGGCGTCGCCGGCCTCCTGGACCGTCAACACGACGTCCTTCCAGCCGGACTCCAGCCCGGTGACCAGCAGCTCCAGACCGTCGGCGGTCAGGGTGCCCTGGTCGACACCGCCGATGGAGACCTGGACCGAGCCGTCCCCGTCCTGGGCCCCCAGGATGCCAAAGGCGTGGCCCTCGAAGGTGAACGCCAGCTCGTCTCCGACGCCCAGCGCGTAGCCACCGCCGAAGCCGTGGGCCGTGTCCTCGTACTTGTCGCACGGATTGGCCTGGTCCTCGACGCCGCCCCGGTAGCACTCGAAGTGGATGCTGCTGTCCTCGAAGCGCTCGTAGCGGGGCAAGAGCGCCCACGTGGAGCCGCTGTCCGTCGACCAGTAGGGCCCGGCCTGGGTGCCGGCGAGCAGGGCCTGCCAGGTGGCGAAGTCCGGACCGGCCACCAGGTCGAAGATGGCCGGCTTGATCGGCGCTCCTCGCGCAGCCCAGGTGTCGCCGCCGTCGTCGCTGCGCCAGACCTGTCCGTCTCGGGTGGAGAGGAGGAGGGTGCCGTCGTCGGCCTGGGTCATGTGCCGCGGCCGACCGCTCGGCGGTGCGCTGGCGCTGGTCCAGTTCTCGCCGCCGTCGTCGCTCCAGATCACGCCCGACGAGGGGGCGGCGAAGACCAGTCGGGTCGGGTCGCTGACAGGCCACGCTGTGCCGCCGGCGGCGGTCTCGCGCTCCCCGGCAAATGCAAAGGCCCAGCTCACGCCCGCGTCTTCGGAGACGATCAGCCCCGCGGGGGAGTCCACCACGACCAGGAGCAGGTCCTGGCCGTCGAGGGCGGTCTCCTGGATGTCCCGAGGCGCGGCCTTCTCCATCACGTCGTAGAGCGGGTCGCCGAATTCGGTCCAGCTGGTGCCGCCGTCGTCGCTGAAGGCCAGCTGCCCGTAGACCGAGTCGGTCTGGTCTTCGCCCAAGGCGTAGACCCGGTCGCCGTAGGGCCGGAACAGGCGGACCCGATCCATGGGGAGCTCGAAGCGGGACCAGGTCTGGCCGTCGTCGTCGGACCGGAAGGGGTTGTTCGAACCGCTGTAGTAGACGACCCCGCTGGTGAGCACGTCTGCGGCGGGCTGGACGTCGTAGCTGTAGACCCCGTCCATGCCGACCGCGGAGCCCTCCCACGACGCCCCGCCGTTGTCGCTCCACCAGACGCCGCCGCCGTAGGCCCCCACGAACACCCGCGGGTCCAGGGGCCACTCGGGGGCAAAGGCGATGCCTCGGCAGTAGTCGCCAGGGATCAGCTTGGCGTCGGTCCAGTCACCGCCGGCTTCGTGGGCGGTGGCGATGCCCGAGAAGCCGCCGGCGATGCCGTGGTCGCCGATCACGTGGATCTCGGTGAAGCCCTCTTCCGCATCGGTCGCGTTGCCGATGCCGCCGAACACCGGCACGATCTGGCTGTCCCACTTGGTCCAGGTCTCGCAGGCGTCGTCGGTGATGAACAGCGCCTCGCGGGCCGTCGCCACGATGACCCGGCCGTCGGGGGTGCCGTCGACCTTGACCACGTCCTGGCTGTAGGTCTCGCTGGACTCCTTGGGCAGCGGGGTGCAGTCCTCCCACCGGTCGATGTCGACCACGTACCGGACGACCTTGCCGTTGTCGGTGCTGGCGAAGACGTTGCCGTCGACCAGCGCGGCGTCGTAGTAGACGAGGCCCTGGGGGTTGTCCTTGATCCGGGTCATGGACTGCCAGCCGTCGTCGGTCCGCCAGACCAGGCCGATCCCGCTCACCGCTGCGCCGGCGTCCAGGTCGGTGTGGCTGGCTTCGACCTGGGGCCAGGCGTTCTCGGTGGAGATGGCCTGGAAGGAGCCGCCGGGCTCGCCCACGAAGATGCCGGCCTTGGTGCCCAACACCGCCTGTTGGCCGTCGACGGTGATCGACTCGGCCAGGGTGCCGTCCAGGACCTCTTCGCTGGTCCAGCTGTCGCCGCCGTCGGTGGTGGACCACAGGGTGCCGTCCCGGGCGATGAGCAGCAACGCGCCGTCGAGCCAGGCGGCCCCGACCAGCTCGTCGTCCATGGGGGCACCGCCCACGAAGTCCCAGTGGCGGCCGTGATCCAGGGACCGCATGGGCTGGGAGATGTCGTGGGGATCCATGACGGTCCAGACCTCGCCCGAGGCCTCGAAGTCAGGGGCCAGGGCCATCGCTGTGACCACCGAGTGGGGGCGGTGGGCGTCGGCGGCAGGGACGAGGGCGATCCAGAGGGCAGCGAGCATCGGCGCAAGGTTGCCTGCTACCGACCTGCTGTCAACGTGATGGGGCGACCCGGTCGGCTCGGACTCAGCAGTCGGGCTGCTCTGGCCAGCTCCCAGGTTCGCCATCCAGTGCCTCCAGAAGGTCGTCCCACAGCTCGACGACGCGCCCTGGCTCTTGTTCGGCCAGGTCGTCCTGCTCGAAGCGGTCCACCGACAGGTCGTACAGAGCTGGGGGCCGCAGGCAGGGGGCGTTCTGGAGGTGGTCGATCTTGATGATCAGCTTGTGGTCGTCGACGCGGAACCCAGCCTGGATGGCCCCCTGCTTGATCATCTCGGTGTAGATCCAGGAGCGCTCGGTGGTCCCCCCGTCCAGGAGCGCCGGGGCGATGCTCAGGCCGTCGTCGCCCGTGGCGCTGTCCGCGCGCCCGAGCTCGGCCAGCGTGGTGAACAGGTCGGTCACGTGCACCGGCTGGGCGATCCGGAGGTCCTGGGCCACGTCGGGACCGGCGACGATCAGCGGCACCCGGATGCCGCTCTCATAGATCGAGGCCTTGCCTCGGCCGTCGTTGAATGGGCCCTCGGTGAAGGACTCGTCGGTGCCGTTGTCGCCCAGGAAGACGACCACGGTGTCGTCGCCCGCCCCGTCGAGCAGCTCGCCGAGCTGTTGGTCCACGCACTCCACCATCGCTCGGTGTCGCTCGCGGCGGTCCTCTGCGGTCTCTCCGGGCCCCAAGCTGTACTGGCAGCCCCTCGGCGGATCGCCCAGGGGCAGGTGGGGGGCGTGGTAGGCGACGGTGGCGAACCAGCGGTCGCGCTGATCGGCGATCCAGTCCAGCGCGTCTTCGGTGGTCTGTTGGGTGGCGTAGCTGGTGAGCGGATCCGCCCGCACGCGGTCGCCCAGGGTCGTGGTCAGCCGAGTCCACAGGTAGTAGTCGTCCAGGCTGGCCAGGGTCCCGGAGAAGTGCTCGAACCCCATGTCCCGCGGGGGTAGGGCGATGGCCTCGGCCACCAGCGCGTGAGGGTCCAGGTCGTCGGCCTCGGTGCCTTCGCCCAGGTGCCACTTGCCGAACAGCGCGGTCGCGTACCCGGCCTCTGACAGGAGCGCGGGCAGGGTCACCTCGTCCGGCGACAGGCCCTCTTCGCCGGTCTCGACCGGGTCGCCGATGCCCGTGCGGAAGGGCAGGCGGCCCGTGTACAGCGCCGCTCGGGTCGGCGAGCAGGAGGGGGTGGCCCAGGCGTCGGTGAACCTCACGCCCCGCTCGGCCAGGGCGTCGATGACCGGCGTCTGGGGCAGGCGGGTGGCGGTGTCCCGGTAGGTGGGGTCGGCGTCGTCGGCATAGACGCCGATCTTGTCCACGCCCACGTCGTCGACGAGCACGACCAGGATGTTCGGACCGCCCCCCGCCAAGCTGCCACAGCCGGCCAGCCCCCAGGCCAGCGCGAGCCAGGCTGCGAGCGTGGACCCGCTTCGGGTCGGGCGGTGTTCAGCTCGGGAGCGCGTCAGGGCTGGGGCCTCCAGGCGGGTGACGGGGCGAGACCACCCGGCCGTCTGCGAGACTTACCCGGCGGTCTGCGGTCGCCGCAACGGCGTCGTCGTGGGTGACCATCACGATAGTGCGGCCCTGGCCGTGCAGCGACCGGAACAGGCCCAGGATCTCGTCCCCGGTCTTGGAGTCCAGGTTGCCCGTGGGCTCGTCGGCCAGGATCAGCCGCGGATCCGTGGCCAGGGCGCGGGCGATGGCCACGCGCTGACACTGCCCCCCGGAGAGCTCCATCGGCGTGTGGTCCACCCGGTCTCCCAGGCCGACCTGGTCCAGGATCTCCCGGGCCCGGGCCAGGCGCTCGGATTTGGCGAGTCCGGCATAGCGCAGGGGCAGGGCGACGTTTTCGTCGGCCCGCAGGCGCGGAAGCAGGTTGAAGGACTGGAACACGAAGCCGATGCGCCGGTTCCGGACTCGGGCCAGCGCGGTCTCGTCCAGGTGCTCCACCGCTTGCCCGTCCAGGAGGTAGGTGCCCGCGGTGGGGGAGTCCAGGCAGCCCAGGATGCCCAGCAGCGTGGACTTGCCCGAGCCGCTGGAGCCCACCAGCGCCACGAATTCCCCCTCGGCCACCCGCAGATCCACGCCGGCCAGGGCGCGAACCGTGCCCTCGCCCATCGGGTACTCCCGCACCAGATCCTTCGCGTCGATGACCCAGGCCTTGTCCACGACGCTGGCCTATCCAGGTCGCCACGGACCCGGTGGAGATAGGGGTGGGTCCGTGCTCAGCCTCTGCCTGCTGTTGACGACGTCCTGGGCGCTGGACCTGACCCTGGATCAGGCGCTCGAGCTGGCCCTGGGTGCCAACCTGGAGCTCCAACAGGCCGCGCTGGACCTGGAGAGGGCCGAGCAGCAGCTCGTCTTGGCCCGCGGCGGCTACGACCCCCTGCTCACCGCCGGCTTGGACTGGAGCCGGGACGTTTCGCCGAGCAACGAGGCCGACGAGAACGACGTGGTCTCGGCCACCGGCACCGGGTGGTCCGTGGGGCTGCAGCAGGACCTGCCGGGCGGTGGAGCGGCGTCGCTCAACTGGCGGGAGAGCCGCAGCGAGAGCGACTCGGCCCAGACCAAGGACGACGTGTCCACGTCGACTTGGGCAGGGGTCACGGTCTCCCAGCCTCTGCTGGCCGGCGCCGGGCCGTCGGCGTGGTCCGACCTGACCCGCGCCCGGCTGGGCCTGAATCGGCAGCGCCTGAGCTGGCGGCGCGCCCAGGAGGACCTGATCGTCGACACGGCCCAGGCGTACTGGGACCTGGTCTCCAGCGTTCAGGGCCTGGAGCTGGCCCGCCGCTCCGTGCAGATCGCCCAGACCCAGCTCGAGCACACCCAGGAGCGCCTGGCCGAGGGCTTCGCGGGCTCGGGCGACGTGCTCCAGGTCCAGCGGGCCTTGGGGGTGGCCCAGCAGGCCGAGGTCGTGGCCCAGGCCGACGTGGCGACGGATCGCTCTCGGCTGGCTCGGTTGCTGGGCGTCGACCTGGGCCGTGCGGCGGAGCTGGCCGCGGTGGAGCGGCCGCTCGTGCCCGACGCCGATCCGGATCTGTCGGCGTCCCTGGCCCTGGCCCGAGACCGCAACGTGCCGTGGCTTCGGGCCGAGCTCAGGGCCCTCGAAGCGCGCTTGGACCGCCAGGTCGCGGTGAACGGGGCGCTGCCGGATCTCGACGTCGTGGGCTCGGTGGGCTTCAGCGGGACCGCCCCGAGCGCTGGCGACGCTCGGGGCCAGGTCACCGGCGTGCTCTACCCGAGCTGGGCGGTCGGCGTGGATCTGTCGGTGCCGCTGCCCGCCCGGAGCCCCAGGGCCACAGCCAGTCGGGCCCGGCTCGCCGAGGAGAGTGCGCTCTTGGGCCTCGAGGCGGCGGAGCAGGACCTGGTGCTGCGCGTCGAGAGCGCGGTCCGGGCCGTCCGGAGGGATCGCTCTCGGGTCGTGCTGACCGAGCAGACCGTCCAGGCCGCGCGAGCGGCCCTGGCCGCCGACCAGGAGCTGCTCCAGGAGGGCCAGGGCTCCACGCGGGACGCCATTCGCTCCCTGGAGAACCTGGACGCAGCGCAGCTGGAGCGTCTGCGGGCACAGATCGATCTCCAGACCTCGCTGCTGGAGCTCCGCCGGATCGAGGGCTCGCTGGTCGATTGATCAGCCGGCGCGAATCGCCAGCACCGGCGGCAGCCGGGCAGCCCGTTGGGCCGGCAGCAGCCCGAAGAGCACCCCCTCGGCCATCGACAGCATGGCGGCCAGGACCACAGCCCAGACCGGAACCGCCGTGGCCCATCCTGTGAATGCTGCCACCCCTGCCGAGATGCCGTAGCCGGCGGCCACGCCCAGCACGCCACCGACCAGGCTGATCAGGGTCGCTTCGCTCAGGAAGAGCATCCGGATGTCCCAGGGGGTGGCGCCGACCGCCAGGCGGATGCCGATCTCCCGGGTCCGCTCCAACACGCTGGCCAGCATGATGTTCATGATTCCGATGCCGCCGATGAGCAGGGAGATCCCGGCGATCAGACCCATGACCAGGTTGAAGATGCGCTGCTGCTCCTGGGACTGGGTCAGGAGCTCGATGGGCACGGTCCAGCTTGTGTCCGGTTGGTCCCGGTGCAGCCGGTCGATGATGCGTCGGGCCAGCATCGAGTGCCCGAGGACCTGAAGGGGCGCGCCGACCGAGACCTGGATCTCCGAGAGCTCGGCCAGCTCGTCGGATCGCCGGAAGCGCTGGTTGGCGGTGGAGAGCGGCAGGATCACGTCGCGGTTGCGGTCCCGGAGCTCGATGCCCTCGACCGACGCCTCGCCTTCGGTGCCCGAGCCGTCGGTCACGACCCCGACCACCGTGACCCACACGCTGCCCAGCCGCACCCGCTCGCCGATCACGCGCTGGGTGTTGAACAGGTCCTGGGCCACCCCCCGGCCGAGCAGGGCCACCTGGGCGACCCTCTGTTCGTCCAGCTGGGTCAGCTTGCGCCCGCGGAGCAGCACCAGGTTCGAGCTGGCCAGGTACTCGGGCTCGGCGCCCATCAGGTAGATGCGAGCGCCGTCCGGGGGCCGAGGCACCACGTCCCGCAGTCGCACCTCGACCATGCCGCCCACGTGCTCTGCGTCGGGCAGCGCGGCCCGGAGCGCTCGCACGTCCCGGGACGAGAGCCCCTCGGACTTGCGCAGGATTTCCTTCTTGACGTCGTCATCTTCGTCGTCGAGGTCCCGGGCCTGGATCTGGAAGTTCAGGATGCCGAGCTGGGCGATCATGCGCTCCTGCTCGCGCTTGGCGCCCTCGCCGATGGACAGGATGCCGATGATCGCCGCCACCCCGAACAGGATGCCCAGGGTCGACAGGAGCGACCGCACCCGGTGGGCCATCAGCCCGTCCAGGCCCTCGAGGGCCAGATCCCGCAGGGTGGAGAGCATCTGGTTCTCTCGCGCTACGGAGTGCCGGCCACCGCTGCGCCGGAGCCGCCCTTGCCTTCGCCCGGCTTGCCGGCGTCCTGGAGCTCTTCCGGGTCGAGCAGCGCCACGAACTGGCCCTGGACCAGGCCATTGTTGATCACCACGTGGGTGTCGTTGGCGGCGCCCAGCGCCACCGGCTGCCGCCGCCAGCCCCGGCCGTCCTGGACCTGGACCGAGTGGGCGCCGGCGTCGTCGGTGAACACGGCTTCGAGGGGGATGCTCAGCACGTCGGGCACGGTCTCGAGCAGGACTTCGGCCCGCACGGTCATGCCGGGCTTCATGAAGTCTTCGGTCTGGCCCAGGGCCACCGTGACCTCCAGGTGCTTCACGTCGCTGTTGCGATCCCGCTCGACAGCCAGGTCGGCGACCCGGGTGACCGCGCCCGGCAGCGGCGGGTCGGGGAAGGCGTCGATGACCACGGTCACCGACATGTCCTGGGCGATCTTGCCGGCGTCGACCTCGTGCACCCAGGCCTCGACCTCCATCTCGGCCAGGTCCGGCAGCTCGATGATGTTCGCTCCGCTCCACACGGAGTCGCCGGCGACCACCGGACCCCGGGAGCCGCCCTTCCAGATCCGCGGCTTGATGACCAGGCCCGACGCGGGCGCGTACACCTGGGTGTTGTCCAGTCGGCGCTTGGCGGCGTCGACCTTGGCTTGTTCCCGCTGGGCCTCGAGGTTGAGCAGGTGGAGCTCGGCTTCGCCTTCCAGCCGGGCGGACTCCAGGTTGGCCTGGGCGGCGGCGACCTGGAGCTCGGCCTCTTGCACGTCGATGCGGGCGCTCTCGCGGTCCACCCGAGGAACGGTCTCGGACTCGGTCACCCGCATCTGCGCCCGCTCCAGGGCCAGCTCGGCCCGGGTGACGGCGTTCTCGAGGTCCTTGAGGCGGACCTTGAGCTGGGCCCGCTTCTGCTGGTTCTTGGTGGTGGCGATCTCCCAGCTGGTGCGACTGGAGACCAGGTCGGTGGCGAGCTCGGTGTCGTCGAAGGTGACCATCAGGTCGCCCTCGGCCACCCGGGCGCCTTCGTCGACGATCCAGGTGACCTTGGCCTGGCGCCGTAGATCCGGCACAGAGATGGACATCGACTCGGTTGCCTTGAGCTCGCCGGGGATGTCGAGGGTGACCTGGAACTCGCCCTGCTCGACGACGGCGGTCGGGATCTCCAGGTCCGCAGACCCGGAGCACGCCAGCACCAGCCAGGGAAGTAAGCCGCCCATCACGGGAAGTTAGCCCGCGGCAGGGGTGGTTGCGTCCCTCGGATCGTCCAGGCCGAAGACCCGCAGCGCGTTGTCTCGCAAGAAGAGCCGGGTGGCTTCGGCGTCCAGGCCCAGCTCCGGCACCTGGGCCAGGGCCGCCGCGGGCTGGATCATGGGGAAGTTGCTGCCAAAGAGCACCTTGTGGCGCCCGTGTCGGCGCAGGTACCTCACCAGGCTCTGGGGGTAGCGACTGGGCTTGTAGGCCGACGTGTCGATGTAGACGTTCGGGTACTTGGTCGCGAGCGCGATCATCTCGTCGGTCCAGGGGTAGCCGATGTGCCCGCCGACGAGGGTGAGCTCGGGGAAGTCCAGGGCCACGTTGTCCAGGTAGGGGATGGGCCGGCCGGTCTCGCTGGTGCGCATGGGGCCGGTGTGGCCGACCTGGAGGCAGAAGGGCACGCCCAGCTCCACGCAGGCGGCGTACAGCGGGTAGTAGAGCCGGTGGTCGGGCGGCCGCTCCCAGAGCCAGGGCAGGACGCGCAGGCCCACGAAGCCCAGCTCGGTCACGCAGCGGCGCAGCTCGGCGACGGCTGCCATGGGGCGGCGCAGGTCCACGCTGGCGACGCCGCGGAAGCGGCCCGGGTGGGCGGCGCACATCGCGGCGACCTCGTCGTTGGTGATCATGGGGCCGTCGGGCCCCCACCAGGCGCTGAGCAGGCCTCGGTCGACGCCGGCTGCGTCCAGGGCCGCCACGGTGAGCGCGACAGGGACGTGGTCGGGCACCTCGGTCAGCCCCATCCAGCGCAGCAGCGTGGCGAACATCTCGTGGCCCAGGAACGCGGGGGTGGGGTGCTGGATCCAGGCGTCGATCGCTGGGACGGGCAGATCCACTCAGGCTCCTCGGGCAGCCAGGATCTGGCGGTCGATCTCGGAAATGCGGGCGGCCTGGGCCTCCCAGAACGCGGGGTCGGCCAGGGCTTCGAGGTCGTCGACCGTGCGCTGCTGCTGCTCGACCCAGGTGTAGTACTTCTGGTTGTGCCAGCGGCGGCGGTGGTAGGCGGTGCCCTCCTGGACCCAGTCGGAGCCGGTCGCTTGCAGGGCGCCCAGCCGGCGCAGCGCGACGTCTCGCGTCTGGGGTCCGACGCGGGCGTCCAGGTCCCGTAGGACCGACGGGTAGCGGTCGAAGCCGTCGGTGGCGACGGTCACGACCAGGTCGTCGGGGCCGAACTGCAGGGCCTTGGCGGTCTTGATGGCGCCCAGCAGGTTGCAGAGGCCCGACACGCCCAGGTTGTCCCGCCAGCCGTCCACGTCGGCTTGGGTCAGGCCCAGCTCGGCGGCGACCACGTCGGCGCCCTCCTGGAGCAGCTGGAGATAGGCCACGCAGCTGTCGTCGTCGACGCAGCACAACAGGTCCATGTTCATGACGTTGTGCACCCACGTGACGTGCTTGTCGCCGATGCCCTCGATGCGGTGTCCGCCGTAGCCGGCGTTGTAGAGGGTGGGGCACTGGACCGGCTCGACGCCGACGATGGCCGTGTCGTAGAGGGCCTTCAGGTGATCGCCGGCCGCGATGGTGCCGCCTGAGCCCATGGCGGACACGAAGGCCGCGACCCGGCCGTGGCCCAGGTCGGCGGCGAGCTGCGCGACCGCAGGACCTGTGACTCCGCGGTGGAAGCGGTAGTTGCCCATCGCCTCGAACTGATTGAGCACGCGGATCTCCGGGCGCTGCTTGAGGCGCCAGACCTCGTCGTAGATCTCCTTGACGTTGGACTCGCAGCCCGGGGTCGCGATCACGTCGGCGCCGAAGCCGCGGATCATCTCGAAGCGCTCGGCGCTCATCTCCTCGGGCAGCACGACGGTGGAGCGGTAGCCCATGCGGGGACCGACCCAGCTGCCGCCGATGCCGTAGTTGCCGGTGCTGGGGAAGACCAGGGTGTGCTCTCCCGGGGTCAGCAGGCCCGAGAGCTGGTCCTCGATGACGCAGCAGTAGGCCGCTCCGACCTTGTGGGCGCCGGTGGGAAAGCCGTTGCCCAGGATGAGCGCGATGGGGGCTTCGACACCCGTCAGGGCGGGCGGCACGACCCAGGCGCGGACCTGGCCGTCGTCGCCGACCCAGCGGATGTCGTGGAGCTTCAGGGGGTCCAGCAGGTCGGCGTCGCGCACGGCCTGGCGGAAGCCCGGGTCTCGCCGGCAGGGGTCGCGCATCTCGGCATAGGTGGGGCCCAGGATCATGGGGACTCCGTGGTCGGGGCGGGAATCTGAACACGGCGGGCCCGACCGTGCCAGCCGCGCGGTCTACGATGCCGGCCATGCTCGAGCTGACCCTGCGCTGTTCCGTCTGCGGCACCGAGTCCGCCGATCCCACCCAGAAGACCTGTGCGGCTTGTGGCCCGTGGGGCATCCTCGAGGTGCATCGGCCTCTGGCGAAGCCGACGGAGGGGCCGGGGGTGGGCATCCGGCGCTTCCTGCCGCTCTTGCCGGTGCCGGAGCACCTGGCCTTGCCGGCACCGCCCGTCGGCGACACGCCGCTGGTCGAGGCGCCGCGCCTGGCGTTCCAGCTGGGCCTGGACCGCCTGCGGCTCAAGGACGACGGCCGCAACCCTTCGGGCTCGCTCAAGGACCGGGCGAGCTGGGTGGGGGCGGTGCTGGCCAATGGCCGGACGGCGGCCTGTGCGTCGACCGGCAATGCCGCTTCGAGTCTGGCGGCGATGTGTGCCGCCCTGGGCACCCAGGCCGTGATCTTCGTGCCGGAGCGGGCGCCCGCTCCCAAGGTCGCCCAGCTCCAGGTCTTCGGGGCGACGGTGTTCCGGGTGCGGGGTTCCTACGACCAGGCCTATGACCTGTGCGCCCAGGCCATCGAGCGCTTCGGCTGGTACGACCGCAACGCCTCCGTGAACCCCATGTTGGTCGAAGGCAAGAAGACCTGTGGGCTGGAGCTCGGCGAGGCCGAAGCCGCGGACTGGGTGGCGGTGAGCGTCGGCGACGGGTGCACCATCGCCGGGATCTGGAAGGGGCTCCAGGAGATGTACCGCCTGGGTGTGCTGGAGCGGCTGCCCCGCCTGCTCGGGGTCCAGTCCGAGCGCTCGCCGGCGGTGTTCAACGAGTGGCAGAGCGGGGGGGACCAAGGGCCCGCCCGGGCGCCCAACGCGGCGGTGGCCGACACCCTCGCCGACAGCATCTCCGTGGGTGTGCCCAGGAACTGGCGGCGGGCGGTCACCGCCGTGCGGGAGTCCGGGGGCGAGATGGTCCTGGTCAGCGACGACGAGATCGACGCCGCCATGCGGGACTGTGCTCGGCTGGGTGGGGTCTATGGCGAGCCGGCGGGGGTCACCGCCGTGGCGGGTCTGCGCAAGGCCTGGCCGGGCGGCTCGGCGATCGCCGTGGTGACCGGCAGCGGGCTCAAGGACGTGGTGGGTGCCCAGCGCGCGGGGGGCGAGCCCATCGACGTGCCGCCTGAGCTGGGCGCGGTCGAGGCGCACTTCGCGGGCTGAGGGAGGGGGTCTGTCCCTTGGATCCGTGACACGGGGTGACTCACCCTGGCCATCCGTCGATCCGATGTCCTGAGTACAGCCAGCGGAGCCCGAAATGAACCTCATCAGCCCTCGGAACGCGAGCGCCTCGCCCATGCCCCTGGGAGGGCGTCTCATGTTGGCGGCCGTGGCTGCAGTGGCCCGGATGCAGCGGGGTGGGGAGGCACCGGTGGTGCGTCGCGAGGTCCGTGAGGCGGTGACTGTCGTGCAGGCTGCGGGTCGCGCTGCGGCCTGAGGGTCCGCGAGCGGTCAAGTCAACCTGAACTTCCGCCTGCCGCTCTCAAGTGGCGCTGAACTCCGCTCTTGGCGCTGGCGCCGCAGCGTCCGGCCGGGGGTCGAGACGGCTTGCTCGGAGTCATGCCAACTCAGGGTAAACGGTCGAAGGACTAGGTCCGATGCAGTGCACATGCGCCCTGTCCTTGCCCCCACCCCCCAGGCCCGACCCGCTGCCGACCCGACCCCCTGGCTCGAGCCAGCGCTGGAACCCTGGCTCCCCCCCGGCGAGCCCTGGCGGTTGCGGCTTGCCAGCGCGGCGCTCGGGGGGCTCTTCGGCCTGCTCAGCGGCCTGACCCGCCGGCGGGCGACCCACGCCCGCGGCGTCGCCGCGACAGGCCACGCCGAGGTCCTGGACTCGCCCGGGCTGCCCGCCCACGACTTCTTCCAGCCAGGAAGGGTCTTCCCGGCAGTGGTGCGCCACGGCAACCTGAGCTTCGCCGACGGGCGCCGCCGGGACATCCGCAGCGCGACCCTGCGCCTGGGCGGTCTCGGGGACCGCGGCTGGTTCGACATGCCGATGAACACGGGCGCGACCTCTGCGTTCTGGGACCTGGAGAGCTTCGTCGCCTTCCTGCGACTCAACGCCCGGGGCCCGGATGGTCTGCGAGCCTACGAGGAGCGCTTCCCCCTGGCCCGGCCTGCCGCGCTGGATGCCCTCACCCGGGGCCCCAGCTGCTACAGCCACCTGGACTACTACGGCCAGCTGACCTATCGCTGGTGCCGACCGGACGGCCTGGCGCTCTACGTGCGCTATCGGCTCGTGCCCGATGGGCCCGTGCCCGCCAACCTGCGGACCGACGAGGACCCCTGGCTGAACCAGGCGGACCCCCAGGACGACCGCTCGCCCGACTACCTGTGCCAGTCCTTTGGCGAAGCCCTGCTGCAGGCCCCGGTCCATTACCGGCTCCAGCTCCAGGTCCACGAGCCGGGCCCGGCCACCACCGACCGGGTCTTCCACAGCGGCTTGGCCTGGGAGGCCGTCAGCCATCCGTGGCACGACCTGCTGCGCATCACCCTGGACAGCGTGCTCTCCCCGGATCAGACCGAAGGGCTGCGCTTCAACGTGGGGCGCCAGCCGCGCTCGCTGGGCCTGGTGCCGGCGCCGAGCGCCAGCCACCCCAATGCGCTCGCCCTGGTGCGCACCCGGGTCTACGCGACCTCGCAGAGGGTCCGGGGCTGGCTCCGGCGCGGGCAAGACCCGGACTGGGACCACCGCCTGGGCACGGTCCTTCCCCGGGTCGCCAAGCCGGGCGGCAGCCCTCCGCAGGGCTACACCCTCGGACGCTTCCGCACCATGTGCGGCGCCGTGTCCGTGCGGATCTTTGCCAACTACGTCAAGCACCGCAAGCTGCACGCCCTGGGCCTGCTGACCCCCCAGAAGGTCCAAGCGGACTACCCTCGAAACCTCACCCAGAGCTGCGAGGCCGACGAACCCGGCAGCAGCCGCACGGACGCGGTGTTCGTGGACCTGGTGGTGAATGGCTTCTACCCGGTGCCCTGGTTCCGCGACCCGGCGAGGCCCGAGCGGATCTTTGCGCGATTCTGCTGGGACCACGCCCGCTTCGAGGGGCCACTGGCCCTGGCCAACAGCACCCTGTGGGCCCGTCTCGACGAAGGGGGGCTCCGGCTCGAGGGCATCGATCTGCAGCTGCGGGACACGACGGTCCAGGCCGCCGAGGTGGTGCTGGAGCCCGTGTGCCACGTCTCCCCCACAGACGACGGCTGGGACCTGGCCCGGCTGCTGGTGAACAACAGCGTGACGCTGGAGGGCCAAGCGCTCGCGCACTTCGTCGCCTGCCACCTGAACATGGAGCAGTACGCGGTGGCCGTCCAGAAGCGACTTCGGCACAGCCCGCTCCGGGCCTTGCTGGTGCCGCACCTCAAGGAGGTCCAGGCGATCAACGAGCAGGGGGACGGCAACATCTTCGGCGAGACAGGCGTGCTGTGCGTCAACTCGGCGCTGTCGGCGGACTCGGCCACCAGACTGTTCGTCACCCACCTGGGGCGGGCCAGCTGGACCGACCGACCCCGCCCACCGCTGTGGTCGGGGGACCGTGCCGGGCGGGCGGCGGCCATCGTGTGGGAGGTCATCGCCGGTCACGTGCACGAGGTGCTGGAGCAGGAGTGGGACGCCATCGCCCTCCACTGGAACGAGGTCTTCGCGCTCTCCCAGGATCTGGTGTTCCACAGCGTGCCGTGGACAGCGCCCCGGCGTGAACCCGACGGCGTGCCCCTCCACAGCCAGCCCGCGGGCCCCGAGCGGGTCCGCATCGGCGGGGTCGTGCGGGCGCTGCCGCCGGTCACTCGCCGCACCCGGGACCCGGAGCCCGAGGACTTCGAGGCGCTCGCCAGCCTGTGCACCTATGTCATCTTCCAGGCGACCTTTGCGCACACCTGGGCCAACGACCGCATGCACGACGGCATCGGAGACCTGGACACCGGCGGCGCCGGTCTGCCCGATCGCCGGGTCCGCGAAGCCCTGGCTCGGCCCGACCGACCCTTCGACCGGCGCCCACCGCCCTGGCAGGCCGCCTACCAGCTGTTCTTCGCCAACTACCTGAGCCGGGTCCGCCACGGCTTCGTGCTCCGCGACGAGTCCGGAGACATGCCCCGGGGGCTCAAGGAGCGGCTCGCTGCACGCCGGGAAGCGCTGGCGGAGCTGGGCTTCGACGTCGAGACCCTGCGCAGCAACATCAACATCTGATGGCGTGGACCCTGCTCGTAGCGGCGCTGGCGTGCGCGTCCCTGCTGGCGGTGTTCCGCGCACCGGTGGGTGCCCTGTGGATGCCCCGGGTGGGCATGACCGAGGGCGGCCACCTGTTCGCCGCTGCCGCGCTCATCACCGGCGCAGCGGGCTGGCTGGCTGGGCAGGGCTGGTGGATCCCGGCGCTGTCCACGGCTGCCGCGGTGCTGTTCCTGGTGCCGCTGGTGCGGTCGCTGTCGGTCGCCCGCGCGCTTCCCGGGCGCTTTCGGGACGCCTTCGGTGCCGCCGGCCCGAACCGGTCGCCGCTCTCGCTGCGCGGCCTGGTCCGCTCGGGCCCGCGCCGGGGCCCCGTGACCACCCACACCTACGCCGACGGCCTGACCCTGGACCTGTACGGCGGCGGCGCCCAGCCTCCGCGGCCCCTGGTGGTCGCCATCCACGGTGGGTCCTGGAACAGCGGTGACAGCAGCCAGCTGGCCAGCAGCTACCACCGGATCGCGGCCCGAGGCTACGCCGTGGCCGCGGTGAACTACCGCCTGGTGCCCGACAGCGTGTTTCCCGCCCAGCACGAGGACGTGGGGCAGGCGCTGGACTTCCTGCAGGCCCACGCCGGCGAGCTGGGGGTCGACGCCGGTCGAATCGTGCTCTACGGCCGCAGCGCCGGAGGGCAGCTGGCGCTCCTGGCCGCCTATACCCGCCGGGACCCGGCCATTCGCGGCGTGGTGGCCCTCTACGCCCCGACGGACCTCCACTGGAGCTGGGAACACCCCACGAGCCCCTGGGTGCTCGACACCCCTGGGACCCTGTCCGCCTTCCTGGGCGGCACGCCGGCGACCGCGCCAGAGGCCTTCGCAGCGGCCAGCCCGATGCACCACGTCGGACCGGACTGCCCGCCGACCCTGTTGGTCCACGGGGGCGGCGACGAGCTGGTCTTCGCCGAGCAGAGCCGCCGGCTCCTGGCCCGGCTTCACCAGGAGAGCGTGCTGGCGTTGCTCTTGGAGCCTCCCGGGGCCACCCACGGTCTCGAGGTCTGGCTGGGCTCGCCTTCGGGACAGCTGACGGCGTGGGCGGTGGACGGGCTGTTGGACGCTGTGGTGCCGCTGGTGCCGCTGGTGCCGCGCTGAGCGGTCAGCCGGCCTTGCGCGACCGGCGCCGCAGCACCACCCCCACCAGCCCCAGGAGCAGCCAGCCCCCGGCGCCGCGGTCGACCGCGCCCACACTGCTGCACCGCCCGGTGCTCGCGTCTTCGGCCACTTCCTCGTACTCCACGGGCCAGGGCGTGTCGTCCACGCAGTTCGGCGTGCCGTCGGCATCGGCGTCGGCGAAGCCCTCGTCGATCTTGGTGTCGCCGTCGTTGTCCACGCCGTCGCACTCCTCGACGTCGATGCAGTCGCTGGCGCCGTCCAGGTCCGTGTCCGGGTAGCCCTCGTCGGCGGCACCGTCGCCGTCGTTGTCCAGCCCGTCGCAGTCCTCGCCGTCCAGGCAGTCGATCAGGCCGTCGTGGTCACTGTCGTTGAAGCCTTCGTCGAACCAGTCGTCGCCGTCGTTGTCGAGCCCGTCGCACTCCTCGGTGTCGACGCAGTCCGCCAGGCCGTCGAAGTCGGTGTCCGAGTAGCCCTCGTCCGCCTCGCCGTCGCCGTCGTTGTCCACGCCGTCGCAGTCCTCGCCGTCCAGGCAGTCCGCCAGGCCGTCGCCGTCGCTGTCGTTGTAGTCCTCGTCGATGGCGCCGTCGCCGTCGTTGTCCAGGGCGTCGCAGGACTCGGTGTCGAGCTGGTCGCAGATGCCGTCGCCGTCGATGTCGGCGGTGTCCTCGTCGACGGTGCCGTCGCCGTCGTTGTCCAGTGCATCGCAGTCCTCGGTGTCCAGGCAGTCCACGATGCCGTCGCCGTCGGTGTCCGGGTGGCCTTCGTCGACCGCGCCGTCGCCGTCGTTGTCCAGCCCGTCGCAGGACTCGTTGTCCACACAGTCGGCGCGACCGTCGCCGTCGGTGTCGGCGTAGCCCTCGTCCACGCCGGCATCGCCGTCGTTGTCCAGGCCGTCGCACTCCTCGACGTCCAGGCAGTCGGCTGTGCCGTCGAAGTCCGAGTCCGGGAAGTCCTCGTCGGCCGTGCCGTCGCCGTCGTTGTCCAGCCCGTCGCAGTCCTCGCTGTCCAGGGCGTCGCAGGTCCCGTCGCCGTCGGTGTCCGGGGTGTCCTCGTCGACCGTGCCGTCGCCGTCGTTGTCGGCGGAGTCGCAGTCCTCTGAGTCGATGCAGTCCGCCGTGCCGTCGCCGTCGGTGTCGGGCCAGCCGTCGTCGATGGACCCGTTGCAGTCCTGATCGATGCCGTCGCAGTCATCGGGCAGGCCAGGGGAGTAGCTCGCGTCGTCGTCGTCGCAGTCGTTGCCACCCAACGCATCGCTGATGAAGCCGTCACCGTCGGCGTCGGGCCAGGTCGGCCGCCCGGGCACCAGGTAGATGGCGCCGGCTGTCGCCGCGTCTCCGTCGGCCCCCCATGCGCCACCCACCAGGTCGTCCCACCCGTCGCCGTCGCGATCCATGACCACCAGGCTGCGGCCCAGGTAGGCGCTCGCGGCGGGCCCGGAGACGCTGCCCCGGGCCGCGTCGGCCGCGGTGTCGGACATGTCGTCGGTCGGGACCAGGTAGATCTGACCGGCGCTGCTGGCGGCGTCGTTGTTGCTGTAGGCGCCGGCGACCACGGCCAGCACGCCGTCCCCCAGGTCCAGCACCCCCAGGCCGTAGCCCAGGCGCTCGCCGGAGCTGCCCGCCAGGCTGCCGTCGGCGTTGCCCAGGCTGGTGGGCCAAGCCCCGTCGGCCAGCAGCAGGTCTACCCCGCCGGCCTGGGTGTCGGCCGTGGGGGTGCCCACCAGGACGTCGACCACGCCGTCGCCGTCTGCGTCGCCGCTGCCCAGGCCCAGGCCCGCACTGCCGCTGGCCACGGCACCGTCGACCCGATCGAAGTCGCCCAGGGACTGGCTACCCAGGCCCACGTCGCTGCCGGACACCAAGTAGACAGCGCCGGCGCCGCTGCCGCCGTCGTCGGCACCGTAGGCCCCCACGAGCCAGTCGTCGGCACCGTCGTTGTCGGCGTCGCCCGCCGCGGCCACGGTGAAGCCCGCGTAGTCGGCGGACGCCTCGCCCAGGAGGATCGCGTCGGCGCTGCCCAGCCCGCCCGACGCGGGACCCGCACTTCCCCGGACCAGGTAGGCGGCGCCGGCATTGCTCGCCGCGCCGTCGTGGTTCGGCGCCCCGATGAGCGCGTCGGCGTAGCCGTCGCCGTCGACGTCTCCCACCAGCACGGCGCTGTTGCCAGCAAAGTCGCTCAGGTCCTCTCCGGTCCAGATCGCGTCGGCGTCGTCGGTGCTCTGGGCGCCGGACAGGCTCGTGCCAAGCACCAGGAAGGCGGCACCGGCGTTGTTGCCGCCGTCGTCGTCCTGGGGGGCGCCGAAGAGCGCGTCGGGCACGCCGTCGGCGTCGAAGTCCTGGCCGCCGGAGACGGCGTCGCCCAGCCGCGATCCGGACGGGCCTGTGACGGTCGCAGCAGCATCGGCCAGGCTGACGGCGCCGCTGGCGGTGTCGGTGATCAGGTAGGCCACGTCGGCCCCAGGGGCGCCGACCCACAGATCGGCGACGCCGTCGCCGTCCACGTCGCCGGCCCCGGCGAGGGACAGGCCGGCTTCGTCGCCAGTGGCCTCGCCGGTCCAGACGGTGTCTGCGTGGTCGCTGACCGAGACCGCGTCTTGGAAGTGCCGCAGCCCCATGGGCGTGACCCAGATCGAGGCCCCGCTGTTCAGCGCGGCTTCGTCGCAGCTCCAGGCCACGTCGCTCACGCCGTCCTGGAGGCCGACCGCGCCGTCGCTCCCCCGAGAGTCCGCGCTGACCCCATTCCACGTGTCTTCGTAGCTGAACACGACCTCGCCGCTCTCGAACAGCCAGGCGGTGAACTGCATCGAGCCGGTGCCACCGGCGATCTCCAGGTCCGACCACTGGACCGCCAGGGAGCTGCCGAAGTCCTTGACGTACACAGCGCCGGCCAGGTCCAGGTCCCAGTCTCGCCACCATGGCGCCAGGAACAGCCCGGTCTGGGTGCCGTCGACACAGGCGCCGCTGGCCCCGCGGGCGCCGGGCTCGCCGCTCAGCTCGATGATGCCGTGGCTGTGCACGGTGACCGACGTGTAGCTGCTGCCCCCGAAGGGAAAGGCCCAGCCCAGGCTGACCGTGGCAGAGTCCCCGGTGCCCAGGCCGAGATCGGTGCCTTGCGAGCTGGCCAGATCGACGGTGGCGAACGGCGCCCCCAGGTCCTCGGCGCTGCTGGTCCAGGCCAGGGTCGCGGAGCGGTCGCCTGCATGGGCCGCGGTGAGCAGCAGGATGCTGGTCAGGGTGGACAGCGGCATCGTGGACACCTTTGCTGTGGCTCGCAGCACGGCCACGATAGCACCGGGCCAGGGGCCGGCCCGCTGCCTCCACGATAGGATGCGGGCGGCGGATCTGTGACGCCAGGAGGCCCGGTTGGCCGACATCGACGAGCTGGTCGACACCATCGCGCGGCGGGTCCAAGCCCGGCTGCAGCAGCAAGACGTGCCCCCCAACCCGGTCCTGCGCGGCATCTGGCAGGACCAGGCCAGCCTGCGTCACTGGACCGGCAGCGGCGTGCGCATCGGCACCGATGGCTCGCCGGTCCAGGGCACGGTGGGCGACGTCGCGCGGGCCATCGACCACACCATGCTCAAGCCCGATGCCACGCGGGCGGACATCGAGCGTGTGTGCACCGAAGCGGCCCAGCACAGCTTCGCGTCGGTGTGCATCAACACCACGTGGCTGCCGCTGGCGGTGTCCATGCTGGCGGGCACTGGGGTGATGCCCATCTGTGTCATCGGCTTCCCCCTCGGGGCCGCCGTCACCGCTGCCAAGGCCGCCGAGACCCGCGAGGCCGTGCGCCTGGGTGCGGCCGAGATCGACATGGTCGTCAACATCGGAGCCCTCAAGTCCGGGGACTACGACCTGGTGCTACGGGACATCCACGAGGTCGTGGTGGCGGCCCAGGGGCGCCCGGTCAAGGTCATCTTGGAGACCTCCAAGCTGACCCAGGAGGAAAAGGTCGCGACCTGCGCCCTGTCCAAGGCTGCTGGCGCCGCGTTCGTGAAGACCTCCACGGGCTTCGGTGGCGGCGGCGCCACCGCCGAGGACATCGCCCTGATGCGGAGCGTCGTCGGCCCGGACATGGGCGTCAAGGCTTCTGGTGGCGTGCGCAACCTGGGCGACGCCCACAAGATGCTGGCGGCAGGTGCCACGCGCCTCGGGGCCTCGGCGTCGGTCGCGATCGTCTCCGGCGGCCAGGCCAAGGGGTCCTACTAGATGACCTCGGCACGAGTAGCAAGCCGTTGCGCGGACCCCTTCCGCCCCTGTCGGCCCCGCGGGGCGCTTGGAATGACTCGGCCATGCCTGCGGCCCCGCCAGACCAACAGGAACGAAAGTTGCCTCGCGCACCGGCTCACTACGCATGCCGAGGCCATCTAGTTGCGAGCCACTCTGCTCGTCCTGGACTCGGTGGGCGCCGGAGAAATGCCGGATGCCGCGCTCTGGGGCGACGCGGGGGCCGACACCCTGGGCCACGTGGCCGAGCACGCAGGCACGCTGCGGGTGCCCCACCTCCAGGCCATGGGGCTGGGCAACATCCGGCCCCTGCACAACGTGCCCGCTGTGGCTTCACCGACAGCGGCTCATGGTCGTGCGACCCAGGCCAGCAATGGCAAGGACACGATCTCGGGCCACTGGGAGCTCTGCGGCGTGCCGGTGAGCGAGCGCTTCCGGGAGTACCCCGACGGCTTCCCGCCCGAGATCATCGACGCCTTCACAGCCATCACCGGGGTCGCGCCGCTCGGGAACTACGCCGAGTCGGGCACGGTGATCCTGGAGCAGCTCGGTGCCGAGCACCTGGCCACGGGGCGGCCGATCGTCTACACGTCGTCTGACTCGGTGTTCCAGGTCGCGGCCCACGAGGACCTGGTCCCTGTCGACACCCTGCACCGCTGGTGCCGCGAGGCCTTCGAGGTGGTGAGCCGCTACCGGGTCGCAAGGGTCATTGCGCGGCCCTTCATCGGAGAGCCCGGGGCGTTCGTGCGCACCACCAACCGCTACGACTTCGCCTTCGAGGCCCCCCAGGACACCCTGGTGGACAAGGTCGC
>CAZFLE010000036.1:0-55634 GCA_964519895.1 uncultured Enterobacterales bacterium | reverse complement strand
ACGCCTACGTGCAGATCGGCGAGTACTACTTCGACAACAACAACGCCTACAAGGCACTGCGGGCCTACCAGAAGGCCGCGGCCTACCGCGACTCCGAGAAGTACCCCTTCGCCATGTACAAGCTGGCGTGGTGCTACTACAACGTCGGCGAATACGGCAAGTCCATCGACACGATGAAGACCGTCGTGGCCTACTCGATGGCCGCCAATGACGGGACCGAAGGCGCCAAGAAGTCCCGCATCACCCTCCAGGAAGAAGCCCTCAAGGACCTGGTCCGATTCTTCGCCGACGCCGGCGAGATGGACGAGGCCTACGCCTACTTCACCAAGCTGGGCAAGAAGGACCTGATCCGGTCGATGCTCATGCGGCTGGGCAGCACCTACTTCGAGCAGGGCAAGTTCGAGCAGTGCATCCAGACCTACCGGCGGCTGATCGCCGAGGACCCGCAGAACCCGGACGCGCCCGAATACCAGAACGAGATCGTCAAGGCCTACGAGAAGATGGGCAAGAGCCAGGAGGTCGTCGCCGAGGTCGACCGGATGCTCAAGACCTATGGCAAGTCCAGCGCCTGGGCCCGGGCCAACGCCGCCGAGCCGGACAGCATCCAGGCCGCCCAGAACATGCTGGAGAAGAACCTCCGCAAGATCGCCAGCGGCTACCACGAGAAGGCCCGCAAGCTAAAGGGCGGACGCGAGGCCAAGGAGCTCTACGTGCTCGCCCACAAGGCGTACACGGTCTACCTCACCGAGTTCCCGGACTCCAAGTACGCCTACGACATGCGCTACGAGTTCGCCGAGCTCCTCTACAAGATCAAGAAGTACGACGACGCGTACACCCAGTACATGCAGGTCGTCTCGATCGACAAGAACGGCAAGCACTCGAAGTTCTGCTCCGAGTCCGCCATCTTCGCCGCCGACGAGCTGGTCAAGCGCGACGGCGGCATCGGCCGCGCCCCCGGCAAGAGCACCGAGGCCGTCGAGCTCTCCGAGAACGAGCAGAAGCTGCTGGCCGCTCTGGACCAGTACACGACGCTGTTCCCAGACGAGAGCAAGACCCAGAAGATCATCTACCGGTCGGCGTACCTGCTCTACAACAAGAACCAGTTCAAGGAGGCGTCGGACCGCTTCCGGATCGTCATCGCCATGAACCCCAAGGCCAAGCAGTCCGAACAGGCCGCAAACCTGATCCTGGACTCCTTCGCCCTGGTCGAGGACTGGACCAACCTCAAGGACGTCTCCAAGGCCTTCTACGACCAGGAGGGCCTGGGCTCATCGGCCTTCAAGAAGGAGGTCTACAACGTCTACGAGAGGTCCAGCTTCAAGCTCATCGAAGTCGGGTTCGCATCGGACTCCGACAAGGTCAAGGCCGCAGACGGCTACCGGGCCTTCTACGCGGAGTTCCCCGAGTCCGAGGTCGCAGACGTCGCCCTGAACAACGCGGCTGTCTACTACCACGACGAGGAGAAGCGCGAGGTCACCATGGAGACCCGCCACCTGCTCATCGAGAACTTCCCCAAGTCCAAGTTCTACGACGACACCGTGGCGTCGCTGGCCTTTGACTACGAATCCATCGCCAACTTCAGCGAAGCAGCTCGCTGGTACGAGAAGCTCTTCAGCCTGGACAAGGACCACGAGATCGCCGCGGACGCCATCTACAGCTCCGCCCTGTTCCGCAAGTCCATGGGCGAGTGGCAGGCCGCCATCAAGAACTACCAGCAGTACATGGCGGCGTTCCCCGACAAGGACAACGCCCAGTCCGTGGCCATCGAGATCGCCAAGATCTACGAGGACCACGAGCAGTGGGCCCAGGCCGCCAAGGTCTACTACGCCCTGTACACCCAAAAGGACACGTCCAAGCTGACCGCCGACGAGCTGCTGTTCGCCCGGCTGCACTATGGACAGTGCCTGGAGACCCAGGGCCAGTCCACCAAGTCCCTGTCCCACTACCAGAAGACCCTGGACTGGTACACCAAGGCCAAGGAAGAGGGCGCCGAGTTCGTGGTCGGCGTCGAGTTCGTCGGCGAGATGATGTACAAGCTCGCTGAGAAGCAATTCCAGGACTACATCGCCATGACCATCAGCGGTCCTGGCAAGAAGGTCAGCCGGAAGCAAGAGGACAAGATCCTCACCGACCAGCTGGTGGCCAAGGCCAAGGCCCTCCAGGGCGTCGAGGTCACCTACGCCTCCATCGTCGAGACCGGCGCCGGCGAGTGGGGCCTGGCCGCCATCGTCAAGCTGGGCCAGGCCTACGAGAACATGGCATCCAGCCTGGACAAGTCCCACCTTCCCTCGTACCTCGACGAGGGCCAGGCCGAGTTCTACCGGATGGGCCTCGAGGACAAGATCTACCCGCAGACCCAGAAGGCCATCGAGGCCTACAACGCGGCGCTGTCCAAGTCCTACGAGATCCACCTCTACAACCAGAACATGCTGTTCGCAGCGGAGCGCTTGGCCGACATGAAGCCCGCCGAGTTCCCACCGCTGCAGGAGCGTCTCTTGGAGCCGGGCTACACCAGCGCCGCGACGTTCGACACCACCTTCGAGACCGAGCTCTGAGGACCATGACCATGCGCAACCTCCAGAACCTGATGGTGCTGCTGGCCCTCACCGGGGCCGTCACGACCGTCGCCTGTGGCGGCGAGAAGAAGCCTGCCGAGACCAGCGGCGAGCCCGAGCGGATCGACCCCGCCGAGCAGTTCAAGATCGGCGTCACCCTGCTGTCGACCCCGGACAAGAACGGCAACGTGGACTACGCCGGGGCCTACGAGGCCTTCGAGCTGGCGATCACAGAAGATCCCAGCCTGGCCAAGGCCCAGTTCAATGCCGGCTGGGCTGCCGAGCGCCTGGGTCGCACCGACCGGGCCGAGCAGCACTACCGGGCCGCCCTGAGCGCCGACGACAGCTACAAGAACGCGCTGTACAACCTGGGCAACATGCTCATGGCCAACGACCGCCCGGGCGAAGCGGCGGCGCTCTACGAGAACTACGTCGCCCTGCACCCCGGCGATCTCGCGATCCGCAACAACCTCATGGAGGCGCTCAACGGCGCCGAGATGTACGACGCCGCCATCGACCAGGCCGGCGCCATCCTGTTGCTGGACCCGGACAACGTCGGCACCTACCGCAACCTGTCGCGGACCTACTTCGCCAAGGGCGACTTCGCGATGAGCCAGCTCTGCGCCGAGAAGGCCAAGACGCTGAACGAGGGCGACCCCGGCCTGTACAACAACATGGGCGTCACCTTCCTGCTCCAGGGCGACGAGATCACCGCCATCGAGAACTTCCAGACGGCGGTGAAGCTCGACAACGACAACCTCGAGGCCAACATGAACCTGGGCTGGGTCGCTCTGCGCAGCGGCGACTACGCCCTGGCTCGGACGGCCTTCGAGGCCGCCACGTCGGCCGCGCCCGGCAACGTCGACGCCAAGCTGGGCCTGGCCATCGCCCTGCGCGGCGCCAAGGAATACGACGCCGCGGCCGAGATCTACGAAGCGGTCCTCGAGGTCGATCCCAAGAACGAGATGGCGTACTTCAACGCCGCCACGCTCCACAAGATCTACACCAAGGACTACAAGAAGGCGCAGAAGTACCTGGACCGGTACATCGAGGCGATGGAGGGCTCCATCGGCCCCAACCACCAGGTCTTCGCCGAGAAGGAGTCCATCCTCGAGGCCCAGGCCGAAGAGAAGCGCCGCCAGGACGAGATCGCGGCCAAGAAGAAGGCCGAGGAAGAGCGCCAGAAGCGCCAGATGGCTCAGCTGGACGACCTCAAGGCCCGCAACGAGTCCTTCAAGGCCAAGATGGGCAAGGCCCAGTGCCCCGACGCCATCGAGATGGGCGTCGAGGAGCTCTCCACGGTCACCGAGACCGCCGACATGGTCGTGATGGCCGAGGACTTCCAGATGGCGGCCGACGTGCTGACCTTCTTCGACCAGTACGAGCCGATGCTCGACCAGCTCGTGCAGCTCTGCCCCGAGGGCGGTGCAGCGCCGCCGCCGGCCGACGAGCCCCCCGCCGAGGGTGAAGCCGCCGAGCCGGTGGCCGAGGAAGGCGCCGCCGACGACACGGCACCTGCCGAAGAAGCCCCGGCCGAAGGCACCGCCGAAGAAGGCGAGCCGACCACCCCGGAGTAGTCGGAACCCGGCGCCTCGGGCGCTGTCAGACCTCCTGGACGACCCGCTCCAGGAGGCCCCCCGTGCATCTGCTCCTCACCTTGGCCGTGGCCACCGCTGCGCCCCAGACCCTTCCCGCCGAGACCGAGGCACAGCCGGCGACCCTGCGTCAGCGCCTCCGGCAGCGTCGACAGGCCACGCGTCACGTGGACTTCGACGATCCAGTCGCCGTGCTCGGCGAGGTCGTGGACCCGGGCATCGACATCTTCATCGACCGTCCCGTCCCCGCCCATCCCCCTCTTTTCGACCTGCGCGCAGACTTCAACGACGAGATGGAACAGTCCACCCACCTGGTCAAGTAGAACCCCTGACGCACCGCTTTGACGGCAACATGACGGCCCCCTACTTGCTCAATTCCCTCCAGTCCGACATTGTTCCTCGTCGCAGGGGCTTCTCTGCGCTCGGGCACTGCATCACCCGGAGACCGGTCATGAAGCGCATCTCCCTCCTCCTCCTCGCTCTCACCATCCCCACGGGCTCCGCATGGGCCCAGGACGACTCGAGCGACCGGAAGATCGTCTACAAGACCAAGACCGAGATCGACTTCGAGGCCCTCGATGTCGCCGGTGAGCTGGTCAAGCCCCAAGGCGCCCTGCTGCTCGACCGCAAGAAGGGCTCCTTCAACCCGCTCATCAAGCTGCGGGCCGACTTCAACGACGAAATGGACCAGTCGGTCAACTACGTCAAGTAGCGCCCAACGGGCGTCCACACCCCTCCTCAGAACTCCCCCACCGGAGGGCGCCCACAAGCGCCCCCGAGGATCTTCATGGCTGACACCCTCTTCTTGAGCTTCGAGGTCTTTCGCGGCTCCGAGTTCGTGTTCCGCGAGCAGCTCACCGCCGAGTCCGTGACCATCGGCAAGGGCCCCGCGGCCATGCTGCGCATCGAAGACGAGGCCCTGGCTGACCTCCAGGCCGTCATCAACCTGAACGACGACGGCACCGTGCAGCTGCTCGACCTGGTCGGCGAAGGCACCAAGGTCAACGGCGCCGAGGTGGTCAACGCGCCCCTGACCCACGGCGACACGATCGAGATCGGCGAGATCAAGGTCATCGTCAGCATCGGCAAGGAGGGCAACGTCGCCGACGACGAGCCCACCCAGCTGGCCTCCCAGGCCGAGATCGCCGCACTCCAGGCCCAGGACGAAGCCGCGGCCGTCGCCGACGCCGCGGGCGACGGCGAGAACGAAGACGCGATGACGGACCACGACGCCAACGTGCACGCCACGGGTTCTCTGGACCTGGAGCGCCGGGACGAGGTCGACATCGTCGCCGACGACATCTCCGAAGACGTCATGGCGTTCATCATGCGCTCCGGCACCAGCCAGAGCGATGTGGGCGTCGACCGCAAGGCCGGCAAGGTGCTCGAGGTCGCCGAGATCTGGGGCGACTTGGTCATGGACGTCAAGCACTACGCCAAGGGCGGCAAGCCGGTCACCATCGGCACCACCTCGGGCTTCCGGTGGCGCATCCTGGGGCAGCCCATCGCCTGGGTGCCTGCAGGCTTCGCCGGCGTGGCCTGGATTCTCGGTCCGACAGTCTCCGAGGCCACCGAGGAGTGGCGAAACGAGTTCTACGTCGACAACGAGCAGCTCCCCCACGACGAATTCCCCCTCTTCACCTGGGAGGGCTCCGCCTACAACTGCAACTTCTCGGACAAGTGGGCCGGCTTCATCGACGTCGGCGAGGACCGCAAGACGCTGCACAGCCTGATCGAGAGCGGCGAGGCCCGCTCCAAGGGCAACGGCGTCTATGCCCTGGAGATGGGCCCCGACACCCGGATCATCCTGGACATCGGGCACGTCATCTTCTTCGGTCAGATGGTGCACCCAGGCAAGCGGGTCATCGCCAAGCTCACCGACGGCGTGGACTACCCCTTCGTCGGCCTGCTGGCCTTCTTCTGCTTCCTGGGCCTGATGGCGGGAATCATCATCTACACCCAGCCGCCGCGGCCCGAGAACGAGATCATGGAGATCCCGGACCGCTTCGTGGAGCTTCTGCTCCAGCAGCCTGAGATCGAGAAGAACAAGGAGAAGAAGAAGCCCCAGGCCAACCCCGACGCGGGTGAAGGCGCCAAGGCCAAGCGCGAAGAAGGCAAGGTCGGCAAGAAAGACGCCAAGATGAAGCAGGCCAAGGGCAACAAGGTCGAGATGCAGAAGCAAGAGCTCGACCGCGAGATCGCCGAGAACGCCGGTGTGCTGGGTGCCTTGCGCGACGGCTCCGAGCTCGACGGCGTGTTCGGCTCGTCGGGCCTCTCCAGCGACCTGACCGGTGGCATCGGCGGTCTGATCGGTGCCAAGGGCACCCAGATCGGCTCCGGTGGCCTGGGCTCCCGTGGCTCCGGCCTGGGCGGCGGCGGCACCGCCGAAGGCCTGGGCGGTCTGGGCACCAAGGGCCGTGGCTCAGGTGCCTCGGGCTACGGCTCCGGCGGCGGCAACTTCGGCGCCAAGGGCGAAGGCGGCATCGGCCGCATCGGTGGCGACCCCATCATCCTGGGCGCCCTGGACAAGTCCCTGATCGACGCCGTCATCAAGCGGCACATGAACCAGATCCGGTACTGCTACCAGCGCGAGCTGAACAAGAATCCCAACCTGGGCGGCAAGATCACCGTCAAGTTCGTCATCGCCAAGGACGGCTCGGTCTCCAGTGCGCAGACCAAGACCTCCACGATGAAGAACCCCGCGGTGGAGAGCTGCATCAACTCCCGGTTCATGCGGTTCAAGTTCCCCGAGCCCAAGGGCGGTGGCATCGTCATCGTCTCCTACCCCTTCCTGTTCGCCCCCGGGTGAACCCGAACGGTTAGCAGAACCTGACGGGGCCCCGAAACACTCGGGGCCCTTGTCGTGGTAGCTGGACTGAACACTCGCTGAGGATCCCGATGACGCGGACGATGCTGCTTGCTCTCATGGCCACCGGTCTGCTCCTGCCGGAGCTTGCGCTGGCCCAGGGCTACGACGACCTCGACGAGAGTGAAGCCGCCGAAGACGACGCGCCGGACCGCCGCAGGGATCGCGAGGTCCGGGAAGTCGTCAAGGGCGCCTACGCCAAGTCCAACGTGGGCGGCGCGAGCTACCTGCTGGCCTTCCGCGGCTGGGTCCGCAACGGCACCGCCGTGGGCCTGACCGTGGGTATGGACTTCCTGGACCGCGAGACCATGTCGGTCGCTGGCGAGCTCACGTTCAACCAGGGCATCCACAATGGCGTCGACTACCTGACCCAGTCCGACTACGGCTGTCAGCTCGCCGGGGGCGCCGCGCCCTGTGTCGAAGGCGACCTGCGGACCTACACCGTCCAGGGCGCCCTGGAAGCCAGCATCTACCCCACCCGCCGGATCGGGCTCGGGGGCCGAGTGGGCGCTGGCGTGCTGCGTTCGCCGCTCCTGATGGATGAGCTGGCCTACCAGACCCAGGTCCTGAGCGAGTGGAACCTGCCCGCCGATCCGGGCTTCCACGGTCGCTTCAAGCCCTTGGCCCTGGTCGGTGTGACCGGCGAGTACTACTCCAAGCTGAGCCACTTCAGCGTCGGGGCCGACGTCGACCTCTTCTACGCCTTCGGCTTCGATCTCGGCCTCAATTGGACGGGTTACTTCAAGTACACGTTCTGACGTGGGCTTTCCCGCTCCCCACCGGGGGGCGATTCTGATTAGGGATCCGGGGCGGCTCACGATGCCCCAGGAGACCCCATGTCCCCAGCCCCCGTTCTGTTCGCTCTCGTCCTCTCCGGCTGCGGCGGCCTGACCTCGACCGTGCCCTCGGCCGACGAATTCCTCGATGGGGACTCCGGCACAGGCATCTCCATCGTGGGCGACCTGGCCATCAACCCGGACGCCATCGACTTCGGCTACGTCGAGACCGACTTCAGCCAGGACGAGGTCCTGAGCCTCACCAACGTCGGGGACTACTTGATCACCGTCGCGGACTTCTCCATCGTGGGAGAAGGCGTGTTCGAGATCACCGCGCTCAGCCTGGGCGAGACCGAATTCAGCGCCGGGGAAGAGGTCACGCTCTCCAACGGCGAGAGCATCGATCTGGTCATCACCTTCTCCCCCACCGACGAGCGCGAGAGCTTCACGGGTGCTGTGAGCTTCGTCTCGGACATCGGCGGCAGCGAGTACATCGAGGTCGCGCTCACCGGGACCTCGATCGTGGTCGACACGGACACGGACACCGGTGGAACCACCGGGACTGGCAGCGGCGAGATCGTGGCCACGCCGGCGTCCATCGACTTCGGTGAGACCGACATTGGAAATGGCAGCGACCCGGTCCCGGTCGAGCTGACCAACGACACCAACACGAACATCGCCATCACGAACTTCGAGTTCAGCGACACGATCTGGTCGTGGAACAACGACTTCAACCTGCCCTGGATCATGGAGCCCGGTGAGACTGTCACCGCGTCCTTCATCTACATGCCGACCCTCGAACAGGTCGACCACGGCACGGCCACCGTCGTGACCGACGAAGCCAGCATCACCGGGACCGTCAACCTGACGGGCACCGGCGCCGACCTGTGCGACATCTGCGCGCCCCAGATCTATGTGAGCGCCGGCTATGCCATCGCCGACTTCATCAGCCTGTTGGGCTTCGCGGATCAACGGAACGTGATGATCCAGAACACCGGCGACGAGCCCCTGGAGATCACCGACATCTACGTGAACAACGACGCTCTCGGCGGCTCCTTCACCATCACCGGATGGAACAAGGCAGCGTCCCCGATCACCATCGACCCCTACCAGTCCTACTCCTTCGACGTCAGCTACCTGGTCGCGGCCGGCGCCGGCATCGCACTGGACTTCCCGAACGTCGGCACCGATCAGAACGTCCTTCACATCCTGTCGAACGACCCCAACTCCCCCGACTGGACCGTCGAGCTCTCCGGGGCGGGCCTGGGCTGATCCCATGGCTCGGGCTCGACGCCAGTTGCCCTGGCGACGAGCGCTGGATAGACGCCCGGGTCCCTGCAGACTGACCCGCGGGACTCACGTACGAACGCGCCCCAGGGCGCGGTCCAATGCGAGGACGACATGAACCAGTCCCCTGGCCTGCTCGGTCGCAAGATCGGCATGACCCAGTTCTTCGATGACACCGGCGCCGTCGTGCCGGTCACCGTGGTCGAAGCCGGCCCCAACGTGGTGCTGACCGTCAAGAGCGACGACAGCGACGGCTACGCGGCCGTGCAGCTAGGCTTCGACGACCAGAAGGCCCACCGGGTCAACAAGCCGGAGTCCGGGCACTTCGCCAAGAGCGGCACCTCCCCCAAGAAGTTCGTCCGCGAGATCCGCCTGAGCGACGCCGGCGCCTACTCCGCAGGCCAGGAGCTGGGCGTCACCGACGTCTTCTCCCAGGGCGACAAGGTCGACGTCACCGGCACGTCCAAGGGCCGTGGCTTCGCCGGCGTCATGAAGAAGTACAACTTCGCCGGCTTCCTGCGCACCCACGGTACCCACGAGTTCTTCCGTCACGGAGGTTCCATCGGTACCCGCCTGACCCCCGGCCACGTGGCCCTGGGCACCAAGATGCCCGGCCAGATGGGCAACAAGCGCGTCACCATCCAGTCCCTCACCGTGGCCCGCGTCGACGCCGAGAAGAACCTGCTCTACATCAAGGGCGGCGTGCCCGGTCCCAACGGCGGCTACCTGGTCGTGCGCAAGGCCGTGAAGAACTGAGTGGCCCTTCTTGACCCGGTCGCCGATGTCCGGCGCTGGGTCGAACAGGTCGTCATCGGCCTGGACCTGTGCCCGTTCGCAGCGACGCCGCTGCGGGCGGGCACGGTTCGCTTCGTCGAGAGCCGCGCAGCAGATCTGCAGGAGGTCTTGGCAGAGGTGTTGACCGAAGCCCAAGGCCTGGTGGCGGGCGGTGCCGGCACCACCATGTTGCTCGTGGTGGCCCGGCACGCCGACGACTTCGCAGACTTCCTGGACCTGGTGGCCGCGAGCGCGGACCTGCTCAGCGCCACCGGGCTCTCCGAGGAGGTCCAGCTCGCTCACTTCCACCCGGACTACGTCTTCGAGGGCGTGCCCGCCGACGACCCGGCGAACGGGACGAACCGGGCGCCCTGGCCGACCCTGCACCTGCTGCGGGTCGCCGACGTGGCGCTGGCGGTGGCGAACCATGCGGACGCAGCGGGCATCCCGGCCCGAAACGTCGCCCTGCTGCGCCGCCTGGCCCTTGGCAACGAGGATCAGCTCCCGCGGTAGTTCGGCGCTTCCTTGGTGACGGTCACGTCGTGCACGTGGCTCTCCTTGAGCCCAGCGCTGGTCATGCGCACAAACCGCGCGCCGTCCTTCATGCGCTGGATGTTCGGAGAGCCGGTGTAGCCCATGGACGCCCGCAGCCCCCCGCAGAGCTGGTACAGCACGTCGCCCACCGGGCCCTTGTAGGGCACGCGGCCCTCGATGCCCTCCGGCACCAGCTTGCGGGTCGACGCCTCGGGGTCGCCCAGCTCGTCGGCCTCCTGGAAGTACCGGTCCGCGGAACCGGCCTTCATCGCAGCCATGGACCCCATGCCGCGGTAGGACTTGTACCGTCGGCCCCCCAACAGGATCACCTCGCCCGGGCTCTCGTCGGTGCCGGCCAGGAGCGAGCCGACCATGACCGAGTCGGCGCCGGCCGCGATGGCCTTGGCGGCGTCGCCTGAGAACTTCACGCCGCCGTCGGCGATCACGGGCACGCCGTGCTGTCGGGCGACCTCGGAGACCTCGGCGATGGCCGTCAGCTGGGGAACCCCCACCCCGGCCACGACTCGCGTGGTGCAGATCGAGCCCGGACCGATGCCCACCTTGACCGCCGCCGCGCCAGCACGGATGCAGGCCCTGGCTGCGTCGGCGGTGGCGATGTTGCCGGCCACGATGCGCTCCGCGAGCTTGGGGAAGTCCTGGCGCACCTGCTCGACGGCCCGCAGCACGCCGGCGCTGTGCCCGTGGGCCGTGTCCACCACGATCACGTCGACGCCGGCGTCCACCAGCGCCTGGACCCGCTCGGGCTGACCCGGGCCGACCGCCGCGCAACAAGCCAGGCGGCCCTGGCTGTCCGAAGTCGACAGCGGGTAGCGGCTGGTGTTCTCGATGTCCTTGATCGTGATCAGACCCGCCAGGAGTCCGGCCTCGTCGACCACGAGGAGCTTCTCGATCTTGTGCTCCTGCATGAGGTCCTTGGCCCGCTCCAGCGACGTGCCCGGGGGCACGGTCACCAGCCCCTGGCTGGTCATCACCTCGCGGATGGGGCGGTCCAGCCGGCGCTCGAAGCGCAGGTCCCGGTTCGTCAAGATGCCGACGGCCCGGCCCTGCACCACGATGGGCACCCCGCTGATGCCCTTGGAGCGCATGAGCTCCCTGGCTTCGCCGATGGGGTGGTCCGGGCCAAGGGTGAAGGGATCGGCGATCACGCCGGTGACCGCCCGCTTCACCTTGGCCACCTGCTCGGCCTGGCCGGCGGGGGTGAAGTTCTTGTGGATCACCCCGATGCCCCCGGCCCGGGCCATGGCGATGGCGGCTCCGGCCTCGGTCACGGTGTCCATGGCCGCGGACAGGAAGGGAATGTTGAGCCGTACCTCTGGTGTCAGCCACGTCGTCAGATCCACCTGAGCCGGGAGAACCTCAGAGGCCGCAGGGAGCAGGAGCACATCGTCGAAGGTCAGAGCGAGACGCGGAGCGGCTTCGAGCACGGGGCCTCCTTGCCAGCGAGGGGCCACCGGGTGCGACCGGGACCCCGGACCGGGCGAGGCGTCTATGGGCTGTCCCTGGCCACGGCAAGCGGATCCGCAATGGGTCACCCGGTCGTCACGGAGGCACGCCATCACGTTGCCCCGACCTGCGGAATCGCCTATAGGGCGCTGTCCCTCCCCCCCTGAAAAAACAACACTCCCGGACTCCCCGGAGGACCCGATGAAGCGCTTCGTCCTGGTCACGGCCACCGTGCTGCTGACCGCTGCCTGTGGCTCCAAGCACAAGGGCACCTACGAGACCGAGGCCGCGGCCAACGCGACCGAGGCGGCCCCCGCCGATCCCACCGTCGACCTGACCAAGGCCGAGGACCTGTGGGCCCTGCGCGCCGACGCCACCAAGCTCCAAGAGGCCCTGGACCTCTACGCCGGCGTGGTGGCCAATGACGCCAGCAACACCGACGCCCTGCTGCGGCTGACCCGCGGCTACTACTTCCTGGGCGACGCCCACAAGGCCGAGATGGACGACAAGCTCGTCGCTTGGGACAAGGCCATCTCCTTTGGCAAGCAGTGCATGGGCCAGAACGCGACCTTTGCCAGCCTGATCGAGAAGGGCGAAGGCGAGGACGAGGCCGCTCGCGCCCTCGAGGTCTCCGACGTGCCGTGCACCTACTGGACCGCCGCTGCGCTGGGCAAGTGGGCCAAGGCCCAGGGCCTGGGCACCACGCTCAAGAACATCCCGATCGCCAAGGCCTGGATGACCCGCATCAACGAGCTGGACGGCACCTACTTCTACGGTGGCGCCGACCGCTACTGGGGCGCCTACTACGCGGCGATCCCGTCCTTTGCGGGCCAGGACCTGGCTCTGTCCAAGGAGTACTTCGACAAGGCCATCGCCGCGCACCCGAACCACTTCGGCAACCGCGTGCTGCTGGCCGACTACTGGGCCACCCGGACCCAGGACGTCGCCACCTTCGACACCCAGCTGAAGCACGTGCTCTCCCAGCCCGTCGACGTCATCCCCGACCTCATCCCCGAGCAGGAAGCCGAGGTGCGCAAGGCACGCGAGCTGATGGCCAAGCGGGACGAGCTCTTCCTTCAGTAGAGGTTCCTCCATGAAGCTCCGCACCCTGATGGCGACGTCTGTTCTCGCCCTCGCCGCCCTGACCCTCCCGACCAACACGGTCGACGCCGAGCCGTCGTTCGTCATGAACTTCGGCACGGTGGCACCCGCCAACACGCCGTGGTCCGACCAGGTGATCGACACCAAGAACCGGATCGAGAGCAACAGCAACGGCGCCATCAAGGTCAAGGCCTTCATCGGCGGAGTGCTCGGCGGTGAGATCGAGATGACCCGCGACATCCGCCGCGGGGAGCGCCTGCAGGCCGGTGGCATGTCCACCGCCGCCGTCGCCAGCGCCGTCAAGGTGCCCATCCTGGAGCTGCCGGAGCTTCCCTACCTCTTCCGCACCGATGCCGAGGCCGACGCGGTCCTGGACGACATCCTGTTCGAGCCGACCAGCGCTGCCCTGGCCTCCAAGGGTCTGGTGCTGGGCTTCTGGGCCATCAATGGCTGGCGGTCCTTTGCCACCAGTGGCGGCCCGGCGACCACCCTGGCCGAGCTCAAGCAGTACAAGATGCGCTCCCAGGAAGCGCCGGTCCACATCGCCATGTGGAAGGCCCTGGGCGTGAACTACGTCACCAAGCCCACGTCCGAGGTCTTGACGGCCATCAACACGGGCATCGTCGACGGGTTCGACAACACGCCCCTGTTCTCGGCTGCGTCGGGCTGGATCGGCCCCATGTCGCACTACACGCTGTCCCGCCACATCCACCAGCCAGCGGCGATCATCTACTCCAAGAAGTTCCTGGACAAGCTCCCGGCGGACCTGCAGTCCGTGGTCATGGGCGACCCCAAGGCCGAGGCCGACAAGGGCCGCGGCGGCGTGCGGGCACTGGAGCAGGAGATGATCGACGTGATCTCGTCGATGGGCACCACCGTGGTGCCGCTCAATGACGCCCAGCGCCAGGCCTTCGAAACGGCGACCCGCTCGGTCCACGCCGAGTTCCTGGCCACCAACCCCGAGCTCAAGCCCGTCTACAAGCAGGTCGAGGCCAAGCTGAAGGCCATGCGCTAGCAGGCAGGTCGAACGGCCCCCCGCCGCTGCGCCGGCTGAGCGGCCCGCGGCCAGGCGCCCTTCGAGGAGCTCATGTACAAGGTCCTGTCCTCCCTGTTCGACGCCCTCGACGGCGTCATCGACGGTGTGACCGGAGGCGTGCGTCGCGCCTGGCGCACGGCCTGGGACGGGCCGCTTCAGGCCCTGTTGTTCTGGCTCATCCTGGGGCTGACCGGCCTGCGCCTGGTGATCGAGCGCACCCTGGACGGCCTCGACCGCTGCGTCAGCTGGCTGGAAAAGGCCTTCCTGGCCGTCGCCATGCTTCTCATGGTGTTCCTGTCGTTCTTCGACTACCTCCAGCGCGAGGGCCCGGAGATGTCCTTCGACATTCCCGGCGGGCCGAACATGGCCATGGTGCTGATGGTCTGGGTCGGGTTCCTGGGCGCATCCCTGGCCACCCGCCAGGGCAAGCACCTGGCGGTCGACGCGACCGAGCGCTTCCTGTCTCCAGGGGCCGCACGGCTGGCCCAGCGCTTCTCGGCGCTGGTGGCCGCGGGCCTCTGCTACAAGCTGATGACCTTCAGCTGGACCATGACCACCGAAGCCCTCGAGTACGAGGACGAGATGGAGGGTCTGGTCGTGTGGGAGTGGCTGGTCACCCCCATCAACTGGTTCATCGAACACCTGCCTACCGCCGGCGAGGTGCACTGGGGCTCTCTGATTGGCGGCTTCGCCGTCGCTGCGCTGGCGATGCAAGCGGTCGGGCGCTTCGAGGAGCGCCAGGATCGGGTCGGGGTGTGGTCTACGTGGGGCCTCGAAGCCCTGGCCGGCTGTGGCGTCCTGGTCGGCATGCTGGCCGCCCTGCCCCTGTTCTGGGAGCCGACCCTGGAGTACGGAGACCCCGTCACCTGGACCACGGTCGAGGCCGGGGACGGCTTCCCGCTGTGGCTGGGCCAGTTCGTGCTCCCGCTGAGCTTCGGCCTGATGGCGCTACGGTTCGGCGCGAACGGGCTGCTGGGCCGGGTCGGGACCGCCCCGGGTCGGGGAGAGCTGGCGCCTCCGGCCCACCCGGGCGGCGCTCGCACCGGCCGCGACCTGTTCTTTGCCGGCCTGTTGCCGGGCGTGCTCATCGGCCTGTGCGCGGGCCTGGTCACCGGCACGGGTTGGCTGATCGCGGTGGCGGGCGTGGCCCTGGTCCTCATCGGAGCCCCACTGTTCACGGCCATCGGCATCGCTGCGGTGGGCTGCGTGATGCTCATCTCGGACCTGAGCGGCGTGGCCGTCGCCACCGACATGTTCGAGGCCACCAAGAAGCAAGAGCTGCTGGCCATCCCGTTCTTCGTGCTGGCCGGCGCCATCATGACCCAGGGCACGATCGCGGAACGCCTGATCGGTGTCGCCCGGGCCATCCTGGGGCCTGTGCCTGGCGGGCTGGGCCTGGCGACCATCTTCGCCTGCTGCATCTTCGCTGCCATCAGCGGCAGCTCGCCGGTCACGGTCATCGCCATCGGCTCGATCCTGTTCCCGATGCTGACCCGCGAGCGCTACCCCGAGGACTACAGCCTGGGGGTGCTCACCAGCGCCGGTTCCCTGGGCATCATCATCCCCCCGTCGGTCCCGATGATCGTCTACGCCATCATGGTGTCGACCCCGCAGAACATCCTGTCCCCCGCGGACCTGTTCAAGGCCGGCATCCTGCCGGGCCTGTTCATCGCCTCGGTGCTGGCGATGTACACCCTGTACAGGACCCGCCCGGGCGCCACCGACGTCGCCCTGGCCCCGTGGCAGCCCGCTGGCGGCTACTGGGCCAACCTGTTGCGCGAGACCCGCCGGGGCATCCTGAGCCTGCTGCTGCCGGTGCTCATCCTGGGCGGGATCTATGGCTGGCTGGGGCCGCTGCGCTTCACGGTGACCGAGGCCGCCGCCGTGGCCGTGGTCTATGCCCTGTTCGTGGAGCTCGTCCTGCACCGGGAGCTCAAGCTCCACCAGCTCCCCAAGGTCCTGACGGACTCCGGCGTCATGATGGGGAGCCTGTTCCTGATCATCGTGTTGGCGATCGCCTTCAACAAGTTCCTGACCTTCCAGGAGATCCCCCAGGATGCCGCGGCCTGGCTGGCTGGCCAGATCGACTCCCAGTGGAAGTTCCTGATCCTGGTGAACCTGTTCCTGCTCGTGCTCGGCTGCATCATGGAGATCCTGTCGGCCATCCTGATCGTGGCGCCGCTGCTGGCGCCCATCGCGGTCAACTACGGCATGGACCCGGTACACTTCGGCATCATGTTCATCGTGAACCTGGAGCTGGGGTACTTGACGCCCCCGATGGGCATCAACCTGTTCGTCGCCTCCACGGTGTTCGATCGACCGATCGTCAAGGTCATCCGAGCAGCACTCCCATTCTTGTTGCTGATGCTCTTCTGCCTGGCGGTCATCGCCTGGTTTCCCGCGCTCTCTCTCGCCCTGTTGGACCGATGAACCAGATCTCCGCGACTTCCCGGGATGGCACGACCCTCAACCTCGTCCAGTGGTCTCCCGATGGTTCACCCCGGGCGGACATCCTGCTGGTGCACGGCCTCGCAGAGCACATGGGGCGCTACGACCACGTGGCCCAGGCCCTCACAGCCGCGGGCTACCAGGTGACGGGCGTCGAGCTCCGCGGCCACGGCGGCAGCGGGGGCAAGCGGGGCCACGTCGACGAGTGGCGGCAGTACGTCGACGACTTTCGGGCGGCGTCGTACAAGATCGGTCGGTCCCACTACGTGGTGGCCCACAGCATGGGCACCCTGGTCACCCTGGACGCGCTGCGCAAGCCCATCGGACCCGACATCCTGGGGGTCTGCCTGTCAAATCCCCTCGTGGGGGTCGCGGTCAAGGCACCGGCGGTCAAGATCTGGGCTGCCGGCCTGCTCTCCAAGCTCTGGCCGACCGTCTCGCTGGCCAACGAGGTCGACGCGAACCTGCTCTCCCGGGACGTGTCCGTGGTCAAGAAGTACCAGGACGACCCCCAGGTCTACAGCACCATCACGCCGCGCTGGTACACCGAGATGATGGGCGCCATCGACCGGGTCTTCGCCGATGCGGGGCGTGGCACGGTGCCGCTCCTGATGCTGATCGGCGAGGGCGACCGGATCACGTCGGTCGACGCGTCCAGAGACTTCTTCCAGCGGTACGGCGGCGCGGACAAGGACCTCATCAGCTACCCCGGGCTGTACCACGAGGTCTTCAACGAGCCGGAAAAGGACCAGGTCTTCCAAGACGTGGTCGAGTGGCTCAAGCGCGAGGCGAGCTTCACGCCCCTGGTCTGACGCCCGCGGATGGGGCGTTAGGACGCACGCATGTCCGATGATCGTCAGCGCCTCCTGAACGTCCTCCAGGAGCGGTCCGTCCGCTTCGGCTCCTTCACGCTGGCCTCGGGTCGCACGTCCGACTTCTACGTGGACGGCCGCCAGACCACGCTCCACGCCCAGGGTGCCATGTTGGTGGCCCGGCTCATCCTGGAGCGGCTCGACCCCACGGTCCAAGGCGTGGGCGGCCTGAGCGTGGGCGCAGACCCCATCGCCGGCGCCGTCGCCGCTGTGTCCGCGGTCCAGGGCAGCCCGGTCCATGGCTTCATCGTGCGCAAGCAGCCCAAGACCCACGGCACCGGCAACCACGTCGAGGGCCGGGTCAACCTGCCCGACGGCTCTCGGGTGTGCGTGGTCGAAGACACCACCACCACCGGCGGCAGCTTGCTCAGGGCCGCCGAGAGGTGCGTGGCCGAGGGCCTCGAAGTCGTGCAGACCCTGACCATCGTGGACCGCGAGGAGGGCGCCGCTCAGGCCCTGGCCTCGGCCGGGTACACCCTGGAGGCCCTGTTCACCCGCACCCAGCTGGAGGCCCTCCGATGAACCCCGTCCTGGACCCCAGCGTCTACCGCGACCGCCGTGCTGCTCTGGGCGCGGCCGTGGGTGGCCCTGTGCTGCTCATGGGCAACGGCCTGCAGCCCCGGAACCTGCCGCTCAACGCCTTGCCCTTCCGCCAGGACTCGACCTTCTTGCACTTCACAGGCTGTGGGGTGCCCGGGGCCGCTGCGGTGCTCGACGAGGGCCGGTGCGAGCTCTTCCTGCCGCTGCCCGCCCCCGACGACGGGCTGTGGCACGGGCAGCTCGAGGGCCCCGAAGCGCTCCGAGCCCGCTTTGGCGTGGATCAGGTCCGGGCCGCAGAAGAGCTCGAGTCCGCCTGTGCCGGTCGACGTCTGGTCTCGATGGCCGTCTCGGACCCCCGGGCGACCGCGCGCCTGGCCCGGCTCACCGGTCAGGCCTGGGCCTGGGGGGAGACCCACGGCGACGAAGTCCTGGTCGACGCTGTCATCCGCCTGCGCCGGACCCGGGACGCGGCCGACATCGAAGCCCACCGCGAGAGCGCCAGGGTCACCGCCCTGGCCCACTGCGCCGCGATGGCGGCGACCCACCCGGGCGGCCACGAGCGAGAGATCGCAGCGCTGTTCGACGCCGTGGTCGCCAGCCAAGGCTGCGTGACGGCCTACGACAGCATCGTGACCGTGCGGGGAGAGATCCTGCACAACCCGCACCACGACAACCCGCTGTGCGCCGGGGACTTGCTCCTGCTCGACGGCGGGGCCGAGCTGTCCAGCGGCCACTGCACAGACGTGACCCGCACGTGGCCTGTCAGTGGGACCTGGGCGCCGCGGCAGGCGTCGGCCTATGCCGCGGTGCTGGCAGCCCAGGAGGCCGCCATCGCCAGCTGCAGGCCTGGCACGCGCTACCGCGACGTGCACCTGACCTCGGCACGGGTGCTGACCCGGTGGCTGGTAGACGAGGGCCTGGTGAAGGGGCCGGTCGACGACGCGGTCGCGGCCGGGGCCCACGCGATCTTCTACCCCCACGGGTGCGGACACCTGCTGGGGCTGGACGTGCACGACCTGGAGCAGTTCGGGGATCGCGCAGCCTACGCCCCCGGCGCCACGCGCTCGGAGCAATTCGGGCTGTGCTACCTGCGCCTGGACCTGCCCCTGGAGCCCGGGATCCTGGTGACGGTGGAGCCGGGCTTCTACGTCGCGCCGGCGATCCTGGACGATCCGGCCCTGCGGGCACAGCTGGGGGCCTGGGTCGACTTCGACGCTGCCCGGGACTGGGTGGGCTTCGGCGGCATCCGCGTCGAAGACGACGTGCTGGTGACCCCCGGGGCCCCCGACGTGCTGACGGCGTCGATCCCGAAGACCCTGGAAGCCGTCGCCGGCCTGGTGGGCAGCGGGCCCACCCCGGCCGAGCGCCTGGGGTTGTAGCGATGTGGCTCGGCTGGGTGGCCGCGTGGAGTGCCCTGGCCGCGCCGACCGTGACGCCGACCAAGGCCGCGGGCCCGCTCACCATCGACGGGGTGCTCGACGAGGCCGACTGGGCCCGGGCAGTCGTGGTCTCGCCGCTCACACAATTCAACCCCCAGGCCGGCGGACCCGAGTTCGGCACCCAGCTGCGGGTCCTGGTCGACGAAGGGGGCCTGACGTTCGGCTTCGACGTGCACACCGTGCCGGACACGGCCCTGAATGCGCCGCTCGTTCCGCGGGACGAGTCGGGCTTCCACAACTGGATCGGGGTGGTGCTGGACACCTACAGCGATGGTCAGCGCGGCTTCGTGTTCCGGACCTCTGCCAGCGGCGTCCAGGCGGACGCGGTGATGACCAGCAGCAACAACAGCCTGTGGATGATGGACATGTCCTGGGACGCCATCTACCAGTCGGCGGCCCGGCCCCGGACCGACGGCGACGGGTACACCGCCGAGATCCGCATTCCCTTCCGGAGCCTGCGCTACGCCCCCGGCCCGGACCAGGTCTGGCGGCTGCTCGTCGTGCACTTCACGCCCACACCGTGGGCCGTCTACACCTGGCCGGCGCTGTCCAAGGACGAAGCCGGCGTGCTCGAGCAGGGTGCCTTGCTGGGGCCCTTCGACCCGCCCAAGCCTCGACTGCCCTTCGAGGTGCTGCCGACCCTCACCGTGACCGTGCCCCCGGAACAGGACCGCAGGGTGCTGGACCCCGGCGTGAGCCTCAAAGCCGGGCTGACCAGCGGCCTCACCCTGGACCTGGCGCTGAATGAGGACTTCTCCCAGATCGAGGCAGACCCGGGCCAGGTCACGGCGAACCTGAAGTACGCGCTCTACCTGCAGGAGAAGCGCCCCTCCTTCCTCGAGGGCAGCGACTACTTCGAGACGCCCATCGAGGTCTTCTACAGCCGGTCGGTGGTCGACCCTCTGTTCACCGTGCGTCTGACTGGCCGAGTGGGGCCCGTGCCGGTGGGCGCGCTGGCCGCCTGGGACCAGGACCCCTCTGGCACGACCCTGGGGGACGACACCGCAACGGGCCAGCCTCGCGAACTCTGGCGCGTCGACGACGACCACCAGGCAGCGGTGTTCGTCGGCCGCACCGGCATGGAGCTGGACAACGGCACCCGGGTCGGCCTGCTGGCCGTGGACAAGACCCTGGTCGCAGCCGACGGCGAGCGTCTCCAGAACACCGTCATCGGTGTGGACGCGAACGCCCAGCTCGCCGACCGCTGGCAGGCCGAGGCCCAGGTCCTCACCAGCCAGACGGATCAGGACGACGGCGATGTGCTGAGGGGCAGCGCCTGGCGCTTCGAGCTGAACCGCCAGGCCGAGCAGCTCTTCTTCGGGGCCGCCCACAGCTACCTGGCGCCTGGATTCCGAGCCGAGGCCGGGTACCTGAACGAGGTCGATCGGGTCTCGGCCAGCGCGTGGGGCGGGGCCAGCATCTACACCCCGCCCTTCCGCTTCCTGACCGTGACCCTGGACGCAGACGCCACCTGGACGACCGGCGGCGAGCTGGTCGGCGCCGAGCTCGGGCCCACGGTGGAGACCCTGGTGGGCGAGCGCACCTATGTCGAGGCCCGCTTCGAGCTCCAGCGGGAACAGGTCGACAACCTGGACTTCAACCTGGTCCGGTTCGGCGGTTTTGGGGGCTTCAACCCCACCACCCGGTCGTTCGTGGGCATGTCCATCGACCTGGGCACGGGGGTCGACTACGCATCCCTTGCCCCAGGCTTCTACGTCCAGCCCGGCTTCTTCGTCGAGGGCTCGCTATTTGGGCGACTGCGCCTGAACTACAGCGGCGCCGCCTATGCCTTCTGGGACCAGCTGGGCGGAGAGCGCGTCTACGCCGGGTTGCTCAATCGACTGGACAGCACCCTGTTCGTCACGCCCGAGGCCTCGATCCGCTGGATCGTCGAACAGGACGGCTTCACCGACCGATTCACTTCGAACCTGCTGCTGTCGTGGAAGCTCAACCACGGCACCGCGGCCTACCTGGGCTACCAGGAGACGGTGGACACCCTCGGCTGGGCGTCTACCCAGCGTGCGCTGTTCGCCAAGGTGGGGGTGCTCTACCGCCCGGGCGAGCCGATCTTTCCCGGGGTCCGCCGTCCCGGCGCATCGGCGGCCAGGGCCCAGGCCCGCTCCCCGCACTCGGTCGCGAGCATCGAGTAGCGGGCCAACAGGTCCTCGTTCTCCAGCCCCACCACGGCGCGGGCGACCTGGGCCGCCCCCGGCACGGGGGCTGGTAGCAGGGGCTCCACACACGCGAGCTCGGCCTGCCAGACCGTGCGCCCGGTCTCGTCGGCCAGGCTCAGGTCCAGGTCCAGGAAGCTCTCCACCGCGTGGTCCCCGGTCCGCAGCCCCCAACCGTCGACTCGGAGGCGCAGGACCCAGGGGGCGTCATGAGCCAGGACCGGCCCGCCCCGGGCGCTCGCCGACTGGGCACCGCCCTGGACCCAGCGAGCGAGGCGGGCGGCGCCAACCACCCGGCCGAGGCGACCGCGAAACGCCGACTCGAAGCCCGGTACCGCCTGACCGACCACGGGCCCGTCCCAGGCATCGGGCCCCGGCGCGACCCAGAGCACCCGGGGCTCTTCGTCGCCGACGCCCACCTGGAGCGAGACCGCCGGCGGCAAGGCCGGCACGCGCGCCCCACAGGCCACCAGGACTAGTGCCGCCGACGCAGCCAGGTGTCGCGTACCCACCGGGGGTCCGTCTCCGGGAAGTCGAGGGTGGTGTGCAGACCGCGACTCTCCCGCCGTCGCAAGGCGGCTTCGACCACCAGGCCAGCCACGGTCGCCAGGTTGCGGAGCTCGATCAGGTCGGAGGTGAGCCGGAAGTCCCAGTAGTAGGTCCGGATCTCCTCCTTGACGAGCTCGACGCGGTGCCGCGCCCGCTTGAGTCGCCGGGTCGTGCGCACGATGCCCACGTAGTCCCACATGAAGCGCCGGATCTCGGCCCAGGTGTGCTTGATGACGACCAGCTCGTCGATGTCAGTGGCCAGCCCCGAGTCCCAGTCGGGCAGCGACAGGCGTTCGGTGACGGCCAACCGCTCCGCTGCCCGGTTTGCCGCTCGCTTGGCAAAGACAGCCGCCTCGAGCAGGGAGTTCGAGGCCAGGCGGTTGGCGCCGTGCAGCCCGGTGCAGCTGACCTCGCCCACGGCGAACAGGTTGCGCAGCGACGACTCGCCGTGCAGGTCGACGCCCACCCCGCCACAGAAGTAGTGGGCCGCTGGAACGACCGGAATGGGCTGCTCGCCGATGTCGATGCCCAGGGCCAGGCACCGCTCGAAGATCCCGGGGAAGCGGTCAGCCAGCGCAGCGCGGGGGTGGTGGGTCATGTCCAGGAAGACACAGTCGGCGCCCAGGCGCTTGATCTCGGCGTCGATGGCCCGCGCCACGACGTCGCGAGGGGCCAGCTCGAGCCGTTCGTCGTAGCGGGCCATGAACCGCTCGCCGTCCGCGAGCCTCAAGACGCCGCCTTCGCCCCGCATGGCTTCGCTGATGAGGAAGCTCTTGGCCTCGGGGTGAAAGAGACAGGTCGGGTGGAATTGCACGAATTCCATGTTCAGGACGTCGGCCCCAGCCCTGTACGCCATCGCCACCCCGTCGCCGGTCGCCACGTCGGGGTTGGTCGTGTAGCAGTAGACCTTGCCCGCACCGCCCGAACAGAGGGCCGTGACCTTGGCTGCGTAGACGTCGACCCGCTCAGCGCGTTGGTCCAGGGCGTAGATGCCAACCACACGGTCCTGGGGAGGCGGCAGCTCCTGGCGCCTGCGGGACAACCAGCTCTCGGTGATGAGGTCCACGACCACCACGTGCTCGCGCACAGTGATGTTCGGGGCAGCCCGGATCGCCTGGAGCAGGGCGCGGATGATCTCCCGACCGGTCATGTCCTTGGCGTGCAGGATGCGGCGCTGGCCGTGGCCGCCTTCGCGGCCCAGATCGTAGGTGTCCGGGTCCTGGTGGGAGCGGCTGAAGTCGACGCCTCGGTCGATGAGCTCCTGGATGCGAGCCGGCCCCTCTCGGACGACCACATCGACCACCTCGGGCCGGCACAGGCCGGCCCCGGCGACCAGCGTGTCGCGCCAGTGTTCCTCGAAGCTGTCGTCGTCGTCCCACACGGCCGCGACACCGCCCTGGGCGTAGCGGGTGTTCGACTCGCCGAGCTCGCGCTTGGTGACCAGCACCACCGAGCCGTGGGCTGCGGCCTCGAGCGCGAACAACAGCCCGGCGATGCCCGAACCGATCACCAGGAAGTCGCAGTCCATCTGCATCTCCCACGCCCCTTATCCCGACGGTCAGAGGAGATAGGATGCACCGGTGCGGCCCGTCATCATCCTGCTGCTGCTCGGTCACGCGTCGCCACTGGCGGCGGGCGACATCTACATGATCGAGCACGCCGACGGCACGGTGAGCTTCACCGACACGCCGGCGCACAGCGGCTACGCGCTCTTCGACGTGGACGGCCCTGCCCCCACGCCCAAGATGGTGAATCCCCGCGCCTTCCCGCTCCTGGACTCCTTCGACCTGCTGCTGCTCGACGCCGCGGACCGCACGGGACTCCACCCGGCCCTGCTCAAGGCCGTCTGTCTTGCGGAGTCCGGCATGAACCCCAACGCGGTCTCTCACGCCGGCGCCCAGGGGCTCATGCAGCTCATGCCGGCGACCGCGGCCGGGCTCCTGGTGACGGACCCCTTCGACCCGGAGCAGTCCATCATGGGCGGCGCCCGCTACCTGGCGACCCAGCTCGACACCTTCGGCGACACACGCCGCGCCCTGGCCGCCTACAACGCCGGGCCCGGCAACGTGCGGAAGTACAACGGGATACCGCCGTTCGAGGAGACCCGCGACTACGTCGTCAAGGTCATGGACCTCTACCGGTACTTCCGCTACGAGAGGCCCCTGGGAAGGCTAGCACCGTGAAGGGACCCGGGTTCTGGAACCTGCCGAACACCCTGACCGTCATCCGCATCGCCATGGTGCCGGTGATGGTGGTGCTGCTCCTGGAAGAGCCCTCCAAGTGGTTCGCCCGGCTGGCGATGGCGATCTTCGTGATCGCGATGATCACCGACATCGTCGACGGCTACCTGGCCCGCAAGTGGGGCCTGGTCTCGGTCGTCGGCGCCTTCCTGGATCCGCTGGCCGACAAGCTGATGGTCACCACCACCCTGGTGATGCTGGTGCCCCTAGGCTGGATCCCGGCCTGGCTCGTGGCCCTGCTCATCTGTCGGGAGCTGACCATCACGGCACTCCGCACCATCGCGGTCAGCGAAGGCCTGGTCATCGCCGCAGGCACCCTGGGCAAGTTCAAGACCGCGTTCCAGGGCACGGCCCTGGGCTTCCTGTTGTGGCACTACACCACCGAGATCTGGTGGTGGCCTGTCACCGTGGTCGACGCCCACTCCTGCGGCATCGTGCTGCTGTACATCGCCTTGTTCTTCAGCCTGGCCAGCGCCTGGGAGTACCTGGCGGACTTCCGCCGGCACCTGAGAGCCGAGCCCGAGGCGCCCGCCGCCTGACAGCGTCGATTACTCGGATTGATGGGCGAGTCGCGACGATTCGAACGCCTGGCGCCGCCCCTGGGGCTTGAGGTGACGTGGGCCACATCGGCGCCCCGGCGTCGTCGCCAGGCCTCCGACTTGTCTGCGACTCGCCAGGATCAACCCGAGTAATCGACGCCGTGAGCTCAGGTGCTGATCAGGATCTGGTAGGTCTGGGTGCAGCCCGAGTCGTCCGTGGGCCAGCTCACGGCGTAGATCCGGATGGCCCAGTCGTCTTCGTCCTCGTCGAAGATGTCGCCGGTGAAGCCCACCGTCATGCTGCTGTTGCCCGTCATGGACTGTTCGATGGCTGGGGTCCCGTTCATGTCCCAGAGCTCGAGCACCCAGGTTCCGCCCGTGGGCAGGGACTGCACGCTGACGCTGAAGTTGGCGTTGTCGTACCAGTCGTCGTCGACGTCGAACAGGAACCAGTCCTCGTCCAGCGGGGCGTGGATGCTCAGGCCGCTGATGGCCAGCTGATCGCCCACCCACAGGAAGCCGTCGTCGACCTCGCCCAGGTTGTAGGGGGTGCTCGACGTGTCGTTGGGCTCGTAGGTGTCGGCCCAGTCCTCGTTGACGGCCGTGTCGCAGTCGTTGTCGATGGCGTCGCAGATCTCGGGATTGCCCGGGTACACGGTCGCGTCCGCGTCGTCGCAGTCCCCTTCGTTCTCGGTCCAGCCGTCGCCGTCGCCGTCGTGGTTCAGCGGATCGATCACCTCGATGACCACCGACTCGGACCCGGGGTTGGTGTCTTCGTCGATGGCCGTGAGCGTGATGACGTGCACGCCTTCGGTCAGGTCGGCGCTGCCCGCCGTGGTGCCCGCCGAGTCCGGGCTGCCGCTCAGCAGCACGCCGTCTTGATCGGACGCCCAGGTCACGATGAGGTCTTGGGCCTGGGTGGTGTCGTCGGCCACCAGGCCCTCCAGGACCACGGTGTCGGTGGTCCAGAAGCTGGAACCGTCGAGGGGCGTGATCACGGTCACAGCCGGGTTCGCGTTCTCGAGGATGGTGACCTCGACCGACTCCGATGCGGTGTTGCCCTCGTCGTCCGTCGCGGTCACGGTGATCTGGTGGGCACCCACTGCCAGGTCGGCGATGTCGGTCGTGATGGCACAATTCGCCGCCGGGTTGCCCGTCCAGGCCGAGCCCACGCTGGAGACCAGCACCTCGATCGCCAGGGTGTCGCAGTCCTGGGCGTCGTCGGTCGCAGACGCCACGATCGGCACGGCCGCGCCCTGCTCGAATTCCTCGCCGTCGTAGGGTCCGATGAGTGTGAGCACCGGCGCACCGTAGACGCCCGTGGTCTGGACCGTGATGGTGTCGTAGGCGGACTTGTTCTCGATGTCGAACGCGGTCAGCGTGATGGCGTGGGTCAGGCCTTCGGTGAGCCCCGTGTAGGGGAAGTAGACGTAGCCGTCGCCGTCGGCGATCGAGGTCCCGAGCTCGCCGTCCTCGGCCGACGAGGTCCAGACGATGCTCAGGGACTCCGGGGACTGCTGGTCGTCCCAGACCACGCCCTCGAAGATGATCTCCTGGTTGGGCCCGAACTCCAGCCCGTCTTCCGGGCCGGTGATGCTGACCTCGGGCGCGGTGTTGTAGGTGTTGAGTTCATTCTCGGAGCAAGCCATCAGGCTGAAGGCGAAGAGGAGCATCGTCGAAACCGTGGAGGAGGGCGCCAGGAGCGGAGGATACGCTAATCCAGCCCGTTCCCCAAGATCCACGCCTTGAAGCGCTCGAGTCCTTCCCCCAGAGGCACCACCGGCGCGTAGCCCAACTCCTCGGATGCTCGGTCGATGCTGGCCCACGTGAGCGGAACATCGCCCGGTTGGTCGGGGAGCGGTCGTCGCTCGATGCGGGCGCCGAAGACCCGCTCGACCCCCGCCAAGAGCTGGCCCAACGTCACCGGCGAGCCGTTGCCCAGGTTGTAGACCCGGAACGGCCGCGGCCGGTCGAGGGCGGCCATCAGGCCGGCGACGATGTCGCCGACGAAGGTGTAGTCCCGGCGAGAGGACCCGTCGCCGAACTGCTCGACGGGCAGTCCGCCGAGCGCCCGCCTGGCGAACAGGTGGATCGCCATCTCGGGCCGCTGCCGCGGGCCGTAGACGGTGAACAGGCGCATGGCACTGACCCGCAGCCCATGGCTGTGGCTGGCGGCCTGACACAGGTGTTCCCCGGCCAGCTTGGTGGCGGCGTAGGGCGACACCGGTGCCAGCACGGGGTCGTCCTCGCGGAAGGGGCCCTGGCTCCTCGCGCCGTAGACCGACGACGACGACGCGTACACCAGCCGATCGACGCCCGCCGTGCGCAGTCCGTCCAACAGGACCTGGGTTCCCGTCACGTTCACGTCGACGTACAGGCTGGGCTCCGCCAGCGACGCCCGCACGCCCGCGCGGGCCGCCAAGTGGATCACCGCGTCGACCCCTTGGAGCGCATGGGCCAGGACGGCGGGCTCTCGGAGGTCCCCTTCGATGAGCGCGGCGCCGCCACGCCAGCCAGCCACGTTGGCCCGCTTGCGGGCCGGGTCGTAGTAGGGGTCGAAGTTGTCGAGCACGGTCACCCGGTCCCCACGGGCCACCAGTGCCTCGACCAGATGGGAGCCGATGAATCCCGCGCCGCCAGTCACCAGGACATGCATCGGCGCATTGTCCCTCACCCCTCTGTGAGCAGCCGGTCCAGCAGCACGGTGGGCTGCCTCGGAAGTCCGCCTCCGCGGTACCGGATCCCCCCAGCGGCGTCGAGCACGAGCACCAAGGGAATCGCGCGCACGCTGAAGCGCGACGCGAGGCTCTGGTCAAGGTCCAGGGCGATGGGCCACGTCAGCCCGCGGGCAGCCACCGTGGACTGGACCAACCGCGGGTCCTCGCCCAGGTTGACCCCCAACAGGCCGACCCGATCGCCATAGGCCCGGGTGAGCTCCTGCAGGTGCGGGACCTCGGCCATGCAGGCGCCGCACCACGATGCCCAGAACACCACGACGGCGGGCTTGCCCCTGAGCTGTGCCATGCCCTGGGGAGAGCCATCCAGCCCGAGGGCCTTGAAGTCCGGGGCCTGCTGCCCCTCCCGCACGCCGATCCTCGACGGGCTGCAGCCCGTGAGCACCAGCCACACCAGGAGCAGGGCAGTCCGCATACCGTCCAGCCTAACCCTGGGTTGGCTTGCCCTCGGCGGGATCGGGGCATACCCGGCCCCGTGCTCGATCTGCTGTACCGCCTGGCCCGTCCCGTCCTGTTCCGTCTGGACCCGGAAGACGCCCACCACCTGGTGCTCCGGGGGGCGGCCGTCTGTCCCGACGCCCTGGCCCGGCTCCTGGGCCCCAGGCTGCCCCAGGGCCTCGAGACCCAGGTCGCCGGCCTCAACCTCCCCACCCCGATCGGTCTGGCCGCGGGCCTGGACAAGGAGGCCCAGGCCGTGCCCCTCTGGGCCCACCTGGGCTTCGGCTTCGTCGAGGTCGGTACGGTGACGCCGAAGCCCCAGCCGGGAAACCCCAGGCCCAGGGTCCATCGGCTGCCCGAGCACCGGGCGCTAATCAACTCCATGGGCTTCCCCTCCGACGGCGCCGAGGGCATGGCCGCACGCCTCCAGCGCCTGCGCGACGCCCGGCGCTGGCCCGCCACGCCGGTGGGCGTCAACCTGGGCAAGAACAAGGACACGCCCGCGGACCAGGCTCACGAGGACTACCGGCTGCTGGCCCAGAAATTCCGCGGGCTGGCCGACTACCTGGTGGTCAACGTCTCGTCGCCGAACACCCCCGGGCTGCGGGAGCTCCAGTCTCCGGACGCGCTCGCCCGCATCACCGGCACTGTGGTCCAGGAGGCGCCGGACCTGCCGGTCTTCGTGAAGCTGTCCCCCGACCTGGAGGAGTCAGCGATCGGCCAGGCCGTCGAGACCGTGCTCGGCGTCGGCGTCCAGGGGCTCATCGCCACGAACACCACCGTGAGCCGGCCGGTGCCGTCGCAACAGAAGGGTGGGCTGTCGGGTGCGCCCTTGCACGCGCTGGCGCTGGGCCGGGTCCAAGCCGTGCTGGACGCGGTCTCGGGCCGGGTCCCCGTGATCGGTGTGGGTGGGATCGACACCGTGCCGAAGGCAGCGGATCTCCTGGCCCGCGGCTGCGCAGCCGTGCAGATCTACACCGGCTTCATCTACGAGGGCCCCGGGCTCCCCGCACGCCTGGCCTGGGGGCTGGCTGACGGCTCAGCCGGATGACGCGTCGTCGCCCTTGAAGGCCTTGTCGCGGGCCGCGGCGCGGTTGCGAGCCAGGAAGCGGGAGTTGGAGCGGGCGGTCTTCTTGGGCCGGCGGGCTTCGCGCTCTTCCTCGCCCACACCGGCGCTGGGCTCGAAGGCGTGGATCTCGAGGACCTTGCGGGGCTGGGGGTCCCGCAGCCAGCCGACCATCGCCTGGACCAGCCGCCCTCCCGTGGGCTCCAGCGGGGGGAGGTGGCCCAGATCGTCGAAGCGCCAGGTCACCGCGTTGAAGTAGTCGCCGACCAGCCGACTAATGTTCGAGGGCACCACGTGGTCCTGGAGGCCCGTGAGCACCAACGTGGGCACACCGGTCGGGGTGACCTGGGGACGGCGGAACAGGCTCCGAGCCAGCCCACCGGGCCACGGGGTGATGCGCGCGTGCACGTCGGCCCGATCCGACTCGCTCACCGCGCTCAGCGACGTGCTGGACGCAGCCTCCAGCGAGAAGGCCAGGTTGCCGCCGAGCAGTGAGGGCAGGGCCCCCACCAGGGCCTGGGCACCGGCCATGTCCGGGCGGTAGCGCACGTCTCCGGGGGGCACGGGGTTGATGAGGACCAGCGCGGTCAGGTTGGTGCGTTCCGCAACGACCTGGGCCACCAGGGCGCCGCCGCCCAGCGCCACGAGGACGGGCGCATCCAGCTCGGACACCGCGCTCACCAGGCCCGCCACCATGTCGTCGAAGTCTGCGTCGCTGCCCGCGTCTGCGCCGTGACCCGGCAGGTCCACCGCGACCGAACTGTGCCCCTCGGCCGCCAGCAGCTGCTGGTCCCGGTCCCAGATCCAGCTGCCCTGGCCGAAGCCATGCACCAGCAGGACGGGATCGCCGTCCGCACCATCCGTCCCATCGACCCTGTGGGCCTCGAGGGCTCCCAAGCGCGCCACCAGCACTCCCTGAGCGAGCCCCCCCAGTACCCCGGTCCGGCTACTCTACGCAAGCCTCGCGTGGGTCGGCCACCCCGACCCCGGGCCCCGGACTGACCCGCCATGGTGCCCTCTCAGCTGGCTCGCGAAGCCGAGCAGCTCCGCTTCCGACTCGCGCACCATCTGGGCGGCGACCCAGAGCGGCTCCGTGCCCTGTTGAGCGACCTCGAGGCCAAGGTTCCTCACCACCCCATCGTGCGGACCGTCCGGGCCGCCGAAGCCCTGCCCGGGACCATGCTCCCGGGGCCACCTCCGGAGCTGAGCGAAGCCGCAGCGGCCTGGGCCGGCGGCGACCCGGTCCGGGCCTTGGCCCTGGCGCGGCAGGCCCAGGAGCAACGCCCTCACGCCCGAACGGCCACGACGGTGGCGGACCTGTGCTGGTACCTGGGACGTCCTCGGGAGGCCGTGGCGGGCTGGCAGACCGTGCGCGCCGAGCTGGGTCCCCTGCCCCCGCTGGAGGTCCGTCTGGGCCGTGCAGCGCTGGGCGCCGGCAAGGCCAAGGACGCGCTGGAGCGAGCGCTCCAGGCGCTGATCCAAAACCCCCTCCACGGCACGGCGACCGTGCTGCTGGGCCACGCCCACAGGGCCCAGGGCCGCGAGATGCTGCCCGTTCCTCTGCCGCACCAGGTCTTCCGAGTCAAGGGAGAGCCCGCCTTCTCCCCTTCCCTACCCGAGCGGGACCGCAAGGCCTGGCTCGCCGGCGTGGCTGCGGCTGGCTCGGCGGAGCCCCACCAGGTCCCGCCCCTGGCCAGCGTGTTCGCCGCGGTCCTGTCCAGCTGGCGTGACGCACCGGCAGCGAGCGCCGACGACAGGCCGAGCTGGGTCTTGGGGGCCTGCCTGCGCTGGGAAGAGGCCGGGGTGCTCGACAGCTACCAGTGGGCGGTCGGCCTTACAGCCGCGACCGCAGACGCGTTCCGACGTCGCAAGGGCGGCGCCGATCGGGACCGCCGCTTCTGGTCAGAGGCGGTGCTCCAGAGCCGTCGCCGCTGATCAGGTGCCGGTGCACTCGAAGTTCACGGTGACCGTGTCGGTGTGGGTGGCACCCATGCAGTCCGTCGCTGTGAGTTCCACCGTCACCGACTCCGTGTTCGTCTCCCCGTAGCTCGCCGACGGGCCGCCCTGGGTCAGGGTCGGGGACGAGGTGGTCTCGTCGGTCAGCGTGCCGTCACCGCTGAGCACGGCCCAGCTGTAGGTCAGCTCGTCCCCGTCGGGATCGGAGGACTCGGTGGCGTCCAGGGTGTGGTCGTAGTCGCCACAGTCATCGCAGGTGTAGTACTCGCCGTAGCTGTAGGCCTGGCAGGACACTTCCTCGGAGTAGGTCTGCTCCGAGCCGGCCTCGGCGACGGGATCGCTGTTGTCGGGACGCTCGGCGATGTCCACGGTGAGGCTGTCCGGGTAGCTGTAGGCGCCGCCGGAATCGGTGACGGTCAGCGTGAACACATAGGTGCCGGCGACGTCTGGGTAGAACGAGGGGTCCGCGTCGCTGACGTCCTGGATGTCCGCTGTGGTGAGGGCCGAAGTCGCCGGCGCGCTGGTGAGCTCCCAGTCATAGGTCAGCGAGTCGCCGTTCGGGTCGCTGGAATCCGAGCCGTAGAGCATGACGGGATCGCAGTGGTAGAGCGTCGATGCGCTGTCGTAGCTGGCGTCGGCTGTCGGCATGTGCTCAACGTCGCCGTCGCAGTCGTTGTCCTTGGTGCTGTCCTTTTCGGGTGCGCTCGGGTAGGCGTCCGGGTCCAGGTCGTCGCAGTCACCGTCTGACGTGGTGTAGCCGTCGCCGTCGTGATCGGTGTCGTGGCAGAGGGGGTTGTCGCTGCCGGGGGAGCCGAGGTCCGTCCCGGTTCCCCAGGCCTCGATCGAGTCGCACCAGTACTCGGCGTTGTCGTTCTCGGACGCGGTCAGGAAGAAGGGATCGAGCTGGATCGACGCGCCTTCAGGGTCGGGCATGGTGTCGCCGTCGTCCCAGGCCACCACGTCGAGCAGGATCGCCCCCGCGTGCAGGGCAAGCTCGTCGACCTCGTTGCTGAGGCTGAGCCCGCTGTAGACGTAGTCCAGGGTCACGAGGCCGTTCAGGGACGTGTCGGCGTTGTTGCCCAGGACCATGGTGCCGCCCGGGTCCAAGACGACCATGTCGTTGTCGCTGATGACGTGGTTGTCGCCATCGACGGCCGACGACACAACCAGGCCATTCAGGTAGAGCACCCGATTGGTCGTGTTGTGGATCTCGAACCACTCGGCGTTGGCATCGGACGCGACCTTGGGATTCACCATCAACTCGGTGATGACCAGATCGCCTTCTGCCCACTCGTCCTCGTCCACGAGCCCGTCGCAGTCGTTGTCTTCGAGATCGCCTGCGACCTCCAGGGCGTCGGGGTTCTTGGAGGCGTCGTCGTCGTCGCAGTCAGTGGTGCACGAGGCGTGGCCGTCACCGTCGGCGTCGAAGCCCTCGTCGACCAGGGTGTCACCGTCGTTGTCCACGCCGTCGCAGACCTCGGTCGAGACGCAGTCGGCTTCGCCGTTGCCATCGGTGTCGTCGTAGCCCTCGTCGACCAGGGAGTCGCCGTCGTTGTCCGCGCCGTCACAGTCCTCTTCGTCGACGCAGTCGGCGATGCCGTCGCCGTCCGTGTCGTCCTGGCCCTCGTCGATCTGCCCGTTGCAGTTGTCGTCGTAGCCGTTGCAGTCTTCGCCGCGGCCTGGGTAGATGTCGGGGTCGTTGTCGTCGCAGTCCCCGGCTGACGCGTCGACGCCATCGTCGTCCAGGTCGTCATCGGGTGCCGTGTCCGTGGTCCCGGCAGTGGTGGAGCCACTGTCGACAGTCCCGGTGGTGGTGGTGTCGTCGCCACAAGCGGAGAGCGTGAACGCGCTCAGGGTCGCGACGGAGAGGATCAGACGGCGCATCGACTCGCCTTGGTGGAATGAGGACGGACGGGGGCTGGTGAAACCTACTCGCTCAGGGGGGGGCCTGGCAAGGACTCTGCATGGGTACGAAGCGGCGACCGGATCGGCTCTGCAGGCCCGCCGGAAGCCTCGGGCCCTCCAGACCTTGACAGAGGCACCGCGCGCGATAGTTGGCAGCCGCTTGCGGGAGTAGCTCAGTTGGTAGAGCGCCAGCTTGCCATGCTGGTTGTCGCCGGTTCGAGTCCGGTCTCCCGCTCCATACGAAATGAAGGCCGTTGCCCGCTGGGCAACGGCCTTCATTTCGTATGGAGCGGGAGACCGGACGGGCGAAAGCCCTTGGCGCCACAGGCGCCAAGGGACCGGACGGTCCGGGTCTCAAGGACCCTGTCGACCGCCAGGTCGCCAGGGTTCCAGACCTTGGTCAGCGAGCTCGGGAGCGGGAGACCGGACGGGCGAAAGCCCTTGGCGCCACAGGCGCTAGATCTTGACCCTCACCCTGCAGCCCGCCCGTCCACGTAGTCCCGCCCCCGCCAGCGCGTCTCGACCTGGAACGTGCTCGCCACCAGCAACAAGGCGAAGACAAGGGCCGAACAAGGCTGGAACCAAGCCTGGGCGCCCGAGCGGCCGTCGAGGCGCTCGATGCGCCAACGGAATCCGACCACGAGTCCACAGATCAGGCCCAGCCACAGAAGCCAGGGCCAGCCAGCCACTGCCCAACCGAGCCCCAGGATGGCCACCAGGCCCATGGCCAGCAAGACGAAGGGCGCCACCATGCCGATGAGGATGAACAGGACCACCCCCCCGGCGAGCAGCGGGCTCCTGCCTAGGCTCTCATAGAGCCGACGGCGTCCCCGCGCGAGCACCCCCCGGAGCCCCTGTCGCTGCACGACCCGGTAGGACCCAGGGGCATGACTGAAGCCACAGCTTCGCGCCCGTTGCTTGAACGCTCGGGCCAGCGCCACGTCATCCAACAAGTGGGCCCCAGCGGGACCGTGCCCCCCGATGGCGTCGTAGGCGGTGTGCCGCACCATCAGGAAGCTCCCGCGCGCGATGCCTTCCGGCCGTCCGCGGTCATTCGCCGCCTCGAGGTCGATCGTGCCGCGCAGGAACCAGTCGACCAGTGGGCCCACCGCCCGGGACCACGGATCGGGAAAGTCCGTGTCGCCGACCCACGACAAGAGATCCAGTTCGCGCTCGCTCAAGCGCCGGGCCGCCTCCCCCAGCGCCCACGGGGACAGACGCACGTCCGCATCCACGAAGAGCACCAGATCTCCGGCCCCTTCGCCAGCCCCCCGCTGACAGGCCCACGGCTTGCCCGCCCACCCCCTCGGTGGACTCGTGCCCTCGACCAGCCGAACACGGCCGTCCAGCGCGGCGATACCCGCCACAACGTCCCAGGTTCCGTCTTCGCTGCCGTCGTCGACCACGACGACCTCGAGGGGGGGAGGATCGCTGGCGAGAACCGACGTCAGGCAGTCGGCGATCCAGTCCGCCTCGTCGCGCACCGGCACCACCACGCTGACTCGGGGTGTGGGCAGCGCCGCAGAGGGCCTCCGCTCGACCCGCCACCGGCGAGCCCACGCGGGCAGGCTCGCCAAGAGCAGGATCCAGACCAGCGTGACGAGGCCCAGATACCCGGCTGCAAGCATCGCCGAGAAGGCCGGATCGCCCCAACGCACGGCTGTCCTCCCAGGTGGCCTGAGCCCCTCCTAACGCCCTGGGAAGGGCCAGAAGTTATCCACAACTGTGGACAACTTCCCGATCACCTCTCCAGGCCGCAACCAACCGTTCAACTACTTGAAGTTCCTTCACTAAATCAGTGCTCAACTCTTGCGCACGAACAAAAAAGCACAAGAATTCCGCGGCTCTTCCCCGACGTTGTCCACAGGCTCCCAAGGGGGGTTACGCAGCCCACCCGGAGGAACCCATGACCCGACCCGTCCTGCTCGTCTGCGCCGCCGTTCTCACCCTCGCCTGCGGTGAAAAGAAGGACCCCGCCTCTTCGGCCGACGCCGCCCAGGATGCCCCTGCGGAAGACATCCAGGAGGCCAGCGACACCCTCCCCCAGGACAAGGCCTCCCAAGCCTTCGCCAAGGCCCTGGTCGGGCTCGAGATCACACGATTCACCCCCACCGACGACGGTGTGCTGAAGTACGACACCCTCAGCTTCGGGGCCGACGCCACCTGGTCGGCGAACGCCGCGGTCGAGATCATGGACGAGCGCATGGAGTGCACCGAAGGCGGCGCCTGGTCCATGGAACCCGCCACCAGCGACACCAACGCCGCGATCACCTGGTCGGTCGACAGCACCAACTGTGCCGGCCGGGAGCCCGGTGATGTCCAGCGAGCCCTGGTCGAGCTGGGCGCCGGGTCCTTCGACGTCTCCTTCAGGTAGCGACAGGCTGGCCGTGCTCGGCCAGGATGGCGTTGGCCGCTCGTAGACCGTCCAGAGCCGCGGACACGATGCCGCCGGCATATCCAGCGCCTTCACCCACGGTGAGCAGGTCTCGCAACCCCGTGCTGTGGAGGTCCGGGCCGCGCAGGAACCGGAGCGGAGCGGTCGTCCGCGTCTCCGGGGCGATGAACACGGCCTCGGGCCCCGCGAAGCCCGGGAGCTTGCGGTCGAACAGGCGCACGGCTTGGACCAGGCCAGCCACCAGGGACTCCGGGAACAGCGCACGGAGGTCCGTCGACACCACTCCCTGGGGATAGCTGGTGCGGGGGAGCTCCCCGCCCGCGTCCCCGGCGAGCAGGTCCTGGACCCGCTGGGCAGGGGCCGCATAATTCCCGCCCCCCAGGGCAAAGGCCCGCGCCTCGAGGGCGTCCTGGTAACGGAGTCCGGCCAGAGGGTCCGCGCCCGGGAAGTCGGCGGTCGGGACCTCGACGATCACTGCCGAGTTGGCCCAGAAAGCCCGGCGAGCCGCAAAGGACATGCCGTTGACGACCACTCGTTCCCGGTGGTTCGTCGCCGGCACCACCATGCCGCCGGGGCACATGCAGAACGTATGGGCCGGCCGGGCCGTCGAACCCCGGGAGTCCCGCGCCGTGGTGAAGCGATAGCTGGCGGGGGGCAGCTCACCCCGCGGCTGTCGGTAGCGGGCCTGATCGATGAGCGACTGGGGATGCTCGATCCGGGCCCCGATGCGGATGGGGCGTGCCACGGCGGGTGCTCCTGCCCGGAGCAAGGCCTCGTAGGTGTCCCGCGCCGAGTGGCCCGTCGCCACGATCACCGGGGCCCCCACCAGCCTTCCGCCGGAGCCCAGGACCACTCCCACACACCTCTCGCCTTCGACCAGAAAGTCGGACACGGCGGTGTCGAACCGGATCTCAAACCCCAGCTCGACGAGCCGCTGGCGGATGCGGGGGAGCATGGCGCGGACCTTGTCGGTGCCCAGGTGGGCCCAGGCCTCCTGGAGTGCCGCGCGGTCGGCGCCGAAGGACACGAGCCTGTGGAAGATCCACCCGAGCTCGCCGTCGCGCCGCCGGGTGTAGATCTTGCCGTCCGAGAAGGTGCCGGCGCCGCCCTCGCCGTAGACCACGTTCGACTCGGGGTCGAGGGGCTTGCCCCGCCAGAAAGCGTTGACGGCGGCGACCCGTTCCCGCACCGCGCCACCGCGCTCGAGCAGGACCCCGGGAAGGCCTGACTCGGCGAGGCGCAGGGCGGCAAAGAGCCCCGCCGGTCCGGCCCCGACCACGATGGGACGGACGGCCTTGGGGAATCGCAGCGGCCGCGCCGGGAGCGGGTCGACCAGGCCATAGCGCCCGTCGTCCCGGGGGGACCAGGCGCGCACACCCGCGGGCTGACGCGACAGCACCTCGTCCGCTCCGCCGGGGAGGTCCACTCGGTAGTTGGCGGTCCAGCGCTTCTGCCGCTGTCGCGCGTCCAGGCTCCGCTTGACCAGCAAGACCCCGCCGAGCTCGTCGACGCCCACCCCCAGGTGGTCCGCGAGGCTCGCGAGAGGGAGCTCGTCGCCTTCGGGCGCAGCGAATCCGGTGACCAGGACTGGCAAGCTGCCTCCAGCTCTCTCGTACCGGGCCCGAGGGCGCCTGCCAAGCGGGCTGATGCGCTGTGGATCCGGGTCGTCTTGTCGGTTAGACCGGGCCGCCGCGGAACCCCAACAGAGGAATGTCCATGTCCATCCGCGTCGCCATCAATGGCTTCGGTCGCATCGGTCGCAGCGTGCTCCGCGCCGCATGGGACGATCCCGAGATCGAGTTCGTCCACATCAACGATCTCACCAGCGACGCCACCCTGGCCTACCTGCTCAAGAACGACTCGGTGCACGGGCGCTTCGGCCCCCAGGTCGACGCCGTAGACGGCGGGCTCAGCATCGGGGACCGCGTGGTGGCCACCAGCGCCGAGCGCGACCCGACCGCGCTCCCATGGCGGGCCAAAGAGGTCGACGTGGTGCTCGAGTGCACCGGTATCTTTCGCGACCGAGACAAGGCCGAGCTCCACCGCCAGGCGGGTGCGCGCAAGGTCATCATCTCAGCACCGGGCAAGGGCGGCGTGGACGCCACGGTGGTCGTCGGGGTCAACGAGGCCGACCACGACCTGGCAGGCGCCCACGTGGTCTCCAATGCTTCCTGCACCACGAATTGCCTGGCGCCCATCGCCAAGGTCCTCCACGACAGCTTTGGCGTGCGGCGGGGCCTGATGACCACGATCCACTCCTACACCATGGACCAGCGCCTGCTGGACGCCCCCCACAGCGACCTGCGCCGGGGCCGGGCCGCCGCGGTCAACATGGTTCCCACCAGCACCGGGGCTGCCGTCGCGGTGGGCAAGGTCCTGCCAGCGCTTGCCGGCAAGCTCAATGGAATCTCCGTCCGCGTCCCCACCCCGAACGGCAGCTTGGTCGATCTGGTGGCAGAGCTGGACAGCGACGCAGACGCCAACGCGGTGAACGCCGCCCTGGCGGCGGCCGCAGCCGGTCCCATGAAGGGCATCCTGGACGCCCGCGACGCGCCCATCGTCTCCGGCGACATCGTGGGAGACCCCCACTCGAGCATCGCCGACCTGGCCATGACCAGCTCACTCGGAGGCAACATGGTCAAGGTCCTCTCCTGGTACGACAACGAGTGGGGCTTCTCCAGCCGCATGGTCGATCTGGCCCGGCTGCTCTTCGGGTTGGAGCGGCGATGATTCGCGGCCTGCGCGAGCTCAGCGATCTGGACCCGGCCAGCCTGGACGGGCAGCGGGTCCTGGTCCGGCTCGATCTGAACGCTCCCCTCTCCCACGGCCAGATCGCCGACGACACGCGCTTGCGAGCCGCGCTGCCGGTGATCCGAACCCTCCAGGACGCCGGCGCCCGCACAATCCTGTGCAGCCACCTGGGCCGCCCCAAGGGCCGACGGGTTCAGGGCCTGAGCCTGATGCCCGTCGGCGTCCGCCTGGCAGAGCTCCTGCAGACCGAGCTGCACTTCCACGACGACACCGTCGGCGACGACGTGGAGTACCTGACCCGAGAGATTCCCAAGGGCGGGGTCCTGCTCATCGAGAACCTGCGCTTCCATCCCGGGGAAAAGGCCAACGACCCGGGCTTCGCAGCCCAGCTCGGCAAGCTGGGCGACATCTACGTCAACGACGCCTTCGGGGTCCTGCACCGGAGCCACGCGTCGGTGGCGGGCCTCATCCAACACTTCGACCTCGCCTGCTGCGGTCCCCTCGTCGCCCGGGAGATCCGGGCCCTGGACCGCCTGCTCGATGGCCCCGAGCGGCCCTACGTCGGCATCCTTGGCGGGGCCAAGGTCAGCGACAAGATCGCCGTGCTCGAGTCACTGATGAATCGGGTCGACTCACTGCTGATCGGCGGCGCCATGGCCTACACCTTTCTGCGGGCCCAAGGTATCGAGGTGGGCGACTCGCTGGTCGAGGAAGACCGCCTCTTGCTGGCCCAGAGACTGCTCGAGCGCTGCAGCGCCAAGGGCGTGAACGTCTTCTTGCCGACGGATCACGTTGTCAGCGACAGCCCACAGGGCGACGTCCAGGTCCTCAAGGAGATCCCGGCCGGCCTGAAGGGCTTCGACGTCGGACCGGGCAGCGTCGGGCGTTTCTCCGACGTCATCGCTCGCTCGTCGACCATCTTCTGGAACGGGCCCATGGGCATGTTCGAAGTCGAGGCCTTCGCTGGCGCGACCCGGGGCGTCGCCGAAGCCGTGGCAGCGGCCGAGGCCTACACCGTGGTCGGCGGCGGCGACAGCGCCGCGGCCGTGAACCAGCTGGGCATGGCCGAGAAGATCAGCCACATCAGCACAGGTGGCGGGGCGGCCCTGGAATTCGTCCAGGGCACCGACCTGCCCGGACTCGCTGCGCTTCGCACGAAGGGGGGCTGAGATGGCACGTCGCCTCCTCGTCGCAGGCAATTGGAAGATGAACCACGGCCCCCAGGCCGGAGACGAGCTCGCTCGCGAGCTCAAGGCCGGACTGGCGGACCAGACCCGGGTGGACGTGGCGGTCTTTCCGACCTTTGTGACCCTGCCCGGCGTGGCCGCACGCCTGCGCCACACCGGCATCCAGGTCGGCGCCCAGGACCTGCACGCAGAGCGCTCCGGCGCCTACACCGGTGCGGTGAGCGGCGAGATGGTCCGCGAGCTGGGGTGTCACCTGGCCCTGTGTGGACACTCGGAGCGCCGGTCCCTGTTCGGCGACACTGACAGCGACGTGAACGCCAAGGTCCACGCCGCACTGCGCAGCGGCCTGACCCCTGTGTTGTGCGTCGGCGAGACCTTGAGCCAACGCAACGCGGACCAGGTCGAACAGGTGGTCGCCAGCCAGCTCGAAGGCGGCCTGGCTGGTCTTGCAGCAGACCAGGTCGCGGCGCTGGTCCTGGCCTACGAGCCCGTCTGGGCCATCGGCACCGGCGTCACGGCAACGCCCGCCCAGGCCCAGGAAGTCCACGCCTTCATTCGGCGTTGGATCCGCGAACGGCTGCCCCCCTTCGTGGCCGACCAGCTCCGCATCCTCTACGGAGGCTCGGTGAAGCCCGCCAACGCCTCTACCCTCTTCTCCCAGCCGGACATCGACGGAGGCCTCGTCGGGGGCGCGTCGCTGGCGGCCGAGAGCTTCATCGCCATCGTCCAGGCCGACTGAGAGTTCCCATGTTCCTCTTCACCACCGTGCTGCACATCGTGCTGTGCATGATCTTGATCCTGGTCATCCTGTTGCAGCCCGGGAAGGGCTCGGACATCGGGGCGGCCTTCGGCGGCGGCGGCGCGAGCTCCACCGTGTTTGGTCCCCGCGGGGCCGGGAGCCTGCTCACCCAGGCCACCACCGTGGCCGCGGTGCTGTTCATGTGCACCTCGATCACCCTGGCCATCTACTCGGACCAGCAAGCGGCCGGCGGAGGCAAGATCGAGGACGAACTGCTGGAGAGCGGCCTGGACGAGATCGATTGGGGCCTGGCCCCCGAAGAAGCCGCGCCGATCGACGTGCCGGTGCCCGAGGTGCCATCGTTGATCGAACAGGCCGCCGAAGACGCCCTCTCCCCCGAAGCGCCAGCTGCGGACCCGGACGCCGAGCAGTAGGCCACCAAGGCACCGCAGATCCAAGACAAGAGGCCGCTGTCCAAGGACAGCGGCCTCTTCTGTGCATGGTGCGCGAGGAGGGACTCGAACCCTCACAGCCTAGTGGCCACAAGGCCCTCAACCTTGCGCGTCTACCAATTCCGCCACCCGCGCCTATGACCCGCCTTCTAAGGGTGGGTCCTCGGGGTGTCAATGGCCGTCGACGGCCTTGTTCTGAGGGTGGCGTGGGCAGGAATCGGCGTCGACGCATTCGCCGTACATCTCGTGCACGTGGCGCACGATCTTGAGCCCGTGAGCGAGCGCGACCTCGCGCTGGCGCTGCTCGATCACGTCGTCTTCGTACTCGAAGATGTGGTCGCAGGTGGTGCAGATCAGGTGGTCGTGGTGCTCGCCTGTGACCTCGAGCTCATAGAGGGTCTGGCCCTCGCCGAAGCGGCGCTCGTGGGCGATGCCGGCCTCGGTCAAGAGCTTCATCGTGCGGTAGACGGTGGCGAAACCAACCCCGGACTCGACGAGCTGGACCTGGTCCAGCAGCCCCTGGAGCGAGACGTGGCCCCCCGCCTTGAGGAAGGTCTCCACGATCACCTGCCGCTGGCGCGTGTGCTTCTTGTTGTTGCGCTGCATCCAGAGGTCCAGGCGCTCTCGGGCGCGATGGATCTCAGCCTGATGGTCCACAAGTCCTCCGCCATTCCCCTATTCGGTTCGGAACTCCCAGGAGAGCGACCCGAAGCAGACCGGCCGGAGCCCGCGTGGCGGACCCCGGCCGATTCGGTCGATCCGTCGACTCAGCTGTTGGTCGGCTCGTCGCCAGTGTCCTCTTCGGTGGCCGGAACGTCGGCGGTCTCCTGGTCCGCCGCTTCTTCTGCGGCGGGCTCGTCGACAGCCGGCTCTTCGGCGGCGAGCGCGGGCTCCTCGGCAGCAGCCGGGACCTCGGCGACCGGGGCGGTCTTGCTCTTGGGCTCACAGGGCTCGGTCACCAGCTCGATCAGGTTCATGGCGGCGTTGTCGCCGGCCCGGAACCCGAGCTTGTAGATCCGGGTGTAGCCACCCGGCCGGCCCTTGAAGAGCTCGCTGTACTCATTGAAGACCATTTCCAGAGCCACCCGGTCGTTCACGGTCTTGCGAGCCTGCCGGATGGCGTGCACACGGTCGGCCTGGGCTTTCTGCAGCTCGGCGCCACTCAGCCCCTCCAGGGAGCTAGGAGGCACGCGCTTGCCCAGGGTGATGATCTTCTCGGCGAGGCGCCGGACCTCCTTGGCCTTGGCCTCGGTGGTCTGGATCCGGCCGTGCAGCATCAGCGAGGTGACCATGTTGCGGAACATGGCCTCCCGGTGGGTGCTGTTGCGGCCGAGCTTGCGATTGGCCTTCTGGTGTCGCATGACTGACTCCACGGAGACCGGTGCGAGCCGGTCGCGGTGAGCGGTCGCCTACTGGCGGTTCCGCGGGAAGTTCGGGGGCAGCTTGGTGCCCAGGGCAAGACCGAGCTCACCTAGGAGCTCCTTGATCTCGTTGAGGGACTTGCGGCCGAAGTTCTTGGTCTTCAGCATCTCGGCCTCGGTCTTCTCCACCAGCTGGTAGATGTACTCGATGCCGGCGTTCTGCAAGCAGTTGGCCGAGCGCACGGAGAGCTCGAGCTCGTCGACGCGGCGGAACAGGTTCTCGTTGATCTCCTCGCTCGGCTCGGAGCCAAGGACCTCGACCGGCTCGTCTTCCTCGGAGAAGTTGATGAAGATGTTCAGCTGCTCCTTCAGGATCTTGGCGCTGTAGGCGACCGCGTCCTCGGGGGCCACGGAGCCATTGGTCCAGACCTCGAGGGTCAGGCGGTCGTAGTCCGTCCGGTTGCCGACGCGGGCGTTGGTGACCGTGTACTTGACCTTGCGGATCGGCGTGTGGATGGAGTCCACCGCGACCACGCCCAGAGCCTGGCCCTCGACCTTGTTCAGGGCGCCCGGCACGTAGCCCTTGCCCATCTTGATGGTCAGCTCGGAGCGGAAGGTCCCGCCATCGGTCAGCGTCGCGATGGGGTGCCCGGGGTTCAGCACCTCGGCGCCTTCGCCCTCGAAGACGATGTCGCCAGCGGTGACCACGATGGCCTTGCCGACTTCGCCCTTCTTCTCGATGGTGGCGGTGAGGGGCTCGATTGTCGTGGTCTTGAAGACCACACCCTTCAGGTTGAGCACGATGTCGGTCACGTCCTCGACCACGCCGGGCACGCTGGAGAACTCGTGGAGCACGCCGTCGATGCGCACGCTCGTGATGGCCGCGCCCTGGAGCGACGAGAGCAGCACCCGGCGGACGCTATTGCCCAGGGTGACGCCAAAGCCGCGCTCGAGCGGACGGGCGATGAACTTGCCGTAGGTGTCGGTCGACTTGTTGTCGCGCTCGACGCGGCGGGGCTTGATGAGGTTGCGCCAGTTTGCGTAGACGAAGGGATTCATGGTGCTCATTGCTCCAGATCGGGCTTCCTCCTTCGAGTGACCGCTCGAAGGTCCTTCACCCGCTCGGAATGGGTGCACCCGGCACAAGGAGGCGCCGGGTGGTGGTCAGCCAGGGGCGGAATGCCCCTGCACGGAAAGAGGTGGACTAGACCCGGCGACGCTTGGGCGCCCGGCAGCCGTTGTGGGGAATCGGCGTCACGTCCTTGATGAGCGTGAGCTTCAGGCCGCTGTTGGCGATGGCCCGCAGGGCGGACTCGCGCCCACCACCGGGGCCCTTCACGAACACACCGGCAGACTTCATGCCGTGGTCCATGGCCTTGCGGGCCGCGTCCTCGGCCACCAGCTGGGCGGCGAAGGGCGTGGACTTGCGAGAGCCCTTGAACCCGCGCACACCGGCACTGGACCAGGCGATGGTGTTGCCCGCCGGGTCGGTGATGGTGACGATGGTGTTGTTGAAGGTCGCCTGGATGTGGACCACGCCGACCGGGACGTTCTTCTTGATGCGCTTGGACTTGCGCTGCTTCTTTGGACCAGCCATGACCTACTTCCCCTTCCGCTTGGTGACGACGCGCTTCGGGCCCTTCCGGGTCCGGGCGTTGGTGTGGGTCCGCTGACCGCGGACGGGCAGGCCACGACGGTGCCGCATCCCCCGGTAGGTGCCCAGGTCGATCAGGCGCTTGATGTTCATCGCGACCTGCTTCCGGAGCTCACCCTCGACCTTGTGGTCGCGCTGGATGACTTCGCGGATGCGAGCGATCTCGCTCTCGCTGAGATCGGCGGTGCGGATGTGGTGCTCGACCTGGGCCGTCTCCAAGATGTCCTTGGCGGTGGTCCGGCCGATGCCGTAGATGTAGGTGAGTGCGATGTCAACCCGCTTGTGGCGGGGGAGATCGACACCTTCGATGCGTGCCATGTGTGCTCCCTAGCCCTGACGCTGCTTGTGCTTTGGGTTCTCGCAGATCACGCGCACGACGCCGCGTCGCTTGATGACGCGGCACTTGTCGCACATGCGCTTGACCGAGGCCTTGACCTTCATTTTCTCCGCTCCTCGCCCGCTCTCAGCGGGTTCATCGGTGGATGTCTTTCTTGGGGGTGTGTCGGGTGAGCCCGCCGGCCGTGCTGGTCAGGCCAGCTCGGTGAGTATCTCGGGGTCGCCTTCCGTGATGAGGACTGTCTGCTCGAAGTGGGCTGCCAGGCTGCCGTCCGCTGTCACGACGGTCCAGCCGTCGCCCAGCGTGCGGGTCTTGTAGGTCCCGAGGGTGATCATCGGCTCGATGGCGATGCACATCCCCGGTTTGAGGGGGACTCCGGTGCCCTTCTTCCCGAAATTCGGGACGGCGGGCTCCTCGTGCAGCATCCGGCCGATGCCGTGGCCGACGTAGTCGCGGACCACGCCAAACCCCTGAGACTCGCAAAGAACCTGGACCCGGTTGCCCAGGTCACCCACGCGCTTGCCCACACGGGCCAGAGCGATGGCCTCATATAGGCTCTTCTCGGTCACGTCAAGCAGCCTGGCGACGGGATCGGGTGGTTCTCCCAGCACGACTGTGAAGGCCGAGTCTGCGTGGTACCCCCCGTAGATGAGTCCGAAGTCCAGCGAGATGAGCTCGCCCTCCCCCAGCGGGTGGTTGTTGGGGATGCCGTGGACCACCTGGGCGTTGGGACTGGCGCACAGGCTGGCGGGAAAGACGGCGTCGCCGACCTGGTAGCCCTTGAACGCCGGGATGGACTTCCGCTTGCGGATCTCCTCCTCGCAGATGCGGTCCAGATCGGCGGTCGTGACGCCCACCACCACCTGCTCTCGCACGATGGCCTTGACCTCCGCCAGCTGCTTGCCGGCGGACCGCATCATCGCGATCTCCCAGGGGGCCTTGATGTGGATCATCGTGCGCTGCCGGTCCCGAGGGACCTAGCCGATGGCCAGGCGGAGCCGCTGGCTCACCGCCTCGATGCCGCCGGTTCCGTCGATGTCCGCGACCAGGTCGAATTGGCGGAACCAGGTCAGCACCGGCTCGGTCTGCCGCTTGTAGGTCGCCAGCCGGGCTCGAATGGTGTCCTCTTGGTCGTCCTCGCGCTGCACCACGCTGCCGTCGCAGCGGTCGCACACGCCCTCGACAGACGTGGGGTTGTGCTCCACGTGGTAGGTCGCGCCGCAGCTCATGCAGGTTCGCCGGCCCGAGAGCCGGGACACGATCAAGTCGTCCGGCACCTGCAGGGCCGTCACGATCTCGAGCTTCTTGCCCACGCTCTCAAGCCAGCCATTCAGCAGCTCGGCCTGGCGCACGGACCGAGGGAAGCCGTCGAGCAACACGCCGTTGGCGCAGTCGTCCTGGGCCAGGCGGGTCTCCACGATGTCCCAGACGACCTCGTCGGGCACCAGCTGGCCCTGGTTCATGTAGGACTTGGCCAGCTCACCCAGCTCGGTGCCTTCCTTGAGGTGCCGGCGAAAGATGTCGCCTGTCGCGACCTGGGGGATGCCGAGCTCGTCGGAGAGCACCGCAGCCTGGGTGCCCTTGCCAGCACCTGGGGGACCGAAGAGGACGAGGACCATCGGGGCTCCTGTGGCCAGCGAGCTGGCACGGTTGGCGAGATCAGCCCTTCTTGCGCTGCTTTTCGAGGGCCCGCCGGTGCCGTGCACGCCCGCTCTTGGCGTTGGTGACGCCGTCGTAGTGGCGTGTGAGCAGGTGGGCTTCGACCTGGGCGACCGTGTCCAGGGACACCGAGACCACGATGAGCAGGCCAGTGCCACCAAAGTAGAACGGCACGTTGTACTCGGAGATCAGCAGCGTGGGCAGGATGCAGACGATGGACAGGTACACGGCACCCCCGGCTGTGAGCCGGGTCAACAAGTGGTCGATGTAGTCCGCGGTCGCCCGTCCGGGGCGGATGCCCGGCACGTAGCCGCCGTTCTTCTTGAGGTTGTCCGCCACGTCCACCGGGTTGAAGGTGATGGCGGTGTAGAAGTACGCAAAGAAGACGATCATCACCACGTAGGTGAGGTTGTAGAGCCACTCGCCCGGGTAGAAGGCGGCGCTGATGCGAGAGACGATCTGGGAGTCGTAGAACGTGCCCAGGGTCGCCGGGAACATCAGCACGGAGCTGGCGAAGATCGGCGGGATGACGCCCGCGGTGTTGACCTTCAACGGCAGGAAGGTGTTCTGTCCGCCATAGACCCGGCGCCCGACCACCCGTTTGGCGTATTGGATGGGTACTCGCCTCTGGCCCCGCTCGACGAACACGATGCCCCAGATGGTGGCGAACATGAACAGTCCGAGCAGCACCAGGAAGAGCAGGTTCTTGTCGCCCAGCCGGACCTGCTGGAACAGGGTCAGCATGGCGATGGGCATCCGCGCAATGATGCCGGCGGTGATGATCAGCGAGGCGCCGTTGCCCACGCCGCGCTCGGTGATCTGCTCACCCAGCCACATCACGAAGCAGCTGCCCGCGGTCATGGTGATCATGGTCATCAGCTTGAAGCTGAGTCCGGGATCGACGACCACGTCCTCGACACCGCCGGCCTTCATCTGCTCCAGTGAAGTGGAGATGGCAAAGGACTGCACCAGCGCGATGCCGATGGTCATGTAGCGGGTGTACTGGGTCAGCTTGTTCTGACCGGACTGGCCCTCCTTGGACAGCCGCTCCCACTGGGGCACCGCGACCTTCAGGACCTGCATGATGATGCTGGCCGTGATGTACGGCATGATGCCGAGCACGAAGACGCTGAACTGCTCGAGCGCCCCGCCCGTGAACATGTCGTAGACGCTGAAGAGCGTGTTGCTGTTCTCGTTGAAGAACCGGGACAGCGCTGCCCGGTTCACCCCAGGCGCTGGGATGAAGATACCCAGGCGGTAGATCGACAGCAGAGCCATCGTGAACAGGAGCCGGTTCCGCAGATCCGGGATCTTGAAGATGTTGACGATGGTCTGAAGCACGCGGGCAGCTCCTGTCGGGGAGGTCTCAGACGACCTCGGCGGTCCCGCCCGCCGCAGCGATCTTGTCCGCCGCGGACTTGCTGAACTTCGCGGCCTTGACGTTCAGGGCGACGCCCAGCTCACCATTGCCCAGGACCTTGACCCCGTCCTTGCCGAGCTTGGCGACGGCGCCGGTGCTCTTGAGCAGCTCGGCGGTCACGTCGGTGCCGGCGTCGAAGCGATTCAGGTCCCGCACGTTGATGATCGTGTAGTCCTTGGAGAACAGGTTGTGGAAGCCCCGCTTCGGCAAGCGCCGGTGCAGGGGCATCTGCCCGCCCTCGAAGCCCGGCGCAGTGGATCCACCGGAGCGGGCGTGTTGGCCCTTTTGGCCACGACCACTGGTCTTGCCCAGGCCGCTGCCTTCGCCGCGGCCCCGACGGGTCCGAGTCTTGGTCGAGCCGGGGGCCGGCTTCAGGTTGGCAAGTTCGTTCGCCATGACAGTCTCCCGCGAGGCCTCAGGCCTCGACTTCCTCGACGTCGACCAGATGGATGACGCGCTTGACCATGCCCCGGACGGCGGGCGTGTTCTCCAACACGCGGCTGCTCCGGAGCTTCCGCAGACCCAGGCCCTTCACCGTGTCCCGCTGCACGCGGGTGCCACCGATGATGGAGCGCTTCAGGGTGACCTTGAGCTTCTTCATGATGTGCTCCTGGGCCGCCTAGAGGGCGACGCCTCGGGACGACCAGTACTTCTCACCCACCGTGTAGTCCTCGATGAGGTCCGCCACGTCGGCGCCGACGCGCAGGGCGTACTGCTCGGGGGACTCCATCCGCGCCATCGCATCCACGGTGGCCCGCACCAGGTTGTGGGGGTTCGACGAGCCCAGGCTCTTGGTGAGCACGTTGCGGATGCCCGCGACGTCCATGATGGCTCGCACTGCCGGACCGGCGATGACGCCGGTACCGGGCGAGGCCGGCTTGAGCAGGATCCGACCGGCACCGAACTCGCCGATCACCTCGTGGGGGATGGTGCCGTCGATGATGGGGATGTTCTTCATGACCGCCTTGGCCTTGACCGTTGCCTTGCGGATGGCCTCGGGGACCTCGTTGGCCTTGCCGAACCCGACCCCGACCATGCCTTCGACGTTGCCGACGACCACGATGGCGGAGAAGCTGAAGCGCCGGCCGCCCTTGACGACCTTGGCCACGCGGTTGATGTTGATGACCTTGTCGGTCAGCCCGTCATCGGGCTCCTGCTTCCGGCCGCGACGGCCGCGGTGATTGCGAGACATGTGCGCTCCGAGTCCTGGCTAGAACTTGAGGCCGCCCGCACGGGCGGCGTCAGCGAGGGCCTTGAGACGGCCGTGGTAGAGGAAGCCGTTGCGGTCGAACACGACCGTCTCGACACTGGCAGCCTTGGCCTTTTCGGCGAGGAGGGTGCCCACGGCGGCAGCGGCCTTGGCGTTGCCCCGGTGACCCTCGTGTGCGGAGAGCTCCTTGGACTTCGTCGAGGCGGCGGCCAGCGTGGTGCCGGACTCGTCGTCGATCAGCTGGGCGTAGATGTGCTTGGTGCTGCGGAAGATCGACAGCCGGGGACGACCGGCGGTGCCGCGAAGCTTCTTGCGGATGGAGGCCTGGCGGCGCTTCCGCGCGACAGCGGTGGGGTTCGTCTTGGACATGTTGTGTTCCCCTACGCCTTGCCGGCCTTGCCGGCCTTGAGGCGGATGTACTCGCCGGCGTACCGGACGCCCTTGCCCTTGTAGGAGTCGGGGGCGCGGTAGCCACGAATGACGGCGGCGTGCTGACCGACCTCTTCCTTGTCGATGCCGGACACGCTGAGCTTGTTGCCCTTGTCCACCACGATCTTGATGCTCTTGGGAATGGCGTGGCGGATCTGGTGGCTGTAGCCCAGGTTGAGCACCAGCTCCTGGCCCTTGACCTCGGCCTTGTAGCCGACGCCGATGATCTCCAGCTTCTTCTCGAAGCCAGCGGTCACCCCGAGCACCATGTTGTTGATCAGGGCCCGCATCAGGCCGTGGGCGGCCTTGTGGGTGCGGTGCTCGCTGTGCCGGGTCACCGTGACGACGCCGTCGCTCTGGGCGACGTCGACACCCGCGACCTTGACGCGGCTGAGCTGGCCCTTGGGGCCCTTGACGGAGATGGTGTCGCCGAGGGTCACGGTGACCCCAGACGGGACGGGGATCGGAAGACGTCCGATGCGAGACATGGGGGCTCCTCCTACCAGACCTGGCAGATGACCTCACCGCCCACCCCGGCCTTGCGGGCCTGGCGGTCGGTCAGGACACCCCGGGGGGTGGTGAGGATGGCGACGCCGAGCCCGTTGCGCACGCGGGGGACGTCGTCCTTGCCCACGTAGGTCCGGCGGCTCGGCTTCGAGACCCGCTCGAGACCGCGCAGGATGCCCGCGCCGTCCGAGTCGTACCGGAGGAAGACCTTGATCTTGCCTTGGGGGACCTCGGGAACATCGATGTAGCCCTCGAGGAAGCCCTGGTCCTTGAGGACACGGACGATCTCGAGCTTGATCTTGCTGCGCGGGATGATGGTGCTGCTGTGCCCGGCCCGACTGGCGTTCCGGATGCGCGTCAGCATGTCCGCGATGGGATCGGTCATTGACATGGTTGGACTCCTGCGACCTACCAGCTGGCCTTGGTCACGCCGGGGAGCTGCCCGGCGAGCGCGAGGTCACGGAAACAGATGCGGCAGAGATCGAACTCGCGGTAGAACGCACGAGGCCGGCCACACTTCTTGCAGCGATTGACCTGGCGCACCTTGAACTTGGGGGTGCGCTTGGACTTCACGATCATGGACGTCTTGGCCACGGGGACTCCTGTCAGGTCCGGAAGGGCATGCCGAGCTGCTTGAGCAGCGCACGCCCGGCTTCGTCGGTGTCGGCGGTCGTCACGAACGTGACGTTCATGCCGATGATGCGAGCGACTTTGTCGTACTCGATCTCGGGAAAGAGCAGCTGCTCCGTCAGGCCCATGGAGTAGTTCCCACGGCCATCGAAGGCCTTGGGGGACAGCCCACGAAAGTCGCGGATCCGGGGGATGGCGTAGCTGATCAGGCGGTCCAGGAAGAACCACATGCGGTCGCCGCGCAGGGTGACCTTGGCGCCGATGGGCATGCCCTCACGGAGCTTGAAGTTCGCGATCGAGCGACGCGCACGTCGAATCACGGCCTTCTGCCCGGTGATGGTGGCAAGGTCGCCGGCTGCGGCGTCGAGGATCTTGGGGGTCTGGATGGCGTCCTTCAACGACGTGTTGACGACGATCTTCACCATCCGCGGCACCTGCATCACGTTGCCGTAGCCGAGCTCTTCCTTGAGCTTGGCGACGAGCTCCGTGTTGTAGCGCTCCTTGAGACGGGGCTTCATCGGTCCGTTCCTCTGCATTCGCTAGTCGATGCGGGCCTGGGTGCTCTTGTCGATGCGGACCTTCTTCCGCTTGCCGTCCTCCTCCACGTACGACCAGGCGGCACGCACGCGCCGGCTGTCCTCTGTGTTCCACAGAGCGACGTTGGAGATGTGGAGCGACGCTTCCTTTTCGACGACACGACCGGCATTGTCCCCGGTCGCCTTGACGTGGCGCTTGACCACGTTGACGCCTTCGACGACGACGCGCTCTCGGGCCGGCAGGACCTGGAGCACCTTGCCGGTGCGGCCCTTGTTCTTGCCACTGATGACGACCACGGTGTCGTCGCGCTTGATCTTGTAGTTGGCCATCGTCGGAATCCTCAGAGGACCTCGGGGGCCAGCGACACGATCTTCATGTACTGCTTGGCGCGCAGCTCGCGCGCAACAGGACCGAAGATGCGGGTGCCGATGGGCTCGCCCTGGTTGTCGATGAGCACCGCGCTGTTGATGTCGAAGCGGATGTAGGTCCCGTCCCGACGGCGCAGTTCCTTGGAGGTGCGGACGATGACGGCACGCGCGACGTCGCCCTTCTTGACCTTGCCGTTCGGCATGGCCTCTCGGACGGACACCACGACCACGTCTCCCACGGAGGCATAGCGTCGCTTCGATCCGCCCAGGACCTTGATGACGTTGAGCTTCTTGGCACCGCTGTTGTCGGCGACGTCAAGAATGGAGGCCATCTGGATCATGCTGGCTCCCTAGGCGCTCGCGCCGCCGCGTCCGATGACGCGCCACCGCTTCTGACGGCTCAGGGGACGAGACTCCTGGATCGTGACGACGTCACCGACCTGGCAGGCGTTGTCTTCGTCGTGCGCCTTGTAGGTGTTGGAGCGGTTCAGGTACTTCTGGTACCGCGGGTGCTTGACGCGACGGGTGACCTCGACGACCACCGTCTTGTCCATCTTGTTGCTCACGACGCGGCCTGAGAGCTCACGACGAGATGTGGACTTCTGCTCAGAAGACATGGTCCTGCTCGCGATGGAGTGGGGTCCGCGGTGACATCACCGCAGGTGGCTGGGAAGCCCTCCGGGTCTCCTGCAAGCAGGACTCCGGCGGGAGGCTCCGTGCCGACATCCCCGGTCAGCCAGTTCCGGGGTGTCGCGGTTCGAACGGACGTCCGAACCAGAAGGCCGCGCTATTTAGTCGCTGCCAGAGATCTTGTCAACGATGCCCTTGAGGAAGCCCCGACCGCCGCCGTCGTCGCCGGACTTGGCGGTGCCGTCAGCGGAGAAGCTTCCCCGGTGCTTGTTCCGGAGAGCGTTCTTGTTCAGGCCCTGATCGACCTCGCGCGTGCGCGCAGCGGTCTGGAGCCTGGCGATGTCCCGACGGAGCTTCTTGAGCGTCGAGGTGTCCTCGAGCTGGTTCGTGGCCAACCGGATGCGGGCCGCGATGAGCTCGCGCTCGAGCTCGAGCTCGGTGTGCACGAGCTTCTCGTCGGAGAAGTCACGGATCTCGGCGAACTGCATCAGATCAACTCCTCCCGCTTCAAGAAGCGGGTCTGGACCGGCAGCTTGTGGCCGGCGAGCCGGAACGCCTCCTTGGCGACGTCCTCGGGCACGCCTTCGAGCTCATAGAGCACGCGGCCGGGCTTCACGACGGCGACCCAGAACTCCGGGTTGCCCTTGCCCTTGCCCATGCGGGTCTCGGCGGGCTTCTTGGAGACGGGCTTGTCGGGGAAGACGCGAATCCACACCTGACCGCCCCGCTTGACGTGGCGGGTGAGCGCGACTCGTGCGGCTTCGATCTGGCGCGCGGTGATGCGCCCACAGGTGGTGGCCTGGAGCCCATAGGTGCCGAAGGAGACGTCGCTGCCCTTGTGGGACAGGCCCGACATGCGGCCCTTGTGGCTCTTGCGGTACTTGATTCGCTTGGGGGAAAGCATCTCGAATCTCCTGGGCGATCAGGCCTGGATGGCGGCTTCGCCGGGCACGATCTCGCCCTTGAAGACCCAGACCTTGACCCCGATGACGCCGTAGCTGGCCTTGGCCTCGGCGAAGCCGTAGTCGATGTCGGCCCGGATGGTGTGCAGGGGCACGCGGCCCTCGCGGTAGAACTCGGTGCGGCTCATCTCGGATCCGCCCAGGCGGCCCGAGCACATGACCTTGACGCCCTTGGCGCCGGACCGCATGGCCTGGGTCAGGGCCTTCTTCATGGCCCGACGAAAGCTGACGCGCTTGACCAGCTGGGCGGCGATGTTCTCGGCCACGAGCTGGGCGTCGGTCTCGACCTTGCGGACCTCGATGACCTTGGGGAAGATCTCGGCGGTGCCGGTGATCTTGGCCAGGTTCACCCGCAGGTCCTCGAGCCCAGCGGCCCGCTTGCCTAGGATGACGCCAGGCTTGGCGGCGTGGATGTGCACCTTGGCCTTGTTGGCAGCCCGCTCGATCTGGATCGAGCTGATGCCGGCGTGATGGTACTTCTTCTTTACGTAGGTCCGGATCGCCAGGTCCTCGTGGACGAAGCGGCGGTACTCCTTGGCGGAGAACCACTGGGACTCCCAGGGCCGGACGATGCCGACGCGAAACCCGACCGGATTGACCTTCTGTCCCATGACTACTGCTCCAGGGTCCCGAGGACGACAGTGATGTGGCTGGTCGGCTTGCGCACGGGCGTGGCCCGCCCCATCGCCCGCGGGCGATAGCGCCGCAGGTAGGGGCCGCGACCGACCTGGATGGACTTGACGAACAGGGCGTCGACGTCGAGGTCTTCGCCGCCCCGCTTCGCCTTCTGCTCGGCGTTGGCCACAGCGGACTCGACGAGCTTCTTGATGATGGGCGCGGACTTCTTGCGCGTGAAGGTCAGCATCTCGAGGGCCTGGTCGACGTCGCGACCCCTCACGAGGTTGGCGACCAGCTGGACCTTGCGGGGCGAGATCCGGGCCATGCGCAGCTTGGCGGTGGCTTCCATGATGGGTCTCCGATCAGCCGCGACGGGACTTACGGTCACTGGCGTGTCCGTAGTAAGTCCGCGTGGGCGAGAACTCGCCGAACTTGTGGCCGATCATGTTCTCGGTGACGTACACCGGGATGAACTTCTTGCCGTTGTGCACGGCAAAGGTCAGCCCGATGAACTGGGGCATGATCGTGGAGCGTCGACTCCAGGTCTTGATGACCTTGCTGCCGGCGCCTGAGCGAGCCAGGTCGGCCTTGGCCAGCAGGGTCGGCGCGACGTAGGGTCCCTTTTTGATGGAGCGTGCCATGCGTTGTCCTACTTCCCGGTCTTGCGACGCTTCACGATGAACTTGTTGGAGGGCTTCTTGCGGGCCCGAGTCTTGTAGCCCTTGGTGGGCTTGCCCCAGGGGGTCACCGGGTGGCGACCGCCGGCGGTCCGACCCTCACCGCCACCGTGGGGGTGGTCGACGGGGTTCATGGCGGCGCCACGGACCTTGGGGCGACGGCCGAGCCAGCGGGTCTTGCCCGCCTTGCCGACCGACTGGTTGGAGTGATCGGTGTTGCCGACTTGGCCCACGGTGGCCCGGCAGTTCCGGTGCACGTTCCGCAGCTCGCCACTGGGCAGGCGCAGGAGGACGTACTCGCCTTCCTTGGCCATGACCTGGGCGTAGGAGCCGGCACTGCGGCACATCTGGCCGCCGCGGCCCAGGGTCAGCTCGACGTTGTGCACCCAAGTCCCGAGCGGCAGCACCGTCAAGCGCATGCTGTTGCCGGGCTGGATGTCCGCGGTGTCCGAGGCGACGATGACGTCGCCGACCTTGAGGTTGACCGGGTGCAGGATGTAGCGCTTCTCGCCGTCCACGTAGTGGATCAGCGCGATGCGGGCGGTGCGGTTGGGGTCGTACTCGATGGTCGCGACCTTGCCCGGCACCTCAAGCTTGTCCCGCCGGAAGTCGATGATGCGGTACCGCCGCTTGTGGCCACCCCCCCGGTGACGCGCGGTAATGCGGCCCCGGTTGTTCCGACCGCCCTTCTTGGACAGCGGCGCCAGGAGCGAACGCTCCGGCTGGTTGGTGGTCACCTCGGCGAAGTCCGAGATCCGCATGAAGCGGCGGCCATCTGAGGTGGGCTTGAAGCGCTTGATTCCCATTTTGGCTCAGCCTTCGTAGAAGTTGAGGGTGTCGCCCTCGGCCAGGGTGACGAACGCCTTCTTCCAAGCGGCGGTGTGGCCCTGGTGCCGGCCGAAGCGCTTGGGCTTGCCCGGCATCCGAGCGGTCCGCACGCGGGAGACCCGCACGCCGAAGACCTGCTCGACGGCCTCCTTGATCTGGATCTTGTTCGCGCTGTCGCCGACGCGGAAGACGTAGGTGTTCTCAGAGACGTTCAGCCGGGCCGTCTTCTCGGTGATGATCGGCCGCAGCAGGATGTCGTGGAGCTCTGCCATGACTAGCTCCCCAGGCGGGCGACGATGCCGTCGACCGCGTCACGAGTGACCGCCACGTTCTTGTGGCGCAGGATGTCGTAGACGTTGAGGCCCTCGACCGGCAACACGGTCACACCCGGCACGTTGCGTGCGCTCTTGGAGACCGTGTCGTCCTGGGCGGGCAGGACCAGGAGCAGGTCGTCGAAGCCGAAGGTGCTCATGACGTTGACGAAGTTCTTGGTCTTGATCTCGGGCAGGGTGAAGGCGTCGAACACGGTGAGGGCGCCCTCTTCTGTGCGGCGCGACAGGGCGCTCTTGAGCGCAGCGCGACGGACCTTCTTGTTGACCTTGTGGCCGTGGTCCCGTGGGGTCGGCCCAAAGGCCCGCCCACCGCCGCGCCAGTGCACGGCCCGGGTGGTGCCCGCACGGGCCCGTCCGGTGCCCTTTTGCTTGAAGGGCTTCTTGCCGCCGCCGGCGACTTCGGCGCGGTTCTTGACCTTGTGGGTGCCCCGCCGGCGCTTGGCCAGCTGGTAGCGCACCACGGTCCAGAAGAGGTGCTCCTTGACCTCGGCGCCGAAGACGGCGTCGCTCAGGTCCAGGGACCCGACCTCTTCTCTTGCGGTGTTGTAGACGGTCACGCTCGGCATGTCCGTGCCCTCAGGAAAGCTTGATCTCGACGTGGACACCGGCGGAGAGGTCGAGCTTCATGAGCGCGTCAACCGTCTCCTGGGTGGGCTCCAGGATGTCGAGAAGGCGGTGGTGGGTGCGGCGCTCGAACTGCTCGCGAGACTTCTTGTCCACGTGCGGCCCACGCAACACCGTCCACTTGTTGATGGTGGTGGGAAGGGGGAAGGGCCCACGAATCGACACGCCAGTGCGCTTCGCGGTCTCCACGATCTCGGCGGCGCTACGATCCAACAGCTTGTGGTCGTAGGCCTTGAGCCGAATCCGAATCTTGTTGGTGGAAGCCATTCGCAAGTCCTGTCAGTTGGTCACGCGGGGCCGTGCTGGGCCCCCGCGCCACGGGCTGGGCCCGGAGAACGCCCGCAGATAGCGCGGCGCCGCCGTTCCCGCCAATCTTGGAGGTGGATTACTCGACGATCTCGGCCACGACGCCAGCGCCGACGGTCCGGCCGCCCTCGCGGA
>CAZFLE010000035.1:45604-56988 GCA_964519895.1 uncultured Enterobacterales bacterium | reverse complement strand
CCAATGGCTCCGCCATCCCGCGCCTCCGGCGCTCGCCGGGGTCCGGGCCCGGACGAGCAGGACTGCGTCCTACTCGCCGGCCTCCTGACCCCCATACAACCCGATGTCTGAGCGGGTGCCGTCCGGGTCCGACCACTCGCGCACGCCGGCGTCGACCGCCACGCTGCTCGAGCTCAGGTGCAGATCCGAGTCCCCGGGGGCGTCCAGGTCCAGCGCCTCGAAGCCAGCGTCGTCGGGGTGCAGGCTGCCCTCGGCGTGCAGGAAGTCCAGGTTCTGACGCGGGGCGGTGTGGGTGCACTCGTCGCCGGTCAGGATCTCGCAGTTGGCGCAGCCCGAGTCCACGAAGAGGTTGTGGCTCGCCGTGAAGCGCTGGTCCAGCAGCAGGACCAGGTCCAGGGTCACGTCGACGAAGACGTTGTTGCGCAGGTCGAGGCTGGCGGTGCTCGCGACCCCGCACTCCGGGGCCTGTTGGAACACCATGTCCCCGCCCACGAACACGTTGTTGTGGAAGACCAGAGCGGCGGTCTCGGCCAAGTCCAGGCCGTCGGCCGCCGTGGCGAGCAGCTCGTCGTCGCCGTAGACCAGGCTGTTGGTCACGGTCAGGCCGTAGTTGTCGGCGTCGGACAGATCGATGACGGCCGCCGCATCGCCCTGGAGCACCGAGCGTCGGACCTGGATCTCGAGCGACGCGGCCCGCACGTCGTTGTCCACCCGCAGACCCCGGGCCTCGCTGTCGTCCAGGTGCACGTAGACCGAGCCCGAGGTACCACCGTGGGCGACAAGAGCGCCCAGGATCGTGGTCTCCTGGATCGCCACGTCGACCCGATCCCGGCTCTCGGTGTCCGGACGGATCGTCACAGCCGGCAGGCGGCTGCCCGACAGCGTGCTGTCCCCGGCGACCACCACCGAGCCGGCCTTGGCGACCACCCTTGTCAGGCGTCCCCCACCGTCGACCTCGAGCCACTCGGTGGCCGAGACGTCGGACAGGTCCAGCTCACCCGTGACGCTGAGCTGCTCGAAGTCGAGCTTGGAGCCAACCACGTCGTGGAGCGACGCGCTGGTCGCGGTCACCCGTCGGAGGTCACTCTGGCGGGCCTCGACGACGCCGTCGACGACCAGGTCCTCGACCAGGGCATTGAGCGCCGAGAAGGTCCCCGTGACCTGGATCACCGGCGGATCTCCCGGATCTTCGCCCCGCAGGTGCACGTCGTTCTTGAGGGCCAGGTCGCCCTCGATGAAGTAGCTGCCCGCGGCCAGGATGATCTCGGTGCCGCCGACCTTGCCGGCCTCTTTGATGAGGAAGCCCAGCTCGTCGCACTCGAAGGGCACGTTGACGCGCTCGTCGGTCATGGCGCCTTCGCAAGCGTCCGGGGTGACGTCGCTGCCGGAGTCCGTGGCGCACGCGGTCAGCAGAGGCAGCAGCATCCAGACTGCAGCGGGCCCCATCGCAACCTCCTTCCGTCCCCGTTCTCGTCCGTGCATCGTACCGTTCCAGGGGCCAGAGGCGGCGCCGAATATCGCGCGGCCGAAGACCGCGCTAATGGACAACTGTGACGACCTGGATCCTCCTGTACGCAGCTTGCTCGGGGACTGTGACCTGTCCGGACGGCTCGACCTCGGCCGATGCCTATTGCCCGGACACCACGACCACCCCGACGATCACCGACAGCGCGACGGACACGGGCACCTCCCCGACTCGGGACCCGGCCCTGCCCGCCGTCGCCCCAGAGCCCGATCCAGTCACCTTTCCGGACACGATCGGGACCTTGTCCATCGCGGTCCGGACCGCCGACACAACCTATGCAGGCACCGACGACAACAGCCTGTCCGTCTGCCTGAACGACACGGCCTGCTGGAAACTCGACGCGGACGACGTCGACGACTTTCGCGTGGGCGAACTCGACATCCACCACTTCGAGGGCCTGGCCCTGGCCCGCTCGGCGGTGGATCGGGTGGAGATCCGCTCCGAGAGTGGTGACGACCAGTGGCGGCCCGAGTGCCTGGCCCTGCAATTCGACGGCGAGCCCGTGCACTGCGCCGACGGTCTGAGCGAGCTGAAGTTCGGGGTCGAAGACGACGAGCTCCAGACGTGGACCGACCCCGACGGACTGCACCTGGCCTGTGGGTCCTGCGATCCGACGGGGTTGACCCATGGCCCCATGCTGGGCGCTCTGGAGCCCGACCGGGCGCGGGTGTGGATCCGGACCGACGCGACCCGGCGGGTGGGCCTGCGCCTGTCCCTGACCGCCGACCTGCACAACGCCGACGTGGTCGCCTGGGGAGATCCATCCCCACTGGACGACTACACCCACACCTTCGACGTGGCCGGCCTGACCCCCGGCGTCGCCTACACGGCCGGCGTCCAGGTCGAGGGCGCGCTGGAAGCTGGCACCACCCTCTCCTTCACCACGCCGCCAGCGATCGGCACTCCTGGCGACGCCACCTTCTCCTTCGGCTCCTGCTCCAAGTACGACGATCAGCCCATCTTCACGCCCATCGCGGCCGACGACCCGGACCTGTTCCTGTTCGTCGGCGACAACCACTACGCGAACAGCGACCACCTGGACTCCTTGCGGTGGCACTACCGCTGGGCGCTCGACGTGCCCGCGCGGGCAACCCTGGCCCGCCAGGCCGTGACCCTCGCCACCTGGGACGACCACGACTACGTGGGCAACAACACCGACGGCAGCGAGCCCGGACGGGACATCGCCGTGCGGGCCTTTGACGAGTACTGGGCCCACCGCAGCACCGGCACCGACGAGCTCGCGGGTGTCTTCCACACCTATGAGTGGCAAGACCTGGCGTTCTTCTTCGTCGACGACCGGTACCACCGGGGCGACGACGACAGCCTGCTGGGCCAGGCCCAGACCGACTGGCTGATCGACGCGGTGACCGCGAGCGACGCCACCTTCAAGTTCCTGGTGTGCGGCTCACAGTGGACCCTGAACGGCAGCGACGACTCGTGGGCCTCCTACCCCGAAGCCCGGGACGCCCTGTTCCAGGCGCTGTTCGATCAGGGCGTCGAGGGCCTGGTGCTGCTCAGTGGGGACATCCACCGATCGGAGTTCCTGTGGCTGGAGACCACCGGGGGCTACGACCTGCTCGAGCTGACGAGCTCCCCGCTGGCCAACAGCAACGCCGGCTGCAGCGACCGCGACGGCCAGCTGTTCTGCCACGACGACGACCGCTTCTACGTGCGGGTCGACGTGTCCACCGACACCGACGACCCCTGGTTCGTGGCCACCCTGGTCAACGAGGCGGGCGACGACCTGGAGTCGGTGGTGGTCAAGCACTCGGAGCTGACCCTGCCCGGCGCTGTGCAGTAGCGACCGCTACCAGCTCCCCACGCTGGGCATCGATGCCCAGGGCTCACGGATCGGCAGCGGATCGCCGGCCTGGAGGAGCTCCACCGAGATGCCGTCGGGACTGCGCACGAAGGCCATGCGACCATCCCGTGGCGGTCGCGCCAGGACCAGGCCCGCGTCGAGGATCTGCTGGCACAGGCCATAGATGTCGTCGACCGCATAGGCCAGGTGGCCAAAATTCCGACCCTGGGTGTAGGGCGTGTCCTGGTCCCAGTTCCAGGTGAGCTCGACAGTCGCCGGATCGTCCGGATCGCCCGTCGACAGGAACACCAGGGTGAAGCGGCCACCCTCGTGTTCCCGGCGTCGAACCTGGGTCATGCCCAGGACGTCGCAGAAGAACCACAGGGCCCGGTCCAGATCCAGGACCCGAATCATGGTGTGGAGGTAGCGCATGCTCACTTCCTAACCTGGCGTCGATGCCCGCAGGGTAAGGGACTGCGGGCCTAAGATTCTGGAGGGAATTGCCCGAGAGACGCTGGCGAATCGGACCAAACGACGTATGGGTGGTGGGTCACCCGTGAGGGGGGCTTTCCCAACACTCCTGGAGAGAACATGAACAAGAAGGAATTCGCCGCAGCGCTGGCCACGGCGACCGGTCTGTCCCAGGTCAAGGCCAACGAGGTGGTGTCTGCCATCTTCGACGCCGACAGCGGCAAGGGCATCATCGCGGGCGAGCTCGACGCCGGTAACAAGGTGACCATCCCCGGCTTCGGCACCTTCAGCAGCAAGGCCCGCGCGGCCCGCACCGGAACCAACCCGGCCACCGGCGCCAAGATCCAGATCGCGGCCAAGAACTACGTCACGTTCAAGCCCGGCAAGACCCTGCGCGACCGCGTGGCCAGCTAGTCCGGCCCAGGCCTGGTCCCCAGGCCACTCCAGGAGCCCTCTCGCAGCCACTGCGAGGGGGCTCTTGTCGTCAGGGGGCTAGTCTCGAGACTAGAGCCCCCGTTCGAAGAGCCTCTGGGCCTCGCCCACGTAGAAGGCCCGGTGGTCGAAGGCCTCGACCGCACCGGCGATCTGCCCGACCTCGTCGAAGTGGTCCGCCGAGAACTCGCCCAGGTAGTCCCCCCAGACCGCAGAGCTCACGGGGACCATGCCGTCGTTGGCGCCGGCCACCAGGCTGTTGATCCAGTGGCTCGTGGCGAGGAAGGGCGTGACCACCTCGCCGCCCTGGTCGCCCTGGCAGTCCCAGTCCAGCCAGTCACAGGAGTGACCCGCCCAGCTGGTGTACCAAACCCCAGGCACGTCGGGGTGGGCCAGGTTGAAGGCCGCCATACCGTCGGTGCTCAGGTCGGCGAGCTGGTCCAGCGCGGCGAGCTCCCCGACACCCAGCCAGCCCCCCAGCTCGGCCAGGGCCAGGTCCACCTGCCAGCTGTCCAGCCCCAGGCCCGTGACCAGTCCCAACGCCACGTCGGCGACGGGTGTGCCGTGGTGGGGGGTGCTGATGGTGGTCACGCTGACCACGCGCTCGTCGGCCAGGCCGCTCGCCAGGTACCGGGCATCGACGCCGCCCTGGCTGTGGGCGATCAGGTTGAAGCGGCGGCCCACGCCCTCGGCGTGGAGCTGGTCCAGGTGACCCTGCCACTGGGCGGCCCGGTCGGCATACCCGGCGACCGGATCGACCGCCGGCCAGGCCACGGCGTAGCCCAGGTCCATCAGGGTCTCGGGCACGTCGTAGAAGTAGGTCAGGACGTCCAGGAAGGCGTCGGCCCCCCCTGCGCCGTGCATCAGGACCAGGGGGTACCGGGTGTATGCGCGCTCACAGCCGTCGAAACAGCGGAGGGCCAGGCCATAGGTGTGGCTGGGGCCCGCGGGATCGGCGGGATCGAGGCGCAGGAAGTGCTCGCCGGTCGACGGGAGCACCAGGGTCAGGGTCTCGCCGGGCGCGAGCGGCTGGCTCGGAGCGACCGAATCGCCGAGCAGGTCGACGACCTGGACCTGGGGCGCGCTCGGCGCGTCCCAGTGGGTCAGGGTGAGCCGCAGGGTCTGACCGGATGCTCCCGCGAGCGGGTGGACCGGGACCTGGCACTGTCGACGCAGGCCTTCGAGATCGGCCTCCTGGGCCAGGTAGGGCGCGTCGACGGTGTAGACCCCCCCGGCGAGCTCGGTGCAACCCAGGGGTGCAGGGCGCACGGACTCGGGATTGGCGGAGGCGGTCGCTTCGGCGGCCACCGCGTGCCCCGGCTCGTCCAGGACGGCGCCCGGAGCGCATCCTGGGAGTGCCAAGAACAATGGAAGGAAGGGGGACACGGGCGGAGCGTACCGCACGCGCCGAGGTCAGCCCGGCAGCTGGATCCCGGCCTCGCGCAGGGCGACCTTGACCCGGGCGGTGACGTCGGAAGAGAAGTCCTCCTCGTACCGGGCATCGAACACGTAGGCCCGGAGCGTGATCCGGGTGCAGTACACGAGCCCCTGGAATTCATCGGTGACCCGGGTCTCCGGCGGGCTGCGCAGGTACACATAGGGGCTCGTGGCGGCAGCCTCGGCCACGATCCGCCGGACCCGGGCGAAGTCCTCGGTCGCGGCCACGTAGAACGGCAGGGCGACCATCATGTGCAGGTTGCCGGCATTGGATGACGTGACCCGGTCGGTCAGGAACACGACGTTCGGTACGGTCACGATGGAGCCGTCCCGGGTGCGGATGCGGATCGAGCGCAGGCCAATCTCGACCACCTCGCCGTACTCGTCGCCGAACGCGACTCGGTCCCCGACCTGGAAGGGTTCTTCGACCATCAGGATCACGCCCATCACCAGTGACCCGAGCAGGTCCTTGAAGGCAAAGCCGACGGCCACCCCGGCGAAACCGGCGACCGCCAGCAGCAGCTCGTTGGTCAGCTGCAGGATGCTGAAGGAGACGAAGCCGAAGAGCGTCAGGTACCCGATGAACCGGCCCAGGGTCGCGACCTTCTTGAACACCAGGCGTCGCTCGGTGAACCGCTCTCCGAGGTCGGCCACGAACCCCGTGACGATGCGCACCACGGCCACGCCGATGACCAGGGCCAGCAGAGCCACCGGCAGGCGCTCCACGGCGAAGATCTGCAGGTCGGCCTCCATCAGGACCTCCCGGGCAGGAACTGGCGCCGGCGCAGCACCTGGGTCACGGCCGGTTGGACCCGGGCCTCGACCCCCACCCGGTCGCCCTTGTGCCACGCGAGTCCGCGGGCCTGGAGCTGCTTGATCGTGGCCCGCACCACCATCGGGTCCAGGTTGTTGACCCGCTGCAGCTCGTCTTCGGTCAGCTCGTCGTGCACCCTCAGCGCCGCGAGCACGAAGAGCTCGCTGTCCCGCAGGTCGTCGGGCAGCCGGGTCTCCAGCCGGACCCCCGGGTGCACGGCCACGCCCCCTTCGCCGCCGGTGAGGGCCCCGGACCAGATCCGCAGGGCGACCCCGGGACCCCCATGGGCGGCCTCGGCCAGCATCCGGTACCAGGCCGTGATGCTGCGCTCCCGGGCGATCTCCGGATCACCCCCCAGAGGCTGGGCCCGCACCAGGTCATCGTAGGAGCAGGGCGCGCCACAGGACCGGGCCCGGCCATCGACCAGCAGCCGGAGCTCCGCCGGCGACCAGGGCGGGACCTGGAGCACGGTCCGGAACATCTGCAGGTTCAGCAGGCTGCCCAGGCCGGACAGATACCGCCACGCGGGTCCGTGCATGGACAGGATCCAGAAGTGGCGATCGCCGGTCCGGGCGACCACCTGGAGCAGGGCCCGCAGGCCATCGAAGCCGTGCACGGTCCGCAGGAAGGCCCGCTGGACCTCCTCGAGCACGATCAGGGCGGGAGGCTGCTCGGCCAGGGCTTCGGGCAGCCCGCACAGCGCAGCCCCGGGCACCGGGTCAAGGCCCAGAGACTCGGCGAGCCAGCCACAGGCAGCGTCGGCCGTGATCACGCGGCGGTCCAGCAGCGTACGGCGCACGACCAGCCCCTCGCCGGGCGGCTGTGCCGCCACATGACTGAGCCAGGTGTGCTTGCCATGGCCGCGGTCTCCGTGGACCAGGAGCGCTCCCCGCTGCCCCGCGTCGCGCCACGCCGACAGGCTCTGCGCCAGCGCGGCGTCGAGCTTTGGCCGAGGCAGCACACGCTCCGGCGCCGCTTCGGCCTGGAGCTGACAGGCGAGCTCGGCCGTGACCGGGGTGTGGGTGAGGCGGGCCATGGAACTCCGGGCCTGGAACATCCCGAACAGCCGCCCCAGCGGACCCCGGTCCGCCGATCCCTGGAACATCGCGGTGAGGCGCTGGGCGAAGACCAGACCAAACCCCAGCAGGCCCCGGGCCCAGCCGGTGAGCCAACCCAGGCGTGGGGGGGTCGCCAGCCAACGGGCCAGGGGGCCGCCTTCTTCCCACCGGGCGAGTCCGATCCGGATCAGAGGCTCCCAGCGGTGAAACACCAGCAACAGCAGCGCACCTAGGGCGATGTCGACCACGGACGCCGTGGCCAGGGCCAGGGGCACGGAGCCCAGGACCGCCAACACCAGGGCCTGGGCCAGCGAGCGCACGATGGCCCACAGCGCCACCCCCTGCACCAGCATCCGGGCCAGCACCCGGCCCTCGGGCATCAGGGTGAAGGCCGCGGGTCGGGTGTCCGGGTGCTCGGCCACCAAGACGTCGAACAGAGCCCCCACCAGCCGCCAGGCCGCCAGGCTGAACAAGATGCGCACGCCCAGCGCGAGTTCGGGCAGCAGGGCCCAGGCCGGGGCGAGCAAGGCGTAGCAAGCCGCCAGATCCACCGCCGCTCTTGCAGCTCGCTCCAGGAGCTCTTCCAGGCCGCCCATGTCCTGACGGAACAGGGCACTGCGGCCCCTGCGCACCCCGCGCAGGATCAGCGCCACGATGCCCCCGGACCGGCGCCGCAGCCAGACCCAGGCGATGACCAGCACCAACATGCCGCTGGTGGTCTGGAGCACCCGCTCCCGCTGCCCATCGTCGGCGTCCAGGGCACGCCCGATGGAAGCCATGGCGGCCCAGCGCTCGGCGAGCACCTCGTCCAGGGTGACCCCGAGCAGGGCCCACTCGGCCCGCACGGACGGGCGCAGGGTGTCCCGATCCTGGCGTCGGTCTTCCGCGGTGCTCACCGGCAGGGCCGCGACCTGGGCCCGACGAGCGGCCTGCAGCAGGACCCGCAGCCGGTCCCGGTGGAGGACCTGGTCCTTCTTGACCGCGTCGACCAGGGCCAGCTGGCCCTCGAGGGCCTCGTCCCAGTCGGCCAGCACCAGCTGGAACAGGGACAACATCAGCTCGTCCTGGAGCTCCGCCACCCCCAGGCGGGACTTGCCCAGCCCCTCCTGGGCCTCGGCGACCAGCGCCCGTCGCTGGGCACCCTGGACCTCGAGCCGCTCCAGCTCGTGCTCCGCTGCGCGCACGTGGCCGCGCAGGTCGTTGACCAGCTGCCGGGCCAGCCCGTAGTCCCCGGGTCCCAGGTCCTGCGGCGCCAGCGCGTCCAGGCGGGTGGACAGGCCGTCCCGCAGGGCAGTCAGGCGCCCGCGCACCCGCTCACGGTCCTGGGCCATGCGGGCCGTCTGCTCGGCGGCCTCGGCCTCGGTCACCCGAAGCCGCGCGGCAGCCCACTCCTCGGGGGACTCGGCGTTGGCTTCGGCGCGGGCGGCCTTTTCCCGAGCGGCCGCTGCGCGCTCGGCGCGGTACCGCGCGTCCAGCACGGCGCGGCTGCCCGCCTGCTTGACCTCGACGGCCATCACGGCAGCGTCGCGCCAGGTCCGGGCGGTCTCCATCTGCAAGGACGCCAGGTCCCTTCGGGCCTGCTCGACCGAGCCCGGAGGCCCCTCGGCGAGCGCCGCCAGCCGGCTCCGGGCCTGGGTCATGTCCCCATCGGCGCGGTCGAGCCGCTCCTGGAGAACGTCCAGGGCCTCCACCGGGTCGTTGGCACGGACCCGGAGCACGGCGGCTTCGGCTGACGCCAGCTCGGCCTGGGCCGCCGCGAGGGCGGGGCCAGCCAGGACAGCGAGCTCTCCGACCTGGACCTGGGCCAGCGCGGTGGCGTCCAGGAAGGGCTCCAGCAGCACCAGGCGGGCCATGGCAGCCAGGGCCCGGCCAGGCTCCTGCAGCAGGAGCAGGTCCCGGCTGGGATCCGGCTGGGCGGCGCCGGGCGACGTGGCAGACCGTCGGATCCCGCTGAGCACCTCGTCCAGGAGGGCCTCGTCCTCTTGGAGCATGGCGACGTCGCGGGCCCGCTCGCTGGAGGGATCCTGGGCCCAAGCGGCCTCGGCCCGCGTGACCAGCGCCCGCAGGCGCTCCCGCTCCGGGGCCAGGGCCTCGTCGGACACCGGGGGGTGCTCGGCGAGCAGCTGAAGCAGGCCCAGGAGCACCCGGCGCTCCAGGACCGCGGCCGCCTCCTCGGCGTCCAGGGCCGCCAGGCGCGCCTGCCGCCAGGCGTCCCGCCGGTCCGGCCGACCGAGGGCCGGGGGCAGGGCGACCCGCTCGCTGGCCCGCCGCGCCCCGGCGTCATCCAGGAGCGCCAGACGTCCCCGAAGCCAGCTCTCCGACCCCGGCCGACCGCCGGCCAGCTCGGGAAAGGCCGCGCCCAGACTCGCCGTGCCCCGGAAGTAGTCCTGGGCGGCGAGGGTGCGGGCGTCGGCCGCGGCAAGCCGCGCGGCCCACGCGGGCAGATCCTGTTGCTGGATCCGTGCCCAGGCGACGTCTGGATCGTCGGCCCGGGCGTCGCCACCGGCGACGAGCAGGAGCAGGAGCAGCCAGCGCAACAGGGATCCTCGAGAGACGGCCGAGTCTACCTGCGTCAGCCCGAAGGCAGCATGGCCGCCAGAGACGTGGCGTCGATGCCGCGGTGTCGGGCCACTCGGCGGCTGACCACCATGCCGCGGTAGATCTGGGTGGCCCTGGCCAAAGCATCCCGGGCGGACAGAGCCCCGTCCAAGCCCCGGACAGCGAGCACGCGCAGGTACGGCAGCAGCGCATCGCTCAGGGCACAAGACGCCGTCCGCCCGACCATCGCGGGCAGGTTGGGGATGCACAGATGGCGCACGCCTTCCTCGACGAACACCGGGTCATCGACGCTGGTGGGCCTGCTGGTCTCGGCGCAGCCCCCCTCGTCGATGCTCATGTCCACGAACAGGCCCCCCTGGGTCATCGACCGCAGGTGCGCCCGGGTGAGCACCCTGGGGGCTGGCTCCCCTTTGCGGCTCACCGCGCCGATGAGGATGTCCGCCGTGCCCACCTTTGCGGTCAGGGTGATCTCGTTGGCGATCACGGTCTCGATGCCCGAGACCTGTCCCACGTGCAAGAGCCGCACGGGATCCACCTCGAGCAGGGTGACTCGAGCGCCGACCCGGGCGGCCTCCTGGGCCGACGCCAGACCGGCCACCCCGGCGCCGACGACCACCACGTGCAGAGGCGGCACCCCCGGGCAGCCGCCCATCAGCAAGCCGCCGCCCAAGCCCAGCAGGTGGTGCTGGGCCATCGCCACCGCCACCCGCCCACCGATGGCCGACAGGGGCTCCATGACCGGAAAGTGGCCCCGCTCCTCGATCAGGTCCAGGGCCACGGTGGACATGCGACCGTCCCGGATGCGGTCGAAGACCGGCTGGGGGCAGTGGCTCAGGTGGTGGAAGCCCCACAGCACGGCGCGGTCGCGCACGTGGGCCAGCTCGGCTTCGGTGAGCTCGTGGATGTGGAGCACCGCGTCGCCGGCGCTCAAGACCTCGCGGGTCGTGATGCCGACTCGGGCCCCCGCGGCCAGGTACTCGTGGTCTGGGAAGCCCGCGCCTTCGCCCGCCCCGGTCTGGACGTGCACCTCGTGGCCCAGTGCGACCAGGGCGCTGACCCCGACCGGGGTGAGCGGGACCCGACGCTCGCCCATGGCGCGCTCCTTGATGATCGACAGGTCCACGAGATTCCTCCCTGGAGGGGCTAACCCAAGGACATGCCGACCCCGCGAGCCATGGCTGCGGCCACAAAGGGCAGCGCCAGCACGATCAGGAGCTCTGCGGTGTTGAGCCGCGCCAGGGTGGCCATGGGGGCCAGGTCCGGGGTCTCTCCGCGGCCCTGCTGGAT
>CAZFLE010000035.1:24791-45504 GCA_964519895.1 uncultured Enterobacterales bacterium | reverse complement strand
GGATCTGGAGGCGGGGGGTGGCGGGGCGAACCCGTGAGACACCGCCGCCAGCCCAGGACTGCGGCCTGACGCCCGACGCCCACAGCCTGGGCGCAGTGCTGGTCAGCAGTCCTCGGGCACCAGGGTGATCGGGTCCGTCTCCTCGTCGGTCAGGCTGGGCAGGTCCCGCTCTCCGACGTGGTCGACCCGGGCCACGAGCACGCTGATGTTGTCGTCGGAGCCCATGGCGATGGCCCGCTCCATCAGGGTCGTGGCGGCTTCCTGGGGCTCGGGGCGGTGCCGCAGCACATCGTGGATGCGCTCCTCGTCGACAAAGGCGCACAGGCCGTCGGAGCACAGCACCAGGCGGTCCCCGGGGTAGAGAGGGAAACAGCCGGTGTCGAGGCCGGGGTCCACGCGGATGGCGGCGTCGTCTCCGATGCCCCGGGACCCGTAGACGAAGTTCTGGGCCAGATACCCCTGGTCGTTGCCCACCGGCCGACCGTCCCGGCGGGCGAACTCCCCGCGGGTGTGATCCCGGGTCAGGGTCTCCAGCGTGTCACCGCGGCACAGGTAGAGCCGAGAGTCCCCCACGTGGGTCCACGCCAGCCGGCCCCCGATGACCCAGGCGGTGGTCAAGGTGGTGCCCATGCGCACCGGCCCGTGCTCCGCCGCCTTGCGCCGCAGCCGTCGGTGACAGGTCAGCACGTGCTCCCGCAAGGTGTTCTCAGGATCGCTGGGCGGGCCGTGCTTGAACAGCCGGGACATGGCCTGGACCGCCGCGGTCGACGCCAGATCACCGTCCCGGTGACCGCCCATGCCATCGGCGATGGCCAACAGCACCCCGTGGGTCTCGGCGTCGCGCACTTCCTCGGCGGCGGCCTTGCGGTAGCGGACCTGACCGGACCGGCACACGAGGTAGTTGTCCTCGTTGCGCGACCGCCCACCCCGATCCGGTCCAATTCCGGTGGTGCAGACCACCCCGATGGTCACCTGATCCGACACGCCGGCAGGCTACCACCGCGCAGAGGACTCGAGCCCCTCCAGCACCCCCGAGTCGTGCACGATGGCGGCCTGCAGCCGTTCTTCGGGCCCCACCCGGGCGCCGTCCCACACGACGGCGTCGCGCACCCGGGTCCCCGCCCCGACCTCGGCCCCGGCGCCGACCACCACCCCCGGCCCCAGCACCGCGTCGGCGTGCACGACCACCCCGGGGCCCAGCCACACGGGACCGACCAGACGGGCCGACGGGTGGATCGCCAGCGCGTCTCGGGCACCCCAGCGCTGCTCGCCCCGCGCCGCGAATGCAGCCAGCGGGAACGGATCCAGCGCCAGCGGGAGCTCCCCGGCCAGGGCCGCGCGGTTGGCGTCCAGATACAGCTGGGGGTTGCCCAGATCGACCCAGGTGCCGTCGTGGGGCAGGGACCTGACCCGGCGCTCCGGCACAAGCTGGGAGTAGGCGGTCCGCACGATGCACGCCTCGCCCTCAGGGATGCGCGCGAGCACGGTCTGGTCCAGGGCGTGGATGCCGGTGAAGTGCCGGGAGCGATCCACCGCCCCCTGGGGCTCCGCCCTGGCCAGGCCCACCAGGTCGACCACGGTGTCCGTGGCGTCCGCAGCCACGATGCCGTACTGGGGCCCACCGTCCCGCAAGGCCATCACCGCGCCGCCGTCCGGGGGCAGCCGGTCCAGCAGTGCCCCCAGGTCCACGTCGGACAGCACGTCGCCGTTCACGACCACGAACCGGTCCGCCAAGAGCTTCCGGGCGTGGCGCAGCCCGCCCCCGGTGCCCAGGATCTTCGGGGTCTCGACCGACACCTCCAGCGGGAAGTCGTGGGCGTCGGCCCAGGCCTGGATGTGTCCCGGCAGGTGATGCGCGTTGACGACGGCAGAGCCGAAGCCCTGCTGCCCCAGCCAAGCCACGGCCTGGTCGAGCAGCGGCAGACCGCACAGGGGCACGAGCGGCTTGGGCCGGTCGTGGGTCAGCGGGCGCAGCCGCGTGCCGAAGCCGGCGGCGAGCAGGAATGCCGGAGCCGCCAAGTGCCCTACTCGAACCGATCCAGGAGGTTGTAGTACAGGATCGCCGACCCGGCGCCGCCGGTGCCATAGGGCGCCGTCTGGACCAGGTCGTCCAGGCCATTGCCGTCGATGTCGTAGGCCAGCGTGTTCCAGCCCATCAGGTCGTCCTGGTCGATGGATGTGAATTCAATCACCGACTCGTCGGCCATGACGGTGCCACCGGCCGCCACGTCGGGACCGTGGTGGATGTAGGTCCGGCTGTTGAGACCGCCCAGGTCCAGGTCGCCGACGCTGATGATGACCATGTCCCCCACGCCATCGCCGTCGAAGTCCCCGGCCTCGGCGCCCGAGCGCAGGTGGCCCAGGTCCTCGATGCCGTAGACCAGGTAGTCGGCCACGCTGACAGCCTGGGTGTCGGTGGACAGGGCGGCATAGGTGTCGCCATCGACCACCGCGACCGCGCCGGCCTGCCAGGTGCCCAGGGCCTCGTCGCCGGGGTGGGCGTACAGGCTGACCACGATCTCGTCATAGCCGTCGCCGTCGACGTCGGGCAGCCAGCCGTTGACCTGGCCCGCGGCCTCGCCGCTGCCACCGGTCAGCCCGACGGTGTCACCGACCGAGTAGGAACCGCCCGGTGGGTTCATCAGGTCGGCGCCACTGAAGGGGGAGACCCGGCCATCCCCGTTCCACGTGGCCTTGTCGTCGGGTGGCTGGGTGTCGCTGCTGAACAACAGGTCCCCGATGCCGTCGCCGTCGTAGTCCAGGCCACCGACCGACTGGCCGCCGTACACCCCGCTGCTGTCGCTGATGTGGGCCATCACGGCACTGGTGGTGATGATGCCGCCGCCGGTGACCGCACGGGCGTTGTAGATCGTGATGCCGGCCAGGTACCAGAACCCGGTCCCGACGCCGATCTCCGGCAGGCCGTCCCCGTTCCAGTCCCCCAGGTTCGCCACGTCGCCGCCGGCGTAGTCGTCGACCGCCGAGATCTGGGCCCAGCTGGCACTGGAACCGCCCCCGGCCACAATCGACGAACCGCTGATCAAGTAGGCCCCGCCATAGGTGCTGCCAAAGGCCGCCACCGGGGCGCCCACCAACAGGTCCACGTCGCCGTCGCCGTTGATGTCCCCCACGGCGTCCATGTCGACGCCGTAGTACTCGGCGTTGCCGTCGGACTGTCCCACGGTCACGTCGCGGAAGCCGCCGTCGGCCGCCATGGGATCGAACAGGTAGACCCGCCCCGGGTAGCCGGCGTGGTAGCTGCCCATGCCGCCGATAGCGATCTCGGCCGTGCCGTCGCCGTTCACGTCGCCGATCACCGCGCCGCCCAGGCCCATGAAGCCGTCCCCGTGGAAGTACCAGTCGCCGGACCAGGTCGCGTCGGCGTCGCGAGAGGTGAGGCCGTCGGCGACCAGGTCACAGTCGTTGTCCTGGCCGTCCCAGGTCTCCTTGTTGCCGGGATAGGTCAGGGGGTCTTCGTCGTCGCAGTCGGCGTCCCCGTCCAGGTCCGGGCTGCTCTCGTGCTCGAAGCCGTCCAGGTCCTGGTCGTAGTCGCTGTCGATGTGGCCCGAGCAGTCCCCGTCGATGCCGTCGTACCAGATCTCCTCGGTGCCGGGGTTCACGTCGATGTTCTCGTCGTCGCAGTCCGTCGCGTCGTCGCCCCGGCCGTCGTAGCCGTCGCCGTCGCAGTCGTTGGTGTCCTCGACCCCGTCGCAGTTCTCGTCGATGCCGTTGTAGCAGACCTCGTCGGCCCCTGGGTAGATGGTCGGGTTGTTGTCGTTGCAGTCCGTGCCCCACTCGACGCCGACGCCGTCCACGCCGTCGCCGTCCACGTCGGTCAGGTCACCGTCGCCCAGGCAGTCGTTGTCGATGCCGTCGTAGGGGATGTCGTTCGCGCCGGGGTAGGTCCACGGATCGTCGGGGTCGCAGTCGTCCTCGTCGGGCACGCCGTCCCCGTCGCGGTCCGGGCGGTTGTCGACCACCGGGCCCGTGCCGCCGGAGTCGGTCGCGGGGTCTTGCACGGTGCAGGCCACCAGGCTCAGGCCGACCAGGAGGGAGACGGTCACGGGGCACCTCGGGACGGGGAGACCAGTGTGCCCTATCCTTCGAGGCGATGGACGACGAAGGGCTCTCCCCTGCGCAGCAAGAGGTGTTGCGCAACGATCTGCTCCGACTCCAGGGTGAGCTGAAGCGGCTGGTCCGGGACGAGACCGGACTGACGGACACCGTCGTGCTCGACCAGACCGCGGTCGGCCGCGTGTCCAGGATCGACGCCATCCAGCAGCAGGCCACGGCCCAGGCGATCCAGCGCCGTCACGGGCAGCGGCTCGAGCGCATCGCCGCGGCCCTGGAGAGGCTGGAACGGGACCCAGACGACTACGGCTGGTGCCCGGACTGCGGCGAGCCCATCGGCTGGCGTCGGCTGCTGGCGTTTCCAGATGCCGTCCTGTGCGTGCTTTGCCAGGGCAAGCGAGGCCTGTGATCCCTCCGTCCGAACAGACCCGGTCGACTGACTACTCCACCGCCTCCCAGCCCGAGTCCCCCAGACGCAGCTCCCGGGTCGGCCAGTAGTCCTGATCCGCCTTGAGGGTCAGCACCTGGATCACGTCGTCCAGGTCCCGGGTCTGGATGCGCACGGCCTCGCCGTTGCCCCGGTCGGCCACCGCCGCCAGGAAGCTGTCCAGGTCCGGGGTCGGCACGTCGTCCACAGCGACGATGCGCCGGGTCGCCCGCAGGCCATAGCGGTAGGCCGGAGAGCCGTACCAGTACCAGGACACGTAGACGCCTTCGGCCGGCCGGCCCCGCTGGAAGGCCACCTCGGCGTGGGGCTCATGCAACAAGGCCCCGTTCCACAGGATCACGCGGTCCACCCCTCGCCCCGACGCGGCGAGGGTCTCGACTTCGACCTGGACCACCTGGCCGTCCCGCAGGACCTCGAGAGTCACCGACGGGGCCTGGGCCACGCGCTCCAACTCCAGGTACCGGGTCACCGGCGCCCCACCGGCGCTCAGGACCAGGTCGCCGCCCTGGAGCAGCTCCGCCGCCGGGAAGCCGCCGTACAGCCGAGAGACGCTCAACACCTGCTTGCGGTCCGGATCGTGGGCTTCGAGGGCGGCGGCCCGGTCGGCGGGTAGCCCCAGCTCGCGGGCGTCGGCCATGCGCACCAGGGCCAGCTCGGCGCCCAGCAGGCGGGTCTCAGTGGCCGTGCCCCCGGGAAAGGGGCTGGGCAACAGCCCCAAGGCTTCGACCGGCAGGCCGCGGAAGCTCGCCCCCGCGCCGTCGCCGTCGTCGCGGTGGAACGACGCCCACAGCGCCAGCACGCGGCCCTTCTTGTCCGCCAGCACCCCGCCCACGCTGCTGATCGAGTCGTCGATCTGGAGCACGTCCAGGTTGACGTCCCGGTGCTGGGGCGGACTGGGCAGCGGCAGCCGGATGGGGTCGACCCGCGAGACCCGCGTCGTGCGGCTCGCGACCTGGTGCTGGCCGGTCAGGGCGACCAGGTGGACCTGGTCCCCAGGCTCCAGGGCCCGGGCCACCAGCTCGGCCGAGCGCACCGGGGTCGCGCCCAGCAGCGCCGGGTCGTACCGGACCAAGGACACGTTGTGCTCGGGGTGCACGAAGACCACCTGGCCGGGAATGCGGACCGAGCCGCCAAAGGTCAGGGTGATGTCCCCCAGCCCCACAGGGACCGTGTCGCGATCGGTCAGGATCAGTCCCTGGTCCGCATCGACCACCAGGCCCGCGCCGCGGAAGTTGCTGCCCCAGACGCCCTCGACCCGGTAAGGCACGTCGAACTCGACCATCACCAGGGACGCCGCCAGGACCTGGGCCGGCTTGGAGCCGTTGCCGCTCAGCGTCGTGGTCGCCGGGGCAGGCGGCGGTGCGGGCTCGGCGGTGGGCGCGTCCTCGCAGGGCCAGGCGCCCGCGGCGTCCCTCACGCAATGCCGCAGGGCGAACCACCGCCGATCGATGGTCACGACCTTGACCTGCTCCCGCTCCGGCCGGCTGATGTGGGCGTAGCGGATCGGGACCCGCTCCCGATCCCCGCGGGACAACAGGTCGAGCCACAGCTCCTCGAGGGTGGCCAGGGGCACCCCGCCGACCGCACGGATCAAGGCGCTGTCCGGAATCCCCGCGGCGCTGAGCATGTAGCCGGGGCTGGCCACGAACAGGCCTTGGACCGGCACGGCGTGGTTCCGAGCCTGGTGGAAGCTCAGCTCGTGGATGACCCCGCCACCGACCTCGACATAGGCCGACGCCGAGAGCGCGTGCAGGTCGCTGACGTCGAGGGTGACGTCGAGGAGCTGTCCTCCCCGCTCCAACGCCAGGGTCACTTGGCCACCCACCGCGTCGTCCAGCGCCGCGTCCAGGGGCACAAAAGTGGTGATCAGCTCGCCGTTGAGGCGCACGAGCACGTCACCGGCCTGGAGCACACCATCGGCCGGACCCCCGGGCACGGTTTCGCGGACCACGAGCATCCCCACCGCGTCGGGAAACGAGGCTCGGACCTCGGTCTCGGTGTCGACGGTCAGCCCCAGCCTCCGCAGCTCGTCATAGGGCAGGTGGAGGAAGCGGGTCTGCAGGGACCCCCGCGTGACGGGCTGGTCGGCCTGGATCAGCGCCACGGCGCGCACGATGCGATCGAGCGGCAGGTAGTAGCTCGACGCCGCCCGCCGGGCGCCACCGGCGTTGATGGCGATGACCTGGCCGGCCACGTTCAGGACCGGCGAGCCGCTGGAGCCCCCCGACGTGGACGACGCGGCCTGGAGGTAGAAGGTGTTGAAGTCGTTGTAGGTGTTGCTGCCATAGACCGGTGCAGGCCGATCCAGCCGCGCCAGGGTCCCGCTCAGGATCGACAGCTTCTCGCCGGCGTCGTTGCCCACGATCCGGATCTCCTCGCCCACCCGAGCCCCATCGGGATTCAGGGGAAGCTCCACGACGTCCATGAACCTCACGGCCTCGGGATCGAAGCGAAACAAGCCGAAGTCGTGGATCGGATCCCGGTAGATGGCCTCGAGCGGCACCTCCTCGTGGTTGAGGAACACCGCCTCCGCCACCACCGGGCCCTGCTGGACCAGGTGGCGATTGGTCAGGATCAGGCCCCGCTCGGCGTCGATGATGAAGCCGGTGCCGACGGTGTTGCTGGCGCGCTCGGTGTCGAAGGACCGGGTGGCCGACACCCGCAGTGACACGACCGCCTGGGCCGCGGTCTCCAGGGTGGCTTCCCACGAGGGGGCGGCGGCGGCGACGGGGTGCGCCAGCCAGAACGAGAACAGGGCTGCAACCATGGCCCCAAGGCTACCTGGGGCGGGACGAAGAGGGACTCGGGCAAGGTGCCCCGTCTGGAGAGTGGACTCATCCCCTCAAGATCGGTGGGCGAGCGGCCGATCGCGAACCCAGGAGGCCTCATCCGATGGGCGGACTGCGCAAACACTTGCCGAAGGGGCAGCAGACCGGTGCCACCGGTGCCAGCACCCAGCCAGCGACCGTGGCGGACAGCATGGCGGCCGAGCGAGAGGGACTCCAAGCCCAGGCGGGGAGCTGCCCGGACACGCACAGCGTGCAGAAAGGGGAGTTCATGATCGGTCTGGCCCGGGACCAGGTCGGCGACGGGCGGCGTTACGGCGAGATGGCCAAGCTGAATCCCCAGGTCGAGGACCCGAACCTGATCTACCCGGGGGACCAGCTCAAGGTGCCCGAGACCTGGCAAGAGGCCTGCGAGATCGAGCGCCACAACCAGGCCGAGTCCCTGGGCCACGGCGGCGTTCCCGAGCTCACGGAACAGATGGCCATCGACTCCTTCAACCAGGATGAGGCGCTGCGCATGGCCGAGCAGGCGCCGCCCCAAGCCGAGGTCGAGGTCCCGCCTGCGGCCGCGCCAGAGGCTCCTGCGCGGGCCCGCCCCACGTCGAAGCCCACCGTGATGGGCGCGGACTACTACCCGGCACCGGCCACGGATCCTCGCGCGGCCGAGAAGCGCCAGGGGCGGTCGGGCGCAGCGGCCGGCGCAGCCAAGGGCGCCCACGCGATCGCCAAGGTCGGACTCGCCGTCGGCACGGGCGGCAATCCGGCGGTGCCCCTGCTCAAGCCCGTGCTGGACACGCAGAAGTACATCGAGGAGACCGCCGAGTACAGCCAACGGAACCAGCACGGCCTGACCATCCAGCAGAACCACGACCACATGAAGGCGACCGGCACGCCCAGGGACACCCGCGGCGACAAGCTCAGCGCGTGCATGAACGACCCCTCCAACAGCAAGAAGGGCAACGAGAAGTTCCAGCACTGCTTCAAGAAGGCTGGCTACTGATCAGACGCACCAGGTCTTCCCGCTACTCTGCGGCCGGAGGACCCCGCGATGCCCGTCGGCGCCGACCCCGCCGAAGTTCGACGCTGGCTGGACGAGCTCCGACCGCTGCTCGCACCGCTCAATCGGGCGCGCTTGACCCTCATGACTACAATGACTACTCTAGTCAGATGCCAGACGAGCTCGCCCTGTCCCATGCCAAGGCCCACTTCTCCCAGGTGGTCCGCACCGTGCGCAAGACCGGGACGCCGGTCACCGTGACGGTCGACGGTCAACCCGCCGTGCGCATCAGCCCGGTGCCCGAAGCGCCCCAGAAGCTCGAGCGACAGGCTCTGGCGACCTACCGAGCGCTCTGGCAGGCCCTCACCCACCAGCCCCGGGCCGCCGGCGTCTTTGACGCGGTCCAGCTGGTGGCCATGGGCCGGCGGTGAGTGCCGTCCTGGACGCGTCGGTCTTCATCGCCGCGGTGTCCCCGCTCGAGGTCCACCACGCTCAGGCGCAGGCGCTGTACGGCACCCAGCCCGACCACACGCCCTTCGTGGTCCCAGCCATCTTTCCCCTCGAAGTCATCAGCGGGCTGGCCAGGCGAGGCGAGCCAGAAGCGCTCATCGACCACATCGACGCCTTGATCCACGGGCCGCGCTTCCACGCCGTCGCCGTGGATGCCGAGCTGCTCGACGTAGCCAACCAGGTCACGCGCCTCGCCCGCCTACGGGCCTACGACGCCCTCTACGTCGCGGTCGCCCTGGACCATGACGGTCCTCTGTTGACCCTCGACCAGGACCTGATCCGCAGAGTCCGCGCGGTGCTTCCCCAGGTCCACTTCCCGGCGACGGCATAGGTTCCAGCCCACGCCAGGAACTCCCATGACCGCCTCAGACGGCATCACGCCGATTCACATCGTCCTGGTCGAGGACAACGAAGCCGACATCGAGCTCACCCGCATCGCCTTCGAGCGCGGCCGCATCATGAACCGCATGACGGTGCTCAGCCACGGCCGCGAGGCCCTGGAGTGGTTCCAAGCGCTCTCCCGCGGCGAGCACAGCGACCGTCCGGACCTGGTGCTCCTGGACCTGAACCTGCCGGGGGTCAACGGCGACGAGATCCTGCGAGAGATGAAGGGCGACGCCGCCCTGGTCATGATCCCCGTGGTGGTCCTCACCACGTCCGAGGACGACGCCGACGTGGCCGCGGCCTACCGCGAGCACGCCAACGCCTTCATGACCAAGCCCGTGGACTACGACCGCTTCCTGAAGCTCGTGCGCGGCATCACCGACTACTGGTTCACCCTGGTCCGGCTGCCCGCAGAAGGCGGCGCCGGCAAGTGACCGACCAATCCAGTCACTACCTCCAGGCCGAGCTCGAGGCCCTGGTCCAGTCCAGCCCGGAGATCTTCCACTTCCTCCAGGCCGGCTCCCTGGACGGGATCTGGTACTGGGACCTGGAAGCGCCCGAGCACGAGTGGATGAGCGCCCGCTTCTGGGAGATCCTGGGCCGGGATCCGGCGTTGCGGGAGCACAAGGCCGCCGAGTGGCAGGACCTGATCCATCCAGACGACCTGGTCACGGCGACGGCCAATTTCCACCGGCACCTGGCCGACCCGGACCACGCCTACGACCAAGTCGTGCGGTACCGCCACCCCGACGGCTCCACGGTCTGGGTCCGCTGCCGGGGCATCGCCATCCGGGATGCCGAAGGGCGGCCCACCCGGATGCTCGGGGCGCACAACGACATCACGGCGCTCAAGCGCAGCGAGGCGCGCCTCTCAGAGCAGCTCGCAGCCCTGGCCAAGGCCCAAGAACAGGCCCGTCAGCGCGACCGGGATCTGGCGGAATTCGCGACCATCGCCTCCCACGATCTCCAGGCACCCCTGCGGGCCATCGCGTCCTTCCTGCAGCTCATCCAACAGGACCTGGGCCCGAACATGTCTCCCCAGCACGTGCGCTGGTTCGAGATCGTGGTCAATGCGGTCCACGAGGAAAAGGTCCTCATCGACGCCCTGCTCTCCTACAGCCGGGTCCAGAGCCACCTGCCCGCCTGGGAAGAGGTGGACCTGGACGCGGTGGTCGAGCGGGCACTCACCCAGCTGGCCGACCCCATCCAAGAGAGCGCCGCCCTGGTCCGAACGGCTCCCCTCGACCGGGTCTGGGGCGACGCGGAGATGCTGACCCTGGCGGTGCGGCATCTCATCGACAACGCCTTGAAATTCCGCGGCGCCGGTCCGCCGGTGATCGACATCCGCAGCGAGACCGTGGGAGGCCAGATCGCCTTTCACGTCAGCGACGACGGCATCGGCATCCAGGAAGCCGACCACGCCACCATCTTCAAGGCCTTTCGCCGACTGCACCGCAAGTCCGAGTACCCCGGCTCGGGCATCGGCCTGGCGGTGGTCTCGCGCATCGCCGACAGCCTTGGCGGCTGGGTCCAGGTGGACTCCACACCGGGCGCCGGATCCCGGTTCACGCTGATGCTCCCGGGTGCCCCGAGCTGACAGCGCCCCGACGGGGTCAGTCCACGTCCAGCGCTTCGTCGACCCGCCGCTTGAGCGCCCAGAACTCCCGGGTCAGCTCGGGCAGCCGACGCAGGGCGGCCGTCATGCGCCGGGCCTTGCGGATCGGCACGCCGGGGATGCCCCAGTAGACGCCGGTCTTGTTGTAGCCAGTGAGCGCGGCCTTGCCGCCCACCTGGACCCCGTCTTCCGCCACGGCGTGGTCCGAGATGGCGACCTGGCCGCCGGTGACCACGCCATCGCCGGTGGTGGCCGACCCGCCGAGCACCGTCTGGGCCGCAAACAGGTTGAAGCGGCCGACCGAACAGTTGTGGCCCACGTGCACCATGTTGTCGGTGCCGGTGCCCGAGCCGATGGTGGTCTCGGTCAGGAACGCCCGGTCCACGGCGTTCAGCGCACCGAGCTCGACGCCATCGTGGATGACGACCCGTCCGACCTGGGGGACCTTGACCGGGCCGTCGGGGGTGGGGTGGTAGCTGAAGCCGTCGGAGCCGATGACCGAGCCCGCATGCACGACACAGTCACCGCCGATCCAGGAGTTGTCGTAGACCGTGCAGTGGGGGTGGAGCACCGTGCCTTCGCCGATGCTGCAGCCCTGGCCGATCACCACGTGGGGGTGGATCACCGCGCCGTCGGCGACCGTGCTGCCAGCGCCGATCACCGCATAGGCGCCCACGAACACGTCCTGGCCCACGACGCCGTCGATGACCGCGGTCGGGTGGACACCCGGGGGCGGAGGATCGGCGACGATCGCTGCCTCGAGCACCCGGATGAAGGCCAGCTTGGGATCGTCGACCACGATGCAGGTCCGGCCGTCGACCGGGGCCTTGCATAGGACCACGCCGCCGTCGCCGGTGATCTCGTCCAGGGCGAAGCAGAGCTCGGTGGGCCCGGCCTGGTCCAGGGGCAACACCCCGGTCAGCGCGACGTCGGGCCCGTGGTGTGGGGCGCCAAGGAAGTCCGCGATCTCCTGGGAGGTCACGGGCTGAGCCGGTCGATGGTGCGCGGGAAGGGCACGGTCTCGCGGATGTGGCGGATGCCGCACATCCAGGTCACCAGCCGCTCCAGGCCCAGCCCGAAGCCGCCGTGGGGCACGGTGCCGTAGCGCCGCAGGTCCAGGAACCACTCGAAGTCGGACTGCTGGAGGCCGTGCTCGTCGATCTTGCGGACCAGGACGCCCAGGTCGTCCTCGCGCTCGCCACCCCCGATGACCTCGCCGTAGCCTTCGGGGGCCAGCAGGTCGACGCCCAGAGCCCGGGCCGGGTTGGTCGGGTCCTCCTTCATGTAGAAGGCCTTGACCGCGGTCGGGTAGCGGTGGCACAGGATCGGCCGGTCGTACTGCTCGGTCAGCGTGGTCTCGTGGGGGGAACCGAAGTCGTCCTCGGGGTCCACGGGCACACCGAGCTCGGCGAGCTGGGCACAGGCGTCGTCGTAGGAGATGCGGGGGAATGGCTTCTGGATGGCCTCGAGCTTGGAGATGTCGCGGCCCAGGGTCTCCAGGTGCTCCCGGCCGTCGCGCAGCACACGCCCGGCGATGAAGCAGACGAAGTCCTCGCACAGGTCCATGATGTCGTCGAGGGTGGCAAAGGCGATCTCGGGTTCCACCATCCAGAACTCGGTCAGGTGGCGGCGGGTCGCGCTCTTCTCGGCCCGAAAGGTCGGCCCGAAGCAGTAGGTCTTGCCAAAGGCCGTGGCGCCCGCCTCCTGGTAGAGCTGGCCGCTCTGGGACAGGTAGGCCTGCTTGCCGAAGTACTCGGTGGCGAAGAGCGTCGACGTGCCCTCGCAGGGGTTCGGCGTGAAGATCGGCGAGTCCAGCAGCAGGAAGTCCCGCTCGTCGAAGAAGTCCCGGATGGCCTTCACGCAGATGTGGCGGATCTTGAGGATCGCGTGGGGCCGCTTGGACCGCAGCCACAGGTGGCGGTGCTCGTGCAGGAAGTGGGGGCCGTGCTCCTTGGGCGTGATGGGGTAGCCCTGGGCGTCCTGGAGGATCTCCAGCTCGCCGACCTGGAGCTCGAAGCCCAGCTTGCTGCGGGTGTCGGCCCGCACCTGGCCGGTGACGCGCAGGGAGCTCTCCTGGCCCAGCTTGCGGGCCCGGGCGAACAGGTCTTCGTCCACCGCCTGCTTCTTGAGCACGCACTGGATGATGCCCGAGCCGTCCCGGAGCTGGAGGAATGCGATCTTTCCACTGCCCCGGCTGTTGTACAGCCAGCCCTGCAGCGTGACGGTCTGGCCTTCGAAGGCGGCGATCTCACCGACGGTCGTGATCGGAGCGGACACGGTCTCCTCCCGGGGAACGGCGGTCCCTATCCCGGGTACTCCGGCGGTCCAGCGCCGGGATCACGCTGTCGCACGGCTGTCGCGGGTGATACCCTGGTGTCGGCACCCCGGCTGGACCCCATGCGCGCCTTCCGCCGTCGACTCGGCCAGACCACCACCGAGTACCTGCTGACCATCAGCGTGGTGAGCATCGCCATCGTCGGCACAATGCTGTCGTTCGAGACGATCTTCGGCTCCAACATCGTCGGGTTGTCCGACCACCTGGCGTCCGAGGCCCTGACCACCACCGGCATCCAGCAGTAGCGCACACGCCGGGGCTCATTAGGCTGCTGACATGCGCCTGATCGGACTCCTGGGCCTCGCCGCCCTCGCCTCGTCTCCCGCGGCCCTGGCCGACGAGATCCCCCCCCCAGACGACGGCTGGCTCATCCAGGGCACCGCCTACACCGTGCTGGTCGAGAACCTGACCGGGCTGTGGGCGGAGATCCCACCCGTCGCGGTCGGCAGCACCAAAATGTGCAATGTGCGCTTCGTGATGCAGCCCGGCCGGCTCACCCAGATGAGCTTCGGCAAGTGCCTGGGGGGCCTGCAGGAGTCTATGGAGAGCTTCCTGCAGGGCATGTTCTTCTGGCCGGTCGACGGCGCCGACACCACCCAGCCCAACGGCGCCGGACTCAAGGTCACCCTGGCCCACAAGAGCTACGGCCTGGTCATTCGGCTCGAAGCCGAGCCCGGCACCCCCTTCCTCGAGGACATCGACGGCCAGCAGCTCAGCTTCAACGTCTGGGAGCCCGCCCACGCCCGCAAGGGGCCCCAGCCCGAGCCCTCGAAGAAGGCCGCCAAGCAGATCGGCGACGCCACCTGCACGCTGACGGCCGACGTGAGCGTCGACGGGTTCGGCTCGAACTGGCAGATCGTCGACTGCCCGGACGCCGCGCACAAGTCCGCCCTGAAGGCCGCTGGGGACTGGATCTTCGAGCCGCTGAAGCGCGACGCGGTGGCCTATGCGAGCACGGCGGAGCTGGTGTTCACGTACACGGCGCCGTAGCTCAGCTCGCGCCCAGCCCGTACAGGCCGATCTGCAGGTCGCCTTCCGTGGGATCGTTGCTCAGCACGTGCAGCACGTTCTCGTCGGTGGCGTAGTTCGCGCTGTCGTAGGACACGACGTCGGACTGGTAGCCGACCTCGACCTGGATCCCGTCGCCGGGCTGCAGGGTGCGCTCGCCGTTCCAGACCGCCCAGAAGTCCCCGCCGCTCTGGTCGTTGAACACGTAGACGTCGGTGACGGTCAGCGGCTCATCGCCGGTGTTCTCCAGGGAGAGCGTCTGGGTGTGCTCCCAGCCCAGCAGGCTCATGAAGTCGGACAGACCGGTCGTCTCGAGCCGCGGGGCGCAGATCTCGCAGGCCTCGACCGCGCTGCCCTCGACCGCCACCTGGTAGGTCGGGACCTCGGGGTGGTCGGTCACGAACTCGACCACGCCCCCGTGCTCGCCGGCCTCGTCGGGCTCGTACGCGATGAGGAAGTCGTGGGTGTCGTCGGGGTAGAGGGTCCACGGCAGCGCCTTGGGCCCCGTCCAGGGCCCGCTGGGCAGGTTGACCTCGAAGACCTCGACCGGCTCGGTGCCCACGTTGGACAGGGCGACCTCGAGCACCTGCTGCTCCCCGGCGACCAGCTCGCCGAAGTCGAGCCACTCGGTGTCCAGCTCCAGCGCCGGCTGAGGCTCCGGCTGGGCTTCCCGGGTGTCGTCGGTCGACCCATCGCTCGGGTCCTCGACCTCCTCCTGAGCGGGGTTGTCGGGCCGCTCCGGCTCTCCGTACACGGAGTCGTCGGGGGGCTCGACACAGGCGATCAAGACCAGGGAAGCAACGATCACGGCGACACCTTGTTCAGAGGCCGCGCGATCTACTGCCCCCACCGCCCCCCGGCAAGTGCCAGAGCCGTGACTACCAGTCGACGATGGCCGAGCCCCAGGTGAAGCCCGAGCCAAACGCCACCATCGCGACCTTCATGCCAGGCTTCAGCCGGCCGTCGCGCTCGGCTTCGGCCAGGAGCAGCGGGATGGTCGCCGCCGTGGTGTTGCCGTACTTCTGGATGTTGTTGACGGTCTTCTCCAGGGGCACGCCCAGGGTCTTGGCCACGTACTGGTTGATGCGCAGGTTGGCCTGGTGGAAGAAGAACAGGTCGATGTCGTCGGCCGTGATGCCCTGGTCCTGGCAGCCCTGGATCAGCGCCCAGCTCATGCGCTCGACGGCGTGCCGGAAGACCTGGCGGCCGTCCATGTGGGCGAACATGTCCTGGCGGCTCACCTGGCCCACCCCGTGGTCGTCGACCGGGATGAACGGCCGCCTGCCCATGTCCCAGACCTTCTGGCACAGGACGTCGGTGAAGCGGCCGTCGGAGCCCAGCCACCAGCCCCGGACCCCGCGGTCGTCGTCGGTGGCCGACACCACCACTGCACCGGCGCCGTCGCCGAAGAGCGACGCCACCGTGCGGCCCTCGGTGGTCAGGTCCAGCGCACCGGAGTGGAGCTCCGAGCCGACCAGCAGGATGTGCTTGCAAGCCCCGGACTCGATCATCGCCGTGGCCGTGCCCAGCCCGTACAGGAATCCCGAGCACTGGTTCCGGATGTCCATGGCCGGCACGAAGTGACCCGCCTCGGCCAGCCCCAGCTTGTCCATGAGCATGCAGCCCGAGCCAGGAAAGGCGTAGTCCGGCGACAGGGTCGCGTAGAGGATCATGTCCAGGTCGCTCGCTTCGATGCCCGCAGCCTCGATCGCCTGCTGGGCCGCTGGCAGGGCCAGGTCGGCGTTGCCCACACCGTCGGGCGCAAAGCACCGGGTCTCGATGCCCGTGCGCTTGATGATCCACTCGTTGTTGGTGTCGATGCCGTAGCGGCTGACCAGCTCGTCGTTGGTCACGATCTGGTCCGGCACGTGGGCGCCGGTGCCGGAGATGCAGGCGTTGGGCATCTGAAGTCCCCTCGGGTGCTGGTCGGCCCTCTATTGCGAGGGGTTCCACCCCGTCGACCCCGGCTATGCTGACGAACCCCGGAGCCAGACATGCCGACACTGCTGCTTCTTGCGCTCGGCTGCACGGAGTACGAGGTCGCCGCCAAGGACGACGCCGTGCCCGGCGACACGGCCGTGGACACCGCGACGACCCCCGCCGGCACCCCGGACCTGGCCGTGACCCCGGACGCGGTGAGCGAGATCGTCTGCGGCAGCACCACAGCGACCGTGACCCTTGCCAACGACGGCGACGCCGACCTGACCATCACAGACCTGTCCATCTCCGGCGACGGCTGGACCGTCGGCGCCATGGACACCCTGCCCTGGACCCTCGCCCCAGGCGACGAGACGTCGCTGGTCGTGGTCGGAGAGCCCGGCACCGCCACCCTGACCGTCACCAGCGACGACCCGGACACGCCGACCTGGGACGTGCCCCTCGAGGCCACCCCGGACCAGGTCCCCTGGGTGGTGATCTCTGCACCCACCGACGCCGAAGTCCTGGACAACGGGGTCGACGTGGACCTGGTCGCCGAGGTGGGGGACGACAAGGACCCTGTGACGGACCTGGTCGTCACCTGGACGTCGGACCTGGACGGGGACCTGGGGGTCGCCAGCGTCGACAAGACCGGCTTCTCCCACCTCACCTGGGCCGACACCCCGCGAACCCAAGGCGACCACGCGCTGACCGTGGCGGTCGAGGACTCCTGCGGCGGCACCAGCGGCGACGAGCTCGGGGTCTGCCAACAGGCCGGCTACGTGGTCGACGAGCTGGACCTCTCCGCTTGGCACTTCGAGGGCGAGGCCCACTGGGACACCGGCAACAACTGGCTCCAGCTGACCCCGCCGACCGGCAATGTGGTCGGCACCGCCTTCAAGACCGACGAAGTCGTCAGCGGCGACAACGTGGTGATCACCTTCCTGTTCTACATGGGCGAAGGCTCCGGGGCCGACGGCCTATCCCTGACCGTCATCGACAAGGACCGCCTGTCCACCTACCTGGGCGGCACAGGCTGCGGCATCGGCTACGGCGGCGACGCCAGCTGCACCGCGGGCCCCGGCCTGCCGGGCTGGACCCTGGAGATCGACAGCTACGACAACGGCACCGGGGTCGAGCCCACCCCCAACGACCACCTGGCGTTCACCTTCGACGGCGACGTGGACGGCTACGTGGCGTCGGCCGAGCTGCCCGAGATGGAGGACACGGGCTGGCACGAGATCTCGGTGATCGTGGCGGACCCCCAGCTCACGGTCGTGGTCGACGGCACCACCTACATCGACCAGGCCATCTCGGGCGGGAACCTGGCCTTCAACGGCTACGTGGGGTTCACCGCAGGCACCGGCGGCGCGACGAACCGCCACCTGATCGACTCCCTCGAGGTCACCGAGTACGTCTGCGAGGAGTGAGCTCGGGGCTCAGAGGGCGCGCAGATAAGCCGCCAGATCTTCGCGCTCGGCTTCGGTCAGGTCGCTGCTGCCCCCCATCTCGGGGCGCCGCAGCAGGGCTTCGAGCAGCTCGGAGCTGCCGTCGTGCAGGTACGGCGCCGTGGCGCCGACTCCGAGCAGGCTGGGGGTGTCGATGGCCGTGTCGCCGAACAGGGCGTGGCTCTCGAGATCGGTGTAGAGCGGGGCCGGGTGGCAGTCTGCGCAGGCCACGTCGTCGCGCTCGAACAGGGCCGCGCCGCGCATCACAGCTTCGGCGTCCTGGGCTGGGCGGGACACCGCGGGGGTCTGATCGATCCACAGCGCCAGGAATTCGGACTGGTAGACGCCCAGGCCGGAGCCGCCCATGCGGTTGTCGCTGGTCAACAGGGCCTCGTTGCCGACCGTCGGCACGTCGTCGGCCCAGGTGAACGGGGCCGTCTCGCTGACGTGGCCCGCAAGCGACGGTGTATTGCGCGGGCCGTTCTCGAGGGCCCAGGTCAGGCCGTCGGTGCGGCCCTCGAAGTGACAGGTCGAGCAGGACACGCCGGCCTGGTGGTCGACGATGTCGGAGTCGACCGACGTGTGGAACAGGTGCCGGCCTTCCTCGAGCCATGCGCCGAGGGTCTCCTGGGTGAGGGCGAATGAGGACTCGGCCTCGCGACCCAGGTGCACCCCGGTGCGCTGGTCGGTCAGGTCTTCCGTCCAGAGCTCAGGACGCAGCGGGGTGAGGTCGCGGCCGATCTGGCCGTGGGCGAACCCCAGCTCGGCGCTCACAAAGACCACGCTGGCCGTGCCGTCACCGGTGGGCAGGGTCAACGTGGGCTGAGTCCCGAACCAGCCCGACGCCTCGGCCGGGGTGGCAGAAGAGCCGCGGACCAACGCGGTCAGCGCGGCGGCCCCCTCGATGCTCGCCAGCAGCACGCCCCCGGAGGGCGTGTAGGCCGCTGCGCTCGGGTAGCTGCGCACGGTCATGCCCCGCCCGGTGCCCTGGCGATCGACGACGCTGATGAGGCTCAGAGCCTGGCCGTCACTGGGGGCGCCACCGAAGCCACGATCCACGTCCAGGGTCACCACCGCTGGAGAGAACACACCCCGGTGGGCCACGCTCGCTTCCTGGCTGACATAGGTCCCCGGGACGGCTTCGGTGCCGTCGCCGGGGTCGGTCAGGTCGTTGTCCACGTACAGCACGGGGACCGCCAGCTGGTCCATGCCCGGGCTGAGCGCCAGGTCCCCGGTCATGCGCGGCGTGAACGCCACCGGATCGTCGTCGCCTTCGCCCAGGTTCAGGGTCTCTGGCAGGTCGATGCCGACCACAGAGTCCGCGTCCAGGTCGATCCAGACCAGCTCGCGGCCCATCGCCGTGCCCACGTAGAGATCGCCCTGGGGGTGCAGGGCGACCCAGCGCGGCTGGTCGGGCACCGGCCAGCTTCGCAGCGACGCCATCTCTTTCCCGTCCCACTCCTGGACCTCGTCCTGGCCCGAGCACGCCAGGTAGAACAGGTCGCCGCCCTCGTTGGCTTCGATGCCGACCGGCTCCACGCAAGCCTCGTGAGTGCTGATCAGGCCCTGGGGGGCCACCAGGGCCACCGCGTCGCCGCCGCGCAAGGTGACGCCGAAGTGCTCGCCGATCCGAGTGATGCGGGCAGGACCCTCGCCCACCCAGAAGGTCCAGGTCTCCCAGGTCTCAACGTCGAAGACCGCGACCTGGTCCAGGGTCGGCAAGACCGCCAGCACGAAGGCGCCGTCCGACGTCGACGCGACCGTGCCGTGGCCGGTCTGGGCACGGAACACAGGGCTCGTGCCCAGGACGGAACTCTCGCCGGGGACTTCCCCGCAAGCCAGGAACAGGCTGATGCCGATCAACATGGTGGCGCTCTTGGAAGGGACCCTCGACCCGTGCCCAGAGTACACCGGGCTGGCGGCCCTCACGGGGCGAAGTGCTAGAGATCCCAGACGCCAGGTCGATCGAGGGGCACATCAAGTTAGGGTCACATCGACCATAACCGCGCATCCCTTCCACCGGTGACCCATGGCCCCCAGCCTCCTCGCGACCGACCCGGGACCGGGTGGGTGCGGTCTACAAGCTCACCCAGAGCGGCCCCCACCCCACGATGAAGTTCGGGGACGAGCCTGGGGCCGGCAAGGAGTCGGTGCCCGGGGAGCCGGTGCTGTGGCGGGCGTTCCGGCGCGGTCGCTGGCAGGGCGTGGTGGCGCAGGACGGCGAGGACCTGGACGCGGATCTGCTGCTCACCGGGCTGGGTCCTGACGACACGATGCGGGTGCAGTTCACCCCTGCCGAAGCCCGGGACTTCGCTCGGGCCCAGGGAGACCGGCCGGCGGCGTCGCCGGCGACCCAGGCCCTGGTCGACGACCTGACCGCCGCGCGGCGCCGCCACCTCCACAGGAACTGACCATGGGACTCGTGACGGCCGACGAGGTGGCGGAGTGACCGGGCCCTGGGGACGCCCTTCGGTGACCGTCGATCTGGTCATCTTCACCGTGCTCGAGGGGGAGCTCAAGGTCCTGCTCATCCGCCGGGGGGGAGAGCCCTGCAAGGGCATGCTGGCCCTGCCGGGCGGCTTCGTGGACGCCGGCAACGCCGGCCTGGCTCGGCCCCCTGGGGAGCCCGAGGACCAAGGCGAAGACGTGGAGGCGGCCGCGCTCCGGGAGCTGGGCGAGGAGACCGCACTGGATGCCGCGCTGCTCCGCCGTCACCGGGTCCACCTTGAGCAGCTCTACACCTTTGGCCGGACCGGACGGGACCCGCGCACGCGGGTGATCACCGTCGCCTACTACGCTCTGGTCCCACCGGAGCTGGTGCCCTTGGTCCAGGCGGGAGACGACGCCGCCGAAGCCCACTGGTACACGGTCGCGAACGACGTGCCCTGGTCCCAGCTGGCCTTCGATCATGCGGACATCCTGTCGACCGGGTTGACCCGCATCCGGGGCAAGCTCGACCACGCCCCCATCGCCTTTGCCCTTGTGCCGAGTATCTTCACCGCGTCCGAGCTGCGCGCAGTGCACGAGGCCATTCGGCACCAGCGCATCGACGCGGCCAACTTTCGCCGTCGGCTCAACCGGATGCTCGAGGACGGACTGATCGTGCCGGTGCCAGAGAAGCGCCCACCGGGAGGCCGCGGGGGCCGGCCGGCGACCCAGTACAGGTTCCGGGCGGCGGGTCGGGATCCGGGGGG
>CAZFLE010000035.1:0-24691 GCA_964519895.1 uncultured Enterobacterales bacterium | reverse complement strand
GGGGCCGGCCGGCGACCCAGTACAGGTTCCGGGCGGCGGGTCGGGATCCGGGGGGGGACCGGGGAGAGGGAAACCGGGGAGGGAAACCGGGGTCGGGAACCTTTTGTTAAGCATTAGCCTTGCGGGGATAGATCGCCATTTTGATTGGTTCTGACGCTGGGGCATGACTCTGGGTTCGGGTGTCGCATTGGGCTGCCTGGGGCCGGTCTCAGGTCGGGCCGCTCTGGGGGCGTGGGGGGCTGGGCGGCCCATGGAGACCTGGACAGGTGCGGGCCACGTGCGTGGGTTGGGCGAGGTCACCGGAGCAGCCGCCCCTCCAGCCGGGTCTCGACCGCACCGTCCCCGTTCCGGACCACCCGGTACCCGGCCTTGCCGGCCACCGAGCACACCACTTCGCTCAGCACCCCGTCCACGTAGTGCAGGGCTGCGGAGTCGTCGGCGGCCACTCCGTCGGGCAGCGTGCCGTCCGCGACCAGTCGCTGGAACACCGGCCGGCGGTCCCGCTCGCCGTCGTAGTGGGGCGCTGCGCTCCCCGGGAGCAGCCCTGCACAGCGCAGCGCGCCCAGCGTGCCCGGCACGGAGTCCGTCACCCCCCACTCATACCAACAGATCATGCCGGCGCTGACCCCCGCCAGCACGGCGCCCTCGCGGTGGCACTCGTCCAGGATCGAGACCAGGTCCCACTCCCGCCACAGGGCCAGCATGGAGCGGGTGTTGCCACCGCCCACGTAGACCACGTCCTGCTCCAGCATCCAGCCCCTCAGATTCGCCGTGGGCAGGCGGAAGAGATCGAGGTGGTTCGTCCGGCAGGACGACAGACCAAACGCCTGGTAGAACCTGTAGTTGTAGTCTTCTGAGCTCGCAGGGTTCAGGAAGCACACCCTCGGGTTCTCACGCCGCGCCAGCGACAGCATGAAGCGGTCCAGGCGGGTGTTGTCGGGCTCCATCGAGAAGCCCCCGCCGCCCATGGCGACGATGTGTCCGGTGGCCATGGCCAGAAGCTACCGCAGCGTGACCGGACCCTACACGCTCCAGGCGGTCGCCACCCTGGACGACGGCACCGTGAGCGCGGTGGAGTGAGCCGCCGCGACTACAAGAGCCCGGCAGGCACGATCTCGACTCCTCGAACATGGGGGGCCTGGTGTTCGGCCAAGCAGACAATGGCACCCGGTCCCCGCTCCAGGGCCAAGGAGTCGAGGGCGCGAAAGTGGCGGGACCAGGTGTCGCGTGGGGAGGCGCCGAGCTTGATCTCCACCGGATGAAGTCGCTGATCCATCGTGAGCAACAGGTCGATCTCCCGACCGTCGCGGTCACGGTAGAACCAAAGAGGGGCCTCCCGCAGGCGGTGCCACCAGCTTCGCAAGATCTCACCGATCACCCAGGTCTCGAAGATCGCGCCGGACATGGCACCCGTGGCGAGCGTGGCTGGACTGGTCCAATTCGTGAGCCACGAACACAGCCCAGTATCGAGGAAGTACAGCACCGGGCGTCGCGTCAGCCGCTTGGTCAGGTTGCTGTGCCACGGTCGAAGGAGCAGGACCTGGTAGCTGGCTTCCAGGATGCTCATCCAGGACCGGGCAGTTGGCACCGAGACGCCTGCAGCCCGGGCCAGGTTGGACAGGTTCAAGACCTGACCTGTGCGTGCGGCGGCCGCCCTCAGAAACCGCAAGAAGGTCTCCAGGTCACCGACCTGGGTCAGGTCCCGCACATCCCGCTCGAGGTAGGTCTGGACGTAGGACGCGTAGTACAGATCCGGCCGGGTCACGGCACCGGTCGCCAGGACCGGCATGCTCCCGGTCCAGATCGTCTCGAACACCGACGCCAGATCCAGGGCCACGCCCGACGCCGAACGCCGAGTCAGCTCCTCGGGGGTCGGCATGAACGGCCCCACCGCTCCGTCGCGGCCATCTCGCTCTCGAAGGGAGAATCCAAGCATCTGGACCACCGCGACCCGCCCAGCCATCGTCTCGGCGACGTTCTGCATCATGCGGAACTGCTGGGAGCCGGTGAGCCAGAAGTCCCCAGCTGCGGGCTGTCGGTCCACGAGCATCTTGATGTGGGGGAACAGCTCGGGGGCGTACTGGACCTCGTCGATCAGGACAGGGGGCTTGAAGCGCTGAAGGAAGAGCGCCGGGTCTGTGCGTGCAAGTGCGCGCAGCCCCGGATCGTCCAAGGTGACATAGGCCCTGCGGTCGTCCGAGAGGTGCCGCAGGACCGTGGTCTTGCCGACCTGGCGAGGTCCGGTGAGCAACAAGACCGGAAACTGAGAAGACGCCGACCGCCAGTGCTGCTCCAGCGTCCGTGTTCGGTAGTCGCCACTCATCGGCAGATCTTAACTCAGATCTTAAAACTGCCGAAGTGCCTTTTGTCCGCCAGACCCGAACAATGACCTTCGGATCTTCCCGCTCCGCCGCTCCAGACTCCTGGCCTATCTTGGAGACAGGACAGGGCCGAGGACCGGATCATGATCACGCTCTCCCTGCTCGCCTGTGGCCTCCCCGGCGCGGTCGAGCCCGCGCTTCCCTTTGGAGGGGCGGTCTCCTTCGACGACGCCCAGGACCTGGCCATCCAGGACTCGGCGGTGCTCTACAGCGCCGGAGACCTGGACGGCGTGCCTGGACAGGAGCTGGTCCTGACGGTCGACGGCGCACTCCACCTCTTCGGCTGGCACGGGGGCCTGGCCCGGTTGCTGCCCGACGCCGACCTGGACGCCCGACTGGCCCCCCTGGCCCAGGACGCCCTGGGCACGGCACCCGGCGACCTGGACGTCTACGGGGCCGAGCTCGCAGACCTGGACGGCGACGGGTTCGCAGACTTGGTCGTGTCCCTTCGGCCCAGCGCGTCTCCCGGCACGCCCGTCATCGCAGCCCTGCACGGCCCGGCTCTGGACAGCGGCCAGGTCCTGCGCCGCGCCGGGGACCACTGGGAGCCGACCCGCACGATCGCCGACCTGGACGGAGACGGCGCGGTCGAGCTCTTGCACTTCGACGGCCCCGTCCAGGACATCCAGTGGAGCGGCGGCGCCCGCCAGCGCTTCCAGACCGAGCACAGCCAGATCCATCCGGCCGTCGGCGCCAGCGACGTGGACGGCGACGGCTTCGCCGAGCTCGTGGTCGTGCACAACCAGGGCTATGGCTTCACCGGAGAGACGGTCTACTCGGGCGAGCCCGCGGCGCTGGACACCCTGGGGTACCAGGAGTCCGGCTACGCGGGCCGGGTGGGCATCGGGCCCCACGACGTCCTGGTCTCCACGGACGAGGGCCTCTCACGGCTGACGGGACCGGGCACCTGGGAGGCCGAGGTGGCGGTCGACGCCAGCCACCCGCGGGCCGTGTTCGGCGACTTCAACGGCGACCGGCGGCTGGACGCCCTGGTCGAGACCGCCGACCGCAGCGACCTGTACACCGGCCGGGCCCAGGGGCTCCGCGTGCAGGACGGGGCCATGCCGGCGGTGGGGGAGCGCCACGAACTGGCCGCAGACGTGGACGGCGACGGCCGCGATGACCTGGTCCAGATCGTGGGGTGGTCCGAGCCATCGATCCGGGTCTGGCGCTCGGAATAGTCCGCGGGACTAGTCGGTGCTCGTCACGTGCAGCTCGACCCGGTTGTTCGCCGCGCGACCATCCGGCGTCCGGTTGGTGTCGACGGGACGCTCGCTGCCCAGGCCCTTGACCACCATGCGGGCGGTCTGGATTCCCTGCTCCATGAGCGCGTCGCGCACGGTCTCGGCCATGTTCTGGCTGCGGATCTGCAGGGCCGTCTCCTCGCCCGCGTTGTCCGTGTGGCCCTCGATGCGCAGGGTCATGTCGGGCTGGTCGAAGAGCAGCTGGGCGATCTCCTCGATGATGGCTTCGCCGTCGAGGGTCAGCCGGGTGCCGCCGGCTTCGAACTCCAGCCGGCCCTGGGTCACCATCACCTGGCCGTACTGGACCTTGACCCGCTCCAGGCGGGTGTCGGGGCAGCCGTCCTCGTCCATGTAGCCGTTGGGGCTCTCGGCCTCGATGGGGCACTTGTCGTCGTCGTCGACGATGCCGTCGCCGTCGGTGTCGATGGAGGGGCAGCCATCGCCGGTGCCGGCCTGGGTCGGGCAGGGATCGACCACGTCCAGGAAACCGTCCTGGTCGTTGTCCGGGTCGGGGCAGCCGTCCAGGTCCTCGAAGCCGTCAGGATCCTCGCCCTCGACCGGGCACTTGTCGACCACGTCCACGATGCCGTCGGCGTCGTTGTCCGGGTCTGGGCAGCCGTCGCCGTCCTGGAAGCCGTCGATGTCCTCCATGGCCTGGGGGCAGTCGTCGTCGGCGTTGTGCACGCCGTCGCCGTCGCCGTCTGTGGCCGTGGGGGCGCCGGTGGGCACCACCAACAGGTCGTCGTTGTCGTCGATCAGGCCGACCGGGGACAGGACCACGTCTTCCTCGGGGCAGCCGTCGTCGTCGGCCACGCCGTCCAGGTCCTCTGGCGCGGTGGGGCACGCGTCGGCGATGTCCGGGATCCCGTCGCCATCGCGGTCCTCGGCGCTGCAGCCCGCTGAGCCCTCGACGGCGGCGGCCACGTGCACCAGGGCCACGTCGAGGTGCTCTCGGGCCCGCCGTGCATTGGCCTGGCGGAACTCGAGCTCTGCAAAGCTGTTGTGGGCTTCGGCCAGGGCCAGGTCGCGGGGCATGCAGATCCGGGCGCCCGCCTCGTGGGCACGGGTCAGCTCGGCGCTCAGCCGCTGGTGGTCCCGCTGCAGCGCCTCGGTGGGCACGCACGCCGAGCCGCCCAGGAACAGGATCAGTCCGAGTCCGACCATCTCAGTCGACGTCCTCGTCGTCGATGTCGTCGGGCTCGGGGCTCTCGTCCAGCCCGAATTCCGCCTGGTCGATGGCCTTGCGCGCGAGCGCGAGGGCTTCGGCCGCCAGGGCCTCGGCAGCGCCGTAGGACGAGTTGGCCCACTCCTCGCGGGCCTTGCGCCGGTAGGCGTCGGCCAGGGCGTACTCGTAGGGGGCTTCGCTGGCCGCCCGAGCCGCGTCGGCCTCGCGCATGGCCTGCTCGGCCTGGACCAGCACCGCGCCGGACTTGGCGGCGGTGCAGCCGGGCTGGGCGACGAGGAGGATCGCTGTGAACAGAGGGAGCACTTGGGATGGAATCCAACCCCCATCGACGCCTGCTGTCAAGCGGGCCCGTGGGTTCCTACTCGGCACCCGGGGCCTTCTCGACGTGGACCACGTCCCCTCCGGGCGGCGCGACCTGCTCGTGGCTGACCTCGCCTGGCGCCGGCACGTCCTGGTGTGGCACAGCCTCTGGGGCCGGGACGTCTTCGTGCTGCTGCTCGCTGTGCTGTTGTTCGCCCCCGGGCGGGGGCACCGCCTGGTGCGCATCTCCGCCCTCCGGCGCCACCTCCACGTGCTCGGCGGCTTGCTTGGGGGCCACGGGGGGCGGGGGGCCATCGTAGGCCTTGAGGAACGGGGCCAGGTCGAACACCGCCATGTAGTACCGGCTGGGCCGCTCCAGGTCGGGCAGCTGGACCTCGTGGCTGGACCAGGGAATGTAGACCGGCCCATCGGGCACGTCGTATGGGTTGCCCGGGTAGTCGAACCACTCGTGCTCGATGACCTGGTCCGGCTCGATCCCTAGGCGCCGGGTCAGCTTGCGCACCACGTCCTGGTAGAGCGCTGCGCCCTGGAGGGCGTCGACCAGGTAGTAGCCGCGCTCGTGGACCACCAGGTAGCGGTAGTTTCCGGCGAGCATCAGCCAGGCCAGCGCCACGTCGTCGACCTCGTCCGGATCGACCTCCTGGGGGCCGCGACTGAGCCGAAGCAACATGCCCGCGGCCTGGCCGCCCACCGTGTGCTGCTCGGCCAGGTAGCGCAGCCTGGCGCCGTCGGGTCCACCGCCCTCGTCGCGAAACGCCGGGGGGATGGCCGGCGGTGTGGCCCACGACCGGTAGACCTTCCAGTGGTGGTGCACCTGGTACAGGGTCAACAGGTCCTGCTGCTGCTCCAGGGGCAGCTCCACCAGCCCCGACGGCTCGCTGGGGTCCAGCTCCTGGTAGAAGTCCGGCACGTCCATGGCCGAGACGCTGACCGCCGCGCGCCACAGGTTGGGCTGGAAGCTGCCCTCGGCGACCGGGCCCACGTCGAAGCGATAGGACACCTGGGCCACGGTCGCGACCATCGCCACACCGCAGATCAAGCGCTTGGGCCAGGTGCCAAACCGGGGGTGCGCAGGGATCCGCCCCAGCCCCAGAGCCACAAGCGGCACCGCGGCAGCGACCACGAGAGCGCCCATCCGGTAAGGCGCGAACATGCGGCTCATGCCCGGGACCCACTGGAACATCCAGGTGTAGGGCAGCCGGACCACGGACTCGCCCAGCAGCACGACCTCGGCGCTGTCCTGGATGGCGCCCCACTTGAGGAAGGGCCCACAGGTGCCCAGGTAGAAGACCCCGAACACCACCAGCCAGAACCGGGCCCGCCGCCAGCTCCCGACCCCGGCGAACAGCGCCGGCAGCACCCCACCCAGGAACACGACCAGGGGCAGGGACCGGTAGTAGGTCGGGTTGAACAGGTAGTCCGCCGACCACGACGAGATGATCGTCCGGTTCAGGGACGACAGCACGTTCTCCTCGTAGGACGAGGGCCGAAGGGGCGCGTCGCGGATGACCTCGTACTCGGGGAACGGCAGGAAGAACGAGAGCTCTGGCAGGGCCTGGGCACCCCCCACACGCTCGTTGCTCCCGATGCCCAGCACGTAGGGCAAGGCGAAGAACCCGGCGACCACGACCGTCGTGACCAGGAGCGTGCTCAACCAGGGCAGCAGGCGTCGCCAGTGGATGATGAAGCGGCGGGACCAGGCGTGGTCCAGCAGCCAGAGCCCCAGGAACATGCCCGCGAACAACCCGTAGAACCAGTAGAAAGCGCCACAGAGGGCCAGACAGAGCCCCGCGAGTGCCCCCGAGCGCTTGGTCTCCAGGTGCGCCGCCCGGTCCAGCAACACCGGGAACAACAGCACCCACCACAGCAGCACCTGACGCAGGCCCGAGCCGTACAGGTCCTGGATGTTCAGGGGGTTGATCACCGCCACCAGGCCCGCCGCCAAGGCCACGGCGCGGCTTCCGACGAAGTGCCGGGCGAGCGCGTACCCGCACAGCCCGTCGACCACCAGGATCAGGAGCACCTTGACGTTGTAGTGGGCTGGCAGGTCTAGGAAGGTCTGCAGCGGGTAGCTGAGCAGCAGGACGTCCAGGATGTTCCCGGTCTCGGGAAAGCGGCCCAGGGACAGGAAGGTCAGCACCCGCTCCCACAGGCCCAGCTCGCTGTGGCCCAGGGCGTCGACCTCCTGGAAGTGCCACCAGTAGCGCCAGATCCAGCCGCCGAGCTCGCCGGAGCCGATGATCACCTCGTCGAGGTGGAGCAGCGCTGGCCACGTGAGGGCTGCGGCGCCGGCCAGCATCACCGGCAGGGCGATCGCGAGCTCGACCAGCGCACTCAGGCGCCTGCGACGTCGTTCCTGGGCGGTCGACACCGTGCGCTACCGGGCCAGCTCGTAGAGGGCGATGCGCTCGTCGGGGTAGCGGCGAGGCGGGCCGATCACCGCCGAGAGCACGGTCTCGACCATCTCGGCCTTGGGCGCGGGCAGCAGAGACTCGTGCACGACCAGGTAGCGGTACCCCATCGCCTGCAACAAGTTGGCTCCGGCGACCAGGTCGGCCTCTGGCAGGAGTCTGGGCAGGGAGATGATCCGCCCGGACTCCAGGTAGACCAGGAACCGGGTCAAGCGGTTCATCCGAAGACTGCGAGGCAGCGGCTCGTTGAGCCCATAGGGCGTCGGGAGGCCGTGCTCGGTCTGGTAGTAGGTGTAGACCGCTCGCTCCAGGTTGGGCACCGTGATCGGCAGGTCCAGCACCGCACCGTCGGTCTCGAGCTCAGCGTAGACCGTGGGCACCGCCGCTTCGGAGCGGGGCAAGGGCCAGACCGCGGGCGAGCCCAGCAGGACCTCGGCCAGGACCGCGCTGCACAGCACCAGGCCTCCCGCCAGCCGCCCTGGACGGTGCAGTCCGCGTAGCAGCAGGCGGGCGCCGTGGCCTGCCAGGATGCCAAGCGCCAGGGTGGCCGGCACCACGAAGCGGAAGGGGTGGGAGATGCGGTCGAACAGGGGGAAGGCCTTGAAGAACGGCAGGAAGGGCAGCGGGATCAGGCGTCCGTTCAGGCGCAGGTACTCCCCGTCCAGGTGCAGGTAGGGCCCCATCGAGAAGACCAGGAACACGGCGAAGACCCAGGCCCACAGGCCAAGCTCCCGCCGCCGGCGCCGCAGCACGATGCCCAGCAGCGCCAGTCCGATCGCCACCCAGCCCAGGTAGACCACGATCAGCAGGTCCTCGCCGTAGAGCGCCTTGAGATCGGGGCTGTAGAAGTCTCCCGGCGTCAGGTAGCACCGGATGTCCGTCATGTTGTGGCGGAGCAGGCTCTCCCAGACGAATTGCGGGTCCCGGGAGACCATCGCGTCGGGGGCGTCCAAGGTGCGGGACAGCTGGTTCAGGACCGGCATGACCATCGCCACTGTGACCGCCGCGCCGCCGATGGCGTAGGCAAAGAACGGCTTCCAGCGCACCCGCCGGGGCTCCCGCACCAGGCGGTGGATCACCACCAGGACCGTGAGCACGATGGCGAACAGACCGTAGTAGAAGTTGGCCAGGGCGCACAGCCCCATCGCCAGCCCCAACACGATGCCGTTGCGCAGCCGCGGCCGCTCCAACAGCCGCAGGAGCGCCAGCACATAGAGGGGGATCCAGCCGGCGTTGATGGTCTCGGTGATGCCGTTGTAGGTCTGGGCCAACAGGTGGGCCGAGCTGCCGTAGATCACGGCGGCGACCGCGGCCCCCACCTGGTCCCGGAGCACGTGCCACGCCAGGCACCAGGCGCCGAAGGCCGTCCACGCCAGGCTGGCCATCACCAGCACATTGTACGTGGCGGCCAGGCTCAAGAACCCCTGCAGGATCACGCTCAGCACGGCGTTGTAGCCGTCGATGAAGAACAGCGTGCCGCCCTCGGGGTAGTTCAGCAGGCGGGTGTGACTGGGCAGGCCACCGGCGTTGGCCACCGAGTCGCTGAACCACCAGAAGCCCCACGCGTGGTTCCAGGTGTCGTTGCCCGGGTGCCCCACCAACCCACCCGATGGATCGAGCACGGCGGGCCACGTCAGCAACACAGCCAGCAGCCAGGATCCGAGCAGCGCAAGGACCGGCGGGAGCCACACGGATCGCGGGATGCGCTCAGCCATTCCCCCGAGCTTAGCGGGCGCGTCGTTGACCCCATGGGCACCGGATGCCAGGATCCCCGCGATGCCGGCGCCCACGATCAGCCTGCTGCTGTTGCTCCAGCTCGGCTGCGTGACGGAGCCGGAGCCCCTGCCCACCGCACTCCAGGTCTCGGGCGCCGACGGGCGCATGGACCGGGCCGTGCACCCGCCGCTCTACCAGCTCCTCTACGACTACAGCTTCCTGCCCCAGGTGCAGCACAAGCAACAGCGCGTGCGCCTGTTGATCTGGCTGCGCCACATGCGGCTGAGCGAGTGGCAGCTCGAGTACCTCAAGGAGCTGGCGGCCAAGGTCTCGGCCGAGCGGGCCCGCATCGACGCCGCCCAGGCGGCGGTGGTCCAGGCCTACGAGCCCAAGGTCGGTCGGGTCTACGACACCCTGTGGGAGCAGCTCCAGGGCGGCGCCGAGCTCGACGCCCCCCAGGTCGAAGAGGCCGCGGGCGCCCTGATCGGCGCACGCCTCCAGCACGCCCGCGAGAAAGAGCTGCTGGAGCTCCGCGTCCAGGGCGTCCGCGCTGTCCAGGAGCTCGAGCGGGACTGGCTCAACTCCCTGGACCCCCGCCAGGAAGCGGTGATGGTCGACGCCATCTTCCTGTTGCGCCACCGGCTGGATCCCTACGCCAACCCCGGCGACTTCCGGCAGCTGGTGGGCAGCATCTACGTGGCCGGCGAGTGGGGCACCCTGACCCGGGGCTCCTACGACCCCGAGAGCGACCACCTGAACATCGGCGGGCTCTGGTCCGAGGTCGCCATGCGGGACTACGACGGACCGGTCTTCAACGACGCCCGCCGGGAGATCCTGCTGTACATGGTGCTCCTGGAGCCCGCCCTGGCCGAGGCGGTCGACGCTGCGCTGGTGGCCCTCGAGCGTCAAGGCGACCTGGACGACCTGATCGGGAACGGCGGCAACGGGGCACCGTGAGTCCGCCTGTCCTGAGCGGGCGGGGCCTGGGCTGGGAGGCGCCGACGGGCCGGGTGATCCTGGAGGACGTCGACGTGGAGGTGCCCCAGGGGCGCACCGGCCTGGTGGGCCGGAACGGGGCCGGCAAGACCGTGCTGCTGCGACTGCTGGCCGGGGAGCTGACGCCGACCCGAGGACAGGTGGTGCGCCAGGGCACCCTGGCGTGGCTGCCCCAGGGCCGCGGACTCGCGCCGACGGGCACCGTCGCGGACGGGCTGGGCATCGCCGACAAGCTCGCCGCCCTGGCCCAGCTCGATGCGGGGACCTACAGCGACGCGCTGCTGCGCCAGGTGGGAGACGACTGGGACCTGGCAGCCCAGAGCCGCGCCCTGCTCGAACGGCTGGGGCTGGCGTGGCTCTCCCTGGACACGCCCAGCGAGACCCTGAGCGGCGGGGAGCAGACCCGGGTGGCGCTGGCCGCATGCCTGCTCGCCCGGCCAGACTTCCTGCTCCTGGACGAGCCCACCAACCACCTGGACCAGGCCGCCCGGGGCCGCCTGTACGAGGTCCTGACCGACTGGCGCGGCGGGCTGGTGGTGGTGAGCCACGATCGGGGCTTGTTGCGCTGCATGGACGGCATCCAGGAGCTCGGTCCACTGGGCATCCGCGTCTACGGGGTCGGCTACGACGCCTACCAGGCCCAGCGGGAGACAGAGCGGCGGGCCGCCGTGAGGACCCACGAGGCGGCGCAGCTGGCCCACAAGCGAGCCGGCCAGCGGACCCGGGAACAGGCCGAGCGCCAGGCCCGCAAGAACGCCGCGGGCAAGCGGGCTCGCGGCACGGGCAGCCAGCCCAAGATCCTGCTGAACAAGTGGAAGGAACAGGCCGAGACCACCAGTGCCAAGGGCGCCCGCAATGCCGAAGCAGCCCTGGAAGCCACCGCCCAGCGGGTCCAGGACACCCAGGCCGAGGCCCGACAGGCGCGGGGCGTCGTGCTCACGCTCCCAGCGACGCGGGTGGCCACCGGCCAGCGCGTGGTCGAGGCCAGCGACGCGGGCTGGGTGAGCCCCGACGGGCGCTTCGGGCTGGAGGGGGTCGACGTCGACCTGCGCGGTCCGGTGAGGGTGGCGCTGATCGGCCCCAACGGCAGCGGCAAGACCACCCTGGTCCGCTTGCTCCAGGGGGGCCTGGTGCCCACGACGGGGGTGGTCCAGCGGGGTCCCCTGCGCTGGGCGACCCTGGACCAGCACGCCACCGGGCTGGACCCGGAGCTGACCCTGCTCCAAGCGGCCCGCGCCGCAGCGCCCGGCGTGCCCCAGGCCGACGTGCGCTGGATGCTCGACCGCTTCCTGTTCACGCGCCACGACGTCGACCGTCCGGTGCGGGTGCTCAGCGGTGGTGAGCGGATGCGGGCGGTGCTCGCGTCCCTGCTGGTCGGGGACCAGGCCCCCCAGGTGCTGGTGCTGGACGAGCCGACCAACAACCTGGACCTGGACACGCTGGGGCGGCTGGTCCAGGCGCTCAAGGCCTATGAGGGGGCGCTGATCGTCATCAGCCACGACCTGGACTTCCTGGCCGAGGTGGGGGTGGGTCAGAGACTCCAGCTGGTGCGGCAGGGGGACCGGGCGACGGTGGTGGCTGAGTGAGCTTCAGTCGCCAAGCCGGTCGAGCCGGAACGCGCACAGATAGCTGTCCGCACCGTCCTGCCCGACCAGGTCACAGGGGCCGTTCAGATCGTCTTCCTCGACCTGGAGCCTCGCGTCGAAGTCGAAGGTCTGGTCGAAGCTGTCGGTCCAGGTGCCGCTGAGCTGCACGGCGGACGTGCGGCGTCGCCCCACGAAGGTGCCAGTGAAGAACTCGGGCACGGGGTCCCCGCCGTCGTATTCCAGCGTGCAGGCGCCCTCGACCCTGCGCAGCGGATCCTCGGTCAAGGTGCAGGTGGCGTCGTAGGGGAACGGGTACCAGGACGTCTCGATCTCGATCTCGCCTGTCCACCTGCCTTCGACCACGCGGGTCGAGACGTAGGGCCAGCACGCAGCCGTGCTGCAGGCCAGCACCACGATGGTCAGCCGCTTCATCCCCTCCGAGCCTTGCGACGGGCCACCAACGCCGCCGTGGCAAAGGTCGTGGACATCGCAGCGAGCCCCAGGGAGCTGACCCACAGGCCGTTGGTGGTCCACCGAAGCTCGTCCGTCTGCCAGTAGTCCCACTGGATCCGGCTGTAGGCCGCACCGGCCCACGTGGCGGCGCCAAGCCCCCCTGCGACCACTGAGACGACCGCGAAGCGTCGGGGCCGCCGGGCGCTCCTGACCTGGGTGTCGTAGTCCAGGACCGCCTCGAGCGTCTCCTGACGGGCCCAGGCCGGCTCCGACGCCTCAGGGTCGACTCTGCCGGCCATGCGCAGCGTCGTCAACGAAGGCGCGGGCTCCAGGGCGCCGACCACCATGGGCCCCTGGCCGATGCGACCCGTCATCTGAGGGTGCTGTCCGCCCAGGTCCAGGGCCATGAAGGCCTCAGAGACCCAGGTGCCGGCCTCGGCGAGGGTGACTGCGCCGTCGGGGTCGTCCCCGCCCGCGCCGTCGGCCCAGCCGCGCAGGGCCCCGATCGCCAGGTAGGTGAAGGCCCCGTGCCGCACGCCGGGCAGCGGCCCCGCCACCTCGCTGGGCTGGGTCGCCGACCACAGGACCACACCCGGTGGTGCAGCCAGGGCGTGATCGGGAACCATCGAGCGACTGTCGGGCAGCAAGGCGTCGCCGGTCCGGCTCAGGCCGTTGTAGCAAGTGTCCAAGACGGCCACGACCGGACCCGCCACCGCGAGGGACTCCACGAGACCCTCCAGGGACACCCCCCGCGTACGGAAGCTGGCCTGATCGTGCCGGACGTCGTCGCCGAGCAGCATCCGGGAGCGGCCATCCGCCATCGCGATGCCGTGACCCGCGAAGTAGAGCCAGAAGACCCCTTCGGCTTGCCGCTGGGAACGGAGCGTGGACGCAGCCTGCAGGACCATCTCCCGGTTGGCGCCGGCATCGAGCAGGACCACGTTCTCCGGTGACAGACCGCGGGTGTGGACCAGGAAGGTGTAGAAGGCTCGGGCGTCCCGCGAGGCGAAGGGGACGTCCGGTACGAAGGCGTAGTCCTGCACGCCCACGACCAGGGCCACGTCCGCGGGCCGGTCGGTGTCGGTCTTGAGGGGGAGCAGCAGGTCCGGCGGGGGCTCGGGTTCGGCGGCCAGCGCCGGGCCACCGAGGGTCCCGAACAGCAGAGTCAAGAGGACTGGAGAGCCGAGACTCATGCTGCCAAGCTACATCACGGAGAATTCCCTGTTCTCGCGGGGCACGAGCCACGAGCCACGAGCCACGAGTCACTCCCCCCCGACCCACCCCCGCTCCACCACACTCAGCTCCCCACCCACCGCTTCACAAGCCCGAAGCAACTTGGCCGCCTGCTCCCCTTCCCCCAGGGCGTGGGCATGGAGCCTCGCCGCATCACACACCAACAGCGGGTGCTCCCCCGGCGCCTCGACCGCCGGCGCCAGCAGCTCCCGTGCGGCCCCGAGCGCCCCCTGGGCCACCCGGAGTCGCGCCAGCTCCCGGCGGGCCTCTTCGTCGGCCGGGTCCAGGCGCAGGGTCTCCTCCCAGGCCAGCGCTGCCTGGGGCAGATCTCCCAGCCGCCGCAGCACCACACCGTGGTCGAACGCCGGCCCGGCCTGGTCCGGGTGGGCGGCCCGGGCCGCCGCGATGCGCACTGCCAAGGCCTGATCGGCGACACGCTGGGCACGACGGGCCTCCAGCTCCTGGGCCGTGTCTGGCCGCGTCTCGGCCTGGGCCGCCAGTACCGCGTCCCCATCGGACACCCGGCCCAGCTGGTCCAACAGATCCACCTGGAGCGCCACGATCACCGGCGTGGCCCCCCAGGCCTGGGCCAGCTCCTGGACCCGCGCCAGGGCCCCGGCCGGGGTCAGCTCGGGTGCGCTGCCCTGGTTCAGCCGGATCAGGTCCAGCGCGTCCTTGGGGTCCGGCGCGTCCCCTGCCATCACCGGCGCCGCCTCGAGGTAGCCCAGGGCCTCGAGCCGGGCGAGCTCCTCGGACTCCGGCGTTGCCCCCAGGCTCGGCGGTGGCCACGCCCTGGGGTGTCGGGCAAACAGGCCGTCGGCGCGGTCCTCCTGGGTCGGGTCGTAGCGGTCCACGAGCTGGTCCCGATCGGCGGCGGCGTACCACTCCCGGCGTGGCAGCTCGAACCACGTGTCCCCGCCCTCGTCCACGACCCCGAACACTGGGGCCGTGCCGTACTCCAGCGCCCCCGAGACCGCCTCGAAGGCCAGCTCGCGAGGTGGAACAGGCGCCCCAGAGGACAAGCTCGACACCAGGGATCGACCCTGGCCTGGCAGGGCCGGCAGACCAGCCAGCTCGGCCAGGGTGGGCGCCAGGTCGACCAGCGACGCCGGCCCACCCACGGTCTGACCCTTCGCCGTCGGCGCCACCTGCTCCCCCACCCGGATCACCAGCGGGATGCGCACGGTGCTGTCGTAGGCGAAGAACCCATGGGTGCTCTCGCCGTGCTCCCCCAGCCCCTCGCCGTGGTCCGAAGTCACCACGACCACGGACCGCTCCTGGCGCCCGGACGACGCCCACGCGGCGAGCAGCCGACCGGTCTGCTGGTCGGTCCACGCGATCTCGCCGTCGTAGGGCCGACTCTCGAACCCTGGCAGCGGGCTCTGCCACGGCCGGTGGGGGTCGAACAGGTGCACCCACAGCACCACCGGCTCACGCGGCGGCACCTGGGCCAGCCAGCCCATCGCGGCGTCGACGGTGGCGTCGGCCCGCCGCTCGGCGAAGTACCGGCTGTCCGCCGCGGTCCCGACCGCGTCGTCGTAGACCTGAAAGCCCTGGGCGAGCCCATAGCGCCGGGCGAGCACGGCTGCCGAGACGAAGGCCCCCGTGCGCCAGCCGGCCTGGGCGGCCTGCTCGGGCCACGTGGTCAGCCCCTCGTCCAAGGTGAACCAGCCGTTGCTGCGGGCGCCGTGGTTGGGAGGCTGCAGGCCGGTCAGGAGCGAGGCGTGGGCCGGCAGCGTGAGCGGGGCGGTGGTGCGGGCGTCGGCGAACACCGTGCCCTCGGCTGCGAGGGTGGCCCAGGTGGGGGTCACGGCGGGGTCACCGACACGGTCCGCCCGCACCGTGTCCCAGGTCACGACCAGGATCGATGGCGGGGGCGGGTCTGCCGTGCAGGCGACGCCGACGGCCAGCAGGAGCAGTGGCGCACGGAGGGCCATGCCCCGGGTGTGCTGGCGCCAGGCGGGACGGGTCAAGGCGCAAGACTACTCGATGTCCTGAGCGGCCCCGGGCGCCAGAGGTCCAGGGCCGGGATCCCCAAGGGCCCACGCCACAATGCGGCCAGGCCGCACTCCGAGGACTTCGAGGCCCGAGCCGCCCGCCGCCGCGCCAGCTTCTCCGGTGGCGTCTTCCACACCCACGAGGCTTGCCAGGACTTCAACAGAAGCTTCTGGCGTGAACAGGGCCCCGAGGCCGTCTTCATCGCTGCCTGGGCCATGGTTCAGGAGGCCCGCACCTGGGGAGGAACCGGTGGACGTCAATCCAGACTTCAGAGATCTGTTTGTCGCCTTGAACGAAGAGGGTGCTGAATACCTGCTGGTCGGCGGCTACGCAGTCATGGCGCACACCGAGCCCCGCTTCACCAAGGACCTCGACCTGGCCGACGTGGAGCGGCTGCGCGAGGCGCTCTCAGCCGAGTGAGCGGATTCCAGGCCCGGGCGCTACTCGATGTACCCGAGCTCGCGCAGCAGCTCCAGCCGCTCGTCGAGCCCCGTGACCCGCGCACAGTCCAGCGCCCGGGGCAGGGCGTCGCGCAGGCGCACCAGCTCGGGGGCCTGGACCGGCTCCCCGGCGTCGTTCACCGGCACTGGCGCGACCTGGGCCACGCACCCGCCCTCCCGGCACAGTGTCCGTCCCGAGCCGTCGTAGCGCACCACCTCGACCTGGTCGGCCCAGCCCGCGGGGAAGCGCCCGGCCCAGAAGGGGTTGGGGGTCGACACCGCGACGGACGGCGCATCGCGCAGCGGCTCTCCCAGCACCAGGTCCCGGAGCACCGCCGTGCTCAGCGGACCCTCGGAGAGCGGCGCCGCGAAGCCCTCGACCACCACCGGCACCCGGATCAGGGGATCCCAGACCCCGTTGCCGTGGCTCACGAAGCCCCCCTCGCCGAGCATCTCTCCGTGGTCCGATGTGGCCACCAGCCGCAGACCGTCGGGCCGCTCCGCACGCGCAACCGCCAGGATCTGGCCGAGCTTCTGGTCCGCCCGCCACACCCCGTGGTCGTACAGGTCGTCGTACCGGGTCCGCAGCGGGCCGTCCGGGGCCAGTCGCAGCTCGTCCCAGGTCTCATCCGCGCCCAGTGGGGGCTGGCGCGGGAGCCAGGCATGTCCCTCGGGTACCTCCGCGAGCCGACGGTGAGCGTCCATGACGTTGACGAACAGTGCCAGCGGCCGGGGGTCGTCGGACGCCAGGGCCTGGGCCGCAAAGGCCTGGACGCTGCGCTCCGGATCGCGCTCGGCGGCCCACTTGTGGACCTGGATCCACGTGCCACACCCCGCGGTCAGGCCAAAAGCATCGCTGACCGCCTTGTTCTCGGTCAGACACACCGTGCGCCAGCCCCGGTCCTGGAGCTGGGAGAGCCAGGTGGGCGCCGCCAGGGACCCGACCAGGGCCTCCTCGTACACCGTGGCGCAGTCCCCGCTGACCGCGTCGTAGCGATGGGCGCCGTGCTCCCAGGGGTTCAGGCCCGAGAACAAGCTGGCGTGGGCTGGCACGGTCCAGGACCCAGGCGAGACCCCGTCACAGCGCAGCTGGGCGCCCCCTTCGACCAGGCCCGCCAGGGTCGGTGTCGTGGGGCGAGGGTGGCCACAGACAGAAGTGCGGTCGGCCCGGACCGTGTCGGCCACGAAGAACACGAGGGTGCGCGTGTCCGGCGCCAGCCCGTCCGGCGCCCCGGGGTCGCGGTCGATGCGCTGGATCGGCGGCGGGCTGAAGCGCGGCGGCGGCGGGGCGGCGGGAGGCTCGGGCGAGCACGCCAACAGCCACAGCAGGACGGACATGGAGGCAGTCTACGGGGTCTGGCCGGGGCCCGTCCGAACCCCCTCCCAGATCCCCAGGACACGCTCGGCCGGCCCGCCTTCCCGGGCCACCTGGGCCAGGGCATAGGCCACCACGAGCCCGCGCCGCACCCGGGACGCTCCGGCGAGCCGCAGGTGCCCCCGCACCGCGTCTCGCGCCGCGCCTCGGCTGCGCCGATCGACCGTGCCGCCGCCCTGGTGCCAGCACCGGGCTCCGGGCACGACGACCAGGGTGCCGCCGCCTGCCCGGAGGCGCCGTGCGAGCTCCACGTCCTCCATGCCGTGGGGAAAGCCCTCGTCGAAGCGCACGTCGGTCGGCACCAGCAGGCAGGCCCCGGACAGGGCGTCGACCGCCTGCACGTCGCCGGGCACCTCGGTGAGCTGGCGCAGGCGAGCCGTGGCCTCGTGGAAGCGCAGGCCGGCCGACTCGACGCCGTCGGGTCCCTCGAGTACGGCGCCGGCGGCGACGACCCCCTCCCGGTCGACCGCGTCGCGCAGGGCTCGGATGCAGCCCGGCCGCGGGACCGCGTCGTCGTTCAGGAGCACCGCCCAGGCGTAGCCCTGGTCCCGAGCCCGGGCGAGGCCCAGGTTGGCAGCGGCCGCGAAGCCCCGGCCGCCAGCCCGGACCCCTTCGGTGCCTGGGGGCGCAGCGACCGCATCCGGGGCGTCATCGACCCAGATCACCGGCCACCCGGCCACACCCGCGACCGTGGGTCCCGGGTCGACCCGGCCAGCCGACGGCACCACCACGACGGTGTCAGAGGTCATCGCCACCGTCTTCGGGGGGAGCACGCTGGATCAGGCGGACCGTCAGGTTCTTCTGAGGGCCCCGATCCGTCGGCACCGGGTTGCCGTCGTAGAACCCGGTGGGGTCCAAGGGCCCGGGCCGCTCGTTGCGATCGGCGTCGTTGAAGGCCGACACCCACACCCGCCCGGCGGACACCGGGACTTCGACCTGGAAGGGACCGGGCCCGTCCAGGTTCACCATCGCCACCACCGAAGGCCGCTTGGCCCCTTGGCGCAGGTGATCCCCGTCGAAGATGTCGACCCGCAGCATGCCGCCCGAAAAGCCGTCGTAAGCCACGGTGCCGCTGAGCAGGACCTTGGGGCCAGCGGTGGGGGGCGGGCGGCGGCCGCTGGGAGAAGGCTCGTCCGGGTTGCCTGGGCGGGGCTCGTCAGGCACGCCGGGCGGCGGTTCGCCGGCGACCCCGACCTGGCCGGCCTCGCCGTCCTGGGCGGGGGGCTTGCCGCCACCGGGAGTACCCGGTGGTGCGGGCGTCGGCTCGTCGGGAATGCCCGGCACCGGCTCGCCGGCATCGCCCGCGCCGCTCCCATCGGGCGCCGAGGATCCAGCGGCGACACCGCCATCCATCGGGTGACCGCGCTGAGCAGTGCCCACCTGACCCCCGGCGCTTGCTGTGCCCTTGCCCGAGGAACCGGCCTGGCCCTTGCCTGCGGCGGCCTCCTCGCGGGCGGCCTTGAGCACAGGGTCCTCGCCACAAGCGACCGCGGCGAGACTGAGCCAGATCAGGGCAGGGGCGACTGTCATGGTCCTGATGGCTATCATCGCACCGTGAGCCTTCCCTCGAAGCTGGTCCGCGCGGCCTTGTCCCAGCCCATCCTCGAGATGGTCTTCAAGGTCTACATCCCGGTCCTGTTCCCGCTGACCTTCCTCATCGCCATGTCGGCCCTGTGGATGGACGGCTGGATCGCCGAGCTGGTTCCCTTCGTCTCCCACGACGGCTTTTTGCCCGTGCCCGCCAACGTCTGGATCGCGGCCGCGTCCTTTGGCCTCGGGGCCGTGGCCTGGATCTGGACCTACCAACAGCTCAGCGTGCTGGGCGACGGCTCCCCCAGCCCGACCGCGGGCCGCACGCGACGCCTGGTCGTGCGCGGCATCTACGCCTACTCCCGGAACCCGAGCCTCTACGGCAAGCTCCTGGGCGTGCTGAGCGTAGGCTTCCTGTTGAATTCCTTCAGTTTCTGCTTCATCCTGGTGCCAGCGTTGCTCACGGTCTCGCTCATCGAGAAGGTCTGGCGCCAGGAGCCACAGTTGATCGAGGTGTTTGGAGACGACTACCGTCGCTACAGAGAGACCGTGCCTCTCTTCCTGCCCTGGGGGCTGATCTTCCCCCAGAAGCGCTACACCGTGGACACCACCCCATGACGGGAGACCACTGAATGGACATCACCCTCCTCAACCCGCCCGAGCAGCTCCGTGTGTGGGCCGGCATCCCCAAGGCCATGGCCCACGGCGTCTACTGCTTCCCGCCCCTGGGGCTGATGTACATCCAGGCCGCGGTCGAGAAGCGCACCAGCTGGAAGGCCGAGATCTACGACCCGGTCGTCGACGATCTGGACTTCCCGGACTTTGAGCAGCAGCTCAAGCGCTACCCGCTCGACCTGGTCGGGATCAGCACCTACACCCACTCCCTGGCCGACGTCCAGGGCACGATAAACACCGTGCGCAAGCTCAACCCGGACGCCAAGATCGTCCTGGGTGGCCCCCACTGCGCCATGTTCCCCGAGTACGCGATCCAGCTCGACGGCGCCGACGCGATCATCACCGGCGACGGCGAAGACGCGTTCGTGTCCATGGCCCAGAACTACGACCAGGGCAAGGGTTTCGAGGGCATCTCCGGGGTCTGGTTCCGCGAGGACGGCCAGATCGTCAAGAACCCGGACCGCCCGTCGACCAAGAGCCTCGACGCCTACCCCTGGCCCGACCGCAGCCGTACCCGGTACCGGGACTACTACCTGCCAGGCACCAAGGATCCCCTCGTCACCACGGCCATCACCAGCCGCGGCTGCCCCCACTCCTGCCCGTTCTGTCTGACCTACAAGAAGCAGTACCGGATCCGGGACATCGACGACATCCTCGACGAGATGGAGCACTGCCTGTCCCTGGGCATCACCGAGACCCACTTCATCGACGACCTGTTCACGCCGAACAGCCAGTGGGTCCTGAAGTTCTGTGACGCGGTAGAGCGCCGGGGCCTGGACTTCCACTGGGGCTACAAGACCACCATCGCCGGCACCACCCGGGAGCAGATCCGCCGCTGCCGCGAGACCGGCTGCACCAAGATCCACTTCGGCGTCGAGTCCGCCAACAACGAGGGCCTGGACGCCTGGGGCAAGCACTGCGACACCGAAGACGTCCACCGCGTCTTCAAGTGGTGCCGCGAAGAAGGGGTGCGCAGCGTCGCCTACATCATGCTCGCCGGACCCCACGAGCGCACGATGGACGAAGCGCTGGGCAACCTGGACGAGATGCTCAAGCTCGACGCGGACTACGCGGTCTTCGCCGTGTTCAGCCCCTACCCGGGCACCGACTCCTTCGAGGACGGCGCCAAGAAGGGCCTGTACCCGGCGGACTGCTGGGACAAGATGATGAAGGAGCCCCTGAGCGGCGTCGAAGTGCCGGCCTGCTGGGAAGAGCACCTGAACCAGGACGAGATCCTGGAGCTCCTCAAGATCGCCCACCGCAAGTTCTACTTCCGGCCCAAGTTCATCGCCCGCCAGGTCGCGAACCTGGCGAGCGTCGAGGAATTCAAGCGGCTGGCCGGCGGCGCCCTGAGCATCGTGAAGCTGGAGCTGCTGAACGCCAAGAGCCGGACGGCCCCGGTCTGATCCCGAGCGCACCCTGCTTCAGCAGCCGGCGTCCGGTCACACGGCCCGCCCCAGCACGTGGAAGACAGCGACCGGCTCGGCCTTGCCCTTGAGGGTCATCGGGGCCAGCTCCTGGACCCGGACCCATTCGTGTACGGCGTCGACGATGGTCTGGGTCACCAACAGGGAGGCCCCGCCCCTGGCCTGGCCCTCGAGCCGGGCCGACGTGTTCACGGTGTCGCCGATCACGGTGTACTCCTTGGAGACCTGGACCCAGGTCAGTCCGACCGCCAGGCCCAGCAGCCCGAAGACCCACCCCAGGAAGCAGGACCAGGGAGACCGCCATCAACAGGGCGCCGCGTCGCATCCACCCGCCCTATCCTCGCCAGCGGGTAGACTCCGCCCGTGCCCTGGCTCCTGATGATGCTCGTCGCCGCCGATGCGCCCGAGGTGCCCCAGGCCGCCATGCGCCTGCACGGTAGCTCCGGTCGTCTCCAGGCCGCCGCCGCCCGGATCGCCAGCGTCGGCGCCCAGGTCGAACAGGCCGGCGAGCCCCACTCCCTGGGCCCGGTCGCCTCCGATCTGGTGGTGCTACAGGAGCAGCTGGCCCAGGTGGCCCTCCACGTCACCGAGCTCGCCGCGGCGGTCGACGCCGAAGGCGTTGTAGGGAATTGAGGGCAAAGCGCCCAGTCTTGCCCGAGCTGCTCCGAGCCCTCTCCGCGGCCGAGGTCTCCGCCGACCCGCACCGGATCCGGGCCGCCCGAGGGCGCCTGCACCGGGCCCTCGGGGACGGCCTGCCCCAGGACCCCCTGGTGGCCGCGAGCTGCGCCGCAGTGGTCACAGACGAGGACCTGGTTCGGCAGCTCCAGGCCATCGCGGCCCGCGTCACGCCCCGGGTCGGACGGGCCCAGGGGCTGGTCGTCGACGGCCAAGGGCGCGGTCACGTGGTCGAGGTCCTGGTCACGCTCAGCCCCGGCGGCTCGGGGACCTGGACCGCCCAGGCCATCGAGCGAGACGCCCTGATCGCGGCCCAGCTCGCCGTGGCGGTGGCTCTGGGCCCCCAGGCCGAACACTGGGCCGTGCGCTGGCAGGTGCGCGGCAGCCGAGCCATCCGGGGGAGCTCGCTGGGCCTGGCGGTGGCCGTGGCGACCCGCGCTGCCCAGCGTGGCCAGGAGACGCCGGCAGGCCACGCCTTCACCGGGGGCGTGGACCTGGACGGCTCGCTGGCCAGCGTCTTCGGCGTGCCCGCCAAGCTCCGGGCGGCCGCCGAGGCGGGCCTGGAGAGGGTCACCGTGCCCGCCACCGAGCTCGCGGGGCTGGGCACCCCCGACGGGCTCCACGTGGACGGCGCAGCGGACGTCGAGCCCGTGCTCGAGGCCCTGTTCGGGCTGCCCGAGCGGCCGGAGCACGGGCGTCGCTGGCCCCGGTGGCTGGTGCCCGTGCTGCCGGTCGCGATGGCCTGGACTGGCCTGACCGACCCGCTCGACGGCGTGGTCCAGGGACCCGCCCTCCGGCTGGCCTTGGGCGAGCTGGACCCTCAGCTCACCGCGGTGCTCCCCCTGCCCGAGACTTCGGACACCCGGGCACTACGGCCCGACTACCCGGCGCTCTTCGCCACCCTGGCCCAGGCCGGGGCCACGGCCATCGTGCTGGACGTCACCCTGGGCGCCGTGACGGACCACGACGAAGCGCTGGCCGCCGGCATCGCGGCCGCAGCGGCCGCAGGCACCCCCGTCGTGCTGCCCGTCGTGTTGAGACAGGGGCACTGGGAGGGGCCCGGCCACCCGGCCGTCGCATCCGCAGCAAGCCTCGGCACCATCGAACTCGAGGCCGATGCCCTGTTCGGCCAGGTCCGCCGGGCACCCGTGCAGCTGAGAGCCAACGACGGCACACCCCGCTGGCACGCCGCCGTCGCCGCGCTCGCGGCCCACCTGGACGCCGAGCCCGAGCTCCAGCCGGGGTTTCTCAGGCTCGGCGTGACCCGCAACCCGGTGAGCCTGGATCGCCTGTGGCTGCCTCCGGTGGCGGCGAGCCCTCGGCTGGAATGGTCCGACCCCGGAGCAGGCGCGGCTGGGCGGGTGGTGCTGCTGGGACGGGCCACGGGCAAGGCCGACCTCTTTCCCACCCCTTCGGGCCGTCGGTACGGGGTCGAGGTCCACGCGGCCCTGGTGGAGACCCTGGGGGCCCAGGCCGGTCTCCGGCGGGCTTCGGCGGCCTTTGACGCCGGGCTGAGCGCCGTCACCGGCGTCATGACCGCGCTGATGGCGTTGGCCCTGCCCGGACGGCGGCGCTGGCTGGCCCTGGGGGTGCCGAGTCTTGCCCTCGCTGGGGGGCTGTTGGCGCTGGGCGCGGGCTGGTTGCTCGCACCGACCCCGGTGGCCCTGGTGGGACTGGCGGCGTGGTGGGCGGCTGCTCGGCCGGCGCCCTGAGCGTGTGCTTCAGCGCTGGCTCGAGTCCGGGGGAAGCAGGTTGCGCAACAGGGCCAGGTCGACCTTGGACACGTCCTGGGCCTCGAGCAGCCAGCGACGCCCGGCGACGCGCAGCACCAACGCCGGATGCTGCATGAAGCTGCCGTCCGGCAGGCGGAAGACGAGGGTGAGGGACGTCACCGCATCGGCCTCGCGCGCCAGCTTGACGGCGAGCCGCAAGCTGCCGTCCTGCAGGCGCAGTGCTCGGCCCAGCTGCTTCCTGTCGTCGACCTGGACCAGCAGGTTCACCGGATTTCCCGGTGCCAGCACAGCCGGCACGGAGACCCGCCGCCCCCTCCGGCTGCTCCGGCTGCTCCGCGACCCGGTCGCGCCCGAGCCTCGCCGCGACGAAGTTCGCGAGCGACCGCGAGAGCTGCTCGCCGAGTCCACGGCGCTGGGCATCGTGCTCTGGCTCGGCGGGCCATGCTCGCGGACGCGTGTCATCGACTGCCTGTCCTGCACCTGGCTCGCGCTGCTGACCCGGGAGCGGGACGCGCTGCTCAAGACGCTGTGCAAGGCCAGCTGGGTGTTGATGCGCGGCAGCATCCCGGTGAGCTCGTCTCCTTGCTCGAGCGACAGCGCGATCCACCGGGCCTGGTGCAGCCAACCCCTGCCCGCCTGCCTGCTCTTGCCCACCGCGAGCTCGCTGACCGTGATCTGAAGGTCCACAGAGTCGCCCAGGGAGCCCAGATCGATCCGCATGCGCAGACCCCGCGACACCGGCAGGCGCTCTGGACACAGCACGTGCACGTGCAGCTGATCGATCCACACCAGGCTGCCGTGGGTGAGCCCGGTCTGGGTCTGGAGCATCACGTTGAAATGCCGGGGCATGCGCAGCGACTGCCACTGCTCGCCGCTCTCGCCCGTCCTGTTCAGAAGACCTCGCCTCGGCACCGGGGCCCCACCGATGCCTGGCGCCACTCTACAGGCCCTCTGAGCCCTTGCGAAAGTCGGGTCTTTCCCCGTCGGGGTTGGCCCGTCAAGGCACCAGACGGGTCCCGTCGCTGGTCGACAACACCGGCGGGGGGGTGTCCACGTTCACCGGGTGCTCGACGCCCGGGTGCAAGACCACTCCCAACACCTCGATCGGGCCGTCGCCCCGCTCCAAGAGCGCATAGGCGCGGCCCTGCTCGTCCAGGCCCAGCAACACGGTCAGGCCCCCTCCTCGGTAGCGGACCGGGAAGTCCAGGTCCGGGGCGTCCCGGGCGGCGAGAGCCAGATCGTCCAGGTCGGCGTCCAGCCAGGGCTCGCCGGTCTCGTCGACGTACAGGCCGTCCTCGAATTCGGCCTGGG
>CAZFLE010000034.1:0-58137 GCA_964519895.1 uncultured Enterobacterales bacterium | reverse complement strand
TGGAAGTCGGTGGGGCGGGATGCCAGTCCGCGGAGGAACTCGGGACGCACCTGGCCCCCGACCCCCACGGTGATGATGCGTGCGCCACTGGACCGGATCCGGTGGACTTCGGCGATGGTCTGCTCCGGGTCGTCCGGGTGACCGTCGGTCAGGACCACGAAGACCCGCTGCACGCCAGCGCGGGGGCGCAGGAGTTCCCGGGCGTCGCGCAGGCCCTTGGCCATCGGGGTGGACCCGATCGGGGACAGGAGCTGGATGCCCGAACGCAGGACCTCGAGGTCGTTGGTGGGCTGGGTCATGACACCGCCGGGGAACGCCACGACGGCGACCTGGCGCCCGGGCTTCAGGGAGCGCTCGCAGAAGCTCCAGGCGGCGGTCTTGGCGTCGTCGATGGACCTGCCGTACATGGAGCCCGAACAGTCCACGACCAGCGCCATGTGGATGGGGGCCCGGTTCTTGGCCAGGTCCTCGAGGGTGATGTTGCCGGCCGCGAGTCGGTGGGCCAGGGTCTGACCGGACTTGAGGTCCATCGCCTCGACTTCGACGATGCCGTTGGCGTTGTAGCGGTAGGTCACCGAGAGCGTGGACTCTCCGCTGGGACGGGGCGGGATGCCGTAGAACTCGAAGTGGCCCAGCACGTTGCAGTTCAGCGGGTCTTCGTTCTCGCCCTGGACCAGCCACAGGTCCATGGTGGTCTGGCCGTCGTGGGTCGTGACGTAGTCGTCGCGGGTGTGCTCGCAGGGGATGCGGCTGTTGCGGCTGATGATCTTGGAGTTGTGCAGGCTGCCGCCCCGGTACACGACCATGCCCAGGGAGTGGGACGTGACGTCGTGGGTCCGGATGTCGATGTCGGGCTTGCGGCCGGACCGACGTGCCGACTCGAGCGCAGCGGTCAGAGCCGCGCCCAGCGCCACGCACTCGTCGGGGTTGATGTCGGTGGCCGGGGCCCGCGCGAAGAGGCGCTTGAGCAGGTCCCGAACCATGGGCATCCGCGTGGAGCCCCCGGCGAGCAGCACGGTGTCGATGTCTTCTGGCTTGAGCTTCGCGTCGTCGAGCACGTCTCGGGTGAGCAGCTCGCAGCGCCGCAGCAGCCCGCTGGTCAGGTCCTCGAATTGCAGGCGCTCGATGGCCAGCCGCAGGATCTTGCCCTGGAAGTCGTAGAACAGGTTGACCTTGGGGCGGCGGGTCAGGCTGATCTTGGCGCTGACGCACTTCTGGCGCAGGTCGTGGTAGGCGGCCAGGTCCTCGAGGGGGTCCATGCCGTGCTTCTCTTCGAAGCGGGCGGCCGCGAAGGAGATGAGGGTGTCATCCCAGTCCTTGCCGCCGAGCTGGTGGTCGCCGGCCGTGGCGATGACGTTGAGTTCGCGGTCGCCGATGTGCACGATGGTGACGTCGAAGGTGCCGCCACCCAGGTCGAACACCAGGATGCGCTTGCCCTCCTCCATGTTGTGGAGGCCGTAGGCAAAGGCCGCGGCGGTGGGCTCGTTGATGAGCTTGAGCACCTGGAGGCCGGCGAGCTCGCCCGCCCGCAGGGTCGCCTGGCGTTGGTGGTCGCCGAAGTATGCCGGGACCGTGATGACGGCCTGGTCGATCCGGTGCCCCAGGCGGAGCTCGGCGTCGTGCTTGAGCTTGGCCAGGATGAAGCTGCTCAGCTGCTCGGGGTTGTAGTCGTCGCCCCGGTACTGGAAGGTGAAGTCGTGCTCGCCCATGTGGCGCTTGACGAACTCCACCACCTGCTCCGGGTAGACGACCGCGGACTGCTTGGCAAAGGTGCCGACCGTCACCTCGGACTCGTCGAACAGGATCACCGAGGGGGTGATCCGATCGCCCTCGGCGTTGTGCAGGATCTCCGGGACGCCGTGCTTGTTGACGTGGGCGATCGCTGAGAACGTCGTGCCCAGGTCGATGCCGACAGCACGTGAGCTCATGGACGAAGCCTCCCCGGGGTCAATCCCCGCGAGAGGGTACTCTATCGGGGCTGGCGGCTCCAGCAGACCCAGGCGGTGACTGGCTTGCGACCGAGGCTCCTGCTCGCTTCGACCTCTACCTGGCGGCGCCGCATGCTGGAGGATGCAGGGCTCGCCTGCGATGCCGTCGACCCCTCCGTGGACGAGGAAGCCATCCAGGCGGCGGACCCGGCGTCCCTCGCCGTCGCACGGGCGCTCGCCAAGGCCGAAGCGGTGGCGGCGCGCTACCCCCAGGCGCTGGTCCTGGGCGCAGATCAGGTCGCTCACGTGGGGGCGGACGTCTTTGGCAAGCCCCGGGACGCCCAGGACCACCTCGCCCGGCTCCGACAGCTCCGGGACCACGCCCACACCCTGGTGACGGGGGTGGCCCTGGTGGGACCCGGGGTTCGCACCACCTTCCGGGAGGAGACCCGGATCCACTTCCGCCCCGATCTCACCGACGACGAGCTCGCGCGCTACGTCGCCAGCGGGGAGGGCACCCACTGTGCCGGCGGCTACCGGGTCGAGGCCCTCGGCGCCTGGTTGATCCAGTCTGTGGAAGGGGACTGGTTCAACGTGGTCGGACTGCCCATCCTGCGGGTGATCGGGGCGTTACGGCAGCTCGGCTGGGACCTGGAGGAGCACGTTGGCGTCTGAGCTCCCGAGTGATGTGGCGACCCTCACCGCGGACCTGCGGGCCCTCGTGGAGTGCTGGTCTGAGGCCGGCCTGGCGGATCTGCCCGCGGCCAGCGACGACGCGCTCCGTCTGCCAGAGCTCCCGGCTGGCCCTGCGGCGGCACCTCGCGCCAGACCGGCCCCCCGCTCCAAGCCGTCCCCGCCGCCTCGGCGCCAGCCACCCCCGCAGCCGCCTTCCCGTCCTCGCATGTGGGACCCGGGCCCCCGCCGAGGTCCGGACCCCGAGCCCCGGGTCCTGCGCCCCGAGCCACCCGACTTCGGACCCATCCCTCCGGCCGGCCCTGGACTGGCGCACATCCAGGGCGTGCTCGGGGACTGCGAACGCTGTGGCCTGTGCCGCAGTCGGCGCACCATCGTCTTCGGCGTCGGGGATCCCGATGCCGATCTGGTCATCTGCGGCGAAGGGCCGGGCGCCCAGGAAGATCGCCAGGGCGTGCCCTTCGTGGGGCCCGCGGGTCAGATGCTCGACAAGATGCTCGAGCACGTGCTCGGCCTGCAGCGGGACCAGGTCTACATCGTCAACGTCGTGAAGTGCCGCCCGCCGGGCAACCGGACGCCACTGCCCGAAGAGATCGCCGCCTGCCGGCCGTTCCTGGACGCGCAACTCGAAGCCGTGCGGCCCAAAGTGATCCTCTCCCTGGGTCGGCCTGCCACCCAGACCCTGCTCCGCACCGGCCGCGGGATCAAGTCGCTGCGTGGGAAGTGGCAGCAGCTCGGGGACGTGCCTGTCATGCCGACCTTCCACCCGGCCTACCTGCTGCGGCAGGCCCAGGACAAGCGCTTGACCTTCTCCGATCTGAAGTCCCTCCGTGATCGCTATGACGCGCTGGGCGGGCGGCGCTGATCAGTCCAGCTTGAGCCCGGCGAACAGGTCTCCGAGGGTCGCGAGGCCGGCTTCGGGCTTGGCGGATGCCGCGGGCTCGGCTTCGGGGTCGCGGCTGGTCAGTGCCCGCAGGCTCAGGGACAGCCGACCGGCCCCGGGCTCGACCTTGAGCACACGGACGGACACCTGCTGGCCCTCGCTCACCACCTCGCGGGGGTCCTTGGTGTGGGTCCAGGCCAGCTCCGAGATGTGGACCAGGCCCTCCAGCCCGCCCACGTCCACGAAGACGCCGTAGTCCCGGATCGACGTGACCGTCCCGGTGAGCTCGGCCCCCGGCTGAAGCGACGCCCACAGGCGCTTGGCGGCCTCGGCGGCCTCGGCCTCGAGCAGGGGACGGCGGGTGACGACCACGTCCTGGCCCTTGAGCTCCTGGATCAAGAAGGGCAGCGTGCGCCCGACCAGCGCCTCGGCGTCGACGGGTCGGCCCGGCAGACTCATCTGGGACAGGGGGCAGAAGGCCCGGCGTCCGGCCAGCAGGACCACGAAGCCCCCGGCGTTCTTCTCGCTGACGCGGCCTTCGACCGGAATGCCGTGCTCGCGGGCCTCGTCCAGGAAGGCGCCGGCGTCTTCGCCGCGGACCTGGCGGGACAAGGCGACGCCCCCGCCAGAGGTGTCGACCACAAAGGCCTGGATCGTGTCTCCGATCGCCACGGTGAGCTGACCGTCGTCGTCGGTCAGCTCGGCGCGATCGATGGCCCCTTCGGCCTTGCCACCCAGGTCCACGAACAAGACCTGAGCGTCCATGCGCACGACCGGTCCGGAGACGCGGTCGCCCAGCGACAGTCGCCGCAGGGGCACGGTGCCGGCCATCATGCTGGCAAAGGCGTCCCGGTCCATGTCGGCGAGGGCTTGGAGGTCCTCGGTCTTGAGCTGGTCACGGCGCTTGGGGCGGGGCTTGGGTGCCGGACGGGGCCGGTCGGTGGCCGCGGTCGCCGGAGACGGGGCGCCGTCGTCGGCAGGGCTGTCCGCGGGTCCGCCGGAGGGCAAGGCGGGGGCCGACTTGCGCTTGCGGTTCTTCTGCCGGATGGTCACCGGCCGGTCAGGGCGTCTGGCCATGAGGGGATCCTGGGGAGAGCGCCGTCCTATCCCCGGTCCAGGCTGCGCTCAAGGGGCTGGACACAGGGGCCTCGGGCCTTGGGGAGACTTCCCCGTGACAAAGCCTGACCAATTTCTTGATCTGGGGCGTTGGACGCCAGACACCAAACAGGTAAGCTCATCTCAGGCAGCCCGCCCCCAGGACGGGAAGACAACCAGAGCAGGGAGACACAAGATGCTTGTCCTCACTCAAAAGGAAGGCGAGATCCTCCAGGTCGGAGACGACGTGCGGATCTACATCAAGCGCATCAAGGGCAACTGGGTCCGCTTGTGCATCGACGCCCCGCCCGAGGTCAAGCTCCACCGAATCCCGGCCCCCCAACAGGCGGCGCCCGAGAAGGCCGACAGCGGCAAGCCCGAAGTCCACGTGGTGAGACTGCGTCGCGGGTAGCTGAGCCCGAGCGCGGCGGATAGCCGTCCCGGTCGCCGGGATGGACCTTGGAGCCGCTCGCCTGCTACGACTACGTCCTCCCCGAGGACCGGATCGCTCGCCACCCCCCGACGGAGCGGGACGGCGGGCGGTTGTACGTCATGGGGCCCCCGGCGTGCCATCGGAGGATCCTGGACCTGCCCGAGTGTCTGGACCCCCGGGATCTGGTGATCGTGAACGACACCCGAGTCCTGGCCGCTCGGGTCTCAGCGCGGCGGTCAACCGGTGGCGCCGTGGAGATCTTCTTCCTGGGGCCGCCGAGCGGCGACCAGGCGCTGGCCCTGTGCCGCCCGAGCCGGCGGCTGAGCGTAGGCGAAGAGCTGGCCGTGACCGGGGGCGGGCGGGTTCGGCTGCTGGACCGACTGGACCGGGGTCGCTGGCGGGTGCAGAGCGAACCACCGCCCCTGGCGCTGATGGCGGCAAGGGGGCGCGTGCCCCTTCCGCCCTACCTGGGGCGCGACGCCGAGCCCGCCGACGCCGAGCGCTACCAGACGGTCTTTGCCGAGCGACCCGGGGCTGTGGCCGCTCCAACGGCCGGGCTGCACCTGAGCACCGCGCTGCTGGCCCGCCTGGCGGAGCGCGGGATCGGCCTGGCGCGGGTCACGCTGCACGTCGGGGCTGGCACCTTTCGGCCGTTGAGCGACGCCGACATGGCCCGAGGACGGCTGCACCGGGAAGCGTTCCAGGTACCGCCAGAGACCTGCGAGGCGATCGCAGCCTGCCGCCGCCGGGGGGGCCGGGTGGTGGCCGTGGGCACCACCACCCTGCGGGCCCTCGAAAGCGCTTGTCCGGAAGGCGCCGACGGCCTGCCGTGTCCAGGGCAGTCCGCGACCGAGCTGTTCATCCGGCCCGGCTACACCTTCCGCTGCGTCGACGTCCTCGTCACGAACTTCCACCTGCCCCGGAGCAGCCTGCTCATGCTGGCCAGCGCAATCGTCGGTCGAGAGCCCCTCCTGGCGGCCTACCGCGAGGCGATCGAGCGGGGCTATCGGTTCTACAGCTACGGCGACGCGATGCTCCTGACGGTGGCCCGGTGACCGCGTCCTGGACCCAGACGGCGGCCGCGGGGCTCGCCCGGACCGGCGTGCTCAGCCTGCCCCATGGCCAGGTCCAGACGCCGGCGTTCATGCCCGTCGGCACCGCGGGCACGGTCAAGGGCCTGACGCCCATCGAGGTGCGAGAAGCCGGCGCCGACATGCTGCTCGCCAACACCTACCACCTGTGGCTCCGGCCGGGTCACGAGCGGGTGGCGGCGCTCGGGGGCCTGCACAGGATGATGGCCTGGGACCGCCCCATCCTGACCGACAGCGGGGGCTTTCAGGTGTTCTCCCTCCAGGAGAAGGCCAAGGTCAGCGAGGAGGGCGTGCGGTTTCGCTCGCCCTACGGCGGAGAGCTCCGCTTCATGAGCCCCGAGGTGTGCGTCGGCATCCAGGAGACCCTGGGCGTCGACGTGGCCATGGCCCTGGACGAGTGCATCCCGTGGCCCGCAGAGCGAGCACAGGTGCAGCGGTCCACGGACCGGACCACCCGCTGGCTGGAGCGCTGCCTGGCGGCCCGGGAGCGTCCGGAACAGACCGCGCTCTTCGGCATCGTCCAGGGGGGCTTCCACCCGGACCTACGGGTCGCCCACGCCCGCCGGCTGCGGGCGCTGGACCTGGACGGCTACGCCATCGGCGGCCTGAGCGTCGGCGAGCCCCAGGACGAGATGCTGGCCATGCTCTCGCTGACCGTGCCCGAGCTCCCGGCCGACCGGGTCCGCTACTTGATGGGGGTCGGCAAGCCCGACGACCTGGTCCAGGCGGCGGCCCACGGTGTGGACCTGTTCGACTGTGTCCTGCCGACCCGCTCGGGGCGCTTTGGCATGGCCTTTACCCAGCAGGGCTTGATCACCATCAAGCACGCGAGATTCCGGGATGACAGCCGTCCGCTCGACCCCGACTGTGCGTGTTATACGTGCCGCGCTTTCAGCCGGGCCTACATCCGGCACCTCCACACCTCGAAGGAAGTGCTGGCTCCCCGGCTCCTCTCGCTCCACAACGTCACCTTGTACCAGACGCTCATGGCCCGCATCCGGGCCGCCATCGCAGCCGGGCCCGAAGCCCTGGCGGCGCTGCAAGCGGAGAGTCGGGGCTGGCGAGGAGCGTATCGGGACGATCCCAGCGTGACTGATTGATGCCTGACGCCAACCACACCGAGCTCCTGCTCACCGCCAACGAAGCGCCCGCTGGCAATCCCCAGGGTTCCCTGTCCAGCTCGCTGTTCATGATCGCGAGCGTCTTTGCGATCTTCTACTTCCTGGTGCTGCGGCCCCAGCGCAAGCAACAGGTCGCCCACGAGTCCATGGTCGACGGCCTCAAGAAGGGCGACAAGGTCATCACCGACGGCGGTCTGCTGGGCACGGTCTGGGAGGTCCACGACGACCGCCTGGTGCTGGACTTCGGCGACCGGACCCGCATCTCTTTCCTCAAGAACTCCGTCAAGGCGCTGCAGCCTGGCGCCAAGGAGGCCTGAGCCATGGGCAACGCCTGGTGGGCCCGGATGGGCCTGATCATCGCGACCGTGCTGCTGGCGGTCTACACGCTGATTCCCACGATGATCGCCGAAGACGCGATGCACACCCTTCACGCACAGGCCACCGGCCTGGGCGACGACGATCCCGGGGCCGAAGAGGCGCCCCAGGAAGAGCCCGTCGTCACCGGCTGGAAGGCCTACCTGCCCGACGCCAAGATCAACCTGGGCCTGGACCTCCAGGGCGGCATCGATCTGACCCTCGAGGTCGAGACCATGGAGGCCGTGCTGTCGTCGGTGGCCCGGGACATTCAGTCCATCGAGGAGACCGCCAAGAACGACGGCGTGATCCCCGGCGAGATCCGGCGCGTCCGCGGTGTGCCGGCGCTGGAATTCTACTTCGGTGAGGGCGGCGAAGTCGGCGAGCTCCGGGAGCTCATGGCCCGGCGGTACCAGGACTACGAGTACAACACCACCACCACCGACGACAAGGGACGTACCTGGCACCGTTTCATGGTCACCGAGCTGGCCATCACCGAGATCAGCAAGAAGACCGTCGAACAGGCGCTGGAGACCCTGCGCTCCCGGGTCGATGCCACGGGCGTCAAGGAGCCCAGCATCGTGCTCAAGGGCGGCAGCAAGATCAACGTCCAGCTGCCCGGCATCGACAACCTGGAGCAGGCCTACTCGGCCCTGGGCACCACGGCGGTCCTGGAGTTCTTCCTGCTGGACGAGGACTTCGGCGACGCCGCCCTGGAGCGCGCTGTCAAGCACGCCCGCGAGAACGCCCCGAACGCAATCTACGAGGACGACGGCGCCCTCAACGACTGGCTCCAGGACGAGGGCCGCATCACCCGGGACCACCGCATCCTGTGGGAGTACAAGGACGACGCCGAGGGCGAGGCCCAGCGTTCCATCCCGACAATCCTCAAGGACCGCGTCGTGCTGTCCGGCGACGACGTCAACGACGCCTCGGTCGGCATGGACCAGTTCAACGACCCCTACACGGCCCTGGAATTCAAGCCCGCCGGCGGTCAGATCTTCTGCAAGGTGACCGGCGAGAATGTGGGCAAGCGCTTCGCCATCGTCCTGGACCGCAAGGTCCGCAGCTCCCCGGTCATCCGGGAGAAGATCTGCGGCGGCCGGGCCAGCATCTCGATGGGCGCGGGGGACTACAACCAGCTCATGGGGGAAGCCCAGGTCCTGGCGCTTGTGCTGCGCACTGGGGCCCTGCCGGCGCCGGTGTCCATCGGCGAGGCCCGGATTGTCGGGGCTCAGCTGGGCGAGGACTCCATCGCCGCCGGTCGCAAGGGCGTGCTGGTCGGCGGTCTGATCGTGCTGGTCTTCATGGCGATCTACTACCGGAAGTCCGGGGTCGTCGCCGACGTCGCGCTGGCCTGCAATGTGCTCTTCGTGTTGGCGCTCCTGGCCGGCTTCGGGGCCACGCTGACCCTGCCCGGTATCGCCGGCATCGCTCTGACGGTCGGAATGGCGGTCGACGCCAACATCATCGTCTTCGAGCGCATCCGCGAGGAGCTACGCACCGGCCGCACAGCCCGAAGCGCGGTGGACGCCGGCTACGATTTCGCCCTCTCCGCGGTGCTCGACGCCAACATCACCACCGCCATCGCCGGCGTGGTGCTCTTCAGCTACGGCACCGGGCCCATCAAGGGCTTCGCCGTCACGCTGCTCATCGGCATCGCCACCACGCTCTACACCGCCATCTTCGTCAGCCGGACCTTCATGGACCTCGTGGTCCGACGGTCGACGGCCCAGCTGGGCCTGTAGCGGCCACTCCGGGAAGACCTCATGCAGCTCATCAAGCCTGGGACCACGTTCGACTTTGTCGGCAACCGCCGCATCTTCGGGGCCGTGTCCGCGGTGCTGGTCGCCATCTCCCTCCTGTTGTTCGTGTTCGTCGGTCCCAACTGGGGCATCGACTTCACCGGTGGCACCGAGATCCACCTCAAGTTCGATCAGCCGACGGACATCTCCGAGCTGCGCGGCTCGCTGGCCGAGATCGGGCTCTCCCAGGACGCGGTCCAACAGATCAACGCCGACGAGGACTACGAGTTCATCGTGCGCATCCGCGAGGCGACCTTTGGCGCCGAAGAGATGCAGACCGAGGTCACCGACGCCCTGACCCAGCGCTTCGGCGACGACTGGATCGCAGACAGCCGCTTCGACGTCCAGGTCGGCGCCCGGATGACCATCGAGTACGTCGAGCCCCAGATCCCGCTGCACACGATCATGGGTGCCGTCGAGGGCCTGCAGGGCGTGTCCGTCCAGGAGTCCCCGGACGACAGGACCTTCTACGTGAAGCTCCAGGGACTGTCGTCGCGGGTCCCGCAACAGATCGGCAGGTCGCTGGGCAACAAGGAATTCCAGGTCATGGCCGTCGACACCGTCGGACCCAAGGTCGGTGGGGACCTGCGGCGGGCGTCCTTCATCGCCATGATCGCGACCCTGGGGCTGGTGCTGATCTACATCGGCTTCCGCTTCGACCTGGCCTTTGCACCCGGTGCCATCGCCGCCCTGTTCCACGACGTCACCATCACCATGGGGCTGTTCGTGATCTTCCAGCGCGAGGTCAACACGCCGATGATCGGCGCGCTGCTGACCATCATCGGGTACTCGCTCAACGACACGATCGTCATCTACGACCGCATCCGCGAGAACATGCAGCGCTACCGGCGCAGCGACACGACCAGGCTGATCAACGACTCGATCAACGAGACCCTGGCGCGCACGCTGGCCACCTCGCTGACCACGCTGATGGCCGTCGCGGCCTTCCTCTTCCTGGGCGGACCGACCATCCAGACCTTTGCGCTGGCCATGATGATCGGTGTGGTCGTGGGCACGTATTCGACCATGTACGTGGCCACGCCGATGATCCTGGTCATGGAGCAGGTCAAGCCGCACCTGGCCAAGCTCCTCGTGCCCGCGAACATCGACGAGGACGACGACGACCTGGACGCCGCTTGACCTGTGGCCTGTCAGAGCCTAAGAATCCCGTGAATCCGGCATGTTGAAGGACGGAGAGAAGACCCGATGACCAAGGCAGAGCTCATCGACATGCTGGCCGCCGAGCGCGGCCTGCCTCGCAAGACCGCGGAAAAGGTCGTCAACGTCGTGTTCGACGGCATGCGTGAGTCCCTGTGTGCGGGCGAGCGGATCGAGCTGCGCGGCTTCGGCAGCTTCCACCTGCGGGCCTACGACGCCTACACGGGACGAAACCCGCGCACGAACAAGCCGATCCACGTCCAGCCCAAGGTGCTGCCGGTGTTCCGCGTCGGCAAGTCCCTGCGCGAGCGGGTCAACGGCGGCTCCTGACCTGGTGTTGTGTGCCCTGGCGGCTCTGTTCCTGTTCCTCAGCCCCCCTGCGGGAGCCGTAGACGTCTACGTCAACGGCGTGCTGGTCAACGGACTCCAGGACCAGGTCCTGGACGACGTCACCGTCACCTTCGATGCCAAGGGGGACGTGAGGATCGATGCGCCGAACGTCCGGATCGGGCGATCCTCTGCACCGGCGCCCCCCGAGACCCAGGAAGCGCCCGTCGAGGCCCCGCCGGTCCCCACCGACGTGCCCGCTGGCCGCTGGTGGCTGGTGGCGACCGACGGGGGGTCCAAGGGTGTCGAGATCGACGTCCGGATCAACGGCGAGCTGGTCCAGGTCATCACCAGCGGCCAGGCCCAGGTGCTGGTGGATCTGGCCCCCTACCTGCACCGGGGGCCAAATCAGCTGACCTTGACGGCCCGGGCGACCGGTCGGGTGTCTGGCAAGCCCCTGACGGTCTATGTGGGCACCGGCAGCAACCAGACCGGCGTGCTGGAGCTGGGCCGACCCCAGGTCAGCTTTGCCCCCAGCGCTGTCGAGGTGGGCCAGGGACTGACCCGCGTCTACAGCCTCACGGTAGACTGACGCTCCCCCCGCGCTCGCCCTCTGCGCGAGCGCAGCCCTCCTGCAGCCCCGCCCTCCCCACTTCCCGCCCCAGAAGAGTCCCACCGTGGTCCACAAAGTCGACCTGAGCGACGGCGGCACCTGCCGCTTCGTCCTCGACACCAACGTGCTGCTCTACGACCCCAACGCCCTCTTCGTGTTCAAGGAGCACGAGGTCATCATCCCGATCACGGTGATCGAGGAGATCGACCGGTTCAAGAAGGACCTCAACGAGACCGGGCGCAATGCTCGCACGGTGTCCCGCAAGCTCGACGAGCTTCGGGAGCAGGGCTCCCTGTCCGAAGGCGTGGAGCTCCCCGACGGTGGCAGCATCCGGGTGGTGTTGAGCGGCGGGTCCGACGACCTCCCCCACGGCTTCGGTCCCCGGTCCAATGACAACCTGATCCTGGGCACCGCACACGGCCTCTCGGCCGAGGACCCCCGCGTCATCCTGGTCACCCGGGACACGAACATGCGGCTCAAGGGCGACGCTCTGGGGCTGCACACCGAGGACTACAAGCACGCCCACCTGGAGATCGACGAGAGCTATAGCGGGGTCACCGAGGCGATGGTGCCCGGGCGCCTGATCGACGATCTGTACGCCCGAGGCTGGGTCCCGAACCCCGACCCGAAGCGCTGGCACCCCCACCAGTTCCTGGTCATGACGGCCGAGGACGCCCCCGGCCAGAGCGCCATGGCCCGCTACCACCCGGACCAGGACCGCCTGGCCAAGGTCGGCAAGTACCGCGAGGGCTGCTGGGGCATCTTTGCCCGGAACAAGGAACAGCTCTTTGCACTCGAGCTGCTGCTGGACGAGCGCATCTCACTGGTCACCCTGGACGGCATGGCGGGCACCGGCAAGACCCTGTTGGCGATCGCCGCGGGCCTGCTCAAGGTCTGCGACGAAAACCGCTACCGGCGCCTGGTCGTGTCCCGTCCGATCTTCCCTCTGGGCCGGGACGTGGGCTTCTTGCCCGGTGACATCAACGAGAAGCTGAACCCCTGGATGAAGCCGATCTTCGACAACCTGGAGCTGTTGGTGAACGCCGGCGACGACCGGGAGCGCAACAGCCGGAACCCGTCGTACCAGGCCTTGCTGGACCAGGAGATCATCCAGGTCGAGCCGCTGACCTACATCCGAGGACGGTCCCTGCCCAAGCAGTTCCTGATCATCGACGAAGCCCAGAACCTGACGCCCCACGAGGTCAAGACCGTCATCACGCGGGCTGGCGAGGGCACCAAGGTCATCCTGACCGGCGACCCGTACCAGATCGACAACCCCTACGTGGACGCGACCAGCAATGGCCTGACCTATGTGGTCGAGCGGTTCAAGAACTCCCCGCTCGCCGGGCACGTGACGCTGCGCAAGGGAGAGCGCTCGGAGCTGGCCCGCTCAGCCGCAGAACTGCTGTGATGTCAGGGGGTTGTTGACCGATCCTTGAGGCGGATTCCGGGTCACTTCCCCAGTCCGAAGACCACGTGGAAGGCGCCGCTCCGATCGCCGCCGAGGTCGCTCCCGTAGGAGCCGACCAGCAGGTCCAGCACGCCGTCGCCGTCCAGATCGCCCGCGCCGGCGGCGCTGTAGCCCGCGTAGTCGCCCTCGGCCTGGCCCTGTAGGAGGAGGTCGGCGTCCTCGGCGGTCCGCGTGCCGTCCAGGGGGCCGTAGAACAGGAACGCGGCGCCTGCATCGGGCCCGCCGCCGTCGTGGCGCGGGGCCCCCACCAGCACGTCGTCCAGGCCGTCGCCGTCGGCATCGCCGATGCCGTCGACGTAGTAGCCGAGCCACTCCCGGGCGACCGCGCTGTACACGAAGGGCTCGTGGTCCTGGACGCTGACCACCCCGCGCTCGGTGGCATCGACCAGGTAGAAGGCCCCGCCTTCTTCGGCGACCTCGCTGTGGCCGAAGGCGCCCAGGATCAGCTCCGGTTGCCCGTCGCCGTCGGTGTCTCCGGCGGCGTCGACCGCGCCGCCCAGCCGGTGGTCGTCGAACTCCCCGATGTAGATGGTGTCCGCATCGACCAGGTTGTGGGCCCCGCTCAGCGGCCCCAGCACCAGGTAGGCTGCCCCGGCCCCGTTGCCGCCGCGGTCGTTGCCGTCGGCGCCGATCACCACGTCGCCGTAGCCGTCCAGGTTCACGTCGCCGGCCCCGGCGGCCGTGCGGCCGGCCCAGTCGTTGTCCCGCAGCGGTTCTCCGTCGTAGATGGCGTCGGCCCGGTCCACGAGGGCGTGTCGGCCGAACACGGGTCCATAGACCACGTAGACGGCCCCGTTGTTCAGGCCCGCGCGGTCGCTGTACATCGCCGAGATCAGCAGGTCGTCCAGGCCGTCGCCGTCGATGTCGCCGGCCCCGCGGGTCCAGGAGCCCGCGGCCTCGGACTCCCCTTCGGCGGTCAGGAAGGCGTCACCCACGTCGGGCAGGCTGTGCTCGCCGACGGGGAGGGGGCCTTGGAAGAGGTAGGCCGCACCCGCCCGATACCCCGCAGCGCCATCGCGGATGACCCCCACGATGACATCGTCCAGGCCGTCGCCGTTGGTGTCGCCGACCCCGGCCAGGCTGCGTGCGGACCAGGTGAGCTGGGCGTCTCCCCGCAGGCGGGTGGGCGCGTCGCCCAGGTCCAGGGTGCCGGGACCCAGAGGCCCCGGGAACAGGTAGGAGGACCCGGACTGGGGGCCGCCCACGTCGGACTCCTGGGCGTCCAGGAACAGGTCGTCGAAGCCGTCGCCGTCCAGGTCCCCGGTCCAGGCGGCGCTTCGCCCGGCCAGGTCCTCGGGTTCCTCTCCGACGATCACCAACCCGGCGTCGGCGAGGGAGATGAAACCGCTCAGCCGGCAGCCGTCATCGGGCTGACAGGCGTTCCAGCGACCGTCGCCGCAGATCTCTTCGGCGCCGGGGTGTGTGGCGGGGTCGTCGTCGTCGCAGTCCGTGGCGTCTGCCACGTGGCCCTGGGGCGGCCCGTCGTGACAGTCGACGACAGACTCGGCGGCGTTCCCGTGGCCATCGCCGTCGCGATCGGCGTACCACGTGGTCTCCGGCAGGGCTTCGTCGACGAGCCCGTCGCAGTCCTCATCCAGGCCGTCGCAGAGCTCCTCGGTGGGCTGGCAGTCGGTGTCTGGAGTCGCCGAGCTGTCGACGCCAGTGTCCGTCCCGGTGCCCAGGCCTGTTCCGTCGCCGGGGTCATGTCCGCACCCGGTGAGGGTCAACAGGAGGAACAGGGGAGCCATCGTGCCCAGGAAGATACTCAACGGGCGGGGCAGGTGCCGCCCCCGAGGACGACGCCATGGACCGGCTGGAAGGACGCAACGTGGTGTTGGAGGCCCTGGCCCGCGGGCGGCGGCCCGTGAGGGTGATCTGGCTCGACGAAGGCGCCCGTCCAGACCCCAAGATCAAGCGCATCCTGTCCCTGGCCCGGGAGCAGGGGGTGCGGGTGAACCGCATCAGCAGGGCCGAGCTCGATCGACGGGCCAGGGGCGACGTGCACAACGGCATCCTGGCCGACGCCGAGCCCCTGGCCGGACGCTCGGTCTCCGAGATCGTCGCCGGCGCCTACCAGCGAGACGAGACCCCCTTCGTGGCGCTGGCCGACGAGGTCCAGTACGAGCACAACCTGGGGGCCATCCTGCGCTCGGGTCTGGGGGCCGGCCTGCACGGTTTGGTGGTGCCGACCCGCCGCGGCGCCGGCCTGAGCCCGGTGGTGGCTCGGGTCGCGATGGGCGCTGCCGAGGAGATCCCGATCGTGCGGGAGGGGCTGTTCAGCGCGCTCAAGAAGCTCCGCCGCGAAGGACTGATGGTGGTCGGGGCCGACATGAGCGGCACGGCCCCCTGGGACGTCGACCTGACCGGTCCGCTGGCGATGGTGCTGGGCGGCGAGTCCAAGGGACTCACGCCGACCCTGCGCAAGCGCTGCGACGTGGTGGTGGGCGTGCCGCTCCAGGGCGGTCTGGAGAGCCTCAACGTCTCGGTCACCGCCGGGGTGCTGTTCTTCGAGCGGGTGCGTCAGCTGGCGGGCAAGCGGTAGGCGACCTTGGGCAGGAACACGCTGGGGTCCGGGTCTTCCCGGAACAGCCTGAGCGCGCTGGCGGCGGGGCTCTCCCGGCGGGCGACCTGGGCCCGGAGCGGCTCCAACAGTGCCCGGTCCCGGGGCTCGGAGCGGGCCAGACCCCGGTCGGCGATCCCGACCAGGTCGATGGCCCAGTCAGCCCAGCTGCGGGAGCCCGTGGCCCCCAGGCCATCCCGGGCGGCCTGGGCCAGCCGAGAGTCGGGCGTGCCCTCCGCGCAGAAGTCGGCCGCCAGCGCCAGGGCTTCGGACCGCGCGCGGTCGTCGTAGAGCAGCGCGGTCCACAGGGCGATGCCCCCGAGGGCCAGGGGCAGCGACACCGCGTCGGTCCCGCGGACCTCGAGGGTGTGCTTGACCCGCACCTCGGGAAAGACCGAGGTCTGGTGCAGAGCCCAGTCGTCCCACGTGGGGAAGATGCCGTCGATGCCGTTGGCCATCCAGGTCCGGAAGGTCCGGCCCTGGGCGGCGATCCAGGCGTCCTCCAGGCGCAGGAACATCATCGGTGCATCCAGGAGGTAGTCGACCCAGCGCTCGTGGGAGTAAGCGCTGCGGACGATGTCGGGAAAGCCGGTCCGGTCCGGGTCGGTGCGGGTCCATACGTGGGCCCGGGTGCTCATCAGGCCGGTCTCGCGGCCCTCCTGGATGGGGCTGTTGGCGAACATGGCCGTGAACAGCGGGGAGAGCTGCTGGAGCAGCGTGAACTTCTCTGCGCAGTCCGCCTCGTCCACGTAGTCGAAGTTGGCCTGGAAGCTGGTCGTGCCCTTCATCATCGTGGTGGCCAGATCGCCCTGGGAGGGCAGGTACTCGCGCATGACCTTGTACCGGCCCTTGGGCACCCAGGGGATCTCGTCGATGGCGGTGTAGGGGGTCAGGCCGAGGGCCGTCCACACGGTGCCGGTGTCCGCGGGGTTCAGCACATTCATCAGCTGGCTCAGCGTGCGTCGGGCCTCGGCCGCCAGGCTGGACAGGGTCGCGTGAGGGGCGCCCGACAGCTCCACCTGGGCGCCGGGCTCCAGGGTGATGCACCCGCCTCGCCGACAGAGGCCGATCACGTTGCCGCCTTCAAAGGTCGGCGACCAGGCGTAGCGGTCGTGAAGCTGCTCCAGCAGCCACCGGACGCCCTGTGGCTCGCCGTAGCCGACCGCCCGCCCGTCCTGGTGGAGCGCGAAGCGCTCGAACTCCCCGCCGATGCGCCACTGTTCGCGGGGACAGCCGTAGTGGTGGAAGGCTTCGACGAGGGCGGGACGGCTCAGGGCAGTGCTCATGGCGCAACCTCACTCTCCAGGGGTTCATCGTCAAGGCGGCAGGGGGGGCGTCGCGCTATCTTCGGGGCCATGAGCCTGCTCTTGTTGTTGACCGGGTGCATCCCCCACCTCTACTCGTCAGAGACCGGCGCCGACGAAGCCTGGTCCTGTTCCGAGAACGACTGGGGAGGCGACGGCCCGCCCGCAGACCTGGCCGGAGAGGGCTGGTACGAAGGCGACGTGGTCCCCGACGTGCGCGGGTTCGATCAGCACGGCGACGAGGTCTGCCTGTGGCAGTTCTACGGCGACCTGGTGGTGCTCGACATCAGCACCATGTGGTGCGCGCCCTGCCAGGACCTGGCGCGAGGCGTCCAGGAGACCGCCGAGTACTTCAGCGACGACGGGGTGGTCTACCTGACGCTCCTGGGCGAAGACGTCGAGGGCGCACCGTCGACGTCCGAGAACTGCGAGGAGTGGGCCGGGGCCTTCGGCATCGAGACCCCCGTGATGACCGATCCCGCCGACGTCCGCCGGGACATCGTGACCGACAACGCCTACCCCCGCGTGATGATCATCGGGCGGGACATGCGGCTGGCGATCGACGAGATCGAGACGCCGACAGACCCGGAGATCCGCGACGCGGTCGACGGCCTGCTCTGAACACCACGGCGGGTTCAGCGCGGCGCTCCCGGGGTCAGCACCCCCGGTGCCCGCTCCTGGCGCGAGCGGGCGTGGCTCAGGCACTGGTGGCTGAAGCGTCCGGCTGTGGCGCACAGGGCCTCGGCCTTGGCACCGGTCGCGTCCAGGGCATCGGACACCAGAAAGTAGCACTCGTCCTGCCACAGGCCCGGATCGAGCGCCTCGCACGCCCGGACTGCGGCCCCCTCGTCCGTCGGCGCCAGATCTCGGGCAGCCAGGGCCCCGCACTCTCCCCGCAGGACCGGGTCGGCGATGGTCTGGCAGGCCGGGGGCCCCGGCGCCTGGATGGCTGCCACATAGGCGTGCAGCGGGTGGGGCTCCCCGGACCCACAGCCGAGCACCGCAGCGAGGGCCAGGGGGCTCACTCCACCCGTTCGACCACGTGGTAGCCGAACACCGTCTCGACCACCCCGGACCACTCTCCGACCGCGAGACTGAAGGCGGCCTCGTCGAAGGCCGGCCCGAGCTCGCCGCGCAGGAACCAGCCCAGGTCCGCCCCGCGGATGCCCATCGGGCCGTCCGAGAGCCGGGCGGCGACTGCGTCGAAGGGCTCGCCAGCGTCGAGGGCAGTGAGGGCGTCCTGGGCCAGCTGCCGGGCCTCTTCCCGAGGGCGCTGTCCGGCGGGCTTGTCCGCGTCGCCCAGTCGCGCACCCTGGTATTGGACGACCAGGTGCCGCAAGCGCACTTCTTCCAAGGGCTCTCGCCGGATGATGTGGAAGCCGAAGGGCGTCTCGACCACCTGGGAGACCCCGCCCACGGGCAGGGTGAAGGCCGCGTCTTCGAACGCCGGCACCCAGGTGCCGGCTTCGCCGCTGCCCAGGAAACCGCCGCGTCGGTTGGAGGCGTCCTCGCTGAACTCTTCGGCCAGCGCGGCAAAGTCCTCGCCGGCATGGAGTCGGCCCAGGACCTGTTCGGCCCGGCGCAAGGCCTCGGTCCGCGTCCGGCTGGTGTGGATGGGGGCCTGCTCGGCGCCGTCGAAGGGGATCAGCACGTGGCGCACCGCAACCCGCTCGGGGCGCTCCACGACCACCGCTGGGGACTCGGTCTGGGCTTGTTCGGCCGGAAGCTCCGGAAGCTCCGCGGGCTCCGCGGGCTCGGGCGCTCCGCAGGAGAGGGGCAGCAACCAGGCCAGCCAGGTCAAGGGGCCTCCACCAGATCCGCGGCCGAGCGCGGCAGCACCCGACGCTCGTCGAAGGTCCAGTGCAGGGGTCCGGTGACCTGGGCGTAGACCGTGCCGACCGCCCGGGCGGAGACGTCGTATTCGTAGAGGTCGTCGTCGAGCCACAGGCAGCTGTCGACCTCCATCGCGCCGTAGTCGTCTGGGGCGTCCGGGTTCTCGTCGGTCACGGTGACGTCCTGCACGGTGACCAGCATGGCTTCGTAGCGCTCTCCGTCGGCGCCGCCGGTGCCGATGTCGCAGGCGGAAGCCAGGATGGCGTCCGGCACGTCGGCGGTGCCTTCACCGGTGACCTCTTCGGCCACGATCTCCTGGAGGCCGTAGTACTCCTCGTAGACCCCGGACACCGCCACCACGTCTCCCAGGGCCACCGAGCTGTTGCCGTTGTCGTAGACGAACAGCCCGCCGTGTTCGCTCAAGGTGGGATCCTGGACGTAGAAGCCGGTGCCTTCTTCGACGCCGATGACCACCACCCCGGTGACCCGCACGCTGCTGCCCTCGGCCGGGTGGTCCGCGGCGTCTTCGTCGGCCAGGGACTGCACGCTGACGGTGCAGAAGCCACCGGGAGAGGCCTCGTCGGGGCAGGGGTCGCAGGCATCGCCCACGCCGTCCTCGTCCCGGTCGGCCTGGTCGGCGTCGTGGAGGTGGGGGCAGACGTCGGTCTCGTTGGGCTCGCCGTCGCCGTCGATGTCGGCGGGGTCGTGGGTGCAGGTCTCCAGATCCGCCGCCAGGGGACAGGGATCGCAGGCATCGCCGGTCCCGTCGCCGTCGTGGTCGGCCTGGTTCGGATCCCAGTGCTCGGGGCACCCATCGTCGGTGTCGTCGACGCCGTCGCCGTCTGCGTCGGTGCCGGTGGGCACGGTGGGGTCGCAGACCGAGAGGTCCTGTTCGCAAGAGAACAAGGGGTAGAGCTCCTGGGCATAGGCCAGATCGCTGCTGACCGACACCGCGGCCAGGGCCGCGAGCAAGGTGGCCTCGACGTCGGCCAGGGTGTCGCTGTCGCTGCCGCTCAGGTCGGACTGCACGCAGACGCTGCGGCTCGAACCACACACGTCCAGCGTCTCGCACCAGTCCGGCTCGGCCGCGGTGGCGGCCACGTGATCCGGGTGTCCGAACAGGCCCAGGCCATCGACCGTCACCAGCAGCACGTCGTCGGCGGCGGGGCCCATGACCGATGCATAGGGGTCGCTGTCCTGGGCCTTGTAGACCGCGAGATCGGCGCGAGCGCCGACCCGCAGGCTGCCAAGCACCCCGTCCAGGCCCATGACCTGGGCGGCGTCGTGGGTGATGGCGGCCCACAGGGTCTCGGGGTCCTGGGGCTGGTTCGCGGCCTGGAGGAAGCTGTGGGCACAGGCCAGCTCTTCGGCTGGGTGGTCGGTGCCCGACGGGGTCCAGTCCGGACCGATGAGCACGCTCACGCCCAGGCGAGCGGCGACCGCCACTGGGGTCGTGTCCCCGTACAGGTCCAGGTTCGAGTGCGGGGACCAGACGATGCTCGTGCCGGTGGTGGCCAGGGTCGCGAGCTGGTCGGTCGTCGCGTCGGTCGCGTGCACGTAGGCGATGCCCGGCCCGACCACCCCCAGATCGATCATGTGGTCCAGCTCGTTGGTGACGTGTCCCCGCACGCCTTCGCCCACGTGATCGAGGTGCATGTCCAGGGACCCCGAGCTCAGGTCCCCCAGGATGTCGTCGGCTTCGTCGGCGTCGACGCTGCTCGTGACCGTGCGGGCGGAGTAGTACAGGTCGTAGTCCGGCAGTCCATGGGAGGCGTCTTCCTCGTCCAGGTTGCGCACGAGCACGTCGATGCAGCTGGTGCCATAGGACCCGACGGCCGCGGTGGTGCCCCCGAAGAGCTCCCGCAGCTCGGCCCACTTCATGACCTCGCAATTGGCCACGTCCGAGACCTCGTCCCAGATGTCGGTGAAGTCCCGGTAGTTGCCATCGCTGCGCCACTCGTAGCGATCGTCGAACAGGCCGTCGTGCTGCCATGGAGGCAGGTGGTTGTACTGGAGGTGGTTGTGGGTGTCGATGAGCCCGGGGCTGACCACCCCCCCGGTGCAGGTCACGGTGACGTCGTCGACCGCACAGTCACCGACACAGGTGATCAGGCCTGTGGCCTGGTCCCACACCACGTGGCCCACGGTCGGGCCTTCGGGGGCGAGCAGGGTGCCGTAGACCGAGACGAGCGTGCCCGAACCGGTCTGGTCCACGCAGCCGTCGACGGTCCCGGAGTCGGTCGTGCCGGGCGTGCCCGTGTCGTCTGGTGTGCCGGTGTCGTCCAGCACCGTGGTCGTGCCGGTGTCGGTGGCGGTGGTGGTGTCGTCCTTGTCGCTACAGGCCACCAGGGGGGCCATGAGCCAGATCGCGGTCAGGGGCATCACTCGCTCTCCTGTGGGGGATAGGCTGACCCGATGCGCATAGTCCGTTGGTGTCTCTTCGGCCTGTTCCTGGGCAGCTCGGGCGGGGCGTCCGCGTCGGATCTGGCCGCCTGGCTGGACAGCGTCGTGACGGTCAGCGCCGGGCCGGGACTGTGCGCCGGCGTGCTGATCGACGACCAGGGCACCGTGGCCACCGCCTACCACTGTGTGGCCAGCGGGCGACGGCCCACGCTGGGCACCCGGGACGGCACCGAGACGCGAGGACAGGTGGTGCGCACGGCGCCGCGGGAGGACCTCGCGCTGATCGCCGCCCCCGAGCTCGCCGGCCGGCCCCACCTGGTCGTTCGGGCCGCACCCGCTGTGCAGGGCGAGGAGGTCTGGGCCCTGGGCCACCCCTACGGCATGGCCGCCGACCAGTCCCCAGCGCTGGCCGGCGTCCTGCGGTGGTCGGTGTCCCGGGGCGTGGTCTCGGCGGTGGGGGAGCGCCTGATCCAGGTCGACGCGGCGGTGAACCCCGGCAACTCCGGGGGCCCCGTGGTCGACACCGCCGGCCGGATCATCGGCATCACGTCGCGCAAGCTTCGGGCCGACAACGTGGGCTTCCTGGCTCCTGCAGCAGCGGTCGACGCGCTGGTGGCGTCGGAGAAGCGCCCCTTTCCCATCGGCGGTTCCTATGGCGTGCATGCGGTCGCGCTGATGCCCGTGGACTTCGGCACCGCACCGAGCCTGGGGGTCGGCGCCCACGTGGCTGTGCGCGACACGCTGGTGATCACGGGCCACGCGGCCTATGCGCTGGGGGCCAACTGGATGGCTGCGGAGCAAGGCAGCGCCCGCTGGACCGGTGTCGAGCTGCTGGCGGCCGGTCGGCTCCGCCTGGCCCGGGGTCGCTTCTCGACCAGCCTGGACGTGGGCGGGGGACTGGCCCTGGACTTCGGCCGCTCGGGCGCCGTGGTCGACGGACAGCTGGTGACCCGGACCGAAGCGATCACCTTGTCGCCGGAGATCTACGGACGGGTGGAGCTCTTCGGGGTCGGGGTGCGGGTCGCGGAGCTCCGCCGGGGGCCTGGGGACTGGGCGCTCATCGTGGCGCTGGAGACCGGCCTGGGTGGGCCCCTGGGCACCTTCTGACCCGCGTCTCAGTCCTCGGTCCGCCGGGGGGCCCGGGTCATCAGATCCTGCACGGCCGCGGAGACACCCACCTGGCCCGTCGCGACCCCGTGCACCGCTGCCGTGAGCGGCAGCTCCACCCCCAGGCGCTCGGCCTGGGCGATGGCGGCTGCGGCCGTGCGGCAGGTCTCGGCGTCGGGCGCCAGCTCGCCGCGGGCCAGGGCCCGGCCCAGGAGGATGTCCGGGTGATCGTCCCTGGACAGGGCGCTCGCCAGATCGCCCAGACCGGCGAGTCCTTGGAGCGTGCTCGGGTCGGCCCCCAGGCCACGGGCCAGGCGACGAGCCTCGGCCAGGCCCCTGGCGACTACCAGGCCCCGGGCCGCAGCACCCAGTCCCGCGCCGTCCGCGAGGCCGACCGCCGCCGCCAGGACCGGCACCATGGCCCCGGCGAGCTGGATGCCGTGGAGGTCGTTGGTCTGGTAGATGCGCAGTCTCTGGGACAGGAGCGCCTCCTGGACCGCCCGACAGACCTCGTCGAAGGCGCTCGCCACGACCAGGGCGCAGGGCAGGCCGGCCTGGAGATCGGCCGGAAGGGCCGGGCCTGCGACGACGCCCACCCGCACCGCCGCGGTGTGTTCGACCACCACGTCGCTGAGCCAGCCCCCCCGCTGGGGGTCCAGCCCGCGGGTCGCCAGGATGACCCGATGTCGGGGGCCGGGCCTCAGGGCGGACAGGACGTCGCGGAGGACCGGAGAGGGGGTGGCGACGAACAACAGGTCTGCTTCGGCGGACAGCGCGGTCAGATCGCTGTCTCGCCCGCCCTGACGGACCTGGCCCCCGGCCGCGGTCGCCAGCGTCGCCAGAGCGTTCCCCCAAGGGCCTCTGCCCACGACGCCGATCTTCATCGGTGCTCACCCAGGCCGTAGCCCACCAGGCGGTTGCGGTAGTAGTAGATCAGGCGCGGATCGAGCTGCAGGAAGCGGTCCACCGGGGCCAGAGCCCGCCGGGTGTGGAAGCTGTCGAAGTGGCGCATGGCCTGGGCCAGCACGGTCTCGGCGGTGTTCGCCAGCCCGTGGCGGACCCGACCGGCATCCGAGAGGCGCTTCACGTGGGCCACCACCCGCTCCAGCTCGGCGAGCACCTCGTCCAGCGGGACCATGCGCCGCTGAGGGTCCACCCGCACCAGCCTGTAGGGATCCCGGTTGGGGTGTCGACTGGCGAACACCTGCCACGTGGCAAAGGCCGCGGCATGGGTCGACAGCACCACGTTGTCTCGGTGGTAGGCCTGGACCATGCGCTCTGAGAGTCGCTGGGTGAAGATCCGGTCGCGCTGGGGGTCGCTTCGCACGTTGCCGTGGGCGTCGCGCACGTAGTCTCGCCGGTCCACGGGGTTGCCGCCGGGGTCCAGGCTGCGACCCTGGCGGTCGACGGGGTTGCCGATCACGTCCATGGGCTCGCACAGGGTGACGAACACCGACTCGTCCAGGTTGAGCACTTGGCGGGTGAAGCTCACCACGTCCCGTGGACGGGAGAACTCGTCGTCGTCGATGATGAAGCGGGAGCGGCCGTTCCGGGCCATGGCGTCGTCGACCAGCGACTCCGCCTCGAGCACCAGGTGCATCGAGATCGTGCACGGCACCACGAACACGTCGGGCCGGTCCGCCCCGTCGCGCAGGCCCTCTTGCCACGCCGTCAGACCCGTGCCCAGCAGGCCCTTCTTGAGAGACTTCTCGACCAGGCCGCTGCGGCTGCGAGTCCCGCCGGGGAAGAAGATCTGGTGGCAACGCCGGCGCAGCACATCGACCGAGTAGTCCTTGAGGCTGTCCTTGTAGAGCCGGTTGCGCTTGCGGCGGTCGACCGTGTACGCCCCCAGCCGGCTGAGCCAGAAGTCCATGATCGGGTTGTCGAACAGGTTCAGCCCTGCCCCATAGGTGAACGGAGGCAGGCCGGCCATGTGCAGCGCGAAGCCCAGGAGCGGCGAGTCCAGGTTGCTCAGGTGGGTGGGGACCAACAGGATGGTGCCGTGCTGGGCCAGGGCCCGGACGTGGTCCACGGCGCCCTGGACCTTCAAGCGACGGCTGGGATCGAAGTCTCCGGTGAGAAGCCGGGGCGGATCGGTGGCCGTGACCAGCCTGGTCAGGGCCCCTGGCAGGATGCGGGTCGCCAGCTTGAAGGCGGTGTGGGAGAAAGGCCTGTAGACCTCGAGGCCATAGGCCCGCACGATGGCCTCGCCCGATGCCTCCATCACGTGCCGGTGTCCGTCCAGGACCGCGCGGGTGGCCTGGTCCACCAGGCGCTGCTCGGCGTCGCTGCCGCCGTACTCCTCGAAGCGGTGGTGCTCGTGGTAGATGGTGTCTTCGAGCAGCTCCACCAGCGCTCGGTCGTCGAGCCGCTCCACCCGAGCGCGGTGCCTCGCGACCAGGGCGGCTGCCACGTCGTCCGGTCTCGGCGGACGCAGGATCGAGGGGCGATCGGCCACGGGGGCGGATGGTATCAGGGTGTGACTGCGACTTCTGGGCCGCGGACTGTGGCGCCGGTGACCCGATCAGCGCGTCCCTGGGGCGACGCCATGGGGATCGACGGCCGGCACGGGTCTTGCTTCTCTCGCGCGCGGAGGTCCATGTGGTGCTGCTGCTTGCCCTGATCGCCTGTGGAACGCCGGGTCTCGACGACATGACTGGCGAGCTGCCCGAGGGCGCCGAGCTCGAGGTCCTGCCCGAGTCCGAGGTCCTCTTCGACCGCACGCCCGCGGGCGTGCGATCCCTGGCCCAGGTGACCATCAGCAACCTGGGGGACCAGTCGTCCATCGTCGAAGACCTCTGGTTCGAAGGGAACTACGCCGACGACTTTGCACTGGAGTCCCACGAGGGCGTGCCCGGCAAGCTGGAGCCAGGCGACGAGATCGTCATCACCCTGGCCTTCGACCCGCCGGCCACCGGTCGCTTCGTGGCGGACCTCTACGTGAGCGCACCCGAGACCCCCAGCGGGGGCATCACCCGGCCCCTCGTCGGGCTGGGCTGCACAGACGCGGACGGCGACAACCGCTGCGATTGAGGCCCGGCCCCGTTGCCGGTCAGCGGACGCGTCGATACCCAAGGCCCAGCAGGGAGTGCGCGTGTCCGAAGCGGTGACCCAGGGTGTCCGGGTGCACGTGCGCTCGCGCTTCCACGAAGAGCAGTCCGATCCGGCCAATCGCTTCTGGTTCTTCTCCTACACGGTGCGGATCACCAACCTGGGGGAAGCCCCGGTCCAGCTGATCTCCCGGCACTGGGTCATCACCGACGCCACGGGGCACGAGGAGCACGTGCGCGGGCCGGGCGTGGTCGGGCAGCAGCCGACCCTGCAGCCCGGCGAGAGCTTCGAGTACACGTCGGGCTGCCCGCTGACCACGTCCATGGGCACCATGCACGGCAGCTACCAGATGCGCCCGGACACCGGCGACGATTTCGACGCCGCCATCGCGCCCTTCACCCTGGCGGATCCGCTCTCGCTGAACTGATCGCTTGCGCCTCAGTACTCGTCTGATCCGGCCGATTCAGTACTCGTCGTACTTCTCCAGGCGACCGGCGACCTGGGCGGCCGGGTACTTGGCGTCGTTCTTGGCCAGCTTCGCCGCGACGGCCTGGCCCAGGTCGATGTCCAGGCGGGAGGCCAGGTTGGCCACCAGGATCAGCACGTCGGCCAGCTCCTCGGGCACCCGGCCCTCGCGGCTCGCCACGGGGGGCTGGGGCCCGTCGTCGGCGCTCCACAGGAAGAGCTCCAGCAGCTCGGCGGCCTCGACGGACAGCGCCATCGCCAGGTTGCGCGGCGAGTGGTAGCGGGCCCAGTCCCGGGCGTCGTTGAAGGCCTGGACCGCCGACTTGAGCTCGGCGAGGGTGGTCTCGTCGGTCATGGGCGCTCCAACAGGACGATGTGTTCCTGGCGCTGGGACCGACGCCCGGGATCCGGCCGCTCCCCGGACGCGCTGGCCAGCGGGTGCCAGCCGGCGTGTTCCGCCGCGCGCACGGTCTCCTCCAGCGCGTCGATGTGCCGCTCGCCCACCTGGCCATCGCCGATGATCACGATGCCCCGGCTGCCCGGATGCAGGGCCTGTCTCATGTTGGCCAGCCAGGCCTGGCTGTCCCGTCGCCAGGTCGCCAGCGCACGGCGTCGCTCGGCTCGGAAGCCCCGCCGTGAGGCGATCTCCTGGCGGCGCCCCCGGGTGTCGTCCAGGCCGAGCCATGCCACGCGCAGGGCCTGCAGGGGCAGGTAGTCGTAGACGCCGGGGTAGGGCGGGGAGGTGAGCAAGGCGCTGCCGGTCACACCGGGCGCCCAGGTCCGCGCGTCTGCCAGGGCGGCCGAGGCGGCTGGTGTGCCTTCTGGCACCGCCTGGACATAGCGCTCGATCCGCCGACCGAGCTCGCGGGCCTTCTTGTGGAACAGCACGGCCGTCGTGCCCGGAGGACGTCGCTGCTCGACACGCCGCTGGCTGGTGTCGCTGGCTCGGTGGGACACCTTGATCAGCAGGGAGGACAGACAGCACCACAGGGCCCCCTGGACCTGGGCGGGGGCGTCCAGGATGCCCAGGCGCAGGGCTTCGAGCTCCGCCATCACGTGGGGCTCGAACCACTGGGCCGTGTCCTGAAGGATCGGGTCTTGGGGGGGGCGAGGCTCGGCCCGTGCTGCGGCCGTGATGCGGCGGGCCGCGCTCCGCATGGCGGTGATGTCGGCCGGGTCAGGACGCCAGGTGCGGGTGGCGGCCACCAGCTGGGCCACCGGGGAGAGGTCCGCCCCCAACGCCGACCGGCCCAGCGCCTGGGCCTCGACCAACACGGTGCCCCCGCCGCAGAACGGGTCCAGGACGGGACCCTCAGCGAGCTGCGCCAGCAAGAGTCCGGTGGCATCGGCTGGCAGCCCGGCCGGGTAGGTGTGGAAGCCGTGGGTCCACCGGGGCTCGGAGCCGGTGAGCGACAGGGCACGGGCCAGCGGGGCCGCCAGGTCGGGCACGCCCCGGGTCCAGATCCGGTCGACCGGGCGCGGACCGGAGCGTCGGTGCTTGCGAGCCATGGGGACTTCTATCCCGGCGCCGCCCTGGGGTACGCTGCCCGGCCCGGGGGTCGCAGTGCGCATCCACTCTGAGTCGCTCATCCACCACGCCCGGGACGACGTCTACCTGGCCTATCGGGACAAGCTGTCCGAGGTCGCGGCCTACACCCCGGACATCCGGGAGATCCGGGTGGTCGAGCGGGTCGATGGGGACGGCACGGTCCAGCTCCACAACCTGTGGGTCGCCGAACGCGAGGTGCCCAGCTTCGCCAAGGCGATCATCAAGCCCGACATGATGTGCTGGGACGACCACGCGGCCTGGTCCGACGCCGAGCAGCTCGTGCGCTGGGAGCTCCACGTGCGGGCCTTCTCGGAGTCCGTGACCTGCAAGGGCACCAACAGCTTCCACGTGGTCGACGCCCACACCACGCGGGTGCTGCTGGAGGGCGAGCTGCAGATCGACCTGGCCAAGGTCCGCGGCGTGCCGCGACTGATGGCCGGTCGGCTCGGACCCAAGGTCGAGCGGTTCATCGTGTCGCTGATCACGCCCAACCTGGAGCGGGTCAACGAGAGCCTGGGGGCCTACCTGGACGACCGGGACTGATCGGCCACCGACGCCGACGGACCCAGGGCTTCTCCCCCGTCGAACTCGACGATGCGCCCGCTGTCCAGCAGGGGCTCGGCCACGTCGAGCAGCTCGTGTTCGCCGATGCCCAAAGAGCGTGCCAGATCCGGCAAACGGATGGGGCCCATGCCCAGCGCCGCCACCAGCCCCCTCTGCAGGCGATTCAGGCTCCGGTGGGGGTGGATGGCCTCCTGGATCGACGCGCGCACCCCCTCGGGCAGGCCGCCGGTGGCCTGGTGCAAGGCCTGGGCGTCTGCGGGCGGGCGCCCGTAGTGCTCTAGCAGCACGGCGATGGCCTCGCGGTCCAGGGGGCTGGGCTGCACCTGCCTGGATCCCAGCGCCACGAGGCTGGGCAGCGGTCGATCTGCCCGCACCAGCACCAGCCACGGCAGGTCGTTGCCCAGGATGCGTCCGACCAGCTCCACGTGGTCCGGTCTGTTGCCGTCCAGGGCCACCACGCTGGGCTGGCCCCCGGGATCGAGTGCGGGCAGCCCTTCGCGCACCTCGACCACCTGCAGACCCTGCCGGCGGGCTGAGGTCAGCGCCTCGCGGATGAGCGTGGTGCGGCCGCTCCCTCGGGCCCCGTGCAGCACGACCACCTCGGGGTGGCCATTGGCCGCCAGCGCCACCATGCGCCGCAGCACCTCACGCTCCTGCTGCATGCCGACCACCGGCCGCGACGGGCGGCTGCGAAGGGAGTGCCTGAGCCGTGCGGGCAGCTGGCGGGTCGGGCCTGGTCGGAGGGCGGGATCCCGGGCCATCATGCGCAGGATGAGGTCGTTCAACAGCTCCGGCAGGTCGGTGCGCAAGGCGGCCGGCGGTTCCGGCAGGCTGGTGAGCGGGAGGTAGGTCAGCGCCGCGGGGTCGGCGGCGCGGTAGGGCATCAGGCCGGTGACCATCAGGTAGAGCAGCACGCCAAGGGAGTAGATGTCGCTGGCGGGTGCCGGGCGGCCGCTGCGGACCTGTTCCGGGGCCGCGTGGCCGGGCCGCCCCGGGCGTCGCACGTCGTCCTCGTGGGTCCAGGCGAGCTCCAGCCCGACCAGCCGCGGCACCCCCCGCCGATCGAGCACCACGCTGTCCGGGCACAGGTTCCCGTGCATCACGCCGTGTGTGTGGAGGTGCGCCAGCACCATGGCCAGGACGGCGGCCACGTCGACGGCCTCGCGCAGGGTGAGCCGACCGAGCGACGCGGTCAGCGGCGTGCCCTCGACATAGTCGTGCACCAGCCAGTCGCCGCCGGGGTCCGAGTCCAACAGGCGGGGCAGGCGGGGATGTTCGATGAGCTCCAGGATGCGGGACTCACGCCGGAGCAGCAGGCGGTCGTCGGGGCTGCGGGCGATCTTGAGCACGCCGAAGGGGTGCTCCTCGCCATTCACCAGCCAGGTCTCGACGTCTTCGGTGCCCGCCAGGGGCTCGACGCCCACCCACGGTCCAACGGTCGGCGCACTGCCGCTCATGGCATCCGGCCTCTCAGCTCAGGGCGAGCATACGCTCCAGCGGCTTCAGCGCCGCGAGCCGCAGGGTCTCGGTCATCTCGATCCGGGGGCTCAGGTCCCGCAGAGCCAGGTAGATCTTCTCCATCGTGTTCAGCCGCATGAAGGGGCACTCGTTGCAGGCGCAGGTGTCGTTCTTGGGCGGCAGGGGCAGGAAGGTCTTGTCCGGGGACCGAGCCTGCATCTGGTGCAGGATGCCGGCTTCGGTGGCCACGATGAAGGTCCTGTGGTCGGTCTCGTGGGTGTAGCGCAACAACGAGCTGGTGCTGCCGATGTGGTGGGCGTGCCGCAGCACGTCCGGCTCGCACTCGGGGTGGGCGATCACCCGGGCTTCTGGGTGCTGGGTCTGGAGCGCGATCAGCTTGCGCTCGGAGAAGGTCTCGTGCACCACGCACGTGCCCTGCCACAGGGTCATGTCGCGGCCAGTCTCGCGGATCAACCAGCTGCCCAGGTTGCGGTCTGGTGCGAACAGGATCGGCTGCTCCGGCGGCAGCGAGTCCACCACCCGGCGGGCGTTGCTGCTGGTGCAGATGACGTCGGACAGCGCCTTGGTCTCGGCGGTGCAGTTGATGTAGCTCACGACCGCGTGGTCGGGGTGGGCGTCCTTCCAGGCCTTGAGCATCGGTGCCGGGCACGAGTCGGCCAGGCTGCAGCCCGCGGCCAGGTCAGGGATGACGACGATCCGCTCGGGGTTGAGGATCTTGGCCGTCTCGGCCATGAAGTGCACGCCGGCGAACAGGATCACGTCGGCGTCCGTGTCCCGGGCGGCCTGGGCCAGCTGCAGCGAGTCCCCGATGTGGTCGGCCAGGTCCTGGATCTCAGGCTCCTGGTAGTAGTGGGCCAAGATGACGGCGTTGCGCTCCCGGCGCAGGTCCTCGATGGCCTGGTCCAGGTCCAGGGTCGGATCGATCGCGTGGGCCAAGGCGAGCTCCAGGGGTGGAGACCGTGATCTATCGCCTTAGTTGAGTTCCTTCAGATCAGGGGCATCGCCCAGCCCGCCGACCAGCTCCGCCAGGTCGTCGACGACCCGGTCCAGGCGCGCCGAGACCCGGGGCTCCTCGAGGAAGGTCTGGCGAGAGACGGGCTCGCGGTACAACACCGAGCCGACGCAGTCGACCATCACCGCCGGGTCGTCGGTCTCGTCGATGACCGAGTCCAAGGCCTCGGACGCCTCTGGGTGCACCCTGGAGAGGGCCCGGATCAAGGCCCGCATCGAGGTGATCTGGGCGGCGGCGCGGACCGGGTCCGACACGGGCTGGTCGGCGATGTTCTCCAGGCGGGCCATGCGGATCAGGCCCTCCTTGTCGGCGTCGGCCACGATGCGGGCGCGGCCGAGCCCGCGCAGCAAGACCTGGAAGCGGCCGCCGGGGAGCTCCTCGTGGTGGGCGATGTCCCCGACCCCGGTGATCGGCACGGTCAGGGGGTCCCCGGCTGGATCGACGCCGTGGGGCAGCATCGGCACGGCCAGCGGCCAGTCGTGGGCCAGGCACCAGCCCACCATCTGGCGGTACCGCGGCTCGAAGATGTACAGCGGCAGCAGCGTGTGGGGCAGGAGCACCACCCCGGGCAGCGGGAAGAGCGGGAGCCGCTCCAGGTGGTGGGGCGCGAGGAGGTCGGGCATCGGCCCACGCTACCGCACCGAGCTCAGCGCACACTGGCCTTGAGTCGGCGCACCAGCTCGTCGATGTCGGCGATGTCGATGGCCCCGTAGGCGATGCGCAGGGCGTTGACAGCGGGGATGGCGATCAGCCCCACGCTGTGGTCTTCGATCAGCCGTCGCCGCACGGCGTCGACGTCTTCGCCGTCGACGTGCACCAGGGCGAAGAAGCCCGCGTTGAAGGGCCGGGGCCGCAACCGGGTGCCTTCGAGGGACAGCAGGGCCTGCTTCAGGGCGACATAGCGGGCCCGGAGCATGTCGCGAAAGGCCTGTTCCTGGGCGGGCAGCTCGGGATCGGCCAGCGCCGCCAGCACCGCGGCCTGGCTGGGACCGGGCAGACACGAGATGGTCCCGCGGATCACCGCCCGGGTCTTGTCCTCGAGGGCCGTCGCCGCGGCGCCATCGACGCCAAAGGTCACGAAGCCGACGCGCCCGCCGAAGAACCCGAGCTCCTTGGTGGCGCCGTCGACCTTGACCGCCAGGAGCCGGGCGGAGTCGCCATCGCGCACCAGGTCGTGGAAGGGACTCTGGACCTGGAGGCCCTGTTCCCAGACCATGCCGCTGTAGGCGTCGTCGCACAGCGCGACCAGCGGGCCCGGGTGGTCCACGAGCGCCCGGTGCATCCGAGCCCACTGGGCACGGGTCGGGGCGCAGCCGGTGGGGTTGCCCGGAAAGTTCAGGACCACGACGGCGGGTCCCTGAAGCTCGGCCAAGGCGCCTTCGAAGGCCGCGACGTCGAGGGCCCCGTGGTCCGAGAAGAACCGCCAGGGCGTCAGGCTGGCGCCCCGCCTCAGGCCGAAGACGGTCTGGTAGTTGCCCCAGGTGGGGAAGGGGACCAGCACCGGGGTCTCCGGGCCGCAGAACAGGTCTGCCACCAGCGAGACCCCGTGGGTCAGCCCGTTGGTGACCAGGGGCAGCGAGCGCCGTACCGGGCGGTCACGGGCGTCGAGCCGCTCGGCCCAGGCCCGGCGCAGGGCCGGCATGCCGCCCTGGGGGGAGTACAGGAAGGCCTGCTCGACGTCGACGCCGGCCAGGGCGCGGGCCAGGGCTGGGAGCGGCACGGCGCGGCCGTGGCCATCGGTGACCTGGCCCATGGTGGCCTTGTAGGCGCAGTCCCGGGCCTCGAGCGACTGGGCTGGAATGCCCTGGGGCGTGACGGCCTGGCGGCCGATCCGCGACAGGCAGGCCCACGCAGCGGGCGCCAGCCCTTGCAGGTCTGCGTTGAGCTGCTCCAGCTTGCTCAAGGGGCCTCCAGCCCTGCGGCCTATCGCGTCGTCAAGTCCGTGTCGGTGCCGGGCGTCGTCCCCGGAGCGACGTCACACCCTGGTTACACACCGCCCTCCCCGAGCCCTGGAGGGCGCGTGAGCCCCGTCATCGTGTTCGCGCTGCTCGGCTGCGCGACCAAGTCCCCTGCGCCCGCCCCCGTGGCTCCTGAGCCGCTGGCGTACCCCCAGGCCCGTCGGGGGGACATCGTCGACACCTTCCACGGGGTCCAGGTGGCCGACCCCTACCGCTGGCTCGAGACCCCGGACAGCGACGAGACCCGGGCTTGGATCGATGCCGAGAACGCCCTCACCCAGGACTGGCTCGGTGCCATCGACGCCCGCCCGGGGCTGCGCCAGCGACTCGAGGAGCTCTGGAACTACGAGAAGTTCGGCATGCCGCGCACCGAAGGCGGGCGGACCTTCTACACCCGCAACGACGGCCTCCAGAGCCACTCGGTGCTGTACTGGGCCCAGGGGCCCCAGGCCGAGCCCCAGGTGCTGCTGGACCCGAACACGCTGTCCGAGGACGGCACCGTGTCCCTGGGGGGCTGGAGCGTCAGCGAAGACGGCCGCTACCTGGCCTATGCCCTCTCCGACGGCGGCTCGGACTGGCGCACGGTCCATGTGCGCGACGTCGAGACCGGCCAGGACCTCGACGACGCGCTCTCCTGGGTCAAGTTCTCGGGCCTGTCCTGGGCCGCAGACAGCTCGGGCTTCTACTACTCGCGGTACCCGGCGCCGGAAGACCCCTTGGAGCAGGTCAACCTGCACCAGCAGCTCTGGTTCCACCCCGTGGGCGCGTCCCAGGACCAGGACCGGCTGGTCTACGAGCGGGCCGATCAGCCCACCTGGGGCTTCGGGGGTCTGGTCACCGACGACGGCGAGCGGCTCATCGTGCACGTGTCCGAGGGCACCGAGGAGCTCAACCGCATCTACACCCAGGACCTGACGGTGGCCGATGCGCCGGTGGTGCCCCTGCTGGACGAGCGGGACGCCGGCTACCGCTTCGTGGGCCGGATCGATGGCGAGCTGTGGTTCCTCACCAACCTGGAGGCCCCCCGCTACCGGTTGATCCGGGTGGATCCGTCGGCCCCCTCGGACGCACGCATCACCGAGGTGGTGCCCCAGGGCGACGACGTGCTCGAGGACGTGGACCTGGTGGGAGGGCGCCTGGTGCTGACCTGGATCTCCGACGCCCACTCCCGGGTCGAGCTGCGCGACCTGGACGGAGGGCCCGGCGCCGAGCTGGCGCTGCCGGGCATCGGCTCGGCCTGGGGGTTCGACGGGGACGCCGACGCCGGCACGGTCTTCTACGGCTTCACGGGCTTCACCGACCCCCGCTCCGTCTACAGCCTGGAGCTGGCGACCGGCACCTCGACCCTGTGGAAGCGACCCCAGGTGGACTTCGATCCGGGTGCCTACGAGACGGTCCAGGTCTTCTACGAGAGCGCCGACGGCACGCGTGTGCCGATGTTCCTGACCCACAAGAAGGGCCTGGTCCTCGACGGCGAGAACCCCACGTTGCTCTACGGCTACGGGGGCTTCAACATCTCGCTGACCCCCTGGTTCAGCATCGCCAACCTGGTGTGGATGGAGCTCGGCGGCGTCTACGCCATGCCCAACCTTCGGGGCGGCGGCGAGTACGGCGCGGACTGGCACGAAGCGGGCACGCTCCAGCAGAAGCAGAACGTCTTCGACGACTTCATCGGGGCCGCACAGTGGCTGGTGGCCCAGCGCTACACGCGCCCGGAGCGGCTGGCCATCCGCGGGGGCAGCAACGGCGGCCTGCTGGTCGGCGCCTGCCTGCTCCAGCGGCCCGACCTGTTCGGCGCTGCCCTGCCCGAAGTGGGCGTCCTGGACATGCTTCGCTACCACCTGTTCACCATCGGGTGGGCGTGGGCGTCGGACTACGGCACGGTCGATGACAGCCCGGAGATGTTCCAGGCGCTCCTGGACTACTCGCCGGTGCACAACACGGTGCCGGGCACGGCCTACCCGTCCACGATGATCGTGACCGCCGACCACGACGACCGCGTGGTCCCGGCCCACAGCTTCAAGTTCGCGGCTGCCCTCCAGCACGCCCAGGCGGGTCCCGAGCCCACGCTGATCCGCATCGAGACCCGGGCCGGCCACGGCGCCGGAAAGTCCACGGAGATGCGGCTGGACGAAGCCGCCGACAAGTGGGCCTTCCTGGTCGAGGCGCTGGGGGTGGACTCGCCTTACTCGGTGCCCGCGAGCGACAATCCTTGACAGCTTGCCGACGGCTGTAAGGAACCGCGAGGGGTCGACGTTGTCCGGACACCTGCAACCCGGAGTCGTCCATGCGCACCCTCATCCTCCTCGCCGCCTCTTCTGCCCTCTTCGCCGCGTCGCTGCCCGCCTGGGCCTGTGGCATGCCGCCGATGGAGGACATGGTGCTCGCCGACGCCATGGGCGGGATCGACCAGCTGCTCGGACAGGTGGAGGACGCACCGGACACCCCCCAGCCGCCGGGCCTGGAGACCCTCGAGACCGCTCCCCAGGTGCCCACACCCGAAGCGACGGACGCGCCGGCCGTGCCGGAGACGCCTGCTCCGCTCACCGCCACGGCGGACCCCCAGTCCTGATCCTGGTCGGGGTCCTGGCCCTGGCGGGCTGCGGCCCCGAGGTGGGCCCCGCGCCGGCCGCCGAGCCGGTCGCCGCGACCCCTGTCAGCGCGGTCCAGGCCTATGAGGCCGGCAACTGCAACCTGTGCCACACGGTGCCTGGCGTGGCCCAGGCCAGTCGCCTGGAGTCCTGCCAGGGCTGCCACGTCTGGATCAGGCAGGTGGCCTCGGTGCCCGAGGCCCGCGCCGCAGCCATGGCGGCCTTCCCCCGGTGGGCGCGCTACGAGCGCAACATCGCAAGCTATCTCCAGGTGCCGTCGCTGGAGGCCGGCCTGGCGCGGCTGGATCCGGACTGGCTCCGGGCCTGGCTCCAGGACCCCCACGACGTGCGGCCGGGCCTGCCGGAGACCATGCCCCGCTTCGCGCTGTCCGGCGCCGAGCTCGATGCCCTGGCCCAGGCCGCCACCCAGGCCCAGGCGCCCGTCCCGGCCGCCCCACCGCCGGATCCCGACCGGATCGCCGAGGGCGAGCGGCTCTACGGGGAGCGGGCCTGCGCCACCTGCCACGGGTTCGGAGCGCGGCTGCCCGATCCGGGCGTGCCCCTGGCGCCGGATCTGGCCCACACCAGGGACCGCATGGACCCGGATCGCGCCGTCGCGTGGATCCAAGACCCAGCGTCGATCAGCGCCGCCGCGACGATGCCCGCGCTGGGCCTGACCCGGGACCAGGCGGTGGCCGTGCGGGACTTCCTGTGGCTCGCGGAGCCCGGCTGGTCGGTGGCGGCGCCGCGCGATGCCGAGCTGCCCAGCCACGAAGGCTCGGTGGGTTGGGCCCAGGTCGAGGAGGCCGTGTTCGGTCGCATCTGCGCCCACTGCCACATGAACCCCGAGCGCAACGAGGGCCGCCGCGGTCCGGGGAACGCAGGCGGCTTCGGCTACGAGGGCACCGGGGTCGAGCTCGAGACCCTGGCCGGGGTCAGGGCGGTGCCAGAGGAGGTCCTGCGGCGGGTCCTGTGGGACCGTCGGGCCGAGGACCACCGGGACACCGTGGACCACGGCGAGCAGCCCGCACGGGTCCAGCGCTCCGAGCGCCCGGGCATGCCCCTGGGCCTGCCGGCCCTTGGGGACGACGACCTGGCCCTGGTGCTGGCGTGGCTGGACCAGGGGCGGCCGGAGTAGTTCCCGCTGGCGCGACTCAGAGCTTGAAGGGATCCCGGGTGGCCCGGGTCTCCAGGTACTCGGCCTCGAGCAGCGCGACCTCGTCGGGATCGATGTTCCAGGCCCGGGCCCAGGCCTGGATGCGGCGCTCCTCGTCCGGGGTGTAGTCCCCGTCCTCATAGGACACGCGAATGGCCTCGCTGATCAGGAAGCGTCGCTCAAAAGCCCCCTCGATCGAGGGAACGCCGGGCCAGGGATCCGGTCGCTTGTCGAGCCAGGCAGCCAGGCCCTCTTCCGGCGGAGCCAGGCCCAGTCGCCGGACCAGAGCGCCGATCAGGACCCGCTCCTCAGAGCTCAGCACGCCGTCGGCCCACGCGACCTGGTGCAGGCTGGTGAGCTCTTCGGCGTGGGGTGAGACGGCGAGCCACGGCGGCAGGGGCATGTCCGTTCCTCAGGGGTGGGGATCGACCGGCGCGTAGTCTCCCATGATCGGCATCGCGAGCGCGATCCACGGATCCAGGTGCTCCCACAGGCAGCGCACGCCCGCCGCATCGGCGTCGTAGGTGTCGGTCAGCTCGGCTGGATCCGTGGCCAGCTCGTAGAAGGCCCGGGTGCCGTCCCAGCCGTAGAGCAGCCGCTGGGTCCCTCGGGTGAGCACGTGCAGCGGTGGCACGTCCCGGTACTGTCGAAAGCCGTGCCGGGCCCTGTCGGCAGGCGCTGTGCCCAGCACGGGCGCGGTGACCGTGGAAGGGCTCTGGAGGCCCAGGGCCTGGAGCACCGTCGGCGTCAGGTCCTGGTGGGCCGTGGGCCCGCTCCAGGTGCCCGGCGACAGTCCCGGGGCCCAGACCGCAGCGATGGCGTCGACCTCTTCTACGTGGAGCGTCGTGCCGTGGGTGTAGGCGCCGTGCTCCAGGAAGGGCTCGCCGTGATCCGAGAGCAGCACGATCAGGGTGTCGTCCGGCACGCCCCGGTCTTGCAGTGCCTGGAGCAGCCGGGCCAGCTGATCGTCCAGGTAGGTGAGCTCGCCCTGGTACCGGACCTCGGTGTGGGCCACCACCAGCGCCTGGTCTTCGGCGGACAGGCTGTCGGGGTCACTGGCAAAGGCCACGATGGCGGCCTCGTCGGTCAGGTCGATGGGACAGGCCTCCAGACCCTCCAGGCCGTCCAGGTAGGCGTCCGGCGGGTCGTAGGGCGAGTGGGGATCGTTGAAGTGCAGGTGCAGGAACCAGGGACTGCCGGCCTGGCGCAGGCTGTCCAGGACCGCCAGGCCGGCATCGACGATGCCCTCGGCGGGTTCCCGGTCCAGGAGCTGGATGGCTCGAGGGTCGACCCGCGCTGGCTGGGCCTCGGCCACCACCGCGTTGGCCGTCACGATCGCAGGGATCCAGCCGCCGTCGGCCAGCCAGCCGGTGAGACCGTCCAGGTCCTCGGGCACGTCGATCAGCACGGCATCGGTGCCCGCGTGGGGCTCGTAGCCGGCCTCGGTGGGGGTGGTCCCCGTGAGGGCGCAGAGCATCGACGGTGCGGTCCAGTCGGAGCAGGAGCGGTGCTCATCGAGCACCAGCGCTTGATCGAGCCAGGCGTCGAGGAAGGGCGTGGTGTCCAGCCCGCTGTAGCGGCCGACCCGGTCCTTGCGAAGGGTGTCGATGGAGACGAGCAGCAGGTTCGAGCCTGCAGGCAGGGCCTCGACCAGCGCTGGCTGGCCACCCTGGCCCGTGATCGGCTCACAGGAACTCGCGCTGGTGCTGCCCGAGTCTGGGTCGGAGTCCAAGGTCGCCGAGTCCGTGGCGACCGTGGGTGCGGAGTCGTCGCCGGTGGACGCGGTACACGCCAGCCACAGCAGGAGAGGGGTCACCCTTGACCTATACCCGCTGACCTGGCCAGCCGGGCTCCGGGTGCTGGAACAGCACGTCCACCTCTTGGCCGGACTGGAGCACCCGCAGCTTTCCTCGGGGCCAGAAGGTGTGGAAGATGCCGTCGACCTCCTTGCACAGGTCCAGGCCGGCGGTGTCGCACTGGCGCAGCTGGATGCGCACACGGTGCGGACGGGGCAGGGTGCTGAGCAGGGCTGCAAAGGCCCTGACAGACCGCTTGATCCGCGCAGCGGTGCCGCTCTGGACCACCAGCATCACGTCCACGTCGGGCAAGGGCGCAAAGGAGACCCGCACCCCCTGCTCCCAGGCCGTGCCATGGGCCGTGGCGACCGCAGCGGCGTACCAGTCGCCGTCGGCCGTGGGCGGGGGATCTGGCTGGGCCGCCGAACGGGTGGGGCCGCGGGCAGCGCCGGTCGCGGGCGGCCGTGCAGACCGGCCATCTAGCCACCACAACACGACCCCGGCCCCGGCGAGCAGGGCCCACAGGGGCACGCCGACCTGGCCCTGCAGCTCGACCAGGTCCAGAGCCCTGGGCGAGCGGCGGTCGACCTCGAGCAGGTAGTAGCTCCCGGCTGCGGCCAACACCGCCGCGATGGAGGCCAGCCGCGTCACTGTCCCAGCCTCGTCGCGCAGACCCAGAGGCCGAGCGCCACCACCAGGCCACCCCAGGCGAGCACCCACCAGGGCAGGGCCCCACGTGCCGCCGCCGGTGCCCGCGCCGGATCGAAGATCCAGATCAGCCTGGCGGCGCCATCTGCGTGGAATTGCCAGCCCTGCTCCTGGCAGTGCTCCCGGACTCGCTCGCTCGTGACCCGAGGGAGCACAGGGCCGGTCAGCGAGTGGCGCCCGCGCCCGGTCACCAGTCGCAGTGCACCCGCCTCCAGCTCCGGCCCCAGAGCGGCGCCCGTGTCGACCACCTCCAGGGCCAGCTTGCGCCCCAGATCGTGGAGGTCCACGGTCGGGACCTCCCGCTCCAGCCACACGTGCGTGTCCGTGCGCCAGGGGCGCTCCTTGTGCCACGCGAGCCCGCGGGCCTGACGGGCCACCGGCTCCAGGGCCTGACGCAGGCGCTCCACGTCCCTCACCGGCTGCGCCGGCCGCGATAGGGGCCCGCCATGGACGGCCCCTCACTGGCGCTGCTGGCCGGGGTCGGCCTGGTGGCAGGCACGGTCAACACCGTCGCCGGCGGCGGCTCGCTGATCACACTGCCTGCGCTCATCTTGCTGGGCATGCCGGCCTCGATGGCCAACGGTACCAACCGGGTCGGGGTGATGGTCCAGTCCCTGGCCGCGACCGTGCGCTTCCAGCGCGAGGGTGCGCTGGAGACCCGGCGGGGCCTGGTGTTGCTGGTGCCGGCGTGTGCGGGCTCGATCCTGGGGGCATGGGGCAGCACGCTCTTGCCCGATCTGGCCTTCCAGCGGGTGATCGGCGTGGCGATGATCGTCATGCTCGCGGTCTTGTGGGTGCGGCCCAAGCGCTGGCTCGAAGGAGCGGACGTGCCGGCGCGTCCGACCCCCGCGCGCCTGCTGGCCTTCTTTGGTCTGGGGCTCTACGGCGGCTTCCTCCAGGCGGGGGTGGGGGTCTTCCTGCTGGCCGGCCTGGTGCTCATCGAGGGCCTGGACCTGGTGGGGGCCAACGGGGTCAAGGTGCTGCTGGTCTTTGGCTTCACCCTGCCGGCGATGGCCCTGTTCTGGGCGGCGGACCTGATCGACTGGGTGCCGGCCATGGTGCTGGCGGCGGGGTCCTGGGTGGGGGGCTGGCTCGGCACGCGGCTGACCCTGTCCTGGGGACCCGGGTTCGTCCGGGTCGTGCTGTTGGTGGTGGTGCTGGCCAGCGCTGGCAAGCTGCTGGTGGGCCCGTGAGCGTGATGCGCTTCGACGTGCAGGTGCCCCATGAGAGCATCGGCCCTCGGGCGGTGCCCCGCGCTGCGGGCCTGTGGCGCGTGATCCAGACCGTGGTCATGCGGGCGAGCATCCAGGCAGGCTGGCCGGCCGCCAGATTCCAGGAGGAGGGCGTCGGCTTCGTGGTCGTCGCCATGAGCGTGCGCCACCACCGGGAGCCGCGCTTCCACGAAGCCTTGGAGGGTCGCACCTGGGTCAAGGACTTCCGCCGACGCAGCCTGAGCCATCGCGAGGTCCGCCTGCTGGGCCCCGGCGGGTTCCTGCTGGACGCGACCCAGCGCTGGGCCCACGTGGATCGCTCCGGCGCCTTGTGCCCGGCCAGCGACGCGGTGATGGCGGACTTTCCACCCACCCAGGTCGACGACCCCTCGGTGCGACTGGACCGGGGCCAGCGGGATCCCTCGGACCGCTGGCACGAGCACACCCTGGACTGCTGGTTCCACCACGTGGACTACCAGGGCCACGCCAACCACCCGATGTTCATCGAGTGGATGGACGAGGCCACCGCCCGTGCCGTGCGCGGGGCTGGCCTGTCTCCCCATGACCTGGTGCCCGTGGCCGAGGAGCTCCACTTCCAGGCTGCCGTGCCCGGTGGCGAGCCCGTCACCGTGCGCTCCCGGGTGCGCGGTCGCACCGCAGACGCCGTCGTGCTGGAGCACCGGCTGACCTCTCCCGAGGGCAAGGCCCTGGGCCGGGGCTTGACCTGGCGCAAGCTCCTGGGCCAGCCGGTCGAGCGTCTGGAGGCCGCCCTGCGCTGAGGCAGGCCCCCGACTACACTGTCCACCGCACCAAGCCTGAACCCCGGACCCCGGCCCCTCCGCGATGCGCTCGATCACTCCGCCCCGGGACGACTTCCTGGTCGGCGAGTCCCCGTTCTATGTCCCCGTGGGCGACGAGGTGTCCCTGTTCGAGGCGGCCCACGCCGTGGGCCTGCCCTGCATCCTCAAGGGCCCCACCGGCTGCGGCAAGACCCGCTTCGTCGAGCACATGGCCCACCGGCTGGGGCTGCCGCTGATCACCGTCGCCTGCCACGAGGACCTCACCGCATCAGACCTCTTGGGGCGCTTCCTGATCCTGGGGGACGAGACCGTGTGGTGCGACGGCCCAGCCACGGCCGCAGTGCGCCACGGCGCGCTGCTCTACCTGGACGAGGTGGTCGAGGCCCGCAACGACACGATGGTGGTCGTGCACCCCCTGACGGACCACCGTCGCTCCCTGCCCGTGGACAAGCTGGGCCAGGTGATCAAGGCCCCCCCGGGCTTCATGCTCGTGGTCAGCTACAACCCCGGGTACCAGTCGGTGCTCAAGGAGATGAAGCAGTCCACCCGACAGCGCTTCGTCTCCCTGGAATTCCGCTACCCCCCCGCGGACACCGAGCGGGCCATCGTCTCGGCCGAGGCCGGGGTCGACGCCGACGTGGCCCAGCGGCTGGTCAAGGTCGCCGAGAAGGTGCGCAACCTGACCGAGCGTGGCCTCGAGGAGGGGGTGTCCACGCGCCTGCTCATCTACGCGGGCAAGCTCATGGCCCAGGGCGTGCCCGCGCGACGGGCTTGCGACGCGGCCTTTGCCCGCACGTTGACCGACGAAGTCGACCTCCAGCGTTCCATCCGCGAGGTCGTGGCAGACTTCTTCTGAGCGAGCGTCCAGGGAGCCGGACCATGGCCACCACCCACGTCGACCGCCGAGCCCTGGGGCGACTGCCCCAGAAGGAGCTCATCCACCTGGTCCGGGTGTTGCGCGTCTTCGTGAACAGCCTGCGCATGTACCCCCAGGACCACCCGGTGCTGCTGGAGCAGGCCGACCGGCTGATCGGGCACCTGTGCGACGCCCATCGGGCCCACGGGGACCTGCTCCTGGACGGGCGCAGCTACCTGCTGGCGGTCAACGAGTGCACCGTCGACAAGAACGTGCCCGAGCTCAAGGAGAGCGTCGAGCTGGCGGCCTGGCTGCGCGAGCGCGGGGTCAAGGCCGTGCTGATCGAAGGGGTGTTGCTGGCCGACGATCTCCTGGACGTGTTCGGCTGGCTGGCCGCTACCGAGCCCGACGCCTGTCGGGCGGCCATCGAAGCCGGAGAGCGGCCCCAGGTCGCCGGCCCGCTGGTCGTGAACCCGACCCTGGAGCGGCCGCGGTCCGCCGAGCCGGCGCCGGTCCCCGAGCCCGCTCGGCAGCCACCGCCCACCGCCTTGGGGGCCGTGCCCATGTCGGGGCTGGAGCGGGCGCTGTTCGACGACGCGGACGAGACCGTCATGTTCGGCGACAGCGCCGCCCCCGCCATCGAAGAGGAGGACACCCTCACCGGCAAGACCCGCTACCGCAGTCGTGAGTCGGCCATCCAGGCAGGGCTGCAGGAGACCGTCGCGAAGATGTTCACCGGCCCCTTCGGACCCGAGGGGCTGCTCTCGTCGCTGATGGCGTCGGGCGATCCGGTGGCTGCTCTGGCCGACGACCTGGTCCAGCGCTTCCCTCAGCGCGAGCTGAGCCAGGTCTACGCCGCGGTCGAGGACCAGGCGGTGGTGGGACTCTGCAGTCTGAAGGCGCCGGACCTTGCGGACTTCCTGGCCCGGTCCTGGCGCGAGCGCTCGGCCGGGGCGCGCCTGAGGGTGGGTGTGATCGAGGCCCTGGACGACCGCCCCGTGTTGGCGCTGGAGGTCCTGGGCAAGCTCGGCAACGCGGTCTACGGCGGGACCACTGGCGAGGGCAGCGGGCCCGCCATCGAGGTGCTCGAGGCCCACGTGCCCTGGCTGCTCCAGGCCGGCCAGCGGCGAGAGGCCCTGCGGGCGGTCCAGGTGCTGGACAGCCTGGTCCACGACGACGGCCAGACCCGCTCCCTCCGCCAGCGCGCGAACACCGCGATGCGCCGCATCGCCCGGACCAGCGTGATCCGCTCGCTGCTTCTCCAGCTGCGCGCCAGGGACGGCGGTGATCCCGAGACGGAAGAGCTCCTGTACCTGTTGGGGTCCCGCTCGGTGCCACGCATCCTCGAGGAGCTCCGGGCCGGCGAGGACAAGGCCCACCGCCTCGACCTGGTGGACGTCCTGACCATCACCGGTCGCATGGCCCTGGCCCACGGCGACGATCCGGACCAGGTGCTGGCCCCACTGGACGCGGTGCTCGACGCCGGCACCCAGGCACCGTGGTTCCTGGTGCGCAACGTGGTGCTCGTGCTGGGCAACGTGGGCACGCCCAAGATGCGGGACCGACTCGAGGCCCGGCTGCGCGACGAGACCGAGCCGCGGGTCCTGACCGAGATCACCCTGGGCCTGATGACCAGCGCTTCCCCCGAGACCCTCAAGGTGCTCGGAGCCAGCCTGCTCGGCGGTCGCCTGGCTTCGCCGGACGCCTTCCGGGCCTTGCTGCCGGCGCTCCTGGAGCACGATCAGAAGGGCACCTTCAAGGGCCTGGAGAACCTGCTCCGGGGGGGCACGCTGACCGTCTCTGCGATCGCCGTGTCCGTCTCGACCCTGATCGATGTGCTCGGCGAGCGCTCGGAGCCGTTCCTGAAGCGCGTGTTCACTGCGCGGCCCCTGTTCCGCCGTCGGCTGGTGTTCGAGGAGCGGATCCGCGCGCCGACCGTGGAAGCGCTGGGCCAGGCCCGCGGGCCCTGGGTCGACCGGCTGCTCCAGCTCGCCGAGCGCGACCCCAGCCCTCGCATCCGCGACCGGGTGGCTGACCTGCGCCAGGAGGACGCGCCCACCGGTGTCTTCCGAGCCGTGCCGGACGATCCGGGTGGCTGACGGGTCGGACCGCAGGCGGGATCGGCTGGCCCGGGGGGCCGTCGCCCTGGCCGGTCGCCTGGGCCCGGGTGCACGCCTGGCCCGTCTCGAACGGGGCGCTGTCAGCGTCTGGGTCCGCTATGCGACGGCGGTCGGCGAGGCCCTGGGCCCCCTGGTCGAGGCCCGCTACACCCGCCTGGTGCTCCAGGCCGCCCAGGGCCGCTCCGGGCTCGGGCGCACCGTGGCGGCCACGGTGCCGGACCATGTGGCCCGGGTGCCACCCGAGCAGCGGCTGACCTACCTGGACCTGCTGGGCCTGGTGCTCCAGCAGCGTCCCGAGGCCCTCCCGGTGGTGGTGCGCACCCTGCCAGAGCTGATGACCCAGCTGAGTCCCCGGGCCCTTCGCGACTTCCTGCGCACGGGCCTGGGGCTGCACGAGCAGGGCAGGCGACTGGGGGAGACCTTCCTGCTCCGCGAGAGCGAGCAGGGTCAGTCCGAGCTGGAGCGGCTGGCCAGCGGGCTGAAGCTCGAGAGCGTGGCTCGCACCCTGGCGCTCTATGCGCGGGCCCACTGCGGCGAGGACGTGCGGGTCCTCCCAGCGGGCCCCGGCACCGGCAACGCCTTCACCGACGGGCGCCACATCTACCTGCCCGAGTCGGTGCAGACCTATGGCGACGAGCGGGACTTCCTGATCTACCGGGTCACGACCGCCCGCACGGCTGGCTACCTGGAATTCGGAACCTTCGACCTGGACTTACGCCAGGTCGCGGGGCCCTGGGCCGAGCGGGTCCCCGGCGAGAGCGACCTGGAGCAGCTGTTCCGCAGCTTCGGCAACCGGACCCTGGCTCGGGACCTGTTCCGCATCCTCGAAGACGCCCGGGTCGAGGCCCAGGTGGTCGACGAGTACCCGGGCATTGGCCGAGACCTGGGGGTGCTGCGACCGGACGAGCTCGAGGACCGGCCGGACATCACAGCCCTCGCGCCGGTCGAGCAGCTCATCGAGGGCCTGCTCCGGCGCAGCTGGGGGGCGGAAGCGGCGCCCGGGCTGCCAGGGCCCGTCGTCCAGGCCATCGCCCAGGCCTGGGCCCGGTCCCAGGACGCCATCGGTCCCCAGGGCACAGTCGACGCGGTGGCCGGGGTGCTGCCAGCGATCTATGGGCTGGCCGACGCCCTGTTCCGCAAGGTGGACGACGACGCCGGGCAGCGGACCGATGGGTTCGAACCCCCGCCCTACGAAGGCCTGCACGACTTCGACTCCGGCACCGAAGCCCGACCCGAGGCCCTGGACCAGGAAGCCAGAGCCCAGGACGAAGCGGCCCGAGAGCTCCGCGAGGCGATGGAGGAGGAAGGACTTGAGGCCAGCCTGGCCGAGATCCGGCGCGCCCTGCGCGGCGAGGCCGCCGACGGCTCCAGCTACGAGGAGATGGCGGCCTTCTTGGAGCGCATGGAGGCCCCTGATGGCGGCCTGATCGACGAGGGAGAGCACCCAGACGACGGCGAGGGCTCATCGGTGCGGGCGCCCGGGGGCCAGGCCCAGGACCCCGATCTGGATCCCGACGCCGCCACGGTGCTGCTGCCCGAGTGGGACTACGAGATCCAGGACTACAAGCCGGACTGGGTCCGCCTGAAGGAGCACGTCTTGCATCCGGGCAGCCGGGACTTCGTGGACGAGGTCATGGAGGAACACGGCGCCACCATCCACTGGCTCCGGCGGCGCTTCGAGGCCCTGCGCCCCCAGGCACTCCAGCGGATCCGGGGCATGGTCGACGGGGACTTCCTGGACCTGGACCGGGTGGTCGACGCCCGGGTCACCCGGCGTGCCGGCGGGAGCCCGTCGGATCGACTCTATGGCCGCCACCTGCGCAACCGCCGCGACGTGGCGGTGGCGTTTCTGTTGGACATGTCGTCCAGCACCAACGAGGTCTCGTCCGAGGCCGGTCGGCGCATCATCGAGGTCGAGAAGCAGGCCCTGGTGCTCATCTCCGAGGCCATCGATGCCTTGGGCGATGCCTGCGCGATCTATGGCTTCAGCGGCTACGGCCGCGGCCACGTGGCCTTCTACGTGGCCAAGGACTTCGACGACCCCTGGGACGATCGCATCCGGGCTCGGATCGGTCGGATGTCGTGGAAGATGGAGAACCGCGACGGCGCCGCGATTCGCCACGCCGCCCGACGCCTCCAGGACCACCCGGCCCGGGTCCACCTGCTGATCCTGCTCAGCGATGGCAAGCCCCTGGACTGCGGCTGCGACCACTACTACGACCGCTATGCCCAGGAGGACACCCGGGTGGCCCTCCAGGAGGCCCGGGCCATGGGGGTGCACCCGTTCTGCATCACCGTCGACCCGCGGGGTCAGGACTACCTGGAGGACATGTATGGCCAGGTGGGCTTCCTGGTGATCGACCGGATCGAGCGTCTGCCCGATCGGCTCCCGTTGATCTACAGGCGCCTGACCCGATAGGGTCGGGCACCGCCGCCCGGAGGTCCGGATGTTCTCCCTCGCACCGCTGCTGCTCCTGCTCGCCTGCGACAACAACAGCGAGCTGGCTCAACCCGCCACGCCGCCTGCCCCCCTCGAGGTCTCGTCCGCCACCCCGGCCCAGGTCAAGCTCACCGGTTCGCTCCAGGTGATCTCGATCAAGAACGGCACGGCGCCGGTCGCAGGCACTCTCCAGGTCCTGGACGGTGAGTTGGCCCTGCGAGACCGCGACGCGTGGAGCGGGGCGTCGGGCAAGGTGCAGATCGCGCTCACTTCCTTCGACAGCGTCAACCCCCTGCGCGACCAGCGCGTGCGGGACATCCTGCTCCAGGTGCCGCTCCACCCCACGGCCTCCTTTGAGCTCACCGGCGTCTCGGGGCTGCCCGCCGATGGCATCGCCGTCGGCGCCACCGGCGACGGCGAGCTCTCCGGACAGATCTCGCTGGCCGGGGCGACCCAGGCCGTCCAGGTGCCAGTCACCATCCACCGCACGGGCGTCGAGGCCTGGGACGTCGCCACCGCCGAGCCCATCGGGCTGAGCCTGCGGGGCTTCGGTCTCCAGAACCAGGTCGAGGCCCTGCGGGTCGAGTGTGCCCACGAGTCCATCGACGACGTGGTCAAGGTGGGCTTCCAGGTCACCGCGTCGGCAGCTCAGCCGGCGCCGCCCCCACCCGAAGAGCCTCCGCCTGCGGAGTGAGGCTCAGAGCACCAGGTCCTTGAAGACCTCGGGGAGCCGCAGGGGGAGTGACTCCACGTCCCGGAGCAGCAAGAATCGGTTCGGACCGAAGATCTCCGACAGGTACTCCCGTGCGTCCTCGTCCGGGTCCATGGAGATGCAGTGCACGTGGATGCCACTGCGCGCGGCTTCCTGCACGGCCATCGCCGTGTCCTTGATGCCGTAGGGCCCGCGGTAGTCCCCCCGGCCCTCGGGCTTGCCGTCGCTCAGCAGCATCAGCACCCGCCGGGGCTGTGGCTGGCCCTCCAGGATGTGGCTGGCGTGGCGGATGAAGGCACCGAGCCGGCTGCCGCCGCTGGCCCGCAGGTTGCCCAGGCGCTTGTAGACCGTCTCGTCGTAACGGTCCTGGAAGCCCTTGAGCTTGTACAGGAAGCACTCGCGAGGGTGAGAGCCGTTGAAGCCGTAGAAACTGTGGGGCATGCCCAGGGTGCGCAGGCCCTCGGCGAACAGCACCAGCGCCTCTTGCTCCAGCCGCAGCACGTTGCCGCTGGTGGATCCGGACAGGTCCACCGCGGTCATGATGCAGACCGGGTGAGGCATGCGCACGAAGCGGCGGTAGAAGTCCTCCTTGGGCTGCATGCCGGCGGCGATGTCGGTGACCGCCATGATCGCCCGGTTCAGGTCGATCTCGGGGCCATCCGGCAGTCCTCCGATCCAGCGCTCCTCGACGCGCAGGGCCTCGAAGCGCCGGCGGATCTGCTTGATCTCGGACTTGTTGACCTCGACGATCTTGTCGTAGGAAGCGAGCGGCCCGGTCGTGCCGTCGGGGCTGAAGACCTTGGTCTCGGCGACCTTGTACAGGCCGTGCTTGTAGTCCCACTCGTCGTACTCGCGACCGCCGTCGTCGCCGGGCTTCTCCTCTTCCTGGTTCGTGATGATCTCGTCGGGACGCAGGCCCGACTCCCACTTGGCGGCGCCGTAGCGCTGCTCCTTGGCCTGCTCCTGCATCTCGTCCCGCAGCTCGCCATAGGCCGGCATGTGGGCCAGGTCCGGCCCCTGGCCCTTCAAGGCCTTCTTCATGCGGCCCCTCAGCCGCGAGCGCAGGCCCTTGCGGCCACCGCCGGCCGGGCCTTCGTCCATGCCGGGCACCGGGATGCCACCGGCGTTGCGGGCCTTGGCCGCGAGCAGCTGGCGCAGAGGTGCCTGGCCCTTCTTCCACTCCTGCTCATAGGCCAGGTCCCGGGACAGGTCCGCCAGGATCCACTCGGGTCGGATGATGCCGACGTACCAGGGCAGGGGAGGGGGCCCCAGCCGCAGCTTGCGGAAGTGCTGTCGCAGGGTCTGCCCGTGGCCCAGGATGGCCATGCGTGCGGCCTGGGGCGTGGGTGCGGCGTCGACAGCGGCGATGGCCTTGGTGGCTGGGTCGCCTTCGGGGCCGGGCTTGCCCCAGTTCAGATTCACCGTCAGGCCGTCGTAGAGGGGCAGGAAGGCGTCGGGCAGGCCGTCCCGGGGCACGCTGGTCACGTTGACCCGCATGCCCCCGGCCTTGTCCATGACCTTGACCGCCTCGAAGTCTCGGGCCACGCCAGGGTACTGCTCGCACCAGCGGGCCATGACCCACCGGGCCGCCAGCAGGTGGTAGATCGAGCGCAGGACCCAGTCCCGGTAGATCTCCGCCAGGATCTTGCGCTCGTCGAGGAAGCCCCAGTGGGCGAGCCCCAACTGGAGCAGGCCCATGGTCCTGTAGAGCAGTTCGTCGGCGAAGGGCTCCTCTGGGGCGGGCACGGCCTTGGGCAGGAACAGGTTCTCGCCGTCGGTGCTCGGCGGGTCCGAGAACCCGACGGTGAAGTCAGCGCCCGTGATCATGCGCAGCCAGGCGGCGAGCCGTCGCTGGACCTGCTGCAGGGTGGTGCCGTTGTCTTCGCCGTCGGTGAGCTGGCGCTTGGGGGGCTGGTACAGGAAGAGCGCCAGCAGCGCCCGCTCCGCCTCTTCGTCTTCGTCCTGCTCGAGACCCAGCTCCGCCGCGGTCTTCCCGTGCTCCTCCATCGCCTCCTCGTAGAAGGCTTCGGGCGTCGGGGGCCAGGTGGGGGCGCCCATCGGGGGCTGCTAGCCGCGTGCGGTGAAACTCGGACCGAGCACGCCGCGCGCAGCCGGACCGAGGGTGGCGAGGGAGCGCAGCGACCGATCCCTGAGGAGGGAGCGTGCGCCAGCACGTGACTGACGAAGGGCACCGCTCTCGGTTGGGCGGCGCCGGCGGGCGACGGGAGAGGTTCGACGCACGCGGCTAGCCCAGCACCGAGCGGATCAGCTCGCCCAGGGCCTTGGCCATCTCCGGGTCGTCGGTCAGCGAGCCGACCAACGTGGCCTCGCAGGCCTCCTTGAGAGGCAGGCCAGCCACGACCAACTTGCCCGCGTAGATGAGCATGCGGGTGCTCGCGCCTTCGGCCAGGCCGTGGGCCCGCAGGTTGCGAGAGCCGCGCCCGAGCTTCACGAGCTGGCCGGCGATCTCGGCGGAGCAGCCGGCCTCGGCGGCGACGATCTCGGCCTCGGCCTGTTCTTCTGGGTAGTCGAAGGGGATCGACACGAAGCGCTGCCGGGTCGACTCCTTGAGCTCCTTGGTCACCGACTGGTAGCCGGGGTTGTAGGAGATCACGACCAGGAAGTCGTCGCCGGCCTCGAGCTCCTCGCCCAGACGCTCCAGGGGCAGGGTGCGGCGGTCGTCGGTGAGGGGGTGCAGGACCGTGAGCACGTCGGCCCGGGCCTCCACGACCTCGTCCAGGTAGCACAGGGCGCCCTTGCGCACGGCGGTGGTCAAGGGACCGTCCCGCCACACCGTGCTGCCGCCTTCGAGCATGAAGCGGCCCGTCAGATCCGAGGCGGCCAGGTCCTCCTGGCAGGCGACGGTGATCAGCTCGCGACCCAGCTTCTCCGCCATGTAGCGGACAAAACGGGTCTTGCCGCAGCCGGTCGGGCCCTTGAGCAGGACGGGCAGGTTGTTCTTGGCAGCGGTCTCGAAGATCGAGACCTCGTTGCCCGTCGGGCGGTAGTAGACCATTCGGCGACCCCAGTGGCTCGGCAGTCTATCCACAAGTCGGATGGGTCGCTCGACCGCTGAAGGGGGCGCGAAGAGCGACGCCCCGGCAGCAGGGCTACCGGGGCGTCGGGCGGGTGCGGGCAGGCTCAGTCGTGGTCGCCGTCGCGGTCGTCGTCGTCGTCTTCGTCGCGCTCGTGGTCGTCCTCGTCGCGCTCGTCGTCGCGGTCGTCGTCGCGGTCCTCGTCGTCGCAGTCGTCGTCGTGGTCGCGGTCGTCGTCCTCTCGCTCGTCGTCCCCTCGGTCGTCGTGGTCGCGGTCGTCGTCATCACGCACGTCGTCCTCGCGCTCGTCGTCGTGCTCGCGGTCGTCGTCGTGCTCCCGGTCGTCGTCGTCGCGCGCCTCGTCCCGCTCGGCTTCGCACTCGTCCAGGTTCGCCTCGGCGTCCCGCAGCTCGTCGCAGGCCCGGTCGTTGCCGTCCCGGCAGGCGTCGGCCAGGCGGTCGACCTCCTCTGCGAGCTCGTCGCAGCGGTCGGACTCGTCGTCGCGGTCGCCGTCGCGGTCGTCTTCGCAGTCGCGGTCGCTGTCTTCGTCGGCCCTCACGTCCTCTTCGCTGTCGACGTCGATGCGGCCGGTGCGGTCGAGCTCGGGGCAGGCGATCAGGAAGAAGGCGGCAGCCAGGGTGAGGGGAATGCGGGTCATGGTCATCTCCTGAGAGGCCGCGTCCTTGCGGCGTGACCACAGCTTGGCCGAACAGTGTTCTCATGTCGCGTGCTCAAAATAGAATCCGTTCTAAGATTGAGTACACCCAAGTAGCTAAATCATATTGATATATTACTTGCAAGGTGTACTCAGCCATGACATTACTGAGTACAGTGACTGCGACCGCCCCGGACCTGTACGCCTACCTGGACTACAGGGCCTACCTGCGGGACTGGTTCCAGTTCCGCAAGTCGGCCAACCCTCGGTTCAGCCACCGGGTCTTCGCCCGCCTGGCGGGCCAGCGCTCGCCGAGCCTGCTCAAGCACGTGATGGACGGCCAGCGGAACCTGACCCCAGCCACCACGGAAGCCTTCATCCGTGCCCTGAAGCTCTCCAGCGAAGAGGCCGAGTTCTTCAGCTGGCTGGTCCGACTGGACCAGGCCCCCGGGGTAGACGAGCGCAACCTGGCCTGGGAGCGCATCTCTGCGACCCGGCAGGTCCAGCGGGCCTACCGCATCGAGGGCGAGGGCTTTCGCTACCTCAGCCACTGGTACATCCCAGCGGTCCGTGAGCTGGCGACCCTGCCGGGCTTCCGGCCGGAGCCGGGCTGGATCGCCCGGACCCTCCGGCCCCGCATCACCGAGGCCCAGGCCCGCCAGGCGCTGTCCACGCTCGAGGAGCTGGGGCTGTTGGTGGCCCAGGGCGACCGCTTGGTGCCTGCCGACGCCGTGGTCAAGACCCCTCACGAGGTCACCGGCCTGGCCGTGCACAACTACCACCAGGGCATGCTCGCCCGCGCCAGCGAGGCCATCGGGGACTTCGACCCGGATGAGCGCCACCTGGGTGCCGTGACCCTGGCCGTGGCTCCGGCCCTGGTGCCCCAGGTCAAGGCCGAGCTCGCGAGCTTCCTGGAGCGGGTGGTCGCGCTGGTCGAGGGGGCCGAAGAGACCCGCGACCGGGTGTACCAGGTCAACCTCCAATTCTTCCCACTGTCGGCGGCGCTGTCCGGCGATCCCGATGGAGAGACCCCATGACGCTGTTGCTGCTCCTGCTCGCCTGCCCGGCGCCGGACGACCCCGGTCACGACGCCACCATCGTCGGCAACCCCGGCAAGATGACCGCCAAGACCGCCGCGGGCCACGGCACCGAGCAGACCACCGGCAGCCTGACCGTGCAGACCCTGGCGCTGACGCCCTGCGACGCCGCCGACGCGGTGATCGTCGAGCTGGACACCACCCTGGCCCTGGTCGAGGGCACCGAGCTCGACGTGCCGGCCGGTGACTACTGCGGGCTCGAGCTCGACGTGGTGCCGCCGCTGGTCCTCGAGGGGGTCGGCACCGAAGGCGGCAGCTTCTCCCTGGCGCTGGACCTGGCCACGATCCTGCTGCGATCGGACGGCGGCTTCACCGTCGACGAAGACCTCTTCGTGCTCGAGCTCGCGTTCCCCGGCTGGCTGGACGCCGCCGAGATCCTGGACGGCGCTGCCGGTCACCAGCACATCGACGCCGATCACCCTCTCCACGACCGTCTCGCCGGGGCGGTGTCCGACAGCTCCGGCCTCTATGGAGACGATGACGGCGACGGTGACCTGGACGACGACGAGCGCGCCCGGGGCAGCCACGCCAGCGGCGAGGACCGCGACGATCCCCACCGCGACGACCGCGACACCGCAGAGCGTGATTAGTCCGCGAGCCCGCGCTCCCGCGCCCAGTCCCCACCCAGCTCCTGGACGACCGGCTCGCTGAAGCCCGGGTAGACCGGGTGGGTGCGCGCCAGCCCCAGCCACGCCAGCGCCACCAGGGGGTAGAGCCACCAGGCCTTGCGCCCCTCCAGCCGCAGAGCCGCGACTGCGAGCAGCAGGAGCCAGGTGCCGTGGAAGAAGGTCTCCGGCTTCGCCACCCGCCAGAACCCCGGCACGAGCTCGCGCACGCCCATGTAGAGCGGATTCCAGACCCCGGGCAGCAGCTGGGGCCCCAGGGCCAGCAGGAAGAGACCGCCACCGACCACCAGCAGCACCCGGACCCGAGGGTCCGACCGAAGCGACCACGCCCCCCAGGCAGCGAGCCCGACCGCGGCGGGGTCGAGCACCCGCCAGAGCTCCAGGCGATTCCAGTGAGGCGGCCACAGCGAGAAGCTGTCGAGCAGCGCACGCTCGTGCAGGTAGCTCTCCGGGTCCCCCAGGGTGCCAGCCCCCGACAAGAGAGCGAGCTGCAGCGCCACCAGCGGCAGCATCGCCACCGTGGTCGCCAGGCAGTGCCCCAACACTCGGCTGTCCCGGGTGAGCGCCAGCAGCAGCGCGGTGCCCGCCGCCCCGGCCAGGGCCAGGTACCAGTTCTGGAAGGCCATGAAGACGAACAGCCCCGCCGCCCACCAGCCCCAGCGTCCCCCGTCCCGCCAGCACCGCCACAAGGCCCAGGCGTAGAGCGCCAGGCAGTACACCGCCGTCTTCTCGATCGTGTACCAGTTCAGGTCCCGGAACAGGTGCAGGTTCAGGCCAAAGGCGAAGCCCAGCCCGATCGCGGAGTCCCAGCGACCGCTCAACTCTCGCAACAACAGCGCCGCCGCCCACCACCCGAGCGCCAGGTGGAGCAAGCCCTGGGCATTGAAGGCGCCCAGCGGGGACAGGATCAGGTCGAAGAGCTCGGTCACCCACAGGTGGCCCACGTGCACGCCGATGAGCCGAGCCGCCGGCTCGTGCACCGCCTGGAGCGGATGCAGCGTCAAGGTTCGGTGCACGCCGTCCAGGTAGAACAGCAGCGAGCCGGACTTGTCGATGGTGGGGAAGGCGCCGTACACCGCTCGGTCGAGCACGGCGGCCAGGGGGGCGGTGAGCACCACCGTCTGTCCAAGACAGAACCACCAGGCACGCAGGGCCGCGGGCTGGCGCTGGAGGAGCGCCAGGGCCGTGATCAGCAGCCCGATCCCAAGGCACGCCAGCCAGGCCCCGGGTGCCTGGTCGAGCCCCAGGGCAAGGGAGACCTGGTCCGGGTGGGGAGGTGGCCCGTACACGCCGCGGATTGTAGGGGACGGCGATGACCGACCTGCAGTCCGCTCTGCTCGACTGGTACGGAGAGCACCGCCGGGACCTGCCCTGGCGCCGGGATCGCACGCCCTACCGGGTGTGGCTGTCCGAGATCATGTGCCAGCAGACGCGGGTGGACACGGTCATGCCCTACTTCGAGTCCTTCCTGGCGCGGTGGCCGACGGTGCAGGAGCTGGCGGCCGCGCCCGTCGAGGACGTGCTCTCGATGTGGGCAGGCCTGGGGTACTACTCACGGGCCCGCAACCTTCACCGGGCGGCTCGGGCCGTGGCCGCGGCCGGGCGCTTCCCCGACACTGTGGCGGGTCTGCGGGCGCTCCCCGGGGTCGGCGCCTACACGGCGGGGGCTGTCGCCTCCATCGCTGCCGGACGGGACGCGGCGGTGGTCGACGGCAACATCGAGCGCGTCCTGACCCGGCTCGTCGCGATGGCCCAGGACCCCCGCTCGACGCCGGGCCGCAAGGCCGTCTGGGCCCAGGCCCGAGCGCTCCTGGTCGCCGGCCAGGCGGGCACCTGGAACCAGGCTCTGATGGAGCTCGGGGCGCTGGTGTGCAGGCCTCGGGACCCGGCCTGTGACGAGTGCCCCGTGGTCGCGGACTGTGCCTCTCACGCCCAGGGCACCCAGCTCAGCTTCCCGCGCAAGGCCCCCCGCAAGGCGCCGCTGCGGGTGACCGCGGCATGCGGCGCCTGGGTCCGAGACGACGCGGTGCTGATGGGGCGCCGGCCCCCAGCCGGACTGCTCGGCGGCCTGTGGGAGCTCCCGGGCTTGGACGGAGAGGGCTCGGCCCAGGAGCGGGTGGCCCGCGCCTTCCAGGAGCGCTGTGGCGTCGTCGTGGACCGGGTCGCGCCGCTGGGCCAGGTCGTTCACGTCTTCACCCACCGCCACCTGACCCTCGACGTGTGCAGCGTGGAAGCCCGCGGCCAGCCCCGCGCCACCTGGTACACCGAGCTGGCCTGGCTGGACACGGAGCGCCGGTCCTCCGAAGCGCTGAGCACCCTCGCGCGGAAGACGCTCGCTGTCGTGGGCCTGGATCAGACCCCGGTCGGGGGCGGGCCCAGCTGATCCCGGAGCCAGGCCCGACAGGCCGCGACCGCCTGGGCATCGATGCCTTCGATTGTCACCACCACGTGGCGCGGCTGCTCGTCCAGCCTGGGGTAGGACCCGATGTCGACCTGGGGCCACCTGCGCTGGGCGTGGTCGAGCCGCGCGGCGATGGCGACCTCTTGCTCTCCGGTCACCAGGCGATCGGTCGAGACCGGCGTGCCCTGCCACCGGGCCGCGGCGGCTTCGAACTTCAGCCGCAGGAGCGACGGCACGCCGGGGAAGATGTGCACCCCGCGCACCACCACCAGCGGAAAGCGCACATCACCGTCCCACCAGAGCTCGGCGCCTTCCGGCACCTGGGCCATGCGCAGGGCCGCGTCGGTCGCCCGGTCCTTGAAGTGGCCCTCGATCACCGCCACGAGCTCGGGCCGCGGCTCCAGACGCAGGCCAAAGGCCCGGGCGATGGCCTCCATGGTGCGGTCGTCGTGGGTCGGTCCCACACCGCCGGTGGTGAACACCCAGTCGACCTGTGCCAGGGCTTGGCGAACCGCCTCGGCGATGACCTCTGGGTCGTCGGGCAGGACCTGGATCCGGCACAGTCGGACCCCCATCTCCCGAAGCCGCCGGATCAGGTACGGCGAGTTCTCGTCGGCATACTTTCCCGACAGGATCTCGTCGCCGATGATCAGCACGGTGGCGGTCTTCATCGACGATCGATAGCCCGATGGCTTGCCTTGGGCCGGATCGGCCGGCGCGCCCGGTCCGCCGGACTGTAGACTGAACCGGAACCCGCGCCGCGATCCGGGGGTCCGAGCAGAGCACGTGAACGGCCAGACCACCACGGGACGCTTTCGGCGCCTAGCGCTGCGGGTGGTGGTGCGCTTTCACGGGCGGGTCGTCGAGGACCGGGTCTTCAAGCAGGTCCAGCGTCCCCTGACCCTGGGGGGCGACGGCGACGTGGTCTTGCCACCGCCCCATGTGGACGCCCCCGTGGCGACGATCTCGTGGCAGGGCCAGCAGCGGGTCCTGGTTCGGACCCACACCGAGCGTGAGCTGCGGGTCACGGCTCAGGAGCCGGGGCAGCTGTCGTACGGCCCCATCCAGGTGGATCTCAGCCTGGTGCCGCAGTATCGGCTCCCCCGGGCCGCGCCCTTTGGCGAGGGAGACACGGTGATGGGGGTGCTCGTCATCGCCATGACGCTGCTCGGCATGTACGTCGATTTCGGGCTCAGCATCTGCTACGACGCCGCTGTCGCTCTGCGAAGCCCCGAGCTGGCCGCGTTCTGCCCGGTGCCGCAGCCCGCCATGGTCAGCGTCGAGTCGACCCCGGAGTACATCGCCCGGCTCCTCAAGGAGGACTACGAGGGCACCAGCGACGTCGCCCCGGTCCAGGCCCCCGAAGACCTCGACACCGACCAGGCGCTGCCCAGCTTCCACCTGCCGGCGGGCAACCGGGGGCCCCTGGACGCCCCGGGTGGGGCCGAAGACACCGCACCCGAGCCCGAGCGCCGCCCTCAGGCCGAGGATCCGGTGCGCACCCGCCACCAGCCTCTGCGGCCTGAGCCGCTGCCCGCCGAGCCCGACGCGGAGCCCCAGGAGGCTCAGACCGGCGCGGTCGATCCCCAGACGCTCAAGGCCTCCGAGGACGGCGGGGCGGAGCCCATCGACCCTGCAGAACTGCCAGCCGAGGAAGAGCGGGGATGGGGCTTCCAGGACTGGCTCGATGCCAATGACGACCGGGAACACCACGACCAGCTCAAGGAGATCGTCGAGCTCACCCGGGAGCGCCTGCGCATCGATCCGGAGAACCCTCATGCCCTGACCCAGCTGGGCTACTTCCAGTACCTGGCCGAGGACTTGAGGGGGTGCGCCAAGACCTATGAACGCTACATCGAGCTCTACCCCGACGACGCGGCCGGGTACAACAACCTGGGCCTTGTGTACAAGCGGAGCGGCGAGTACCCTAAGGAGGAGGGCTACTATCGACTGGCCCTCGCTCTCGATCCGGACGACTCCTACGCCCTGAACAACCTGGCGGTCAACCTGGCCCACCAGGGGAGGTTCGACGAAGCCCTGGCCATCATGGACGAGCTCCACAGCCTGGAACCGGACGACGCGTACGCGCACCTCCACAGAGCCAAGATCCTGGCCGCCATGGGCCACAGCGAGGACGCGCTGATCTGGTTCGGTCGGGCCCTGGCCGGGGCACGGGATCTGGACACCTTCCACCACATCGAATTCCGCCAGGACATTCGGGTGGACCCGGCGTTCTCCGCCCTGCGGGCTGAGCCCGAATTCGCCCGCATGCTTGTCGAGGCCTATGGCACCGACGCCGCCCCCATCCTGGAGGGTGCCAGTGGGTGATCTGCACGTCAGGGTCACCTTCCACGAGCACGTGGTCGAAGACCAGGTGATGCCGGTCAAGGGTGTCGTGTGGATCGGGTCGCGCCTGGGTGCCCAGGTCGTGTTTCCCGGTGCAGACGTGGCGGTGGCGCGGCTCGGCAACAGCCTGGCCATCCGCGGCCGCCGCCTGCGGGAGGGACAGCGCACCGCGTTCCGCGTGGGCCCGGTGCGCGTCCAGGTCCAACACCTCGAGCCCTTCAAGATCAAGCGCCAGCTCGCGCCGGTCCTGGACTACACCTTCATGCTGGTTGCGGCCGCCGTCATGGCCAGCGGCATGTGGGTCGACACCCTGGGACACCTGGCCCATGACCCCGGCACCGCCGACGTCACCGCCAAGGTCGCCGAGCTGCGGGACTGGCTGCGCCCCGCCATCGACTCGGATCGGCAACAGGCCAGCGCCAACGTGGGCCTGCGCGAGCCGGAGCAACGCCGGGCCACCCTGGACATGGTCTTCGAAGGTCGGGTCGCCAGGCCCGATGATCACCAGACGGGCTGGTCCTTCTATGAGTGGTATCGGGCGGCCGTGCCGGCCGGTCCTGTGCTCAGCCGAGCCCGTGCCCGCCTGTTGGCAGAGCCGGACGACCTGCACCTCCACGCCATGCTGGCCCGAGGCGAGTACGACGCCGACAACTGGACCGGCGCCGCGGCCCACTACCGCAACCTGGTCGCCCGCGACGGTCGCAACGTGGCCTGGCTCGAGGGGCTGGCCCATGCCCACCGCCGGCTCGGCCGCCACCGCCAGGAGCTGGAGCTCTACAACCACTTGCTGGAGCTCGACCCCGACAACCTGATGGCCATGGGGTACAGCGGCGTCGCCCTGGCTCGCTTGGACCAGCCCGATGCCTCCCTGGCCACCCTCGACGAGCTGGAGACCCTGCACCCGGACCACCCCTACGTGTCCGTGTTCCGCGGCCTCCAGTCGGCCATCGACGGCCAGGAAGGCGCGGCGATCGCGGCCTTCGAAGAAGCTCTGGGCCGCCAGGGCGAGCTGACCGACGTGCAGTGGCTCGAGCTCCGCCGCGACCTGGCCCTGGAGCCCGAGCTGGCCGATCTGCGATCCGATCCGCGCATGCATCGGATGCTCGCCAGGCAGCTGGGCGTCATGGCGCCGCACAAGAGGCACTAGGCTTTCAGGGGGTGAGGCCGCGGAGCCGGCTGTCGCGGTCTCTTCGCGGTCACCCCTCTGGTCCGGCGGCCTCCGCCTCCGCCGTCCGAGGAAGTGTCTCGTGGGGAGTCTTCCCGGGACCTCGCTGCGCTCGGCCTGCCCTCGCTGGCGCTCGGCCGGTCCAGACTCCCCACGAAACACTTC
>CAZFLE010000033.1:0-59613 GCA_964519895.1 uncultured Enterobacterales bacterium | reverse complement strand
AAGCCCCTGAGCGAGCCCTACGGCATCGACGTGACCGTGCGCTACACCCTGGCACCGGGCGATGCGGTGCTGCAGATGGACGTGGTGATCTCCGGCGACGTGGACGAGGGCTTCCTGGTCGGTGCCTTCACGATTCCCTCGGACCGCACGGACCCCCTCTACTACCAGGACGACACGCTCTCCTTTGGCGGCCTGAGCCTGGACGCCGGGGTGCCCTGGTTCACCAACGGCAGCCCCGATGGCTCGGTGGCGCTGGCGATGCCCGGGGCCAACATGGCGCTCACGGCCATCTCGGGGACCACGACCCTGGTGGACCTGAACCAGGCCCTGGAGCCGGTCAAGCCGGGCTTCAGCGGTGAGGTGACGGTCCCGATGGTGCTGGCGGTGGGGAGCGGTCAGTCCGCCAGCGCCAGCTGCGAGCTGGCGCCCTGGCTCGAGGAGCCTGTGCCCGGGCTGCCCTTTGATGCCCAGGCGATCTCGGGCACGGTGCTCGACCCGTCGGGAGACGCCGCCGCCGGGACTAGCGTCGAGGTGCTGGCCCTGGCTTCAGACGGCGCCTGGCGGGTGCTGGACCGGCTCCAGACCGACGACCAGGGGCACTTCTCCGGGGTCATCGCCGGCCTGGACAAGGGCACCTGGCAGCTACGAGCCACCGGCGCCGGTCGGGACAGGGGGGACACCGTCGAGGTCGCGCTGCTCCAGGATCAGACCCTGGTGGTCGGCGCGGCTGGCTGGCTCGACGTGGAGACCGTCGACGACACCGGGGGGCCAGTGCCCGCCCGGGTCGAGGTCGAGCGCAGCGACGGCAGCAAGGCGGTGTTCCACCACGTGCCCGGGGACGGCGGCCACCCGCTGGCCCCTGGGGACTACGACGCCTGGATCAGCCGGGGGTACGAGCACAGCGTCGAGACCGCGTCGTTCACGGTGCCCGACGACGGCAGCGAGACCCTGGCCGCGGTCCTGACGCCATGGCTGGACACCGCCGGCTGGATCTCCGTGGACAGCCACCTGCACGCCGAGCCCAGCCCCGACAGCCGGGTGCTGCCCGTGGACCGCATGAAGTCCGCGGCGGCCGGGGGGCTCGAGGTGCCCATCAGCACGGACCACGAGGCGATCGTGGACCTGTCGGACGCTGTGGCTGCGGCGGGCGTGCAGGCCTGGGTGCACAGCCAGCTCGGCTCGGAGATCACGGCCACGCTTCCGGAGCACGTCAACGCCTGGACATTCCCCGCCCGCCCGGACCACGCCCGAGGCGAGCCGGTGGCCTGGCAGGGCCAAGGCTTCCCCGACCTGTTCGCCAACGCCCGCGAGCGCGGCGCCACCGTCATCCAGGTCAACCACGCCCGGGTCAACGGCAGCTGCGGCATCCTGTGCCTGCTGGCGTGGGACCGGCTGAGCGAGCTGCCCGGGCTGGACGATCCGACGGTGCTCGGACTGCCAGCCGACGAACCCATCTGGTCCTGGGACCTGGACGCCTTCGAGGTGATGAATTCCACACGCAGCCCGTTCCTGGACCCCGGCGATCCCAACCGGAGCGGGGCCTTCGAGGACTGGCTGAGCTTCCACAACCTGGGCCACAGGGTGGCGGGCATGGCGGTCACCGATGCCCACGGCGCGGACATCCCCGGGCAGCCTCGCAGCTACCTGGCGGTCGACGACGACGACCCGGCCACGGTGACCGACGCGGCGCTGGATGCGGCCGTCCTGGCCGGTGCGGTGCAGATGAGCGCCGGCGCCTTTGCACGGGTGTCCATCGACGGGGCCGGGCCCGGCGAACAGGCGACCGCCGTGGACGGCGAGGTCACCCTGGACCTGGAGCTCCAGGCCCTGGCCGAGATCGACCTGGTCCACGTGGAGATCCTGGCGAACTGCGACGAGGTGGCCGAGGTGGTGGTCGACGCGCCAGACGAGGTCGTCAAGCACGACGGCAGCGTGACCCTGACCCTGACCCAGGACGCGAGCATCGTGGTGGTGGGCATGGGCACCGGCGCGATGCCACGAGGGCTCGAGGACTACGACGCAGCGAACGTGCCGCGGGTGGTCACGAACCCGATCTTCGTGGACGTGGACGGCGACGGCGCGTTCACCCCAGCCGGGCCCAAGGCGTGCACCTGGAGCCCGGTGCTGGGGGAGAGCAGCCGCTGACGCGGTTGAACACCGAGTAGGCTGGTCAGCCCCGGGAGGTTCTGCCGATGCCCGCAGAGACCGACGCTGCCCGCTGGCTCGCTCGGCTGCTGCGCGTGCTCGCCCGGGACGAGCCGGCACTGGCGGAGCACCGCTTCAGGCCCCATCCGCCAGGCCTCGTGGTGGCGCTTCCGCTCCTGGACTGCGAGCTGCTCTTCCAGTCCCGGGACGCGGCCCGGGCGTGGACCCGCACCGCCTCGTTTGCGGTGTCCATCCGGTCCGAGCAGCCAATGGTCGAGGGCTTGTCTGGCACCCGCCGGGTGCTGCAGGTGCTGCGGGACAGCCTGGCCCGCGCGGATCCGGGTGATCTGGTCTTCTCGGCGGTGCCGACCGGGGGCGGCAAGCGACCGGTCTCCGAGATCGATCACACGGTCGCCGCCGCTGCCCACGCCGAGCTCGCCGACACACTCCACCGCGCCTCCTTCCTGGCCTGGAAGGTCATCACGACCGAGGACCTCTACCCGCACGTGGGCACCTTGGGGCAGCCCCTGAGCCACCGGGACTTGCTCGACGGCTGGGACCGGACCTTGGCCCGCCTGCGGAAGGGGGCACCGCCCGACAGGCTCGGGCTCTACGTGCACGTGCCCTTCTGCACCGTGGCCTGCACGTTCTGCTATTGCGGCAAGACAGACCGCTTCGACCGCGGCGGCTTCGACACCTACCTGAGCCAGCTCCTGGACGAAGCGGAAGGCTTCCGCGAGGTCTTCGAGGGGGCCCGGTTCACGTCGGCCTACTTCGGCGGCGGCACGCCGTCGCTCCTGTCCCCCCCCGCGATGTCCCGGCTCTTCCAGCAGCTCCACCGGTGCTTCGACATCCCGGCCGGCACCCAGGTCATCTACGAGGGCAACCCGGACTCGCTCTCCGAGCGCAAGATCGAGGTGATGGCGACCGAGGGCCAGGTCACTCGGCTGACGATCGGCGTCCAGACCCTCGATGACCGGGTCCAGGCCCGCGTCCGGCGGCACAACAAGCCCCAACACGTGGCCGACGCCGTGGCGGCCGCCCGCAAGTGGGGCATCCGCCACGTGAACACGGACCTGATGGCCGGGCTGCCCGAGCAGACCCTGGAGAGCTTCCAGCAGGACCTCGAGTACCTGCTGTCCCTGGAGCCCGACAGCATCCACCTCAACGCCTTCCGACCCCTGCCACGGGTCGCGCTGGCGCGACAAGGGCTCGGCACGGGAGAGGACTGGATCCGGCTCCGCAACGAGATGATGGCGTGGGCCACGGACCGGCTGAGCGCCGAGGGCCACACCGATGAGCATGGGGGTGGCCAGCGCCGCAGCGCCGACGCCGCGAACCTGCAGGAGTACGACCTGAGGCGTCAGAACAGCTCCCTGCTCGGCCTGGGCTTCCCCGCTCGGGCCCATGCCTTTGGGAGCTACTTCTACGCCCCGGACCGCAGCGAGGGCTTCGACCCTGCCCTCCAGCGCGAGATCAGCGGCAAGCGGCGTTGGGTCGCCGTGCCGTCCCATGGGCCCGAGGAGGCCCACAAGTACCTGGTGGCGAACTTCCGCACGGGCTTCGACCTGGCCGAGTTCGAGGGGTTGTTCGGCTGCCAGCCCGAGGATGTGGCAGGGGAAGCCCTGGAGCAGCTGACAGCCCTGGGGGTGGTGCGGCGGACCGCCTCCCGGGTGGAGACCCACGGCGGGACCCACGGGGAGAGCCTGGTGTACCGGACCTTGCTCTACAGCCCGGCGCACCGGGCCCGGGCGATCGAGGTCTGGGGTGCGGAGTACGACCCCGCCCAGGACTACAGCGCCAGATTGCGGGAGCTGGTGGAGTCGTTCAACCGAGGGCGGTCGCCACCCCGTCGGTGATCGGCCAGAGCTCAGCGTCGCCGTGACGGTCCAGGTAGGCCCCGAAGTGACCCCCGCAGACCGCCCGGCGCTCGCAACCCTGACACGCCGTGGTCCGCCGCCGGCCCAACGCGACCGCGGTGGTGGACTCCTGGTAGTCGGCTTCGCTCCAGAAGTTGACCCCCTGGGGCTCGTGGACCGCGTCGTCGCCCAGGTCCTGGTGGTCGAGCAGACCGTCGTGGGTCTGGTCTCGCAAGGACGGCGGCAGGACGCAGTGGGGAATGCTGAAGAACACCAGGCGGCAGTGCTGGGCCGCAGCCCGCTCGGACAGCGCCTGGAAGCGCTCGGCCAGGGCGCGCTGCTCGGTCAGCGACAGGGCGTCGGCCAGGGAGCGCTCGGCTGAGCTCCGCACCGGCACCGGTGTGCCGAAGACCCAGGCCTGGGGCTCGAAGGACAGCACGATGTCCGCCAGGGCATCCAGGTGGGACACGTTGTGGCGGGTGAGCACGGTGGAGCAGCGCCGCCGAGATCCCAGGGTCGCGCGGGCGTGCACGCTGGCCGTCACGAACTTGCGCCACCAGCCGGGCCGCTGTGTCACGACCGCACCGGTCTCAGCGCTGTGAGCGTGCACGCTGATCATGACCTCGTCCAGAAGAGGCGCCACTGTGGCCGCCCAGCGGGGGTCCTCCCACTTGAGCAGGTTGGTGATCACATAGGTGCCCAGCCCCAGCTCCTTTGCCCGGCGCAGGGCGTTCGGGAATTGGGGGTGCAGGGTGGCCTCGCCGCCCATGAACTGGATGACCTGCACGCCGTCGGCGACCGCTTCCTGGAGGCGGATCTCGATGTCCTCCCAGGCCATGAACTCCCGTCGCTCGATGCGGTCGGCCTCGCAGCAGAAGCGACACGCCAGGTTGCAGCCACTGGCGATGAACAGCTCCAGGCGCCTGGCCGGCTGGTCGGCCTGGGTCAGGCGGAGGCCCCGCTCCGCCAGGGCCATCACCAGTCGGGAGAGCTCGTCCAGGCCCACCGGGTCGCTGATGGGCCCCTCGGGGGCCACCGCCAGGCTGCCACCCACCGCCGAGACCCGCAGGCCCAGGTCGCCGCCAGGGCCGTGGACTCGGAAGTCGACCCGGCCGGCGCCAAAGACCGGGGTCTCGACCACCGTGCCCGGCCTCGCCTGGATCCAGGGCTGCAGCGCATAGCGCCAGAGCACGCGGGCCAGCTCCTGGATGGTCCGGACCGGCCTCACTGCCTCGCCCAGGCGGCAAAGTAGACGTCGGCGCTGGCGCAGCCATGCTCGAGTGCGGTCGCGGTTGGCACGACTCGAACCCCGGGCAGGTGGCGGACGACGTCGGTGAGCGCGTCAAAGGCGTCCTGGCGTCCAGCTCGTGCGAACTGACGCCCCACGTCGTCCCAGGCCGATTCGAGCCCGCGACCGCCAGCCGAAAAGCCCAGCTGGACGGTGTTGTAGATGCGATTCAGGGCGTAGCGCACGGGCTCGGCCGGGCGCAGCCGCAGGGTCAGGTAGTACCAGCCGTCGCCCAGGGTCGAGGTCTCGGCCATGGCCTGGGCCAGAGCCTGGGCCTGGTCGGGCGCACCCGCCGCCGCGGCCTGGGGTGTTGCACCGCCCAGGTAGACCTTGAAGCCGGTCTCGCCGGTGGGTCGACACTCCAGCGAGAGCACGCCGACCCTGCGGTCTGCGGGCACCCAGCCCGGCAGGGTGCAGCCGGGCACGACCCTGTCCAGGAGCGGTCTGACTCGCGCTGCGGTACCGACGCCTGCGTCCCAGAGCTCCTCCTGAAGGTAGAGCTTGAGCCGCGGCGGCGCTGTGGGGTGGTCGAAGCCCAGCGACAAGGTCAGCGCCGGATCGCCGTCCAGGCCTTCGGTCAGGGCCTGGAGCCCGTCGGTCCTGTACGCACCCCCCAGCTGTCCGGCGAGCGTCGGCCAGGGCAGCCGCCGGGCCTCGTAGCGATCGCAGATGGTGAACCCCCAGCGGGTCTGGTCCCCTTCCTGGGTCCAGTACATGTCGTACTTGAGCGAGTTCTGTTCGGGCACGACCGACGGCGGCAGGTCCTGGGGCCGCATGAGCCAGGTCCGGACTCGTGCCGCCTGGGCATGGCCGCCGCTCAACCGGACCAGAGCGTCGAACAGGGCCAGCGTGCCCTGGAGGTGTGCGCGCGGCGGCGGGATGTTCAGCCGCCCCATGCTCACCTCCCGAAGCGGCGAGGGACTTGTCCGAAAGCGGCCAGGGCCTCTGCCAGTGCTTCGGCATCGTAGTCGGGCCAGAGCCGCTCCGAGAAGTCCAGCACCGCCTCGGAGATGTGCCACAGCAGGTAGCCAGCGGACAAGTGGGGCTCGCCGCCGGTGCGCACGACCAGATCCACCGGGGGCAGGTGGGCGGTCCACAGGTGGTCTGCGAGCAGCCCCGGCGACGGCGCGGCTTGGGCAGCGGCCAGGATCTCTTCCCGGCCGTCGTAGGCCATGAGCAGGACCAGGCGGCGGGGGCCCGAGCCAGCCGCGACTCTGGCGTGATCCAACGGCTCGGCAAGACTCTGGGCCAGGTCCTCCCAGCGGCCGATCACCTCGAAGGTGGCGTCGTGGGCGGTGAGCAGGGCCGCGCCCTCTGCGACCAGCCAACCGCCCAGGGCATCGACGATGGCCGCAACCTGGTCCGGATCCCGCCGGGACAGGTTCGCCGGCGAGCCCCACCAGAAGGACACCGTCTCCACTCCGGCACTCCAGGCGGCGGCGACGCAGCGCCCCACCGCAGAGATGCCGGCGCGGTGGCCGGCACTCGCAGGCTCGCCACGCAGCGCCGCCCAGCGCCGGTTGCCGTCGGGGATCAGGGACAGGTGGCGGGGCACCCTCACGCGATGCCGTCGACAGCGGATGCGTCGCTCGTCCCGGTCGGCAGCTCCGGCAACAAGGCCTGGCGCCAGGCCCGAGGCACATCGGCGAGCAACGGCCCTCCGGGCCCGGACCACGCCTCGAGCCAACGCTCGAAGGGCTGTCCTGCCTGGCCCACGGCGACTTCGCCCACGCCAGCGGCGAGCCACTGGACCCGCCTCACCCGGCCCTGGTGGGCGTCGAGGCGTGCCACGACCCGTTCGGCAGTGCGGCCCCCGAGCTGCAGCCGCGCCCGACCCGCCCAGCCCAGGGTGATGGTGGCGCCCCCGGTGGCGACGGCTTGACCCGGCGCCAGGCTCCCGGGCAGGACCAGGGCGTGGATCAACAGGTTGGGCCCGTCCAGGCGGTCATGGCGCGCCTCCTCGGTCAGGCCCTCGGCGTCCAGGCGGAATCGGATCCGATCGATCGGGACGAGACGAGGCAGGGTGAAGGCGGTGAGCGACCGGCACCCGTCCGCGACCACGCTGCAGGTCAGAGTCCGGCGCCCGTCTGCCCAGCAGAACACCGCCCGGTCTTCGCCTTGCGCGGGGAACAGGTCCACCAGGCGCACGGCAAGGGGTTCGGACAGCGGCGTGATGCGCAGCAGGCGGCCTCCTCAGCCCAGGGTAGACAGCGCCGTGACCGCGATCAGGGCGAGCATCCATTCCTCTTCGACGTAGCCCAGCAGCACGAAAAAGTTCACCAACAGGGCGACCACTGCGCCCGCCAGCCAGAGCCGCAGGGACGGGAAGACGAAGAGCACGCCGGCGGCCTCGACCCCCATGCCCACCTGACTACAGATCGCGCTCAGGGGCCGAGAACCCGCCACTCGGCCGCGAATCCAGCGCAGCGGCGCCGGTCCGAAGGCCGCCCGTTCAGCCACCAAGAGTCCCATGCCCGACGCCTTGAACCAGTTCGCGCCGGCCTCTCGCCACTTGGCCAGAGCGGCGAGGGACAGGGTCGCGCCCATCACACCGGCGGCGGCCTCCCACCCGGCCGCCTCGGAGCCAGAGAGTCCGAGCACTACCCAGTGGGCCAACAGCGCCGCGCTGCTCGGCGCGTACTTGCCGAGACGGACCACGTGATCCGACGGCCACTGGCGTTGCTCGATGACCCGCACGGCCCCCTGCGACGCCAGGATCAAGGGCGGGAGCCAGAGGACGAGCCAGCCCAACACCCAGGCCTCGATGAGCACCAGCTGCAGGATGGCGCCGACCCCCAGGAGTGGGACCAGTCGGCTCCTGGGCAGGCGCCCCCTTCTCACACCGCTGGTGTACGGCATGTCGTGCGCCCGCAGGGTCAACAGAGCGGACTTGATCCAGCTGAACGCGAGCGCGAGCCCGAACAGGTGCCGCCAGGGCTCGATCAACTCCGGGGCCATGCCTGCGCCGTGCCGATGACTCGCAGGGCCTCGCTGAGCTCGTGGTCGTCGGTGAGGGTCAGGATGCGAAAGCCCCAGGTCAGCTGGACCGGTCCCGCCGGCTCCCCGGCGAGGGCCGGGTGGTCGTCGACCCAGCGCATCGCTTCGAGCACCATCCACTCCAGGGAGCACGGCAGGCCTGGGGGGTACATGTCCTGGGCGCGCAGACCCGAGATTCGCTCGTAGGCGCTCCACGAGACCGACTCGCCGTCGCAGAGCAGCACAGGCACGGCGCCCTGTCGGCGGTTCGGGCTGCTCGCGTACATGGAATACTTCGAGAACGGGAACAGGCTGCCGACTCGCAGCGAGATCGCGGCGTAGACCACGAAGCCCAGGGGGGCCCACCAGGCCAGAGGAAGGTCGAGCACAGGAGGAGCATAGCGGTCGGTGCCGCCGCGGTAGGGTCACGCCATGCTCGCCCCAGGCCCTGATCGACCGGTGCCAAAGTGGCTCGCCGCCGGACTCTGCGGGCTCTACTGGGTCATGGCGGTGCTCTTGGGCGGGCAGGTGCCGTTCGTGGAGCGCACCATGTTCGCGTTTCCCGTGCTCAGCTCGCCCCTCGCGGCGCCACTGTTCCGGGTCGACGGGGAGCTGGCCGACGTCACGGCCTACACGGACTTTCGGGGGATCGGGCCCCGAGCGATCGACGTCGACCACATCGGGTACCGATCGACGGTCGAACACCACTTCCACGAGATGCGGGCCTGGATCGCCGCCCACCCGAGTCCCCCGGAGACGGTGTCTGGTGGGCACCCGTTCGAGGTCGGCCTGCTGATCTTCGACTGGGACTTGGACGGCCGGGTCACCACCACGGTGCGGGTCGATGGCACTGGCTGGGCCCACAGGCGGGACGAGTGAGGCTGCCCGTTCATCGCGTGCTGATCGCCGCGGGCCTGCTGGCGACCTGGGGGAGTCTGGGCCGCGTGGTGCGCATCGACGGTGTGCCGCACCCCCGGGGGCTCTCGGCCTGGTTGCCCTTGGATGCGCTGGTGTCCACGCCGGGCTTCGCAGCCATGACCTTGCTCTTCGTGGCAGCGACGGTCGGCTTCGCGTTCAAGCGCCGCGAAGGCACCGCCGCCGCGGTCATGGTCGCGCTCTACGCCGTCGGAGGCCACCTGCAGGCCGCCCAGTGGCCTCTGGATGCCGAACAAGCCAACCGGGCGCTGGTCCTGCCCGGCGCGGCCCTGGTCGCGTATGTGGCGGTGCGGGCCTGGGTCCTGCGCCAAGGCTGGGACCGGGAACAGGCCGATGCCTGGGGCCTGGAGGGGGCCTGCGGCGTGGCGGCGGCTTGCTACACCCTGGCCGGCGCCAGCAAGCTGTTCGGCTCTGGCACCGAGTGGGCCGACGGCAGCCAGCTGGCGATGCACGTGGCGGTGCACGCCCACGGCGGGCTCTCGTCGCTGCTCCCCATCCGGCTGGCCATCGCCGACTCGCTGGCGCTCTGCCAGGCCTTCGGCACGCTCACGCTGACCCTCGAAGCGACGTTCTTCCTCTTCGTGGTCCGCGCGCTCAGGAGACCCTACGCGCTGGCGGCGGCCGGAATGCACCTTGGAATCGCCCTGGTCATGGGCCTGCACCACTACGACTGGATGTTCGTGGTGCTTGGACTGGGCTTCGCAGCGGGCCCTGGGAGTCGGTCGGGCGATGGCTGAGACGATCGACCCGAGGGTCCGCGCCGCGGCCTTGCGAGCACGCGTGCGGAAGGCGCTGCTGGCGGGTGAGGACCCCTCTGTGCTCAGCGCCATCGGCGACCTGAGGCGGGCAGCGCTGGCGTCGGACGACCCTGAGGATGCCGTGCTCGCCCGGCACTTGGACGACCTGCCTCGAAGGGTCGCGTTCTCCTGGCTGGAAGAGGTGCGCGGTCAGCCCCTGCTGGAGGCCCAGGCCGTCGCTGGGGTGGCCAGGTGGCTGGGGCCGCCAGAGACCTGGGCCCCGCAGCTGAAGCGGGCGCTGTCCCAGGACGCAGCGCACCTGGTGCTGGTGCTGACATGGCAGTGCGAGACCCGCTGCACCTACTGCGCGATTCCCAAGCAAGCGGGCCGGGTCATGGGCCCTGGCACGGTGGACGCCGGGGTCGACCTGCTGCTGTCGGCGGATGCCGAGCGATTGGAGCTGCGGTTCTTCGGCGGTGAGCCGCTCATGGAGTGGGACCTCATCCAGCGGGCGATCCGCCGAGGCTGCGCTCGCTCCGACGGCCGGGACCTGTCCTTTGTGATCACGTCGAATGGCTGGGCCCTGACCCCTGAGCGACTGCGCTGGCTGGCCCCTTGGCCGGTGCGTCTCCAGGTGGCCCTCGAGGGCAGCCGAAAGGCCCAGAACCGCTTCCGGCCCTCCGTCGAGCCCGGCCTGGACTCCTACGACCACAGCATCGCACCCCACGCCGCGCTGCTCAGGGAGCTCGGGCTGGCCCACGACCTGATCTGGGTGGTCGGTCCTGCCAGCGCTCGGGACATGGGCGACAACCTGCAGCACCTGATCGATCTGGGATTCCCCCGCATCCAGCTCAACTGGGCCCACAACCAGCTCTGGGGGCCGGCCGCGCGCCAGGCCTTTGCCGACGGGCTCCACCAGGTCGCCGGCATGCTGCGGGCCCGCTGGGCCCGGGGTCGCGGGCCCTGGCTGGTCAATCTGGGTGAGACCCTGGCCCGGATCCGCACGTTCCGGGAGCCGACGGTCGACCACGACGGCACGGTCTTCGCCAACAACGCCTTCCTGTACCGGCCCCAAGAGCGGGAAGCCCTGCGGCTCGGGCACCTGGACGACCGTGCCTGTCTGGATCGCTACCGCATGGATGGACTCAGCGACGCCAGACTGCTCGCTCACAGCTTTCCGGAGACCGTGAGCCGCAACAACGCGAGCGTGGGCGCCGTGCTGAACAGCTTCGTGCGCTGGATGGCGAGCGAGGGCTTGCCCGATCCAGGCACACTGAGGGCGTGATCGCGTTGCTGCTGGCCTGTACCGGGGCGCCGCCCCCCGCCTCCGACGACCCGTCTGCAGTGGCCGACCCTCGCTGTCACGACGAGGCCTGGTGGGCGAGCAACCCCCAGGTCTTCCCCGGGGACCTGTGGGCGGACACCGGGGCCCGGGGCTGGCGGAACCTGACGGCCGTCACCGGTGGCGCAGGTCGACTGGCCGTGGTCGGGCAGGCGGGCACGCTCATCACGTCGCCCTGCGACTGAACAGATCCCGGACACCCGGGACCTGGGCGCTCCTGTACGCTGCGCGGCCGGGACTCCATGAAGCGACCCGGCCGACCCCCCACCAACCCGAGCCGCCGCGCCCTGCTGGGCGGCGGTGCGGCTCTGCTCGCCGCGCCCTGGTTGCGGCTGCTGGGGGCGCCAGCGCGGGCCGCGACCCTGGACGGACCCCGGCGGCTGGTCGTGTTCTTCAGCCCCAACGGCACGGTGCCGGCGCTGTGGCGACCGGGACAGCGGGGGGGACTGGACCTGGCCGCCAGCGCGATGCTGGGCCCCCTGGCGGGCTGGGAGGACCGGATCCTGGCCGTCGACGGGCTGTCCTTTGCCGGCGCGTCATCCCACGGCCAGGGCCTGGCGGCGATGCTGACCAACGGCGGCGGTGCGGACACCGAGACCGGAGGGCGCAGCCTGGACCAGGTGGTCGCCGAGACCCTGGGCGTGGCGACGCGCCTGCCGAGCTTGGAGCTGGGGGTGCAGACGTCGGCGTGGGGCGGGACCGAGGAGACCCGGATGTGCTACGCCGGCCCGGATCGCCGGGTGTCCCCCGACGACGACCCGCTGGGCGCGTGGGACCGGCTGTTCGGAGACCTGGTCGGGGACCCGGCCCAGGTCGCGGCCCTGCGGGCACGACGGGCGTCGGTCCTGGACCTGAATCGGGCCCAGCTCCAGGACCTGTCCGGTCGGCTAGGCACCACAGAGCGGCAGAAGCTCGACGTGCACCTGGACGCCCTGGACCAGCTGGCCCGCAACCTGGACCCCATCGAAGGCTGCGAGCCCCCTGAAGCGCCCGCCCTCGTGGATCTCGACGACAACGACAGCTTCCCGGACCTGGTCGACCAGCAGCTGGACGTGGCCACGGCGGCGCTGAGCTGCGACCTGACCCGGGTGGTCACGCTGCAGCTCAGCCACACGGTGAGCCCGACGGTCTTTCGCTGGCTGGGGCACAAGCAGAGTCACCACGACCTGTCCCACAGCCCGGACTCGGACACCCGAGGGCTCGATGCCTTCGTGGACGCCGAGCAGTGGTACGCCGGGCGCTTCGCTGCCCTGTTGGAGCGCCTCGACAGCCTGCCGGACCCCGAGACCGGGGGATCGCTGCTGGATGGCACCGTGGTGGTGTGGGCCAAGGAGTTGGGAGACGCCCGCACCCACGTGTGCGAGGGCGTGCCCTGGCTGCTGGCCGGCGGGGGCGGCGCCTTTCCCACCGGGCAACTGCTGGATGCGGACGGCGCGGGTCACGGACAGCTGTTGGTGTCCCTGGCTCGGATGCTGGGCGTGCCCCTGGACAGCTTCGGCGATCCGGCGTCGGGCGCGGGACCCCTGGGGGGCCTGTGATCGCGCTGGGGCTGCTGCTGGCGTGCAACACCTTGGTCGATCCGACCGAGCGCTCGCCTTGTCTGCCGGGCGAGTCCGAGTTCCGCGATCAGGTCTGGGATCCGGTCGCGGCGGTGACCTGCATCGCCTGCCACACCCGGGACGGCATCGCCGGGGACACGCGGCTGGTCCTGGTCGACGACGACGACGCGCTGGCGGAGAACCTGGCCCGGTGGCTGGACTTCGCCGCGCGCGAGGTGGAAGGGCAGCCCCTGTTGCTGCTCAAGCCATCGGGCGAGCACCCCGAAGGCCACACCGGGGGCATCCAGCTGCCCCCCGGGAGCGACGGCTACCTGGCGCTGCAGACCTTCATCGGACGGGCCACCGGGGCCGACTGCGAAGGGCCCGAAGAGGCGTCCTGTGTGCGGGGCGAGCCCGGCGATCGGCGGCTGCGAAGGCTGACCCCGGACGAGCTGTCCGCCTCCATCCAGGACCTGCTGGGCCTGCACGGGGACTTCGCTGGACGCCTTGCCGCGGATCCGGCGGTCGGGGGCTGGAGCAACCACGCCGACGCCCTGGTGCTCGATCGCCTCCAGGCCGAGCAGGTCCAGAGCCTGGCCGAGGAGGTCGCCGGGCTGGCCGACTTGGAGGGACTGCTCCCCTGCGCAGGGGAAGACGAGGCCTGCGCCCGGACCTTCGTGGCCCGGTTCGGGCTGCGAGCGTTCCGCCGGCCGCTGACCCCCGACGACGAGGAGGCCTATGTCGCGCTGTGGTCCCAGGTCGCTGTCCTGGAGGGCTTCGACGCTGGCATCCGCTTCGTGATCGAGGCGATGCTCCAGTCCCCGCACTTCCTCTACCGGTCCGAGCTGGGGGCCCGAGACGACGAGGATCGCTTCGCCCTGAGCGACTGGGAGCTCGCCACGGCGCTCAGCTACCTGGTCACCGCTTCCACACCCGACGACCCCCTGCTCGCTGCCGCGGCCGCCGGCGAGCTGAGCGATCCCGCCGGGCTCGCCGATCAGCTGGCGCGTCTGCTGGCGACGGTCCGGGCCGACGAAGGCTTTCGCCGCTTCACCGTGGGCTGGCTCCAGGTGGAGCCGCTGGGCTCGGTCAGTCGCGACAAGGACACCTACCCCGAGTTCTCCACCGTGGTCCGGGACGGCCTGGACGAGGAGCTGCGCCGACTGGCGGGGCAGGTGTTCTCCCAGGGCGGCGAGCTGGGGGAACTGCTCGGCGCGGAGCAGACCCTGCTCGATGCGTCCCTGGCCGAGTTCTACGGCGTGGCCGAGCCGCTGGAGGTCGGGCTGGGCGGCTACGGGCTGGTCACCCTCGACGAGCCCGGAGTGCTGGGGCGGGGTGCGGTCATGGCCACCCACGCCCAGCCCACGGGGTCGTCGCCGGTGCACCGGGGACAGCTGGTCCGGGAGCGCCTGTTGTGCCAGGACCTGCCCGAGCCTCCGGCCAACCTCGAGACGGCCGCGCCCCAGGAGCGGGACGACCAGACCACCCGGGAGCGCTACGCCGCCCACAGCGAGCAGCCGGAGTGCGCCGTCTGCCACGAGCTCATGGACCCCATCGGCTTCGCCCTGGAGCACCACGACGGGGTCGGTCGCTGGCGGGACCGGGACGGGGGCGGGTCCATCGACGCCAGCGGGGCGATCACCCGGTCCCTGGCGACCGACGCCGACTTCGTCGGGGGGGCCGAGCTCGCCCAGGTCCTGGCGGGCAGCGACGAGGTCGAGGCGTGTCTCCGTCAGCAGTGGACCCGCTGGGCCTTTGGCAGCGACGAGCTGGCCCTGGACTGTGCCGAGCGGGATCTGGCCGAGCTGCACGACGGCAGCCTGCCGGGCCTGATCGAAGCCGCCGCCCAGCTGGTGCACTTCCAGGCCCGGGTCGGCGGCGCGGACGAGGCCGACGGCCCAGCGGCCGAGGACCTGGCGGCCCCGGGAGCCTGGGGGGATCCCGAGGGCTGGCTGGGCGAGAGTTCGGCCCCCGGCGACGTGGACCCGGATCAGCCCCTGTCCCTCCAGTGGGAGGTCAGCTCGAGCTGGTCCGGTGGCTGGTGCGCCGACGTGGTGGTGGAGAACGTCGGCGACGACCCGCTCACCTGGGCCCTGGTGGCCGAGCTGGGGGGCCCGCTCGACTCCTGGTGGAGTGCCCAGGCGGACCCGCTGGGGAGCCGGGTGCGCTTCAGCGGGGACTGGTGGAACCTGCAACTGGCCCCAGGCGAAGCAACCGACTTCGGCTTCTGCGTGGGGCGCTGAGCCCCCGGCCTCGCCCCCTGAATGAGAAGCATCATGAGAACCAGGCCGCTGAGACGAGCGTGAGTCCGAGCAGCGCCACGCCCATCCAGACGCCCCGCCACAGCCTCTGCTGGCGCCACCGCTCCGCGTCGGCCTGGACTGCCGCCTCCAGGGACGCGGGGGCTCGGGTGAGGCCCATCGCCAGGGGCACGGCCCCGGCCAGGCCCAGCTCCACGGTCCGGAAGACGGCCTGGCGCAGGTCGTCCTCGTCTCGCGGGGCATGGCGCCAGAAGCCATAGGCCTCCAGGTTGAGCTGGGAGCCCTTGTGGGTCCGGCGCAGGCTCACCAGGTTGCTGGCCCAGCGGGCTTCGCTCACGTCGACGTGAACGTGGCGCAGGCGGCGTCGGATGCGCCAGCGCTGCCAGCGACCGGGCGAGGGTGCTGGGGCCTGACCCGCCAGATCTCGCGCCTCGAGGGCCTCGCGGAGCTTCCAGCCCAGGGTGTAGCCCAGCCCGTACCGCGCGATGTAGCGGGGCAGGATCTCGACCAGGACCTGCTGGGCGTGGTGCGCGGTCATCCAGGCCAAGGTGTCGAGCCAGTCGTCGGAGGGGTGCTCGCTCGGGCCGGCGGCAGGCGCGTCGATTCCGCTGGTCAGGGCCTCGTACGCCGCCTGCACGGCCTTGAAGCGCGCGTCGGCCTCGGGGTCGTCGGGGTTCTGGTCGGGGTGGTGCTTCAGGGCCAAGCGCCGCCAGGCCCGCTTGACCTCGGCGGGCTCAGCGCCCTCGGGCACGCCCAGGACCTCCCAAGGGCTCATCTTCACGTTCCTTCACAGTTCACAAGACGCCTTCACCGACTGCCAAGAGGCGCGCAACACGGCCCCCGTCCATGAGTGTGCTTCCCATGCCGGGGAGCACCCCCAAAGTGAGGACAAGAAAATGATGCGTTCCATCTTCATCGGCACGATTCTCGGCGCTCTCGGCATCGGTGGCGCAGCCATCGCCCAGGACGGCTGGACCCCACGCCCGGCAGAGGCCATCGGCGTCGACGGCTTCTCGCCGGACTTCGCCGACGAGGCCCCGAGCCGCAGGGCGGTCCCCGGCGTGCCCGGCGCGGCAAACAAGCGCGGTCCAGGGGCCCCAGGCGAGGTGTCACCGCCTTCCAAGGGGCGCAAGAAGGGCCGGCTGACGTGGCCCGATGACATCCCGCCCCGGGTCAAGGTGATGTACTCGAACATCGTCGAGGAGCTGGCGCTGAGCCCCAAGCAGTCCAAGGCCCTGCACGCGCTGATGGTCGACAAGGCCGAAGGTTTCTCGGCACGCCAGGCGGCCAAGGGTCCCAAGGCCGGCAAGCCCGGCAAGCCCGGCAAGCCCGGTGCCGCAGGGCACCCCGGCATGGCCGGCAAGCCCGGTGCCCAGGGCCGACCGGGCAAGCGGCAGAGCCCTCCCGCGAGCGCTGGGCGCCCCACGCCCCCGGGGGCCAACGACTGACCAGACACCCTGCACCCCCGGGCGCCAGACCTCCGCTGGCACCCGGGGTGCAACCCCTTCTGCGGCGGGTCATCCTGGCCCTGCATGTGGTGGTCCCTTCCCCTGCTCCTCGCCCCGGCCCACGCCGGTCCCTGGGTCCGAGACCCCGGCGGTCACTACGTCAAGGTAGGCGGCAGCGCGTTCGTGGCCTCGGTGTACGACGACCCGGACGTCGCAGAGGCCTCGGACCTGGCGTACACCGGCCAGCTGGCCACGCTCTACGCCGAAGTGGGCCTCCCTGCGGGACTCCAGGCGGTGGTCCAGACCGCCTATGCCTGGGGCCGGAACACCGACCCGGCCACGGGCTGGGTCTACAACAGCCGGGGCCCGGCCGAGCTGGCCCTGGGCCTGGTGTGGGACGTGCCCTGGCTCGACGCCCCGGCGTCGCTGGCCCTCACGACCCGGGTTCCCCTGCACGACGGCGGGGCCGTGCCGACCCTGCACCCAGCCCTGGGGGAGCCCCAGGTCGACCTGGAGGGTGTGGCGGCCGCGGGCCAGGCCGTGCCGGTCGGGCCACACTGGCTCTGGTTCGCCCAGGAGGCCGGGTTCCGCTGGCGCACTCCGGTCATCCCCACCGGCCGCTCCGAGCCCAGCCGCGCCAACGCCCTGACCTACCGGCTCCAGGCGGGCCTGGCGCCCAGCGCCGGCGCGAGGTCCCTGGGCTGGCTGCAGATCGGGGTCGACGGCGTGTGGAGCCCCAGCGCAGATCCGCTGGCCAAGACCCACCACGCGTGGACCGCGGGCCTGGCCGGCACCCTGTGGCGGGGGCTGAACCTCGAGGCGAGCGTCCAGCACATCTACTGGGCCCAGAACGCGTCGACGGGGTGGGGCATGGCAGCCGGGGTGTCCTGGCGCGGCGCCCCTCAGGACTGACCCTACTCCGCGAAGAACAGGTCCATGTCCAAGGGCGTGAGCGATCCGGCGACCACCACGTGCTTGGCCATCTCGCCGTCCAGGTCCAGCGGGTAGGGCCGCCCGGTGGGGCTCCACACCACCACGTTCTCGCCCTCGGTCTTCAGGGGGTACGCGGCCCCGGCCATGAAGTGGTCGAAGGTGCCGAGCTCGTGCTCGAACCCGAACTGGAAGGTCACCGCCGCTTCGTCGTCGCGAGCCGCCCAGGCCATCGGGCCTTCGGTCTCGCGCTTCAGGGCGTCCTGGAGCTCGCCGGTCACGGGCAGGTAGGCCATCGTGTAGTAGTGGTTCTCGAGCATCGTGGTGGGCGTGTTCTCCCGCCAGACCCCAGGGTCGAAGTCCCGACAGGTGGTGTCGGTCTGCTCAAAGGTGACGCCCCAGGCCGCGTACTGGTCCTCCTGGAGCACGGTCCAACCCTGGACCTTGACCATGCCGGCCCAGTAGCACTCCTCTTCGTCGTCCCGCCACTGGGGGTCGGTGAAGCGCACGATGGCGAACGCGGGCACCGCCCCGGACGAGCTCGCGTGGTACTGGAAGTCGGTCAGGCGCTCCCCGTCGTAGTAGCCCCAGATCTCCAGGGTCCAGAAGTCCGGGTTGAAGAAGGACGGGTCCTGGGGCTCGGGCCGGGGCTCATCGTCGCCCGCGTCGTCGGACCGCTCGGTCCAGCTGTCCGTCTCGGGCACGCCGGCGTTCCACCAGCAGCCACACAGCACAGTGGCGCACAGGCAACCGAGCGGAAGGACGCGAGACATGGCCCCAAGGGTAGCCGGAGTTGGTCCCGGTGGCTGGAGAAGCGGCGTTGTTCATGGGGGTACGATCCACTTTCTTCCCGGAGGCGCTCGTGTGGGCCTGGCTCGCGGTCCTGTTGCTGGCATGCCCCACGCCGGGCGAGACCGATCCGAGCAGACCTGCCGCACCATCACCCCCGCCAGAGCCCCCCGTGACCGAGCCCGAGCCCCCCGCCCAGGAGTCGTCCGTGTTGATCCCCCTCGCGACCCACGGGGGGCAGGTCCTGCGCCACGGCCATGGGGTGACGGCCACGGCGGTGAGCCCGGACAACCGCGTGCTGGCGTCGGGGGACCGGCGGGGCTTCGTTCACCTGTGGGACCTGGACACGGGCGCGCTGATCGCCCGGCTGCACCACCCGCTCACCCAGGAGGACCTGGAGACCGCCTGGGCCGAGCGTCTGGGCCGCGAGCTCCACGACCACGAGCGCCGCAAGGGCAAGGAGTCGCGGGCCCGGGGGGCAGCCATCGCCGGGCTGGCCTTCAGCACAGACGGCACCCGGATCGTCGCCACCGACAGCCTGATGGGGGTCTCGGTCTGGCGGGTCGACGACGGGGAAGAGGTCTGGCGGCTGCCCGCCGGACGGGTGTCCGGTCGGCGCACCGTGATCGCACCCGGGGGGACCGCCGTGTTCTTCCACTCGGTGAGTGGTGGGCAGCGCACCGACGCGTCGGTCTGGACGGTCGGGGCCGACGCGCCCACTGCGGTCAGCCAGATCAGCCCCTCCTGGGCGGGGTACTCCGCCGACGGCGAGACCCTGTGGACGAGCGAGCGGCGCAAGCTCGTGCGCCGAGATCCAGCCACGCTCGACGCCCTCGAAGAGCTGGCACCCGAGACCTGGAACCACCTGGTGGCGCTGGCCCCGGACGGGGATCACGGTGTGGTGAAGGGGCCCGAGCGCACCCTCATCGCGTCTCCACTGCGGGGAAGCGGCGCCGGGGTCGAGCTGGCCCCCGTCCGTCGGGTGGCCGAGGTCCGCTATGCCCCGAGCGGCGCTCGGATCGCGATCCTGGCCCCGCGCACGATCACCCTGGTCGATGCGGCCACCGGCGCTGCCCAGCTCACCCTCGAGGGCGCGACGTCGGACCTCAAGAGCATGGCCTGGAGCGCGGACGGCTCGCGGGTGGTGGCCGGCACCCACACCGGCCGCGTGCTGCGCTGGGACGCGGTGACCGGCGCGGGCATCGATGCCCCCAGCCCAGCGCTGTCGTCGGTGGGTGCGATGGTCTGGCTGCCCGATGGCGACCACCTGGTCGTGGTCGCCGACGGCGAGCTCCAGGTGATCGACGCGATCAGCGGAGACGCCCGCTGCCGCACGCCTGCCACAGGGGTCAAGGCCCTGCAGGTGTCCTCGGACGGGGGGCGCTTGATGGCCCAGCTCGCGGGCTCCGAGGGCCTGCAGACCTGGGCGCTGCCCGGCTGTGTCCCGCTGGCGCGCATCCCTCTGGTGGCGATCGGGCACTTCGCCTTCTCGCCCGACGGCGCCACCGTCTCGGGGATGCGCATGGACCTGGTCGACGGCCACCCGAGCGTCGAGCTCGCCACCTGGGCGACCGCCGATGGGCGCCGCCAGACGGTCCAGCGGCTGCCGGTGGGCGTGCCGGTCCGGACCCCCGGGGCCCTGTCGCCGGACGGGGCCCAGGCACTGCTGGTCCAGGACTCCGAGCTGTTGATCCACGACGTGCGGACCGGGGCCCTGGTCCGCGAGGTCCCGGTCCAGGCCGCCGTCGCGCCGAGCGTCAAGGCCTGGCTGCAGGACGGCCGAACCCTGCTCCTGGCGGGCGTGGCGACGCCAGACCTCCCGACGGGCGACGGCTCGATGGGGGCCGCACTGATCGGCCTGCTGCAGCAGCCGCTGGTGGCCTATGACCTGGACCGAGACGACATCGCCTGGACCGGGCCGCCACTCCTGATCACCGACGGCGAGACCCTCTCGGGCGACGGGGAGCTCTTGATCGGGCGGTTCGCCGCGCAGACCCTGCGCCTGCACGACCTGCGCGAGCAGTCGGTCGTGGCCCAGGTGGACTACCCGGGGGGCGCTCTGCCCAGGCGGGCGGCCTTCTCCCGGGATCGAAGCCGCGTGGCGGTGACCACGTCGAGCGGCGAGCTGCACGTCTACGGGATCGCGCTGCCCCGTGACGGCTGATCGGGCTCGCCACCCACCTGGGCTCGCCACCGCGGGTGACCTGGTCGACCACGACCGGGGGAGGGAGGCTGTCCATGGGGACTCCGGGGTGAAGCGGCGGCGCCGCGGGTCATCCCCAGGGTCGTCGCGCCGGCCCGCAGCGGCCGTCCCCCTGGCGCCAGAAATCGTGCACTTGGCGCCAGTGTGGCTTCAGGGCTGTGCCTTGCCCTGCACCTTGAGCTTGAAGCTCAGGGCCTCCTGGTTCTTGAGCTGGCCGAACAGCGCCGAGAAGGGTTCCATGCCGAAGTCGCTGTGGCGGGCGCTGAACCCCCCCTTGGCCGTGAAGGTGTCGCCCTCGACGGCGACGGTCATGGGCACGGCGATGGCCTTGCCGGTGCCGTGGATGGTCAGGGTGCCCTGGACCGTGGGCTTGTCCGCGGCGCCGGTGCAGCGGGTGCTGCGAAAGGTGATGTCGGGAAAGCGTCCGGCGTCCAGCTGGTCCTTGGCCAGCATGTTCTCCTTCACGTCGGCCCGCTGCTTGTCGCTCAGCTCGCCCTCCAGGCCGTAGAGCTTGCGGAGCCGGGTGGAGTCCACGTCGAGCTGGGACACCGGGAGGGTGAAGCGCACGTCACAGGCCGACAGGTCGTCCGGGTCCCAGGTCGCAGTGCCCCGCCAGCCCCGGGCCATGATCACGTGGTCGTGGGACAGCCCGGAACCCGCCGTGCTCGTGTCCTTGCGCACCAGGACGACCAGCTGGGAGCGACCGGCCTCGAGGGTGTAGGCCACCGGACCGGTGGGCTGGGGCTCTTCCGCGGCGGGCTGCTCGGCTGGGGGTTCCCCGGCCGCCGGCTCGTCCGCGGCGGGCGCTTCGGTGGCCGGTTCTTCGGCAGCCGGCTCGTCGGCGGCCTCCTTCTGCTCCTGGTGCTCGCTGTGGTCCGCGGGTGCGGGGGTGGGGTCTGGCTCTGCCGCGGGTTCGGCGGCGGGCTGGGGCTCGGGGTCCGCGGGGGGCCCGTCCGGCTCGTCGGCCGCTGTGGTGGCCGGGACCTCTCCTGGCTCAGCAGGGGCATCCTGGGGCGCCTCGGGCTCGGCTGGCTCTGCGGCGGCCGGGGGTCTCACAGGGCTCTGGTCCGGGACCTCGGGGGCGTTGGACGAACAGGCGAGCAGCAGCAGGAGCGACGTCACGGGCACTTCCAAGGTGGGGAGCGGCGCCTATTCTGCCGGACCGTCGCCGCGGGCGCGCGGCGGGAATCTTCGTGGAACTCCAGCCCGGGTGAAAGGTCTCAGGCACTGGAGGCGTTCCAGCCCCGTCTTGGCCCCCATCCTGCTCCTGCTGTCGACCGCACTCCACGCCGGAGAAGTGTCGCTCCCGCTCCAGGTCTACCAGGACCTGCTGCCGCCGGAGGATCCAGTCGTCGACGTGCCCGGGCCGCGGATCGAGCGGCGGGATGTCCGGATCGAACCGGACGCGGGCGGGCTGCTGCTGACCAGTACCTGGACGCTCGACAGCGACGAGCCGGGGTGGCGCCAGCTGGCGCTCGTCCAGGCCGGTGCGCACATCGAGGCGCTGACCTGGCAGGGCGAGCCCATCGATGGCTGGATCCACCAGGGCGCGGTCCAGGTGGCGCTGCCCGTCGACGGGCCCGGAGAGCTCGTGCTGCGGGCGCACGTGCCCGGCGATCCGGCGCGTAGCCCGGTGGCCTTGATCCTGGAGCCCGCGCCCCTGGGCACGGTGGTCGCGCCCGGTCTGGCAGTGGCGGACGCCGTCCAGGTCGGCGACACCTGGTGGTCCGGGCAGCACCGCCTGGTCCTCCAGCCGCCGCCCCCTGCCCGAGTGCGCGACGAGACGGTGGTGGTGGCCCACGCCGGCCTGGGGCTCACGGTGCGCGAGGACGCCATGCTCGGCCAGGCGCGCCTGGTCTGGGAGGTGCGACAGGGCGCCGTGTCCCAAGTCTCCTTTCGATTGACCGGCGCCGGCCGGGACCTGGACGTCACCGGGCCTGGGCTCCTGGACTGGCAGCGTCGCGGCGACCGGGTGACGGCCACGCTGCAGGCGCCTTCCGAGGGCCGGATCACCCTCCGGGCCCGCTGGACCAGGCCCGTGCCCCAGGGCACCGAGGCGTCGCTGCCACTCCCGGTGCTGACCCTCGAAGGCGCGACCCGTGCAGACATCTCGCTCCAGCTGGCGCGGGATGGCGAGCTCGAGGTCCTGCCCAGGCTGCCCCGCTGGGACGCGGTGCCCCGCGCATCGCTCCCGGAGTGGGGCCAGGGGCTGGTCGAAGGCTCGTCGACGGCCAGCTACCTGGCCGCGTCGGCGCGACCCGGCTCGCTGCAGCTCCTGCGCTTCGTGCCCGTCGAGGCACCGGCCGTGGTGGTCGACGTGGCGGCCCACACCCTCGCCACCACCCACGAGGGCCGCGTGCTGGCCCGCAGCCTCTTCCAGGTCCGCAACGAGCGGGCGAGCCACCTGAGGGTCCAGCTTCCGGAGGGGGCGACCCTGGTCGGGGTCCGGGTGGGTGCCGAACTGGCCACCCCGGTCCGGGACGACGGCGACGGCGTCCTGGTGCCGCTCCGCCGGTCGGTAGAGACCGTCGAAGGCCTGATCAGCTTTCCCGTCGAGGTCGTGTGGCTCCACCAGGATCGCACCTGGGGGGACCGCGACCAACGGGACCAGGGGCTGCCTCGGATCGACGCCCCCATCGCCGTGTCCCGCACGACCGTCTACCTGCCGCCGGGCTTCCGAGAGCAGGGTGACGCCGCCTACCGGGTGGACGCCTTCAGCGAGGGGGACGGCATCACCTATGGCTTCGGCTTCGGCGATCCCAACGCCGTGCTGGCGGACCAGCTCTTCCAGTCGGCCGTGACCAGCTGGCTGGCCAACGACTACGACGAGGCCCAGGCCACCCTCGACCAGCTCGAGGAGCTGGGGGCCGAGAACGACGACATCGACCGGCTGGAGTCCAACATGGAGATCCTCTTCGCCACCGAGGTCCGCCGACGGGACCGGGACAAGTCGGCGGAGCGGCGGATCAAAGCCCAGGCGCGGGCCCGGTCCACGGACAAGGCTCGGACCCAGAAGAAGAAGGCCGAAGACGCCCAGGAGGCCGAGCGCAAGGGGGACTACGCCCGGGCCGAGGAGCTCTACCGGGAGGCGGTGGAGCTGGGCGAAGAGCTCGAGGTCCTCGAGGACGAGGAGTCGGTCGAGCAGTCCACCATCAACCGGGCCTACTCCCAGAACGTCTTGCTGCTGGACCGCAAGCAGACCGTGCACGCCCCTGCGGAGCCCGAGCGGCTCGACATCGAGCCCACCGAGGAAGAACCCACCTTCCTGGACTTCTCCGAGCTGGATCCAGGCTGGATGGACGTCGTGGTCGACGGGCCGGTGATGATCGGCGGCCAGCTGGTCGGGCCCGCGTCCCCAGACACCGACCTGGTCGGAGGCCAGGCCGGCGAGCTCCTGGTGGGCGAGGTCTCCGGGCTCGGGGGGGTGGGCACAAAGGGGCGGGGGAGCGGACGCTCCAGCTACGGCAGCGGCGGGGGCTCCTATGGCGGCGTCACCGGGCAGGGCGTGGTGGTCTACGGCGCCGCTGCGGCACCGCTCCCAGTCCCAGTGGTCACCGCGTCAGCGCTGACCGTCACGATTCCGGCCGCCGGTCAGGCGGTCCACTACCAGCGCCTGCTCCTGCCGGCCGGGGCCTCGCCAGAGGTGGTCCTGGTGGCGGAGCGGGTGCGCGTCTCATGGAGGTCTCGATGACTCGTCTCGTTCGTCTCGCCGCTGCGCTCGGTGCGCTCACCCTCGCCAGTCCGGCTGCCCAAGCCCAGGACCCGGACCGGGTCACCATGACCCTGCGGGAATTCCTGCAGCTGTACGAAGCCAGCAAGGACCGGCCCAAGCCGCCGCCGGTGGCGCCGGTGACCTACACCATCGCCAGCACGCGGTTCACGGGCGACGTGCGGCTGCGGGACGGAGAGCCCAGCAGCGCCGTGTTCGAGGCCCGCTTCCACGTGGACCTCCACCGGGACGGGGAGTGGACCCGGGTGCGGCTGCTGCCCGGCACGGTGGCGCTCTCGTCGGCCCGCATCGGCGGTCGCGAGGCCTCTGTCGAGCTGAGGGACGGCTGGTACACCCTGGTGACCGAAGGTTCCGGCCGGCTGGACGTGGACGTGGTCTTCGCCACCGGGGTCGCGACCAGCAAGGGCTCGAGCAGCCTGAGCTTCCAGCTGCCCAACGCCGGGGCCACCGAGCTCTCCCTCGCGGTGCCCAGCGAGCACGAACTGGACTTCGACGTGGCCAATGCGCGCCTGATCGCCGACACGACGGACGGCGACACCCGCACCGTCACCGCGACCGTGCCCAGCGGCGGGCTGATGGCCATCGCCTGGCAGCGGGAGCTCCCCGACGCGATTGACCCGGAGAGCCCCGACCAAGAGGCGGATCCCGCCCGGGTCTACGCCGAGGTCCACACCCTCGTGGGTCTGGGAGACGGGCTGCTGTCCGCCACCACCACCATTCGGCACAGCATCCTGTTCGCCGGCGTGGAGACGCTGTCCGCGAGGATCCCCGAGGGCTTCACCCTGCTCGACGTGGCGGGCAACGGCGTGCGCGACTGGACCCTGGGCGATGACGGCACGCTGGTGGTCCAGCTGAACTACGCCGCCGAGGGCGGGTATGCGCTGACGCTCCAGCTCGAGCGGGTGGTCGGCGAGGGCGACGTGGTGGCGGCCGCCCCGGTGGTGGTGCCTCTGGGCGTGGAGCGCTCCAAGGGCTGGCTGGGGGTCGAGTCCCGAGGCAGCCTGGAGATCGCTGCCGGCGACGTGTCCGGGGCCACCCCGGTCGACGTGCGGTCGCTGCCGGCGTCCATCCTGGGCATCACCGGCAACCCGGTGCTGCTGGGCTACAAGTACCTGGGCGACGGGGCCGTGATCCCACTCCAGGTCACCCAGCACGACGACGTGGACGTGCTGGTCACCCTGCTGGACCAGACCCGGGCCCGCACCATGTGGACCGGGGACGGACGGTCCCTGACCAGCGTGACGTACCAGGTCCGGAACAACCGGAAGCAGTTCCTGCGGCTGGCGATGCCCGAGGGGGCCGAGCTGTGGAGTGCGAGCGTGGGCGGCCGGGCGGTGCAGCCCGCCCAGGCCGGGGACGGCCGGGTGCTGATTCCCCTGGTGCGGAGCCAGGCGGCCGGGGGCGCCCTGGCCGCGTTCACGGTCGAGGTCGTCTACGTCGAAGACCACGAGCCCGCAGTCGGTGGCAAGGGCAGCTTCCGGGGCAGCCTGCCCCAGGCCGACGTGCCGAGCACGTACGTGGCCTGGTCGGTCTACGTGCCCGACGACGCCAAGGTCAAGGACGCCGACGGCTCGCTGCGGGCGGTCGACACCTTGTCCAACCCCATCCCGACCCATGACGTGCACGAGATCCAGACCCAGACCGCCAACGTCCAGCGGGCAGCCGGGCACCAGGCGATGGGTGAGGGCGCGGTCCCCGTGGCCGTGTCCCTGCCGCTCCAGGGCACCCCTCTGCACTTCGAGAAGCTCCTGGCGATGGACGAGGAGCTCTGGGTGGGCTTCGCCTTCAAGGGGCTCTGAGGGTCCGAGCCGATGCGCAGGCGGACAGAGGCGCCGAACGCCGCACCGGCGACAGACAGAGGGGGTGGGTGCCGCTGGATTTGCCGGAACTGGCCCTCCAGGCCCCCAGGCCACCGCGATCTGCCCCACTGACCGTCTTCCAGGCGCCAGTGGGCACGTCCGCACCGACACTCGACCTCTCTGTCTGCAGCATGTGCGGCGTTCGAGGCCTTTGACTGTCGCCCATGGCATCCTGAGGTCTTCCCGAGGGATCCATGGCACTCCTTGCCCTCCTCCTGATCGCCTGTGGCGGTGACGACACCACCACCGCAGACTCGTCGACGCCGGGCACCGGCGACTCTGCGACGACCACCACACCGACGGTCAACAACCCGCCGACCTGTGGCATCACGTCGCCCGAGGACGGCACCTTCGGCCAGGAGGGCGACGCCCTCACGGTGCTGGGCACGGTCGACGACCCGGACCAGGGCGTCGGCTCCCTCACTGTCACCTGGGAGAGCGACAAGGACGGCTGGCTGGCGGCGAGCACACCCACCACGGCGGGCGAGGTGGCCCTGGTCATCGACGACCTGAGCGCCAACGGCCATGTGATCACCCTGATCGTCACCGACGACGGCGGCGAGGTCTGCTCGGACTTCGTGCTCTACAGCGTCGGCGAGCCGCCCACCGCACGCATCGACAGCCCCGCCGACGGCGCCACCGTCGACGAGGGGGAGACGGTGACCCTCGAAGGCACCGTCAGCGATGGGGACACCGACGCCCTGGACCTGGCGGTCTCCTGGGCCAGCGACCTGGACGGCGAGCTCGACACCGGCGGCGCGAACTCCAGCGGGACCGTGGGGTTCACCACCAGCGCCTTGAGCCCCGGCGTGCACACCATCACACTCACCACCACAGACGAAGACGGCCTGTACGGGGTCGACAGCCGGGACCTGGTCGTCAACGGCGTGCCCTCTGCCCCTGCGATCTCGCTGACCCCCGCCGACCCCGACACCACCGACGACCTGGTCGTGACCCTGGACAGCCCCAGCGTGGATCCCGACGGCGACTTGGTGGAGTACGACTACGACTGGGCTCTGTTCGGCGCCGAGAGCAGCGCCAGCAACGACGCGCGGCTCCCATCGGACAGCACTGCCCGGGGCGACGTGTGGTCCATCACGATCACCCCCAACGACGGCGACAGCTACGGTCCGGCGACGTCGGCCAGCGTCACCATCGGCAACGCCGCTCCGTCGCTGACCGGCGCCACCATCACGCCCAGTCCAGCGTCCGCCGACGACACCCTGGCCTGCACGGGCACCGGCTTCGCCGACCCCGACGGCGACAGCGACCAGAGCACCTGCAGCTGGTCGGTCGACGGCACGGTCATCGGCACGGCCTGTACCCAGACGGGCGGGTTCGGCGGCGACGACACCGTTAGCTGCGAGCTGACGCCTCACGACGGCACAGACGCCGGCACGCCGGTCACCGCCGTCACCACCATCGGCAACACGGCCCCCAGCGTCGCGGTGGTCACCATCTCCCCCGACCCGGCGACCGTCGCCGACACCCTCACCTGTGCCTGGTCCGGCTACGACGACCCCGACGGAGACGCCGACGAGTCCCTGGCCACCTGGACCGTCGACGGAAACAGCGCCGGGAGCGGCACCACCCTGGCCAGCGGCTTCGCCGGCACCGAGAGTGTGACCTGCACGGTCACCCCCTTCGACGGCGCCAGCACAGGCACGCCGGTCAGCACCACCATCACCATCGCCAACTCGGTGCCGTCGCTCACGTCGGCCACGATCTCCCCGAATCCCGCCACCGCCGACGACACCTTGCTGTGCCTGGCCGCCGGGTGGAGCGATGCCGACGGCCACAGCGACCAGTCCACCTGGTCCTGGACCGTCAACGGCACCGAAGTGAGCAGCGCCGCCAACCTGAGCGGTTCGTTCACGGGTGGGGACCTGGTGGGGTGCACGGTCACCCCCGACGACGGCCACGACACCGGCACGCCGGTGAGCGACAGCGTGACCATCGACAACTCGTCCCCCACCGTGTCCGACGTGGCCATCACGCCGAACCCCGCCGTGAGCGGCGACACCCTGAGCTGCACCTGGACCTTCACCGACCCGGACTCGGACACCGACGAGAGCACCGTGGCCTGGTCCCTCAACGGGACCCCCGCGGGCACCGGAGACACCCTGGCCACCACCCTGGTCCGGGGCGACGTGGTCGCCTGCTCGGTGACCCCCTTCGACGGCACGGACACCGGCACCACGGGCACCGCCAGCCTCACGGTCAGCAATTCGGCCCCATCGGTCACGACCGTGCAGATCCTGCCGGCCAGCCCCACGGTCGCCAGCACCCTGAGCTGCGCCTGGTCGGGCTTCAGCGACGCCGACGGCGACAGCGACGCCTCCAGCCTGGTCTGGACCATCAACGGGGCCACGTCCGGCACGTCGACCACGCTGGCCAGCGGCTTCACCGGCGGGGACAGCGTGGCCTGCACCGTGACGCCTTCGGACGGCTCGGACACCGGCACGGCCGTCACCGAGACCGTGGCCATCGTGAACACGCCCCCGGTCCTGTCCGCGGTCCAGCTCGACCCGTCGGATCCCGACGCCGACGACACTCTGACCTGCACACCAGGCACCACCACCGATGCCGACGGCACCACCGCCTTCACCTATGGCTATGCCTGGACGGTGAATGGCACGGGCGTCACGGGCAGCAGCGACACCCTGAGCGGGGCCTTCGTGCGCGACGACGCCGTGGTCTGCACCGTCACGCCCAACGACGGCACCGACGACGGGGACCCGGTCGACGCCACCGCGGTCACCGTGGTCAACGGCCTGCCCGAGGTCACCAGCGTGACCCTGTCCCCCACGGGCCCCGACACCGAGGACACCCTGACCGCGACCGCCGTCACCACGGATCCCGACGCCGACACGGTCTCGCTGTCCTATGCCTGGACGGTCGACGGGGTCACGGTCTCGGGCGAGACCGACAGCACCCTGAGCGGCAGCGACCACTTCGACAAGGACCAGGACGTCGCGGTGACCGCCACACCCCACGACGGCACCGACGATGGGGACCCGCTCACCAGCAGCAGCGCCACGGTGGTCAACACCCCTCCCTATGCGCCGACGGTCTCGGTGCAGCCGAGCGAGCCGGCCGAGGGGGTCGACAACCTGTTGTGCGAGCTCACCACCGAGAGCACGGATCTGGACGGCGACAGCATCACCTATGCCGCGTCCTGGACCGTCGACGGCACCCTGTGGACCGGCTCGACCCTGACCCAGGAGCACACCGACGACACCATCAGCGCTGGCAGCACCGCCGAGGGTGAGGTCTGGGAGTGCACCCTGACCCCCGACGACGGGGACGACGACGGGGACCCGGGCACGGACAGCGTGACCATCAGCGCGGGCGGGTGCACGCTCTACCCCTCCAGCTACGACAGCCCCAATGGCCACTTCAGTTACTGCAGCACCCAGGGGGCCTGGATGGCGGATCCCCTGGAGACCCTGGGCAGCGGGTACGTCTGGTCGATGTGCGGGTACAGCGGCAGCAACACCATCTACGAGTACACGTCGCTGTCGAACTTCAGCTCCGGGTCCTACAGCCGCAGCTTCGGGCTGCCCTATGACTGGTACGGCACCGGCGCGGTGGTGTGGGACGGCTACGTCTACTACAGCCGCAGCGGCAGCAACGAGGTGGTCAAGGTCGACCTGAGCACCGGCTCCCTGGAGGCGTCACTGACCCTGCCCGACGCCGGCCACTCCAACCAGTGCTCGTGGCAGTGGGGCGGCTACAGCGACATCGACTTCGAGCTGGACGAGCTCGGGCTGTGGATCGTCTGGGGCGACTACTCCGACAGCTGCAGCATCCACCTGACCCAGGTCGACGCCGACCTGAACGAGCAGGCCGACTGGGAGGTCGGAGCGGGCAGCCGCGGCAGCTACGGCAATGCCTTCATGGTCGACGGCGTGCTGTACGTGACGGACAGCTACTCGTCCAGCACCAGTGCCATCAACTTCGCCTTCGACACCTGCACCGAGACGGCCTGGGGCCCGGGGCTGACCTTCTACAACACCTGGGGCTACAACTCGCAGGTGACGTACAACCCCAACGACCAGCTCCTGTACGGTTGGGACGACAGCGTGATCTACAACACCACGGTGAACTTCTGATGATCGGCCTGACCGCGCTGGCGACCGCCCTCTCCGGCCCCGCACTCGCTCAGGACGAGAGCCCCCACCACGTGGAGATCGGCGTGACTCTGGGCACCCCGGGCGCGTTCAACTTCATGGCCGGGTACTTCAACCAGCGGATCGGGGGTCGCCTGACCGTCGGAGGCACCCCGGACACCGGGCTGGGATCCCTGATCGGGATCCAGGGCATGGTCGGCTACGAGTTCGATCCCGCCTCCCGGCACAACCACGTGGTCGGTGTGACCGCTGGCTACATGGCGGGGGCCTTCGACTACATCTACGGCGGCGCGGCCTACTCGGTCCGCCTGCAGCGCGGCTTCTACTTCGAGTCGGGCTGGGCCTACGGCGTCGGATCCGGCAACGCCTTCCAGCTCACGATCCAGATCGGGTACCTGGGGCGCGTGAGCTTCGGAGAGTGACGGGCCCGGTGTCTACGAAGCGCGGCACCGGTGTCACGATCGAAGACGGCATCAAAAGCTCAAGTGAGCCCCCAGGCGGTTCGAGTAGTGTGGCACGGCACTTGCTCCGGGCAGGAACCCCAGAGAGAGCCTCGATCCAGGAGATCCCCATGCGCACCCACCCCGCCCACCTGCTCGCCCTTCCCGCCCTGGCCCTGATCGTAGGCACTGGCTGTGGCGTGGTCGGTGCCACCCTGAACGGCGCCGAGCTCGCCGGCGGCATGATCCTCGGGGGCCTGGGGCCTGGCGAGTACGTCTACGACGCGGGCACGTCCGTGGTCTGCCTGGGCACCGAGGCCGAAGTCGAGGAGAGCGAGGCCTATGCCTTCTCCGGCACGGTCATCGCCGTGGACTCGCAGCCTGAAGCCGGCTGGGACGACACCGTCAGCTGCTGGACCGAGCCCGCCCAGGTCCTGGTGGTCCAGGACGACGACGGCGCCATGTGGCGCGTGGGCTACGCCTGGATCGAAGGCGACTGGGACAGCACCCCCTGGATCGACGCCGACCGCGGTGACCGGGTGGACGTCTTCGTGCGCCAGGACCTGACGCCGGGCAGCGACGCTGCGGGCTTTGTGGTCTACAACAGCGACGGCAGTCTGAACTACGTGCTCGAGTCCGGCGTGAACGGCCAGGGCCTGGTCGACGGCGACGTCGAGGGTCTCACCGTCACCAGCGGCACCAACGTCGGCACCACCCAGGGCAGCTGTGGCGACCGCCAGGACGAGCGCATCGACTTCACCAGCACCAGTGACCGCCTGGCTCTGGGCCCGGGCGGCGACGCCGGCATGGACGTCGACGGCGACTACATGACGACCTGCAACATCGACTCCTTTGCCTGGGCCGACGCGACCGACTGCGCCGAGCCTGCGGAAGTCAGCTGGGTGATGTTCTGAGAACTCTTCGGGGATCGGGGGCCACAGCGCCGGGCCCTCCGGGCTGAGGTGAGGCAAGATCGCCCTTGTCTCACCCTCGGAGCCCGGGCCCATCCCCACTGCCGCCTACGCCCTGGCCTACCTGCTGCCGCTCCTGGCGGGGCTGGGCCTGTGGCTCGGCGGGGCCTGGACGTGGGTCCAGCCCGCGGTCGTGTTCGGGCTGGTCCCGCTGCTCGAGCTTCGCTGGGAGGGCGCCACCGACGACCCCAAGGACCGCCCCGCAGGACCGGCCCAGGGGCTGCTGCTGGGCATGGTGCCCGTGCAGCTGGCCCTGGTCGCCCTGCTGCTGGTCCGGGCGCCCGAGCTGGGTCCGGGGGCCCTGGCAGGCGCCATCGTGGGGGTCGGCACCTGCTGCGGCGCCGTGGCTATCAACACCGCCCACGAGCTGGGTCACAGGCAGTCTCGCTGGCTCAGACTGGCGTCGGAGACCCTCCTGGCGAGCACGCTCTACCTGCACTTCCACGTCGAGCACAACCAGGGACACCACGTGCGGGTGGGCACCCCGGACGATCCCGCCACGGCGCGGATGGGCGAGAGCGTGTACCGCTTCTGGCCCCGCACGCTCGCGGGCAGCCTGCGGAGCGGGTGGGCCCTGGCCCCTGGCCGGATCCTGGTCTACGGAGCGCTCCAGCTCGGGCTCGTGTTCGCCCTGGCCTGGGCCTTTGGCCCGGTCGCCGGGGCGGCCTTCGTCGCCGCCGCAGGGGTGGGCATCCTGCTCCTGGAGACCGTGAACTACCTGCAGCACTACGGACTGGTCCGCGGGATCGGCCCGGACGGCCGACCGGAGCGCGTGTCGCCGGCCCACAGCTGGACATCGAACCGTCCCCTTAGCCGCGCCCTGCTGTTCGACCTGCCTCGGCACGCGGACCACCACGTGGCCGCCGGGCGGGCCTACACCGCGCTGCGCCACCACCCCGAGAGCCCGCTGCTGCCGTCCGGCTACCCGGCCATGATCCTGCTCGCCCTGGTGCCCCCGTTGTTCCGCCGGGCGATGGTGACCCACGAGGGGCGGGTCGACGCCACGGAGTCCTCGGGCAGCTTCTCCGGCCTGTTCGCCGACATCACCGCCTTCGCCCAGGCCAGCGAGCTGGTCCAGACAGAGCCGGGAAGTCCCGCCGAGGGCTCCCTGGAGCTGGACCCGCTGCGCGGCGAGGAGGCCTGGCGGGCCCGGACCTTTGGCCTGGTGATCGCGTTCTTGTGCCTGGCGGTCCTGGTCAGCCTGCCGCTGCTGGGCGGCGAGCCCTGGCTGCGCAGGGCCTGTGCGGCGGCCCTGATCGCGCTGGGGTCCGTCAGCCTGGTGGTGGTCTGGTTCGCCCGGGACGAGGCCCGCTACACCCAGACCCTGTTCCGGGTCTACGGGTTCACCGCCGTCGCGGCCGCCGTGGTGATCCAGTACCACCTGGGCGTGTTCTCCCCCACGCCGCTGTCGGTCACCCTGGGCATCTCCTTCTTCGCGTCGGGGGCCGACCAGCGGGGCAGCATCGCCATCTGCGGCTCAGCCCTGGTGAGCTACCTGGTCCTGGCAGGGCTGGTCACCCTGGGCTGGATCCCGGATCCAGGGATCTTCAGCGCCCGGGACGCGCCGCTGGCGGGCAAGGTCTTCTTCACCTTCATCGTGCCCGTGGTCCAAGGCGTGACGCTGGTCCAGGGCCGGTCCAACCGAGCAGCGGCGGTGGAGCTGAAGCGCCGGGTGGGCGAGGTGAGCCGCGTCGCGAGCCTGGAGCAGGCCCGCTACGAGGAGGTCCGCGCCGAGCTGGACCGCGCCCTTCGGACGGGCCAGGGCACCCGCGGGCTGCACAGTGGCGAGCGCTTTGGCCAGTTCGCAGCGGGCGGGGTCATCGGTCGCGGCGGCATGGGCGAGGTCTACGAGGGCCGCAACCTGGTGGACGGGTCGGTCGCCGCCCTCAAGATCCTCTCGCCGCGCGGCCTCGAGGACGACGTGCACCGGGGTCGCTTCGAGCGAGAGGGACGGCTCACGGCCGCCCTGGACAGCCCCCACGTGGTTCGACTGCACCAGGTCGGGGTCACCGACCAGGGCGTGCCCTTCCTGGCGATGGAGCGACTGGTGGGCCAGGACCTGGCCGCGATCCTGCGGGACCGGCGCCGGCTCCCCATCGGCGAGGTGGCCGAGCTGGTGCGCCAGATCTGCGAGGGACTCCAGGCGGCCCACGACGCCGGCATGGTGCACCGGGACGTGAAGCCCCAGAACCTGTTCTGGGCACAGCTGCCTGGGGAGCGTCTGTGGAAGCTGCTGGACTTTGGCATCGCGCGGGGCCTGGAGGGCGAGACCGTCACCCAGACCGGACTGGTGGGCACGCCCGGGTACATGTCGCCCGAGCAGACCCGCGGCATGGATCTGGACGGCCGCTCGGACCTGTTCTCCCTGGGCTCCGTCGCCTACCGTGCGCTCCTGGGACGGGCGCCCTTTGCCGGGCCCAACGCCGCTGCCGTGCTGATGCAGTTGGTCCGGGGCACCCCGATCCGGCCGCGGGTCCTGGCGCCCCACCTGTTCGCCGACGTGGAGCACGTGTTGGCGATCGCCCTGGCGTCGGACCCGGCCAGGCGCTTCCCGGACGCTCGGGCCATGGGCGAGGCCTTTCAGTGGGCGGCGACCGGGTCGCTGCCCCAACCCCTGAGGCTCCTGGGCCGTCGGCTCGCCAACTGGCGTCGGTCCGAGCGCTGACCGCATCTTCGTCGCCCGGCGACGGGGCTGCATTCCCGCGGAATGCTCAGCGCCGACGCCCCAGGGCCACCAGCCCGACCAGCCACAGCCCGCCCAGACCGCGGCCACCGCTCGCGCAGCCGTCGCACCGGGAGACCTTGCCCCCGGAGTCTCCACCGCTGTCGCCGCTGTCCCGGGGCGCCGCGGTGTCCGGCAGTCCGGTGTCGACCAGCTGGCCCTCGACCAGCCGCAGGCGCTGGTCCACGGCCACGTCGTGGAGGATCTCGACCGCGCCGCCGGGCCAGGTGACGGTCAGCCGGTCCACCCGCTCCGCGTCGCCGAGGCCAAAGGTCTCGACCGGCCATCCCGCCGATGCATAGGACGTGCCCCCGGTCACCTCGTTCAGCTGGACCCGCTCCCCGGTCAGCACCTCGACCCGGGCACCGACGGCCTGGGGGTGCCCGGTCGTGCCCACCAGCTCCAGCTGGAGCCAGTGGTTCCCGGTCGACTGGTCGTTCCGGTACAGGAAGTAGCTGGGCCCCTCGCGCTTGCCTTCCCCGTCCTCGGTCTCCCCGCTGATGCCGCCGGTGATCAGGTCCAGGTCTCCGTCGTTGTCCAGATCCGCGTGGGCGAGCCCGAACTGGGCCGACGTCTGCTCGGCTTCGAGCGGCAGCGCGTTGCGCTCGAAGGAGAAGTACCCGTCGGCGGTGTTCCAGTAGAAGCTGTTCTCGAACTGGGTGTTGACCGTGGCCACGTCGGGCCAGCCGTCCAGATCGAAGTCCTCGAAGGCGTTGCCCCACGCGACCTTGGGCTCGAAGTTGGGCTCGCCCATGTTGACCTTGGCGATCTCGACGAACACCCGGCCGCCGGCGTTCTGGAACAGCTTGTTGTTGGTCGTGTTGGACAGGAAGAAGTCCAGGTCCCCGTCGCGGTCGTAGTCCGACACGCTGATGCCCATGCCGGTGATCGGGGGCCGGACCTCCTCGTCGCGGGTGTAGGCGGAGAGCTCGCCCAGATCGTTCAGGCCGTTGCCCCAGTAGAGACCGTCGGGCTCCACGTGCCCGCCCCAGTCGTTGTCGGTGTACAGGTCCAGGACCCCGTCGCCGTCCAGATCGGTGATGGCCACGCTGAGCGTGCAGCCGTCGTTGTCGACCCCCAGGGGCCGGCCCATGTCGACCCAGTGGTTGGGCGCGTCCTGGATGTACAGGCTGTTGCCGACACAGGTGTCCTCGGTGAAGGACTCCGGGTCCGGCGGGCCGTCGTTGAACAGGTGCATGTACCGGGTGTGGTTGCCCACGTAGATGTCCAGGTCGCCGTCGCCGTCCAGGTCGCCAAAGGCCGCATGGTGGGTCGGCCACCCGGGCCGGTCGAGGCCGGTGCCCGATGGGGCTGAGAAGGTGCCGTCGCCCTGGTTGAGGAGCAGGCGGTTGCCGTCGTTGCCCAGGAGCAACAGATCGGGCCAGGCGTCGCCATCGACGTCGGCACTCACCGCGCCGATCCAGGACACTCCGGGGGCTTCGGTGCCGGAGCCAGCGGTCACGTCGGTGAAGGTCCAGTCCCCGTTGTTGCGGAACAAGAGACACCCGTCGGACTTGCCCGGCAAGTACAGGTCGAAGAAGCCGTCCTGGTCGAAGTCCAGGACAGCGATGCCGCCGCCATGAGCACTGGTCTCAGCCGCGTTGGCGTTGATCAGCTCGGCGAGCCCCGAGCCGACCGAGACGTCGGTGAAGGTCGGCGGGACGGCCTGGGCGGCGGGCAGGAGGGCGAGGAGAGCGGCGACTGCGTGCATGGTGTCCGGGGGTACGACGGGGCCGGCGCAGCGGTTCCCTCGCGGGCCCGGAGGGTATCCGCCCCATCCCCCGCTGCGCTACAGCCTCGACAAGCAAGAAGCGGGCCGCTGGTAGGATGACCCTGTGCAGGACCCTGAGCAGCCGACCGTCAGGCCCGACGCGGCCCCGGCGCTGGACGGGGGGCGCTACCGCCTGCTCGAAGAGCTCGGCGAGGGCGGCGCAGCCCGCGTCTACAAGGCCGTGGACACCCGGACCGGCGAAGACTGCGCCGTCAAGGTGCTCCGCCAGGACGTGCCCGGAGACGATGGGCCGGCCCGATTTGCCCGCGAAGCCCAGGTCCTGGCGCAGCTGGACCACCCCCACCTGGTGCGGGTCCACGCGGTCGGCCAGGACGGGGACCGGCACTACCTGGTGATGGAGCTGCTCGAAGGCGGCAGCCTGCAGGATCGGCTCGAGGCCGAAGGGCCCCTGGAGAGCCCCCAGGTCCAGCGCATCCTCGTGGACGTGCTGGCCGCCCTGGCAGAGGTCCACCGCCACCACGTGATCCATCGCGACGTGAAGCCCGGCAACCTGCTGGTGGACCACGACGGTCGCATCAAGCTCGCGGACTTTGGCATCGCGCGCATCGAGGGCAGCCTGACCCGGACCGGGACCACGGTCGGCACCTATGCCTTCATGGCGCCGGAGCAGCTCGAGGACCCTCGGGCCGTCGGACCGGCTGCGGATCTCTATGGGGCAGCCGCGACGGCGATGGCCCTGGCCCTGGGCCAGCCGCCCTTTGGGCTCCAGGATCCCGGGCGCCGGTCAGAGCTGCTGAGCCAGCTGGCGCCGGGGCTGGCCGCGGTCCTGGAGCGGGCGCTGCTGCGGGATCCGGCGTCGCGCTGGCCCTCTGCCGACGCCATGGGGCGGGCCCTGGCTGGCGAAGTGCCCGACCGGGCTCTGCGCCGGGTCGAGTGGGCGCTGGGGATCGGCCTCACGGCTGCAATCGCGGTGTTCGCATTCGGGCTCTGGGGCGTGTCCGGTGAGCCGCCGCGCCAGTCTCGGCCCCTCACCACCATCCCGGTGCTGCCCCCTGCCACCACCCAGCGACCTGCACCCGAGCCCGTCGAGGTCGTGGCGCCCGAGCCCGAGCCCCCCGCAGCGCCGGCGGTCGTGCGGCCCGCCCAGGCGACACCAGACCCCACGCCTGCCCCACCCTCGGATCCCCCCGCGACCGAACCCGAACCGCCCCCCGCGCCGAGTCCGGTCGAGGTCTTCATCCACAGTCGGCCGTGGAGTGAGCTCTACGTGGACGGCCGCCCGCTGGGCCACACGCCGTGGACCGGCGAGCTCCTGCCCGGCCCTCACCAGGTCCGACTGGTGCGCACCAACGGCACCGAGTACGCCCTGTCGCTTGCCGTCCCCGCCGAGGGTGGGACACGATTCTGCTGGGACTTCGATGAGGAGGCGGCTTGTCCTGGGCGTTGATCGCCAGCGTGCTCACGGCCCAGGCCGGCCCACTGACCGTGGGGCTGCCTGCGCTGCTGGCGGGTTCCGCGCCGACGCTGACCGGCGGCGGCGCTCTGTTGGCGTGCCAGTCCGAGGCGCGGCCGCTGGCCGATCTCGAAGAGCTGCTGGCCCAGGTCGAAGGCCACCTGAACTACGCCGAGCTCGAAGCCGCCCAGGACGCTCTGGCCGAGGCAAGGGTCGTGGCCCGGTGCCTGGGCGAGCCCCTGCCCGGCAACCTGGTCGCTCGGATCTCATTTTTGGCGGGGGTACGAGCGTGGCTGGCCCAGGACCGCGAGGGATCCGAGGGCTACTTCCTGGAGGCGCTGCGACTACGCGAGTCCCTGGTCTGGGACCCCAGCTTCGCGCCGGAGCTGCGACAGCCCTTCGAGGCGGCACGGGCCCGGCTGGCCGACGATCCCAGCAGCTGGCTGCGGGTCGTGCCCGTGCCGGCCGAAGGCCGCCTGTGGGTCGACGGGGTCCCGGTCGACGACCCGCTGGGCCAGGTGAGCCTGGGCCCGGGGCTGCACTTCGTCCAGCTCTCCGGGCCCACCTGGACCACGCTGGTGCTGGACCTGCCCCCGGCCGGCGCCAGCGTCCTGTGGCTGCCCCAGGAGGTCGACGAGGGAGCCGTCGCTTGGGTCGAGGACCCGGACCGCCGGGCGGATCTGGACGGCCTGCTGTCCCTGGCGCTGCCCCAGGGCTCGACCATCACCCTGACCACCGAGACGACCGTGTGGGCGGGCCAGGTCGGCACCCAGGACTGGGCACCGGTCGAAGCCGTGCGCCACCGGTGGCGGTGGGTCGGGCTGGGCGGCTTGGCGGTGGCCGGCGGCTCCCTGGCGATCGCCGGCACGGGCTACGCCGGGGCCCTCCAGGCGCGTTCGGCCAGCCTCGACGCCACCGATCGGGACGCCTGGACCGACTACCAGCTCGCGGTGCAGCGCCACGAGCTGTCGAGCCAGCTCTACCGGGTGGGCCTGGTGGGCCTTGCTGGCGGTGTGGCGCTGGCCGGGGTGGGCTTCGCTCTGGACCGGTGGGCCGTCGGTGTCGGCACCGCCCAGGGCGCTCCGTTGCTCACTCTGGGGAGGGGCTGGTGAGCCACCTGGGCCTCCTGTGGCTGGCCGCCTGCGTGCCGGGCCTGGCGCCGGACGACCTGCCTTCGAACCCGGACCACGATCACGACGGGGACGGCTTCGTGGAGTCCCCGGCGGCGGCCTCTGGCGGCGACTGCGACGACGGCGACGCCAGCGTCTTTCCCGGCGCCCAGGAGACCTGTGACGAGCTGGACCAGGACTGCGACGGTCGGGTCGACGAGGAAGCCCTGGACGCCAGCACCCTGTTCCTGGACGAGGACCAGGACGGCCACGGCACCGACGCCACCACCGTCCAGGCCTGCCAGGTGGCCCAGGGCTACGCCGAGCTGGCCGGGGACTGCGACGACGACGACGGGGACGTGAACCCGGACGCGGCCGAGATCTGCGAAGACGGCGTCGACAACGACTGCGACGGCGTGCACTGGTGCGAGCTGGACGAAGGCGTGCAGCTGCTCACCGGGGAGCGCCCCGACGACCACGCCGGAACCGGACTCGCCCTGGGAGGCGATCTGGACGGCGACGGCCACGAGGACCTGGTCGTCGGTGCCCCCGAGAACGACGGGGACAGCACCCTGAACACGACCAACTATGGCGCGACCTATGTGTTCTACGGCCCGTTGAGCGTCGATGAGGACCTGTCCCTGGGCCAGGCCGACCACCGCCTGCTCGGGGTCGAGCTCGGCCGCGCCGGCACCGAGCTGGCGATCGTCGGCGACGTCGACGGGGGCGGGCTGCCGGACCTGCTGGTGGGTGCGCCTGGGCCGGGGGCCAGCGCCGACGAGGCCCGTGCCCACCTGGTGCTCTCCGAGACCCTGGGCTTCGAGGACCAGCTTCAGGCCCACCTGACCTGGACCGCGCTCACCGCCGACGCCGAGGGCGCCGGGGCCGCGGTCAGCGGGGGTGGCCACCTGGACGACGACGACCTGCCCGAGCTCCTGGTGGGCAGCGAGTCCGCCCTGAGCGTGCCTGGGGTGGCGTGGCTGATCTGGGGTGCCGACGCGACCGAGTCGGGCACCTTGAACGACCGGGGTGTGCGACTGGTGGGCTCCAACGACGGCGACAAGGCCGGCACCGCCGTGCGGGCCCTCGGCGACATCGACGGGGATGGCCTGGACGACATCGCCATCGGCGCCCAGCGCTGGGGCACCGACGAGGCCGGCGCCGTCTTCCTGGTGCTCGGCGACGACCTTCGTGACCGCGTGGCCGGTCAGAGCTTTGCCTTGGACGATGCCATCCGTCTGAACGGTCCAGCCGCGGGCAGCCGCTACGGCGGCGCCATCTCGACGTCGTGGGACGTCTCTGGTGACGGCCTGGTGGACTTCTTCGTGGGGGCGGCCGGCTACGACGACGGCGACGCCGAGGTGGGCTCGGCCACCTTGATCCTGGGCCGCTCCAGCGGGGCGGATCCAGGGGCCGACACCGTCATCAGCGGCACCGACGACGGCCAGAGCTTCGGCGCCGCCCTGGATCTGGACGACCTCGACGGCGACGGGGTGCCCGACCTGATCGTGGGTGCGCCGGCACGCGGCTCCAGCGCGATCGACGGCGGCGCCTATGTGCACCTGGGGCCCGTGGGCGCCCTGGGCCGCCAGACCGCGAACCAGGCCGACTGGCGCCACACCGAGTCCCCGGCCGGGTCCGAAGCGGGTGCGAGCGTGGCCCTGATCCATGGGCTGCTGGGCGAAGGCGCCACCCTGGTCATGGGCCTGCCGCGACGGTCGGTGCTGGACAGCGACGCGGGAGGGGTCGTGGTGGTGCCGTACTGAGGCTCTGGCGCTACACTCCGTCGCCGTGAGCCTCGCCACCGCCCCTCTGCTGGAACGCCTGCGCCGTGCCGAGACCTTTGGCGCGGCCGCCGAGCTCCTGCTGCAGCCGATCCTGGCGGGCACCCGGGGTGCGCTGGGCGCCCGACCGGGGGCCGCTGTGCTTCGGGCGATGGTGCACCTGAGGGCCGAGGGCGGCTACGCCGGTCTGCACGTGACCGAGGCCGACGGCACGACCAGCGACGGCGCCACGCCGGTGCCTTCGGCGACCGCCTGGCAGCGCCTGTGCGAGGTGGGCCATCCCCTGGTGGTCGACGTCGAGGCCCGCAGCACCTGGCGCATGGACGGCACCCAGCTGGCCCAGGACAGCGGCGCCTGGGGCCAGAGCCGGGCCGCCATCCAGGCCCGCAGCGTGACCCACCTGGGGCTCTGGCCCCTGCACGCCCCCGGGGGGTCCCGCATCGGCATGGTCTCGGTCGAGGTGCGGGCGCCGGCGCAGATCGGGATCGGGCTGGGCTGCTGGCAGAGCGACGCCGACGCCATCGCCCGGGCAGCCGATCTGGCCGCGCCGTATCTGGCGGGCCTGCCCCGTCCCCAGGACCCGGTGCCTCTCCGAGACCCGCTGCTCCCGGTGGTCGGCGACCAGATGGCCCCCATCGTGGCCACCCTCGAGGCCTTCGCGGCCTTTGACGAGACCCTGTTGCTCCGAGGCGCGACGGGCACCGGCAAGTCCCACCTGGCCCGCTGGTGCCACGGTCGCTCATCGCGCGCCCAGGGGCCCTTCGAGGTCGCCCAGCTCCACGCCGTGGCGTCCGCGCTCCAGAGCGGCGAGCTATTCGGCTGGGTCAAGGGCGCCTTCACGGGCGCGGTGCGGAACCACCGGGGCTGGGTCGAGCGTGCCGAAGGCGGCTCCTTGTTCCTGGACGAGGTCGACAAGCTGGACCTGGAGACCCAGGCCAAGCTGCTCAACCTGCTCGAGGAGCGCCGCTACAAGCCCGTCGGCTCCGAGACCACCCGTCGCGCCGACGTGCGCTTCCTGGTCGGCACCAACGCCAACCTGGAGACCGAGGTCCGGGAGGGCCGGTTCCTGCGGGACCTGTACTACCGGATCAACGTGCTCCCCGTGGAGCTGCCCACGCTCCGGGAACGGGCCGACGAGATCGGCGCCTGGGCTGGCTGGATGGCTCGCCAGCTGCACCGCAAGCGGGGGGGGCGGGGCCGGGTCGCGCTCGACCCCGCCGCCGAGCAGGCCCTGCTGGCCTACCCCTGGCCCGGCAACCTGCGCCAGCTCCAGAGCGTGGTGGTGCGGGCCTATGCCTTTGCCGGGCTGGGCGGGCAAGGGTCCACGTCTGCCGTTGTGCTGGGCGCCGACCACGTCAAGCGGGCGTTGGGCTTCGAGGGGGGCCTGTCGGATCAGGGCTCTCTGGCCATCCAGCTCGGTCGCGCGGCCGAGTCCTTCGTCGACCTGGCCCTCCAGCAACGAGACGCCGGCACCCCCCTGGACCTGGAGCTCGCCGAAGCCTTTCCCGGCTTTGTGCTCGATGCGGCGGTTCAGCGCATGGGCGGAGAGCGCGCCGCGTTCCTGTTGTTTGGGCTCGAGGCCCGGCTCAAGGGTGGCAACCACCTCAAGACCCTGCGCCGGGAGCGCCAGCGGGTCGAGGCCCTCCAGGCCGCGATCGACGGCGAGACCCAGGGCGAGTCATGAGCATGCAGCGCACGACCCTGCCGTCTGGCCTGGAGCTCGCGTGGTCCCTCGAGGGCGACGACAGCGGGCAGCCCGTCCTGGTGCTGTTGAACGGCTCGGTGTTCAACCTGGGCCAGTGGGACAACATGGTGAAGGGGGGCTGGCGCCAGGCGCCCTACCGGGTCCTGCGGCTGGACTACGCCGACACCGGGTCATCGGGCCGGCGGGCGCAGCCGGTCGGTCTGCCGGTGTTGGGCCAGGAGCTCAGCGAGCTGCTGGGCGCCCTGGACATCGCCCAGGCCCACTTCTACGGCATCAGCCAGGGCACCATGGTGCTCACGGCGCTGGCGGTGGTCGACCCGAAGCGGATCCTGAGCGCCGCCGGCTATGGCTGGTTCCACGGGGGCTACTCGGACTTCAGCGCGACCCAGGCCCGCATCCAGTCCCGGGTCACAGCGCTCCAGGGCTTTCGGGACATCTGGGAGGAGCCCCTGAGCCGGGCGCACTTCGAGCGGCTGTGGACCGAGATGTACCGGGACGCCCTGTTCCACGCGACCTGGCAGGAGCTCTCGCCGCTGGGCAAGCTCAAGGACTGGGGTGCGCGGCGACTGCTGTTCCCGCTGCTGGAGCCGACCCCCATCGGGCGCATCCACGACTGGTTCGCCTACTGTGTCGGGGGGCTGAGCGACGACCTGGCCTGGCTGGCGCCGGGTCTGGCGGCGCTGGCGGACAAGCCGGTGCTGCTGCAGCACGCGGTCGAAGACGCGACCCTGGAGATCGGCATGGCGCGGGAGCTCCAGGCGGCGCTGCCCGGGTCACAGCTGATCGAGTACCCGGCGCCGTTCACGCACATCTCGGCGGCGTTCAAGAAGGGGCACGCACGCCAGGTGGTCGCGGACCACCTGGGGTTCTTGGACGGGGTCTGAGATGAGGCCTGTTCGGCCACGCCGGCCGCGTTCTTAGCGACACGACAGCGCCACCCCGGGGAGAACCCCACCACCGGTGGTGCACCAGTGGGACAGCCGGTCGCGAAAACGGTCCGTCGACGGGGGTCTTCCAGCGCCTATACCTCCATGGAGCCCACCCGGAGTTCCCATGGACCCTCGCCTCACAGCGCTCCTCCCTTGTCTGATCGTCGCCGGCTGTGCGCCGCTCGACCCCATCGTGGACTGCGACCCGATCGGTCCCGCGACGCCGCTGTGCGGCTGGCAGAACCCCGAGGACCTGGCGGCCCTGCCAGACGACCGACACGTGCTCGTCAGCGAGTACGGCGGAATGAACGGTGAGCGCCCCGGCTTCCTCTCGCTCCTGGACCTGGAGACCCAAGACCGGACCGAACTCTATGCCGGCGGCGCGACCGACGGAGCGGATCCCCTCTGGGGCGATGCGGCGTGTGTCGAGCCGGCGGATGACGGGTTCAGTCCCCACGGCATCGACGTGAGCATCCGCCACGACGGCGCCCTGCAGCTCGCTGTGATTCAGCACGGGGGGCGGGAGTCCATCGAACTGTTCGAGGTCCTGGCCGACGGGGACACCTGGGCACTGGCGTGGCGCGGCTGCGCGCTGGCCCACGAGGACGACGTGCTCAACGACCTGGTCGCGACCCCCGAGGGCGGCCTGCTGGTGACCCGCATGATGGGCCGCCAGGGCGGCCAGGCGGTCGCGTTCGTGCGGGCTGGCACGACCGCCAACGACGGCTGGCTCATCTCGTGGGAGCAAGGCGACGGAATGGTGGCCATGCCGGGCACCCAGGGAGCCATGCCCAACGGGCTCGCCTTGGCCCCGGACGGCGAAAGTGTCTACGTGAACTACAGCATGGGCGACGCCATGCGACGGTTCGACCGGGACAGCGGTGCGCTGTTGCACGAAGGTGAGTTTCCGCCTCTGGACAACGCCACCTGGGACCCGAGCGACGGCCACCTCCTGGTCACCGCCGGCATCGGTTCCATGACCGAGTATCGGGGCTGTGCGAAGCTCGAGGAAGGCACCTGCCCCGGCACCTACGCGGTGTTGAGCGTCGATCCCGAGACGCTCAGCTACGACGAGCTCTACGTGGGCGGGCCCGGCACTCCCAGCGGTGCCGGCACGACCGCCCTCCGGGCCGCCGATGGCACCATCCTGGTCGGCACCTATGCGGGGGACCGGATCGTGCGACTGGAGCTGGAGTAGGGTCGAACGGACACGCCAGCCTGAGAGGCGGGCGGGCATCCCGGGCTGCCTGGTCAACCTCTTGGTATTCCACAGTTAGATGACAGCCCCAATCACCGGTGGGGCAAATCCAGGAAGGGCGGCGGTCTTGAGGTTCTCGTCCAACTCGAGAAACCCGTCTACAACGCTGGTCGCGATAAGTGCCCTGTAGGCCTTGTAGTTGCCACGATCAGCTCGTACCAGGGCTTGCTTGTACCGGTGACGGGACTTCTTGTCCGACCGGAGCGACACCGAGAAGGGCACACCAGCGGCATGGAGCACCACAGCAACTAGGAGCCTCGACATCCGCCCGTTGAAGTCCGGAAACGGATGGATCTTGACGAACCGGTGCGAGACGCGTGCGGCCACGTCGAAGGGCGTTGCCCCCGTGTAGAACAGTTTGTTGGCCTGTTTCACGAATGCTCGCATCGCGCCCGGGATGTTTTCGGGGGCGGTGAACACCGTAGAAGTCCCGACGCCACGATGATCGATCCGGTATTCCCCCGCACGCACGCCAGCATCGGCTGGAACCTGCCGAGCCGACAGTGAGCTCTGTAGGCGGCGTAGCCGCCGCTGCGTCAGCAGATTTGGCCTCCGGGCAAGCTTGGCGGCCCGCTCACCCCCTTCAGCTTGCCAGAATTCCTGGTTCTGGTCTCTCAGGTACTCACTCTCGCGAAGCGCCTGAAGCCAGAAGTACCTTGTCAACTTGCGCTTGAAATCGGCGACGTCCCCCAGCGCAAGCAAATAGGCGTGGTAGTGCCGGTAGACATCCCAGATGCTCTTGGTTCGATCACCGAACTTCACCAAAGGCTCGTTTGGCAGTGGTTCCACATCCAAGCTTTCGTAGAGCGCCCAGACCCGTTGGAGCTCCGCGTCCGCAATATCGAGCATCCCGTCATTCAAATGGGGTCCAGCTCTGAAGGCCCGAAACTGGTTCGGAATGGTCGGGAACCCCTCCCGCAGCAGCTTCTTTGTCTCGCCCACGGTCGCTGTTCCCGCTCCCTCGAGCGAGTTGCTCTCGAAGACCAACCTGGTCGCAGAGAATACCTGGTAGGCCTCGACTTCTGCCTCCACCGAGGGCGGCTTTTCCAACCGCGTATACGCGAGCAACAGCTTCACCCCAAGGCCTTCGACCTTTGCTCGATCGCGGTACCAGCTGGCAGGGGGAGACATCGCTCCAAGCTATCACTCCATCGTCACCGGCGGCAGGGCACCCTGCGGCCGTCGCCTGACGTCCCGAACTGCTCTTCAGCCTGTCGGCGCAGCGGCGCTACGTCCTGTTCAGCGCCACCGTCAGGCACATCTTGGGTCAGAGACACACCGGGTGTGTCGTTACATAGACGCAGGGGGGCCTCAATCCCACTTGTCAATCCACTTCTTGCGCTCCGCCGCCACCTGTGCGGCGTTGATTCTAGCGGCCCAACGATCCTCCATACGCTCCATGTACTCGCTGGGGTCGGTGCTCAGTGCAGACAGGAACACCTCCTCGCCGAACACCCCCTCGGACCGACACTCCCCCAGCGAGTCCACGAGGCATCGATAGCTCTTGCTGACGTGCGTGCGTTGGTTCCTAGCGCTTCCGGCCGCGGCGAACAGCTCCTCGCTCAGGGACGCGAAGGCGTCGTCACCATCATTGTAGGGCCACTCCGTAGGCTGCCAGAGCACGTCCTCTACATTCGATGCAGCCATCGCCTCGGCGGTGATGGCGCGGAAGAGCAGCGAGCTCAGGTCATCGTCCGTGCAAAGCGCATACCCTACGAGGGTCTCGCCCGGGTGCGCCTGCGCCAGAGACTCGAGCGTCGTACGGATTGTCGCCTTCACGCGCTCCATAAAGGCGCGCTGGGCTTTGGTCGGTGGCATGTCGGGTCCTCCTGGGTAGGCGAGATAACGCCGGCGCGGGCAATCAGGCCGTGCCCACCCGCTCGAAGAACAGCGCATGGTCCCGCGCAAAGTCGGCGAACCCACCGAAGACCGCCGCCTTCAGGTCCTCGTGTAGCGCCGGATCGCTGAACTGGAAGCCGCGCCGGACGCCCTTGACGGCCCAGTCGAAGTGATCGGCCTCGACGCCGCCGCCGTGGCCGGAGTGGACCTTGATCCACTGATACGCATTGTGGGGCCGGCCCACCAGCTCGATGACCGTCTCGGACAGGAAGGCCACGAGCTCTGGCGCCTGGGTCCGCAGCGCGTCGTCCAGCATGGAGAACTCCTCGTCGGCCAACACCTCGCTGCCCAGGTGGTAGCCCATGGCCCGGAAGATGTTCTGGGACGTGTCTTCAGAGAAGGCGCCGTAGCCTCGGGCGACGCCGTCGCGCAGGTCGCCCAGCCAGGGCGGGTCGGCGATGAGGGCGTTGATGGCGGCGGTGTCGGTGCGCTCCTGGAAGCGCAGCAGGCCAGCCAGAGTGGCCTGGGCCAAGCAGCGGTGGGTGTCCCGGTGCACGGTGTCCCGGTCGTCGAACTCGTCGCGGGCGGCGTCGAAGAAGAAGCTGCCCACGAAGACGCTGCGATCGGCGAATTGTTGGATGGGCTCGTGCCGGTCCAGGAACAGGCCCCGCGAGCGGCCGATCTTGGCGGCCAGGGCCGCGACGGCGCTGCCGAACATGCCGTTCCAGCTGGTCCAGCGGGCCATGAACCGGGTCAGCCCTTCGGGCTCGGCGAGCGCGACCGCGACCGCGGACGCCACCTGGGCACGGCTGGCCCCGAAGTCGTGACGGTCCTGGAGGTCGGTGAGGGAGATCCGGGTGGGTGTGGCCATGAGAGGGGTCCTCCTCAGAGGGTCTTGGTGCCGGCAGCCCGGCGGGTGCGGAACAGGTCTTCCAGCTCGGAGTCGACCTGGAAGTCCAACGCCTCCTCGACCCGCATGCGGTCGACGGCGTCGTCCAGGGCCGAGCTGGCGTCGGTGGAGGCCGGGTTGGCGATCACCCGCTGGAACACCTCCTCGAAGGTGTCGGCCATGGACAGCATGGCGGCCTCGACGGCCGTGGCCCGGCTCTTCACGGACTTGCGACGGCCGAGCACGCGGCCCAGGTCCGCAGCAGCACGCTCCAGGTGCTTGCGGTCCAGGGCGTCCTCGGACTCGGCGAGCTGGGTCTCGATCTCGGCCAGGCGGCGCTGCAGATCGGGCTCTTGCACGCCCTCGAAGCGCTCGCGCATGGCCAGCAGCGCGACCCACAGGCCCAGGAAGTCGACCGTGACGTCGTCCAGGTCCTCGACGTTGCGCGGGGTCAGCGCGGTGCCCCTGGACTTGGCGAGCCGCTGCAGCGAGTCCAGGCGCTCCCGCATTCGCCCGTAGGTGGTCCAGTTGCGGTCCGTGGGCTGGGTCCGCACAGAGAGCTCGTCGACCATGTGCTTGCGCACGGCTTCGCGCCGGTCGATCCGCCGGCGCCGGTTGACGAATTCGCGGAACACGGGGCTGGACGGCACGAACAGCGCGGCGACGGACTCGGCCGCGACCGCCGCGATGATCGGGATCGCACCGACACCGATGCCCAGGGGGATGGACAGCACGGCCCCCACCCCCAGAGCCCCCACCAGGCCCATCACGCTCGCCTGGGACGTGACCATCTCCCGCAGGTAGTTGGCGTCGACGGGATCGACGTCGTCGGCGGCCTGCCACAGGCTCTTGGGGGAGATGTCGGGGAGGTCGGCCATCAGATCGAGACGCGCACCTGGCCCTTGGAGTCCGAGTCGTGCAGCTGACCCAGGATGCGCTCCTCGAGCTGGCCGGCCCGGGTGGAGCGGCGCCACAGATCCGAGCGCGGGCGGGGCTCCTCGATGAGGAAGTCGTCGGCGATGGTCGCCGGCTGGGACGAGAGCACCAGCACGCGGTCGCCCAACAGGAGCGCTTCGGTGACGTCGTGGGTGACGAACACCACCAGGCAGGGATGCTCGACCAGCAGGGTGGCGAGCAGCCGCTGCATGTCCTCGCGGGTCTGGGCATCCAGAGCGCCAAAAGGCTCGTCCATCAACAGGATGCGAGGCCGGAGCACCAGGGCCCGGGCCAGCGCCACCCGCTGGTTCTGGCCGCCGGAGAGCTGGGCCGGCTTGAGGTCGGCCTTGTCGGCCAGGCCGACCTCTTCCAGGATCTGGTCCACCCGCTGGGCGCGCTCGGCGGCGTCGACCCGTTCCCGCCAGAGCTTGAGCCGGAAGGGAAAGGCGACGTTGTCCCGCACGGTCAGGTCCGGGCGGTTGGCGTAGCGCTGGAAGACCATCACCGCGTCGTCGTGGGGCCCGTGGCAGGGCTCGCCGTCGATGGACACCGTGCCCGACGTGGGGGTCACGACCCCCAGGGGTCGGACGCCGCCCATCATGCGCAGGATGGTGGACTTGCCACACCCCGACGGGCCCAGAAGCATGGTGATGCCGGGCTGGTCCAGGGTCAGCGAGATGCCGTCGACCACGCGCAGGACCCCGTCGCCGTCGGGCTTGGGGTACTCCTGGACGACCTGGTCCAGCACAAGCGAGACGCTCACGCGACCTCCCAGTCATAGAGCCGACGCTTGGCGGCGGTCATGAGGGTGAAGGTGATCAGAGCCAGCCCGATGATGACGAAGATGCTCACGAAGACCTGGTCCATGGCCGAGAAGCGGCGGGAGTGGCTCATGAGCTGCCCCAGGCCCTTCTCGGCGTTCACGTACTCGGCGACCGTGATGTAGGTCCACTCGATGGACACGGCCACGATGACGGCGTCGGCGATGCGCGGCATGGCCATGGGGATCACGGCGTGCCGGATGGCCTCCCACGGGGTCGCGCCCAGGTCCCGGGCCGAGATGAAGTAGGTGCTGGGCACCGCCACGATGGCGTCGCGCACCATCGGGATCAGGTAGACGACCGCCCCCAGGAACAGGAAGGCGATCTTCATGGACTCCTGGATGCCGAGCCACATGACCAGGATGGGCAGGACCGCCACGATGGGCGCCGAGCGGAAGGGGTCGATGAGCGGGCTCAGCAGGGCGTTGACCCGGGTCGATGCGCCCATCAGGATGCCGGTGGGCACACCGATGGCGATCAGGAGCAGAGCGGCCACACCCACCCGGGACAGGGACCAGATGGTGGCGATGAGCAGGGGGCTCTCGCCCTTGGTCTCGTGCCAGCTCAGGGACACGAAGGCGCTGGCGACGTCCCAGGGAGCGGGCAGCTTGTTGGCGGCCACCAGGCCGGTGCCGCTCAGCAGGCTCCACAGGGCGAGCACCGCCGCCACGGCGGTGACACCCAGGATGCGCCGGGTGCGCGGCTCCAGGGGCTCATAGGGGTTCCACATCGCGGTCAGCCCCGGCTGTGGATGGCCAGCCGGGTGGTGCGGTTGGCCGCGCGGCACGCGTCCAGGTCGAGCTCCTCGGACGCCGGGTCCTGTTCGTCACAGATCGGCTTGTCGGGGCCGTTGCCGACCACGATGAAGCGCTCGGCGGGGAACTCCCACTGCTTCACCAGGTAGTCGACCACGACCCGGGCACGCTCCTGGGAGAGCTTCATGTTGGTGCCGCGAGAGCCGGTGGAGTCGGTGTTCCCGGAGACCTCGAAGTAGGCGGCGCCGTTGTTCTCGATCAGCGGGACCATCTCGTCGTCGATGGTCTTCTCGCTGCGCTTGTTCAGCGTGGCGCTGCCCGTGTCGAAGTTGATCTCGATGGGCTTGGTGAGCTGGGCCTGGACCGCGTGGGCGGTCTTGGCCTGGGCCTCGGAGAACGTGAACTGGGGCTTGGCTGCGTCGGCCTGGGCCTGGGCGTTGGCGTCGACCAGCTTCTTGACGAACTTGTACTCGAAGCTGTCCTGGGGGTTGACCACCGGGGACGCGGGGTTCGCCAGGGCCCCGGCCTTGCGGTAGATCCCGTCGAAGCGCTTGTAGACCCGCTCGTAGTGGTTGGTGCCACCGGCCATGCCCAGGATGCGGGCGTTGTCCTCGAGGCCGGTCCAGACCAGCTGGTCGAAGAGCTTGGCCACGAAGTCCCGGCCCTTCTCCTCGGCGAGCAGAGCAAAGAACTCCTCGGTGTCGATCAGCGCCTGCACGGCGTTGTTCGGATCCTTCTCGGCGGCGTCGACGCCCTGGAGCCAGCCGCTGACGAAGCCGGAGAACGCGGCGTCGTTGGCGGGGTTGGACAGGTGCTTCATGTCACACACCATCACGTCGTAGATCAGGTTCGTGGCGGTGGCCGTCGAGTAGATCACGTGGGCGCCGGGGATGCCGGTCAGGGCCAGGGACAGGTCCGGGTCCCACAGGGCCGCGGCCTTGGCGTTGCCGGACTCCAGGGCCGCACGCACACCCGCCAGGCCCTCGTCGGGGTTGATGTAGACGAACTTGATCGAATTCTTGCGACGGGCGGTCAGCGACGAGTTGTCGATGGCGTCGATGACCATGCCGTCGCTGGGGGTGTACTGCAGCAGCGCGATGGCGTTGCCCGCCAGGTCCTCGATGGACTGGATCCCCGGGTCGGTGGCGATGACCGCGTCGGCACCCTGGGTGTTGTCGACGACCACCACGGCCTTGGCGTCCATGCCCGCGTTGCGCAGGTTGGGGTGCTCCTGGGCCCAGAAGTCCGAGGTCCGCCACGCACAGTGGGCGGTCTCTGACGTGAAGATGGTGGACAGGGTCGGGATGTCGTCCTGGATGACGAACTCGACCTGGACGCCGGCCCGGTCGAAGATCGAGCCTGCGCGGGTGGTCAGGCTGTTGCCGTTGGCGACCAGCGCGGGTGCGTAGCCGTGGAAGCTCACGATCGAGACCTTGAGCGGGTTGCTCGCACTGCCCAGGGCTGCGCCGTCGTCGAAGGTCGGGCTGGCCGAGCTGGCTGCATCGGTGGACGCGGTGTCGTCTCCGGGCATGGCCAGGTGGTAGATGGCTGCGCCGGCGACGGCGACGATGGTGAAGGTGATCAGGCCCTTGGAAAGGGGCGTCAGTTTGGCCATGTCAGCTCTCTGCGGGGAAGGTGAGGAAGAGGGTCCCGAGACGGTCGATCTCGGCTTCGTAGCGGGCGGTCTCGCGACCACAGGCCGCTCGGGTCTCGGCCAGGCGGGCGTTGATGGCGGCCTTTTCGTCGGCCACGGCCTGGAGCTCGGCCTCGAGCATGGACTCCAGGTCGGCGATCTGGCGCCGGATCTCCTCGGTCGCCTTGGTCTTGTACTGGTCCTGGGCCGTCAGCTCCTGCTCGGCCTGGGTGCCGGCAGCGCTGGCGCTGGCCTCGAGCCTGGCCGTCGCTTTTCGCAGGGCGTCCATCTTGCGCTGGGCGTCCAGGAGCGCGTCACCGGCGGTCCAGGCGTCCTCGGCGGCGTCCATGGCCATGACGGCGGCCTTGCGGGTGGCGGGGTCCATGGCCTTGAGGCCGTCGAGGATCTTGAGCAGCTTCTCGGCCGGCAGGGGCGAAGGGGCAACGCCCGCAGAGGTGAACAGCTCCGCAAAGGGCACGCCCTCCTGGACGTCGACCAGTCCTTGGACCGGCTCGATGACCTGGGGGGGCGGGGCCGCTGCAGGGGGCGAGCCGTCGACGGCGTCGATCAGCGACCGGCTCTCGGCGAGCAGGGCGTCCAGGTCCTGGGCCGAAGGATCATCGCCTCCGCCAGCAGCCGCGGCCTCGGCCCCTTCGAGCTCGACCAGACCGGCCTTGGCCAGTGCGTTCAACCACCTGCTCATCGTCGCACTCCATGGATTCCGGGTTGTGTTTCGGAAACCAGGGAGGGCTTATTCGCCGCGCACGGTCTGGCAACATCGCGGGTCTGACTAGAGCGCCAATCAGGTAAACGGACCGAGCATGGACGCAGAGGCTGTCGAGCAGGCTGAATCATCCCCCCCACCGGAGCCCCTGAGTGGCGCCGCAGGACCTGTGGGAGGCCCTGTAGGGCAGGCTATGATCCCGTTCCCCAAGGACCACCGTGGCACACATCAAACGAGGCTGGGACAGCGCGGGGCGCTACGTGATCATCTACGGCGGCCACAAGCGCATCACGTGGCTTCGGGGCGACGACGCAGCCCCATTCTTCCCCAAGGCCACCGTCCCCGGACCAGCGGGCGCGGCCGCTCACCTGAACAGCGTGCTCGGCGCCGCAGCCGGGTTCGCCGGGCCCCTGGGCCGCTGCATCGACAGCGTGGTCGCCGCCGTCGACTGGTGGGACAAGCGCCAGGCCGCCCAGCGGGCCGAGACCCACCGGGTGGTGGCGGAACGCACGGGGCTGCTGGCGGACATGATCGGCCAGTGGGTGACGTGCCACCGGGACATCGAAGGGCTCGACCTGGAGCTCTCCCACTACCTGGGCCGCGAAGCGCTGTACCTGCTCCAGGAAGCCAAAGAGGGCGAAGGCGGCATCGTGCCCCAGGCCCTGCTCTACGACCTGGAGCAGATCCGTCGGGCGATCGTGGGCGGTCGGGACCTGCTGGTGGAACAATTCGGCTGGCTGACCCGGCACGGAGGCGACCTGGCCGCGCCGTCCGGTGACGGCTCGAACCTGACGATCAACGCCGAGTGGCTGGCGCTGGTGGCGACCGATCCGGAGCTGAGCTGGCGCCAGGCCGTGCAGACCAAGGAAGTCGGCGCGTTCGCCGACGAGCTCCGCTTCCTGTCCGACAACCCGGACCAGGCGCTCTTGCGCCTGTTCTCCCTCGAGGAGGACTCGGAGTCGGACTCGTGGTTCGACGCGGCGATCCTGGGGGGCATCCTGGGGGGTGGGGGCGCCGGCGCGGCCGTGGGCGTGGCCGCGGCACAACGACTCGCGGCGGCGGGCATCTACCGGGCTCTGGCCATCGGCGGCGGCCCCCTGGGCATGGCCGGGGCCGCGGCGATCCCCATCGCCATCGACATCGCCCGCAAGCGCAAGAAGAACGCCGAGACCCGCCGGGCCGACACGGTCCGGGAGCTGGCGCTGTTCTGCGCGACGGTCGAGCAGACCCGGCTCCTGCACCGATCGTGGCTGGCCGTGAGCGACGTGATCGCGCTGAACCGGGGCTTCCCACCGGTGACCCGAATCGAAGGCAGCGAGCTGTCCCTGGTGGCCCCCCGGGCAGACGGGGCCCTGGCGCTGCTCGACACCCGGCAGCTCCGCACCCGGCTCCAGGAGCCAGCGTCGACGATCCTGCAGCTCGCTGGCCCTGCACCCCGGAAGCGCAAGCCGCGATAAGCCCGGACCATGGCGTCTCCTCCCACGGCAAGGGTCCCCCACCCGATCCCCTACCAGGGCAGCAAGCGCAAGCTAATCCCAGCGATCCTCCCGTGGATTCAGGGCAGGACCCGGCTCCTGGAGCCCTTTGCGGGTTCGGCGGCCGTCACCCTGGCCGTGGCCCAGCACGGCCGCGCCGAGCAGTTCGTCATCGCCGACGTGCTCCAGCCCCTGGCCGACCTGTGGCAGCTCATCCTGGACGACCCCGACGGGCTGGCGACCGCCTATGAGCAGCTCTGGACCGAGCAGCTGGACGACCCACGGGCCTACTACCTGGACGTGCGCCGTCGCTTCAACGCCGAGCCTCAGCCCGCCCTGCTGCTCTACCTGATGGCCCGATGCGTGAAGAACGCGATCCGCTTCAACCCGCAGGGCGAGTTCAACCAGTCCGCCGACCACCGCCGCAAGGGCACCCGCCCCAAGACCATGCGCCAGAACATCCTGGGCGCGAGCGCGCTGCTGGCCGGACGGACCCAGGTGCGCTGCGCCGACTTCCGCGACGTGCTCGCCAGCGCCCAGCCCGGGGATCTGGTCTACATGGACCCGCCCTACGAGGGGGTCTCAGGCCGGGACGCCCGCTACGCCAAGCAGCTCCGGCGAGACGACCTGGTCCAGGCCCTGGCCGAGCTGAACGAACGCAAGGTGGACTTCGTGCTGAGCTACGACGGCAGCACCGGGAGCCGGGCGTACGGCGATCCGCTCCCCCGGCGGCTGGGCATGCAGCAGTTTGCGGTGCACGCCGGGCGCAGCTCCCAGGCCACGCTGAACGGCGCCAAGGACGAGACCATCGAGTCGCTCTACGTGTCCCAAGGCCTGCAGCAGCTGGCGCCAGACGACGGCGAGCCGGTCCTGGTGGGCCAGACCCAGCTGACCCTGTTCCCGGTCAGGTCAGGTCAGCGAGCTCCTTGAGCCACTCCTGGGTGTCCAGACCGTCTTCGGCCGCCGCCGCTGCGAGGGCGTCGTAGGCAGCGACCTCGTCACCTCGCCACACCACCACCAGCCGCCGCTCGGGCACGGTGGCGATGTGGGTGTAGTCGGACGGATCCGCCCAGTAGCATCCACCGCACACGTCGGGGTCCCCACGCCAGTTGGGGCAGCGCTCGCAGCTCCAGGACTTGCTCCGCTGACAGGAGGCGCACAGGAGCATGTAGTCCTCGGGGTCCTCGTCCAGGCCCCCGTCGTCGCCGCCGACCTCGTAGGGCACCCGGTGGTCGATCTGGAGGTAGCGGGACGCATAAGCGGTGTCGCAGCCCTGACAGCGGCCTCCGGACGCCGCGAAGAGGGTCTTCTTGAGCCCCTTGGAGAAGGTCCGGCGACCCCCCTGCTTGCGGCCGTCGATGTTGGCCAGATCCCCGAAGCGGTAGGCGCCGATGGACCTCCCCTCGGAGTCCCGGACCTTGAAGGTCTCGAGGGGGATGCCGAGCTCCCTCACGTCACCGGCGGCTCGCGGAGGGTGGTTGTAGCCATAGGTCTCCTTGAGGTCCTCGTTGGAGATGTGGCCGTGCGCCAGGATGTGCTGGATCACCGTGCGAGCACGCTTGGCCTTCACCGCGTCCAGCCGGGCCAGCACCTCGTCCGAGAGGTCCTTGCGGGTGGTTCCTGACACGGCCGGCTCCTGATCCTGGCGGCGACCCGAGAGAGGGAGTCCCGCCGCCGCATCCGTAGCATCCCCCATGCACTTCACCCGCGCCCCGGGGATCCGATGAGGAGACCATGACCCTGCCCCTGATGATCCTGCTCGCCTGTCCCGGAAGCACCCCGACCGGCGGCGACACCGCGACCGGCACCGACGACACCGCCACCCCAGGCCCCTCGGCCGACGACACCGCCACCCGCTCGGGGACCCCGGACTGTGCCGACGACCCCTGGTGGCCCGACGCCGACGCCGACGGCTTCGGCGACCCGAACGTCACCCCCCAGACCGGCTGCGAGCGCCCCGACAGCGCCTGGGTCGCCAACGCCCGGGACTGTGACGACGGCAATGAAGACGCCTGGCCAGGCGCCGAGGAGCTGTGCGACGAAGCGGACAACGACTGCGACGACCAGACCGACGAGGACGTGTCGCTCGCCACGTGGTGGGTGGACCAGGACGAGGACGGCACGGGCGACCCCAAGGGTGAGTCGGTCGAGCGCTGCGAACAGCCCGCCGGCTACGCGGACAACGACCTGGACTGCGACGACCGGGACCGCACCTCCCCCGCCTTTGTCGACACGAGCGGCACGCCCGGTGCAAGCGGCAGCATGGACGACCCGACGCCGTCGATCGCCGACGCCTATGCCGGCGGCGCCAGCTGCATCCTGGTGAATCCGGGGACGTACCTGGAGAACCTGGCGCTCACCCGCGGCGTGACCATCACGGGGGTCGGCGGCAGCGCCGTGACCACCGTGGGGCCGTCGGACCAGGCGGCCATCATGACCGTCGAGTTCGTCGACACCGAGGTGAAGCTGGTGGGCCTGACCCTGGCCGAAGGCACGGGCTACCTGAGCGAGTCGTCGTCCGGCTCCACGCTCTACGAGCTGTTCTTCGCCGGTGGCATCTACCTGTACCAGTCCAAGCTGGTGCTGGACGACGTGGTGTTCCGCGACATGCGCCTGCCCCAGTGGCAGTCGTCCAGCAGCAGCAGCGGCACGACCTATCGCTATGGGCTGGGCGCCGGAATCTACGGCTACTACGGCGACGTGGTCATGACCGATGTGGCCTTCGTGCGTGCCACCGGCGCGTACGGGGCAGCCATGTACCTGTACTACTCGTCCCTGGACATGACCCGCGTCCGAGTCGACGAGAACACCGCCGACTACGCCGTGATGGAGCTCTACGACGTGGCGCTGCACGCGCGGAACCTGCAGGTGGCGCAGAATGTCAGCGGCTACGGCGACTCGATCCTGGCCCAGTGGGGGGGCTCGGCCGACATCGCCTTTGCCACGTTCGCCGACAACCAGGCCTACGGCACCATCGACTGGGAGTGGACCGAGGGCCTGTTGACCGACAGCATCGTCGAGGGCGAGTACTACGGCGTGCTGGACTGGTACAGCACGGGCTCGTACGACCGCACCAACTGGTGGGTCACCTACTACGGCAACTACAACGGCCCCACGGCCAACGACCCCGGCCACCTGTTCGTGGACCCCAAGTTCGAGTCTCGGGATCTCTCTGACCTGGACCGGGCCTACCACCTGGACCCGGGCTCGCAGTGCGTGGACTACGGCGACCGCACCCTCCAGGATCACGACGGCACCCAGTCGGACCTGGGAGCCTTTGGGGGGCCCGAGGCCTGGAATTAATCCAGGACCGGGCGCCAGTTGGACGGCGGAAGCGACGTCAGGCCCGGCGGCAGCACCGGCGGTCCTGGGGGGCCGGATCGGGTGTCGGTGTCGGTGCCGCTGCAGCCGGCCAGGAACGCCGACAGTGGGGCTACCAGTAGAACGGGTCGTCCCATGGGATGTCCCAGCCGGGGATTATGCGGATGGCGACCTGGGGGTCGGTGTCGAGGTCATACCCGTGGTACAGGGCCAGCTCGGGGAAGCCGTCGGCGTCCATGTCGCCGGAGCTGGTCATGTAGGCGTAGCTGTCGGCGGAGACGAACTCGTCGGTCAGGCTGAGGGCGTAGCCGTTCTCGTTCGGGACGGTGTAGGGACCCGGCACGCCGTCGGTGCTGAGGTAGAAGTAGTAGCGGCAGCCGGTGCCGTCGGGACCGGTGCCGCAGCCCGTGGACCAGAGGTCGTCCTGACCGTCGCCGTCGATGTCGGAGAGAGGGAGGGCCCGCTCGTTGACGTCGCGTTCGTCGAGCAGCATGAGCCAGGGGCCGTAGGCGAGGTCCATGAGGTGGAAGCCAGGCTCGCTGGAAGCCAAGGCGGCGCCGTCGATCAGGTAGAGGGTCGGGTCCTCGCCGTTGGCGGTGCCGAGGTCTTCGTCGCAGTGGAAGCCAAGGTCTGGGATGCCATCACCGGTGAAGTCTCCGGCGTCGAGGAGCGCATCATCGTGGTCGTACATCAGCTGGCAGTTGTCGCCACCGTAGACGTCGTACTTGACCCAGGCCCCCAAGTCGCCCCAGATTCCTGCGCTCCCGGGTTGGATGTCTACGCCCGGGATGTGGTGAATCCCCGAAAACATGCCTATCACGTCATTCGTGCCGTCCCCATCCAGGTCGGGTCCAAGGGCATAGTCCCGCCCATCCCTGACCGTGTTCAGGGTCTCGTCGAGCAGGGTGTCGCCGCCGGCTGGCGTGTCCGCACGCCCCATGATGAGCACGTTCTGGTAGTCGTCGTTGTTGCCTTCGATCAACAGCTCTGAGTAGCCATCGCCGTTGATGTCGCCTTGGCCATCGACGAAGTCCCCGAGCGACTCCGTCTTCGTTGGATCGGGATCTTCCCAGACCACGCTGGCGGCGTCGTAGGTGAAGGCCACGGCGGGCCAGTCGCTGCTTGGACCCAAGAAGAGGTTGATGATGCCCGCGACGCCAGCAGCGCCCTCGAGCACGATGAAGTCGTCGGCACCGTCGCCGTTGAAGTCCCCGGCCCCTTGCCATTCTCCCATACCGCCCCAGGAGCGGGCAAAGATATGGTCAGCCTGGTCGGTGATCCGGGTGCCGGGCTCCGCGAGTGGTGCAGAGACGACTGCCAGGGCGCCGTACCAGGACACGCCGTCATCGAAGCTGTACCAGGTCTTCGCGAGCAGTTCCTCGCCGGGCTGGCCGTCCAGGTCACCGGCGAACACCCCCCAGTAGGCCAGGTCCTCCCAGGGGTCTCCGTCGATCCAGGGCCCTTCGATGACCTCGACCTTCTGGGTCTTCGCGCAGACACCCTCTTCGAGCGGTTCGCCGTTGCAGTCGTGGTCCTGCGGGTCGCACCACTCTTCGGCGCCAGGGAAGGAGTAGGGGTTCTTGTCGTCGCAGTCGTCTGGGGTGGACCAGCCGTCGCCGTCGGCATCTGTAGGGTCTTGGGTGTCGCCGGAGTCCGTCGTTCCGCCGGAGTCGGTGGGTGGTCCCGAGTCCGGGGTGCCGGAGTCCGGGCTGGGGCTGTCGGTGACTGACGTCCCGCTGTCCGTCTCCGGGCCGCTGCAGCCGAGGATGACCATTGACAGCAGAGCTACCACGTGGCCACGCCTCGGAAGGACCCTGTGCCTGTCGTACCGTAGAGCAATGCCAGGTCCACGGTCCAGGTCCCCGGAGGTGCCTCGATGGCGCTGGCGTCGAGGTCGAGCTCAGTCCCCTGCAGGGAATTGAGCCCGTCGATGCTCAGGTCGGTGGCGATCCAGTCGGGCCCTGGCGCCCCTGGCCCGCGGCGCTGGTAGACGAAGGGAATGGGCACGTCGCAGGCGTCGTAGACATCTGCCCCGTCGATGGAGGTCACAGGCCCGGAGCGCTGCTTGGCGCACTGGTCCTGGACCTGGTCGTCGACGAAGGGCGTCACGATCCACTGGTCCTGGACCAGCGGATTCGGAACGACGTCCTTGATGGCGAAGCGATAGCCGTCGGCGGGGTCCAGGATGCCTGTGGCGTTGCTGCCGTCGAAGTCCATCAGGCACAGTCCGCCCTGTTCGACCAGGACGTCGGGTCCGTTGGCGACCTGGGTGTACCCACTCCAGAGGAGGAGACGGTCCTGCCAGGGGGCGATGCGGAGGCCGGTGGCATTCTCGACCAGGCAACCGTCGGTCTCGAAGGGAACCGACACGGGAGTCCACGAGGTGGTGGTCGTAGGGCCCGCGGTGGTGACCAGTGTGACCCGCCAGATGGCACAGTCCAGCCCACCCACGTCGTAGAGGTCCCCGAATTCCTGGCCGAGGAGGAAGAAGTCCAGCCCCCAATCTTGGCTGTCGCCGTACCAGGTGGAGTCTTCCAGGAGCGCCAGGCGCGCGTACTTGCCGAACAGGTCGTGCTGCAGGTCGGTGACCGCGGTACAAGTTGCTGCGGCCTGGGAGAAGTCGACCTCGTCCCAGGTGATGCCGCCGTCGAGGGTGTAGCCCACCCGACCTGGAATTGACTGGGTCGTGCTGAAGGCAAGCTCGTCCAGATCCTGGTCGGCGTCGTAGCTACCGAAGGTGGTGATGGCCAGGTCTTCGTCCAGGGCGACGATGTCCATGGGGTTGCCCCAGCTCATCTCGTGTGACGCGCCTTCGAGAGCGATGGACTCTCGGAAGGCCGTCCCATCCGACGCCGGACTCCCGGTCAGCTGATCGTCACAGGGCTTCCAGTCCTCGCTGTCAAAGGCCGGGTAAGTCCAGGTGGCGTGGCTGAAGTCATAGCG
>CAZFLE010000032.1:55916-59709 GCA_964519895.1 uncultured Enterobacterales bacterium | reverse complement strand
TTGCCCTCCTCCTACTCCCCCTGCTCGCCTGTGACGACCGGGTCGACACAGGCACTGGGGAGGACTGCGTCGACGGCCAGCGGACGTGACTGACCACGACTCCCGCTCCGCGTGCGACCTCAATAGCGGAGATGCCACGCCGCCCATCCGCTCGCCCCTCGCCGCCAACCGCGCCCGGTAGCCCACCATGGCCAAGAAGCGCTCGAAGCCCAGGTCCGGCCCCCCAGACATGCACGCTGTGCTGACCGGCCGCGTCCAGCCCAGCCTGCCCGACCTGCTCAGGCTGATCGCCCGGACCAACCCCACCGGACGCCAGCTCTCCCCAGCGGACAGGGACCGCCGCTATGCCCAGAAAGCCACGCTCCAGAGCCTGCTCCTGTCGCGCTACGGCGACCACTTCCGCGCCGAACACTCGGGCGAAGACGAGGTCCTGCTCCGACACCTGAGCGGCTCCAAGGACGCCTGCCACGCCCGGGTCAGCGCACTGGACGAAGACGGCCGCCTGTGGGTGCGCAGGTCCCTGGCAGAACAGGACCAGCACACTGTCGCCGACGACGAGCTCGAGCCCGACCCCAAGGCCGCCGAGGGCGGATCGGGCCGCGCTCCCGCGCCCACGGACCCCCTCGCCCAGGCCCAGGCCGCCCTGGAAGCTTGGGACTACGACAGAGCCGAGGGCATCTTGCAAGAGGCCCGGCGTCGACCCGCGCTGGCCGTCGAAGCAGCCCGCCTCCTGCTCGACCTGTGGGTGGACCAGCTGGGCATGGACGGCAAGGCCGTGGCGCTGGGCGAGACCCTCGCCACAGCGGCTCGCCAGGACCCGGGGATCCGGGATCTGATCGCGCTGGCCGCCGCCCGGCTGGGCCGCGCAGACGATGCCCACCGGTGGCGCCGGGGCGCCGCCCAGCGCCGGGACGGACCGCTCTTCGCCGCCCTGGCTGCCCAGGCGATCGAAGGCGACGAGCTGGACGCCGCAGAACAGGCCCTGGCTCGGCTGAGGTCCTACCCCGAGCAGTCCGCACGCCGGAGCCAGCTCGAAGAGCGCTTGGCATCCCGACGCGCCCAGAGCAGGGCCCCGGCCGAAGCAGCTTGCCAGCGGCTCCTGGACGAGGGGCTCACCGCCGACGCCCAACGAGCAGCCCGTGCGCTCCTGGCCCGCTGGCCCAAGAGCCCGGTGGCACGCCAGGTGCTCCGAGCCATCGAGCAGGAAGAGGCCGCCCGGCACGCAGCGGCGCTGGCGGCCAGGGCCCGGGCCGCCGAAGCCGCGGAGGACCTGGACGTGGCCGAGGCCCGCTGGCGAGAGCTGAAGGAGCTGGGCGTGCATGGCGCCGACGCCGAGCTGCACCGCGTCCGGGATCAGCGGCTGCGACAACAGGCCGAGCGACGCCAGGATGGGGTTCGCGCACTGCTCGATCGAGACGAGCGAGCGGGACTGGCCGCGTGGTGCCGGCTGGAGCAGCCCGAGCGTACAGCGCTGCGAGACGCCGTCGGCAGTGAGCGGGCCGACGCCCTGGAGGAGGCGCTGGCGGTCTGGAGCCAGCGCCAGGCCGAGCGGGTCGTGGGGGCCGTCGCCGCGCTGGAAGAGGCCGAGCGCCTGGCCACCCAGGGCCTGGATCGAGAGGCCCGCGCCGCCCTGCGCCGTGCCGAAAAGGGACCTCGGCGGCTCCGCCGGGGCCGACAGCTCCAGCGCAGGCTGCAGCGGCGGGAGCGCCAGGAGTACGAGGAGTGGGCCTGGCTTCAGCTGGAGCAGGCCGAGGGCCTGGCGCGATGTGGCCACGCCTCCCAGGCCCTCGACGCGCTGGGCCAGATCATCGTGGCCGACCTGCCCGCCGAACTGCTGGCACTGATCGAGGAGCAGCGGTCCAAGGCCACCGGGGCCGTGCTGGAGGCCCGCTGGCACCAGCTGGTGGACAAGGGGGCGTGGGATGAGGCCGACGCCCTGGCCGAAGAGCAGACGGCGCGGTCTGCCCTGTGGCTGGCCCGCGTCGGTCAGGCGAGCACCACTGCCCACGACCGCTGGCAGGCCCGGACCTGGGGCGAGCTAGACCTGCCGGTGATGGGTCACCTGTCCAAGGACGCCTCGACCCACCTCCTGGTCTGCGTGGACGAAGACGCCGGCACGCTGCTCATCGCCGACAGCCTGGACAGACTGGTGGTGGTTCGCACCGTCGACCAGGAGTCCGGTCGGGTGCTCCAGCGGTTCTCGTTCTGGTCCCCCGCGCCGCTGAAGCTCGTGGAGGTGTGGCTCGACCACCGACGGCTCCTGCTCGTCGGACTGGCGGCTGTCGCAATCGTCGACCGCGCCGACTGGCGGGTGCTCCGCTACCGGGCCCACCAGCGCAAGGACCTGCTCGACATCGTGCCCTCCAGCGACGGCCAGACCCTCTGGGCCACAGCGCCGGCCGGCGTGGTCCACGTGGTGCGCACAGACACCTCTGCCCCGATCAAACGCTTCGATGACATCGCCGGGGTCTGCGTCCAGCGGGGCCTGCCCGAACCTCGGGTCGCCCTGCGCCGCGACGGCTCCTCGGTCGAGCTACGGGGCGCCGACGGCGGGCGCGCTGACCTGCACTGTGACCTGGCGGCCTGCCCCAGGATCCGCGCCTTCCAGCGAGACCCCGACGACCCGCTCCGGGCCTGGGGCCTGACGGCCACGGACGAGCCGGACCGGCCACCCGACGGCTTCCTGGCCTGCACGCGGGTGGTCCTGGACTCCGGCAGCTCGGCCGCTCTCCAGATGGACAACCTGGAAGGGGGCGGCTGGTGCCAGCTCGCGCCCTCCGGAGACGCCGGCCGAGCCTACTTCCTGGCCACCAACCGCGGGGGAGCCGTCGGCTTGGTCGCCGCCGTCGACACGGGGGACGGCGTCAGCCAGCACTGGTGGCTCGCGCTGGGCAACAGCACGCAGCTGTTGACCGACCCAGAGGGCAGCGTGGTCTTCCTGGAGACCCACGACGGCCAGGGCTGGTGCTGGGTCGAGCTGACGGAAGACCCGCCCGACATCGCGCCGCCGGGGTGGATGGTCGGCAACCTGATCGCCAACCTCGACCCTGGCTGCGTGCCCGCGCCCGGGATCGATCCAGGCGGGGAGCAGCCGGGCCCCGCCGAGGCCGCCGCCATCGCCGCCCTGGCCACGGCGAACACCCGGGTCGCTGCTCGTGACTGGCCCGGCGCGCTGGAGGCCCTCGCCGACGCGCCAGGCGGGGAGCTGAAGGGCGATCTGATGCCCAGGCTGGCCTACCTGGAGGGCGTGCTGAGCACCTGGACCGGCGACGGACCGGCTGCGCAGGCCGCCTTCTGCCGGGCCTTCGACCAGGGCCTGAGGCTGCCGGCCGCCCAGGCCCTGGGCACGGTCGAGGGGCTCTGGGGCCTGGAGCCCACCGAGCATGCCTCCGAGTTCGGCGCCCGCTGGGGCCAACAGGTGCGGGCCGCCGCCCTGGCCCACCGCGATGGGGACCTCCATGGCGCCTGGGAAGCCCTGTCGGGACCTCTGCCGTGGCTGGTGCTCGACCTGGCCGGGGCCGCACTCCGGGCACGGATCGCGCTGGACCTCGAAGGGGGTGACTCGCCCAAGGGAGCGTGGCAGCGGCAGCTGGCCCTGGCCTGGTTCCTGGAAGGCGTCGAACGCATGGGCACCCAGGACATCCCCCTCCCCGCGACCAGCTGGATGCAGGAGCCCGGGGCGCTGGAGGCGCTGGCAGACGAGGCGCGGACAGCGCTGAGCGACGCCCAGGGCTGACCGGCCTAGTCCATCGGCGCCGTAAGTGCGCAACGGACACACCTACGCCCGGGATGG
>CAZFLE010000032.1:52962-55816 GCA_964519895.1 uncultured Enterobacterales bacterium | reverse complement strand
AAGTGCGCAACGGACACACCTACGCCCGGGATGGTCCGCCATCGGCGCCGTAAGTGCGCAACGGACACACCTACGCCCGGGATGGTCCACCATCGGCGCCGAAACGCCCGCGGCCCGCATCGGCCGATCAGACCAGGTCCACCAGCGCCTGACCGGCCTGGCGCACCAGGCCAGCCGCCGCCAGACACACCCCAGCCGTGATCAGTGCCCCGGCCAGGCTGAGCATCGCAGGCTGGTCCCGCAGCCGATCCCGGGCCGGCCACAGCACCAGCCCCGCGAGCACCCCGGCCTGGACCAGTCCCACGGGGAGCAAGACAAAGGACGCCTGACTCACAGCACTCCCCGACATCATCAGGATCGTGCGGGTCTCCTCGCTGGCCAGCGACGCGGCCTGGTAGGTCATGATCAGCCCTGCGGTGTGGCCCGAGGTCAGCAGCAGCGCCACGGCGACCAGGCAGCACCCGGCCAGAGCGGCCCGCAGGTCGGCACTCGGCGGCTCCTGATCCCCGGTGTCGTGCCCCACAAGGCCCAGAGGTCCGGCCAGGTAGACGAAGGCCAGTCCGACCGCCGCCATGTGGAACGGACCGCCATCGGCCAGGACCCCGGCCGCAGCGCTGCCACAGACGCCGATGGCCAGCCCTGCCCAGCCGACCCACCTGCCCAGGCCGCCCGGCCGCACAGCCGCGCGATCCCTTCTGGCCAGCCACGACCCCAGGCCCAGGCCCCACGCCGCGAACAGCACGAGCCACCAGGCCACCGACGTGCCCAGGAGGTGGCTGGTCAGGGCCGCGGCGTACCCCTCGGCCGCCGCCGCAGCCACCAGGTCTGCCGGCCCTTCGGCCACCATCGACTCGGCGGCTGCCACGCCCACGAGCGAGCCCCCGGCCCCCAGGACCAGCGCGATCACCGGGGCCCCGAAGAGCAAGGGCACCGCCCGGGTGCGGCCACTCCGGACCTGGTTCGCGACCACGGCGACAGCGACCAGCCCAGCTCCGAGGACGGCGAGCAGGACCAGGCCATAGGGGCCCGCTTGTTCGAGAATCATCACCTGTTTCCCCTGTCAGCCCGTGAACCGCAGCCGCACCGACACCGTGGCATCCCCAGCCCCAGGAGGCAGCCCCGAGAGCGTCTCCAGGGCCTGAGCCGCACAGGTGATCACCCGCTCGGAGTCCAGGCTCGATGGCCCCACCTCGACGCCGGAGACCACGCGCCCAGGGGGCAAGCTCAAGGTGAAGCTCACCGTGCCCTCGGGGGGCAGGGTGGCCCACCCCTCGAGCTCCCGGTAGCAGTCCCCGACGGCGTCGATGGCCGGGTAGAGCGCCTCCTCGACCACGTCCAGGTCCAGGTCCCCGACCAGCTCGGGAGGCGCGTCCAGGCGCACGGTCGTGGTCGGCGCGTCGGCCTGGGCGAACTGGGCCTGACGCTCGGCAAGGCGCTGGTTGAAGCGCTCGTGAGCGATGGCGTCCCGGTTGGACGAGAACACCTGCCAGGTGAAGACCGTCGCCAGGAACAGTCCGAACAGGCCGATCAGCCGCGCGTTGCTCCGGAGCCCGCCGGCCCGAGGAGGCCCCTGGCCATCGAACAGGCGCTGGGGATCGAAGGGCGGTGGCAGATCGTCGTCGTCGTCGTCGATGTCCAGGGAATAGGCGTCGGCGGCAGCGACCGGCTCGGGGCCCGCCGGTTCTCGGCGCCGGGCGGGCGCGGCGGACCCGGCCCGCTGACGAGCCTGGGCCAGCCGCTGGGCCCGGCTGGCGGCGTGGCGCCGGACCGTGAGGGCCTCGGTGCGGCCTTCGACGTGACTGGTGGCCGTCTGGAAGCGCAGGGTCAGCCGGGCCATGGCTTGGTTCTCGGAGGCGGGATCCCGGGTGTCGAACAGCACCAGGTGCAGCTCGACCTCTCCCCGCCGGATCAGGACCTCCTCGAGGGCATAGGTCACGGGCTCGCGGGGGCAGTGCACGACCGTGCCCAACAGGCGCGCCTGGCGAGTCAGGGCCTCGGTGTAGCCGGGCACCACGCCCCCCGGGTCGCTGCCCTGGGCCAGGGTGACCGCGGGCCGCCCGGGCAGCGGGACCTCGTCCAGCCGCCCCAGCTCGGCCTTGAAGGCACCCGGCTGACCGTCCAGGAGCGCCACGATGGCGTGATCGGCCGTTCCTCGGCGCTTGTTCCCAGTGCTCATGCCCGTCCAGTCTACAGCCCCGGGCAAACCCCGGGATCAAGCCAGGCCACGCACCATGCGAAAGCTCACCTGGTTGCTGCGCAACCCCGTGGCGGTGGCGTAGCGCCCGGAGCACCGCGCCTGGCGCATGCCGCCCAGGAAGTGTCCACCCCGTGTGACGTGCTGGGCCTTGCCGCCGCGGCCCAGGGCGCGGGTCGCCACGTGGACTCTGCGGTCCTGGAGGTCCTCGCGTTCCTTGACGAACATGTCCTCGCACCAGTCCCGGGTGTTGCCACCCAGGCCCCGCACCCCGTAGACGCTCTCGTCGACCGGCCACGAGTCCACGGGGGATGGGGTCGGCCGACCCTGGTGGCTGTCCCGCATGAGGGTCCACGCCGGGTCCAGCACGTCGCCCCAGGGATAGAAGCGACCGTCGACACCGCGAGCGGCCTTTTCCCACTCCAGCTCCAGGGGGAGCCGCCAGGGCTGTTCCTTGCGAGCCGCGTACCAGCGACAGTAGGCGGCCGCGCAGTTGTAGTCGACCATCAGCACCGGCCAGGACTGACCCCAGAGCGCACCATCGGCGCCGGGCCGCAGCCCGTACCGACCCTTCTCGTTGCGAGCGAGCAGGGGCGCACCCGTGCTGCCCTTGGTGTGGGCCCGACCCCTCAGAGCCCAGTGCTCGGCTTCGTCGGGCCG
>CAZFLE010000032.1:1730-52862 GCA_964519895.1 uncultured Enterobacterales bacterium | reverse complement strand
ACCGGGTAGCGCACCTCGGAGTGGCCCTCCCTCCGGATCACCATCAGGTAGCTGCCCATCGGCAGGGTGACGCGCTCGAACGGCGTGGGGCCGAGCCTGCGCACGAACACCGGCACCAGCCTGCGGTGGTGGGTCTGGTAGCGGTGGACCAGGACGTCCGCGCCCGGGGGATCGGTGACCAGGGTCAGGGCACCGTGGCCCCGGAGGTAGGCGTGGTGGGCCACCCGGGAGGGATGAGCGTCGGGCAGGGCGTCGGCGTGCTGGCGGAGCAGCTGCTCCATCGCCATGGCCCGCTCGTGGGCCCGGTCCTGCTCGGCCCGCATGTGCTGCGAGCGGTAGCGCTCGGCCAGGGCGGCGTGGGCTTCCGGGAGCTCCGGGCAGTGGGTGAAGGCCGCGTGGAAGAGGCGGCCGGCCTCGAGCTCCTTGACCGATGCCATGTTCTCGAGCTTGGCGGCCTCGTCCTGGAGCTGCCAGCCGGGGGCCTTCTGCTCCTCGCCCTCCCAAGGCTCCACCAGGGCCAAGGTCTCGTGGGCCTCCTCGCGCATGTAGGACGCCTGCTCGCGGAGCTCCTCGATCTCCGGCGTCAGCGTGGTCGCCCGTTCGACGATCTCCAGGGCCAGGGCACGCTTGCGGGCGCCGTCGAGCCAGTCGATGAGGGCCGCGGCCATCTCGCCTGCGTGGTCGTACCGATCCTCGGGCTCCCGGCTCATGGCCTTCTGCCAGATGGCCACCAGGTCGTCGGGCAGCGGCCGGTTCTGGGGCAGGTCCCGCGGCGGCCCCTGGATCACCTTTTTCATGATCGTGGTGTGGTCACCCCCCTCGAAGGGCGGGTAGCCGGCGAGCACCTCGAACAGGATCGCCCCCAGGCTGTACACGTCGGAGCGGGCATCGACGCCCTGGCCCCGGGCCTGTTCAGGCGGCATGTAGGCCGGTGTGCCCGCGATCTGGGCGGCGGTCCGCCCGTGGCTCTCGAGCCGACGGGCCAGACCCCAGTCGACCACCAGGACCTCTCCGAACTCCCCGACCATCACGTTTTCGGGCTTCAGGTCCCGGTGCACGGTCTCCTGGCTGTGGGCGAATCCCATGGCGCTGGCGCACTTGTGCACCGCGTCGATCAGCCGGCGAAAGGTCCAGCCCTGGGCCGAGGCCTCCCAGCTGTCGACCGGCGACGCCCCGTGGACCTCGCGGATGACCGACGTGAACGTGCGGCCCTTGACCTCTTTCATGGTGAAGTACAGGCGGCCATCGGGCAGCTGGCCGATGTCGTAGACCGGCACGATGCTCGGGTGCTGGAGCATCGCTGTGATGCGCGCTTCGGCCATGAAGCGGGCCACGGCGCCCGGGGACTGCAGCAGCTCGGTCTTGATGATCTTCATCGCGACGCAGCGATCGAGCTCCTTGTCCCGGACCCGCCGGACCTGGGCCATGCCGCCGATCCCGATCACCTCGTCATCGGCGTAGCGCTGATTGGCAGCCGAAGTGGGCCCGACCACCTGGACCTCTTCCTCGTCCAGGAAGAACGTCTCTCCCCCCGTCGTGGGGTTGGTCACCAGCCCCTTCAGGAGCTCCGCGAGGGCCGAGCGCACGTCATCCGCGAGCGCGTGCTCAGCGACGAACGCCGAGATCTCGCTCTGGAACATCGGCCCCCCGTTGTCGTGCTCGCCCACGGCCATGAGTCTGTCACGAGATGCCGCTGGAGGCTTCATGCCTCCGGCTGTGCTGCACCTTTCGTCCCTGGCACAGGGTACCAGCCTGTCCCAGGGGCCGTCAGCGCTGTGCGGCGGCCAACAATTCCCCATGGGCCGCGAGGGTCCAGTCCGAGCCAAACAACTCCCGATGGAGCTCCACGGGATCGGGCGCCCCGTCGCTGGACTCCCAGAGCGTGATCCACGGGGGACTCTTGCCGAGCAAGGCCGGGAACCGGACCGCGAAGTCCGCCGGGGACTCCCCCGCGGGGCGAGTGGGGCCCAGCAGCGGTCCTCCGGCCTGGGTCAGCTCGGCCCCCCACGCCGACGGCATGAACTCGATCAGCAGGAGCTTTGCGAACAAGGCCCCCAGGACCGGCGCCCAGGTGGCATAGACGTCGGCCTGGGTCTGCTGGCTCAGGGCGTGCAGGCCCTGGATGTCCGCGCGGATCTCGCGGGTCGTGCTGCCCGCGAGGTACCAGAAGTCCGGGTCCACCGCCCCCCGGGCGACGACACGCTGGCAGAACACTGCAGTGGCCGGCTTGCCGCCCCCGGCCAGGACCTCGCAGGGGTCGAGCTCCAGTGGCGGCAACCCGCTGCCGGGGATGCCGACGCCCGGCGGACCGTGCGGTGCCACGGCACGGGGCGCCGGGTCGAAGGCCGTCACGGTCGCAGAGAACACGGCGATCGCCAGCGCAAACACGGCCGTGGCGGCCAATGCGCGAGCCCAGCTGGCGGTGCTCCAGGCCCACAGACCCTGCACGCCCGTGCCGAGGTGACGGCCCGGGGTCCACGCCGACCCATCCACCGGTCCGGCCTGGAGTGCGGTCTCGCTGGAAAAGGTCGCGCTCGCCACGTCGAGCCCCGCGGCGGCGCCCATGCGCAGGACCACGTCGACGTGGGCGCTGCGCGCAAGCTCAACGAGCCATCCCGGCACCTGTCGCGTGCCGTAGCAGACCACCCAGGCGTCGTCGCTCAGGGCCACCCGGGCCTCACTCTCGGCCGGGTGCCACTGGGCGCCGCCGTCTCGCTCCAGACGCAGCCAGTGCAGCTGGTCGTTGCGCCGGAGCACCCGCTCGATGCCGACCGGGGTGGGATCGTCGTAGATCCCGTCCAGGTCTGGGGCCCTGCCCCGCGGGGCGGTGACCAGGAAGGTGGAGCCCCCCGGGGTGCTGAGCCGGAAGAGCTGGCCACCCCCGACGAGGTCCCCGCCCTGGAAGCTCAGCACCGCGACCTGGGGTCCGGACTCCGTCATGGACTCCCTCCTACCCAGGTGGGCTTGATCCGGCCTTCTGAGGCCGCGACGACCCGCAGCAGCAAGGGCGGCGGCAGCGAATCGAGCAGGCGCTCGCGACGGGCATCCCCAGGCACCAGGTCCTGGAGTTCCTCCCACAGGACGTCGGCCCAGCGACGCCCAGGATCCAGGGCGCTGACCTGGTCCCAGCCGTGCCGCCGAGCCAGGCTCAAGAGCTCTGCGTCGGCGTGCAGCCTGCGCATGGCGTCGTCGGGATCCCGCTGGAACAGCCGGGCCCACTCGAGCGCCCCCTGCCAGTCCTCGGCAGAAGCCCGCAGGCCGTCCCAGGCCGCGTGGCGCTGGTGGGCGGCCATAACGCCCGTGCGCACCAGGTGAGCGGCCAGGGCCTCTGCATCTGGGGGCGGACGCACGTCGGTCAGGGTGCCTTCGGGGCCATGGACCCATAGGTCGAACAACACGGGGCCCAGGTGGTGTTCGGCAGGCCAGCTGGCGAGCACAGGCCAGGCGGACGGCTCGAGCCGCCCCCCCAGGCGCTGGCCCACGGGAAGCGGCGTGAAGCGCTCGGCCAGCGACATGCGGTAGGCCACGTAGCGCCAGAACAGGGCCCGCGGATCCCGCTCCAGCAGTGGCGCTTCGGGCTCGTTGTCCAGGACGCCGCCCAGGACCCACCACAGGGCCTGGCTGCTGGGGGGCGGCATGCGCTCGAGCCATGCATCGATGCCGGTCTCCAGCCAGATCCGCAGGGTGCGCTGGACCACCCCTGGCAGCTCCGCCACCCCCGCTAGCAGGGGATGGAGCACGGCTTGTTGGTGTGGGCTCGCTGACTCCCAGAGCACGCGGCAGGTCTGCTGGCTCAGCGGCTCCCCGGCCTCCTCGATCAGCGGGATGAGCAGCGCCAGGCCTTCGGGAAGGACCTCGATCACCCGCTCCGCCTGGGCCAGCCACCAGTCGGCATCGATTCGCGCCGGCACGATCTGGGGAAGCGACCCGGGGTCCAAGGCCTCGCAGTACGCCGCCAGGCTGGAGCCGTGCCGCTCGGCGACGCCGTCTGGGTCCGCCACCCACAACAGGTCCAGGGGCAGGGCATCGGGCTCAGGCACCAACCCGATCAGCTCCCGCGCGATCGCCGAGCCGGCGTCCGTGCCCGCCAGGGGCCGCCACAGGGCCATGAAGTCGTGGGTCCGGCGCGAGGCGAACCAGGCCAGGGTCGGCGCTGGCCAGCAAGCGAGGTCCTGGGGCAGCACCTCGACGGCATCGGCGGGCGCGAGCAGGGTGCTGAAGGCCAGGCGCACGGCCTGGGGGAGGTTCAGTCCTTCGAGCTCCTGGAAGGACTCGCGCTCGGCGCCCCGGAAGCACAGGGTGCCGCCGGGACCCCGGACCTCCCGGCCCTCGGCCACACAGGGCTCGCCCAGGGTAGCCAGCCAGGAGCGGAACGCGGGGGCGAGCCGGCCCAGCACGAGGTCTCGTTGAGACTCGTCCACGTCGCGCAACAGGTCCAGGGCGGCGGGCGGATCCATCCGGTCGATGGCGGGAAAGGCCGCGGCCAACACCCGCTCGTACAGCACCTGGCGTTGCAGCCCCACGTACAGGCTGCCCCCACCGTTCTCGAGCGCCCCCCTGGCCAGGCTGGCCAGGTCGCCCTGGAGGGACGCCGCGAGCTCGGGCACGCCCGGGTGCTCGCCAAGGGCCGTCGCCGGGGCCACGTCGAGCACGTGGAAGCCCTGGTCCATCCACTCGCCCAGCCCTCTGGCCGACCACACCAGGGCCGGCTCGAGCAGGTCGCCGGACAGCCGCAGGGCGGTGCGGGCGATCATCGCAGAGCGCATGCGCTCGGGCTCGTCGCCGAAGCGCAGGGGCAGCAGCTGTGGGGGACCGTCGAGCAGACGCACCAGGTCCAGCGCTGCAGCCAGGTGCTCCCCGCGCTCCCGCTCGGCCCACTCGGCGGTCGCGTTGCGGAACAGCCCGCCCTTCAAGGCGTCCCGCTCCAGGAACGCCAGGATGGCCTCGCCAAAGGCGTCGCCGAGGGCGGTCTGCTCCGACTCGGTGCGCCACCGGACCCGCACCACCGGGTCCCGGCGAAAGGTCGCGTCGACCCCGACCACAAAGGTCACGTCGAGCAGCGCGACGGTGTCCGTGGCCCGCATGAGCAGGACCGGCTCGGTGTTGCGCAGGCTGGGCTCGTCCCAGATCTCCCGGGCCAGGTGCTGGAACAGCTCCGGCGGCCCGTCGTGACTGAAGGTCGGGAAGGCGCCGGGATCCCAGCGCTTGAAGGAGTCGAACTGCCACTCGCTCATTCGTTCAGAACCCGTCCAAGCTGCCGCACAGGTACACCGACGGTAACAGGGCACCGGCCGGCGCCAGTGGCAGGTAGCTCATTCCACCGCCTTTGCGGGGGGCCAGCACGCTGTGCTCGTGGACCAGGTTCATCGCCAGGTAGCGAACCTGGCCTCGTCCTGCGGTCTCCAGGAGCTCGTCCAGGGCTCGGACCACCGGCTGACCCGCGTGGCCGGGTCGCCAGAGCCTCTGGCAAGCCTCCAGGTAGCCCTGGCAGGCCCGGTGCAGGCGCTGGAGCAGGTTGCGCAGAGTCGTCGCGTCCAGCAGCGGATCCAGGGTGCGGCTGATGCCCGTCAGCCGACCCACCAGGCCCGGGTCGGCCGCGGGCAGGTCCCGCAGGCGGAGTCCCAGGGCGAGGGGATGGGTGATGAGGCCCCGCACCTGGGCCAGGGCGGCGGCAGCGGGCCGCGCCGTATCGGGCAAGGGGTCGATCAGTTCCTGCTGCCAGTCAGCGCCGAGCATCGACAGCGTCACCAGGAGCGTCGGCCCTCGCTCGGCCCGAGTGGGCCGCACCACGTCGCGCAGTCTCTGGAGCCAGGCCTGGGCACTGTCCAGGAGCACGTCTTCGCGCAGCACCCGCTGCCGCACGATGTCGTCGTCGGACAGACCGAGCTGTCGTCCGAGCGCCAACAGGTGGGGCGGCGGCAGTCGACGGTGGACCCGGGGCAGGAGCATCCAGTAGGGCAGCATGATCTGGATCAGCCGGCACTCCCTGAGCAGCCCCCGGTCCTCAGCCTCCTGGGCCGCATAGGACCCCCGCTGGGTCTCCAGGCCCTTCCAGTACTCCCCGGGGAAGTCCAACAGGTGCGTCTCCCGCTGGGTCGGCGCCCCGACCAGGTCCGGCAGCGGCAGGTCGTGGCAGGTCATCCAATTCGTGCCGCCCACCTGGGGCAGCCAGGTCCGACCCTGCACCGTCACGGCGGCCGCGGCCACGTCGGGGGTCCAGCCCCAGCCATTCAGGTCGCTGTAGCGCAGGATGCGGGCCTCGCCACTGGCCCAGCCGGACTCTCGGACCCGCAGGGTATTGCACAGGTAGGCCGGCAGCTGCTCCAGCCCATTGGCCAGGAAGTTCCTGTACATCGTCTTGCCCCCGCCCTTGGGGCCCACGAGGGCGACCCGCGGCCTCAGGCCCCGCTTCAGGTCGGTGGCGGTGGCGAGCGCGCTCAACAGGGATCCTGGGCGGCGTGCACGAGCCGGATCACCTGCACCGCCACGCCGTCCTGGGCCTCGCCCTGCCAGTCCAGCTGGGCGAACAGCACGGCGTCCCCGGCGCCCTCGGGCACCAGGCGCCAGCGGTTGGAGCGGCTGCTGTTCAGGGCCAGACAGCTCTTGCGGGTGACCGGCGCGGCGCTCAGCAGGTTCCACTCGTCGCGCAGGGCGTCGACCGGGGCGTCCAGCCGGCCATAGCTGATCACGTAGACCTCATTCCCGCTCAAGCGCCGGCTCAGGCGGTGCTTGGTGGTGATCTGGGCCGAAGGCAGCAAGCGCACCACCAGGGCTCGCTGCAGCGTGTCCCCCCGGGGTCGGACCAGCACCGCGTCCCAGGTGCTCGCGCTGCCGGCCGCGCTGGCGTGGGTCGCAGGGCGAAACACCGCAGCCAGCGGCTCCAAGCCGTGGGTCCGGAGCGCACCGGCGGCGTCCAGGTCCAGGGTGAACACGCCGGGAGTCCCGACGGGATCGAGCCAGGCCAGACCCGCCCGAATGAACGCCTCGTCGCTCATGGCCGTGAAGCGCTCCCCGCAGTCGCCCAGGACCTGGTCGGGATCGGCCTCGGTGAGCAGCGCGGCCTCGATGGCCAGGAAGGGGTTGTCGCAGACGCCGCTGGCTTCGGCCAGGGCCAGCAGCTCCTGGCCGTAGCGCGCCCGGCCCTGGGGATCGAGGGACGCCACGACCCGGCTCAGCCGCCGCCGCAAGCGCTCCTCGACGGCCGCGCTCGCGGCCATGACGTCCTGGTTGTGGCGGGAGCCGTCCAGCGGGCGCTTCAGGTCGTCCCCCGCGGTCTGACGCAGCCGCAGGCTGACCGGGTCGTCCAGGCGCACGGTGCGGGAGACACAACGCGCCAGAGCCAGCCCCAGGCTGCCGTCCCGCGGGCCGAACAGCAGCACCGGCACCCGGGTCAGGGCGTCGGCAGCCCCGTCGTCCTCGAGAACCCGGCAGCCGTCCTGGCCCTTGTCCGACAGCAGCGCCTCGATGCGATCCATGCGCTCCGCGGCCGTCCACGAGACGGTCAGCAGCCCCCAGCCGGTCAGACCCGGGCCCAGGAGCCCCACCCCGACCACCGGGAGCAGCAGTCCGCGGAGCCAGTACCAACGGGTCTCCTCGAGCAGCCAGGCGCGATCGATCCGGGGCTCACGCCAGCGCTGGAGCGGGAGCACGAGCGCCGCCCACCACACCGCCAGCACACCGTGATGGCTCGCAGGCGACCACAGGGCCTGGGCCGCTCCGAGCGCCGCGATGCCTGCCACGCACACCGCCACCCAGGTGTCCAGGGCCTCCTGCTGGAAGGCGTGGCGACGACGCCAGCCCGTGTAGCCAGTGACCCCCAACACCAGCGCCAGCGGCACCCCCACCACCGCCAGGGTCTTGCGAAAGGCCAGGTTGCCCAGGGCCTCGGCCAGGTCCGGGTCCCCGAGACCGACCCCCTGGAGGATCACCAGGGCCAGCACGGCGGCGAGGGTCCGATTCAGCGCGGGATGGGGCGGGAAGAGCGGGCGCGTGCCCAGGTCAGGGACCGGCTCCTGGGGCTCGGGCGACGGGTCATCGACGGTGATGACGTGGTGGGTCGCGCTGACGGGCAGCCCGGTGGCGGTGCGGGGTGGGCCGCGAGGCTCGGGTGGTGCACCGTCCCGCTCGACGGCGCCTGCGCCGTAGGGGTCCGTGCCGTCGTCGCCTGTGCCCGCCATCGGATCTGGCTACCCTCCGGCGCCACCCGACGCCATGTGGTTGACGTGGGAGAACCGACTTTCTATGGTCCCCAGGCATTCCCCCCATCCCGAGGTGTTCCGTGGCGACCTGCGCCAAGTGCGGCCACGACCTGGTGCCCGACAACGCCAGCTTCTGCCCGGAGTGCGGCACCGCGCTGGAGCCCGACCCCGAGGCCGCCGCGTCGGCCCCCACCAAGAAGGCCAACTTCTCCGAGACCATGTGGTTCAAGGAGGGCGGCGAAGAGGCCCAGGAAGCCGGCGAGAGCGGGCCATTGGTCGACAGCGACTTCCAGCTGGAGCGCAGCAAGCTCCAGGACAAGTACGCCCGCGAGCAGATGGACCAGGCGGTCCGCGAGAAGTTCACGCTCGACAAGGACTGATCGCCCGGACCCGGGCGAGCCGGGGCCGGTCAGCTTCGATGATCCGGCCGATCAGTCGTCGCCCCCGGATCCCGGCACGTTCCAGCGCCCCAGCTTGACCCCGGTGATGCCGGTGAGGGTCTGCTCGAGCTCTTCCACCGCGCGCTCCACGACCTGGCGCCGACTCGGGTGGTAGCTGACCGCCAGGCCCAGCAGGTCGAAGTGCTGAACGAGCGGGCGCTCCTGGGCCGTGCGCAGCGCCTGGGCGGCGGCGCCGCAGCTGGCGTAGCGATCGTCGGGGTGCTTGGCCGTGGCGTGGGCGATGAAGTCGATCAGGTCCTCGGGCACGTCGCGGCGGTAGGCCCGTGCGTCGGGAAACGGCGCCTTGAGGTGCTGGCCCAGGAGCTCGCGCACGGTCTCGCCGTAGAACGGGAGCCGGTGGGTGATCAGCTCGAAGGCCATGACCCCGGTGCCGTACAGATCGGCCCGGCCGTCCAGCTCCCAGCCCAGGATCTGCTCCGGTGACATGTAGTAGGGCGTGCCGAGCCGCTGGCCGTGGTCGTCGCCCCTGTTGCCCACCTCGACCGCGATGCCGAAGTCCAGGATCTTGGCCCGCCGATCCGCGGTGAAGAACACGTTGGAGGGCTTGACGTCCCGGTGGAGCATGCCCCGATCGTGGGCGAACTGGAGCGCCTCGCAGACCTCGATCAGGATCTGGCGGATGGTGTCCCACTCCAGCCGGGTGCCGGCGTCGACGAAGTCCTCGACCAGGTTGCCCGTGAGCCGCTCCATCACGATGAAGTGGGTGCCCCAGGCGTGCTCGGTGTCCAGGACCTGGACCACGTGGTCGTGGCGCAGCCCAGCCACCAGCTTGGCCTCGGCCCGGAAGCGCTCCACGAAGCCCTCGTTCAGGGCCAGGCTGTGGGACAGCATCTTGAGGGCGACGGGCTGGCCGAGCTCCGGCTGGATGGCCTCGAAGACCGTGGCTGCACCGCCGCTGCCGAGCCGACCGGTCACGCGGTACTTGCCGACCTCGCGGATCGAGTCCGCCTCGAGCAGCCTGCGCCCCACCGCTTCGGTCAGGAAGGCGGCCACCGCGGGGTCCTCTGCCACGACCTGGGCGAAGTCCTCCTGACCCAGGGCCAGGCACACGGCCGGCCCCTGGGCGGTGACCGTCGCCGTGCGGGGGGCCTGGGTGACCAGGGACATCTCCCCGAAGAGGGCCGGTGCGTGCAGCACGGTCTCGAACTGGGCGCTGTCCGGCTGCTGCAGGTGCACCCGGACCGAGCCCTGCTCCAACAGGAACATCTCGTGGCCGTCGTCGCCCTGGTGCAGGATGTCCTGGCCGTCGGCGAAGTGGACCGGCCGCAGCACCTCGTGCAGCTCGTCCAGCGCCACAGGGCCCATGGTCCGGAAGACCGGCAGGCACCGCCACTCCTTGTACGCGTCCGACGCCGCCATCTCGGCTCCTGGGGTGGTCCCGTTGCTATCGTCGCTCGGTGAGCTGGACGATGCGGATCCTACCGGAGCGTGACGGGCCTGGTGTGCAGGCCCTGGCGGTGGAGATCGACCCGCGCCGGCACACGGTGACCTTGGTGTGGCGGACCCTGGGGCTCGGCGACGCCGAGGTGGGGAGCCGGGCGCTGTACCGGGGCTTCATCGAGGAGCCGGGCGAGCCCGATGCGGCCCTGCCGTGGCTGGAGGGGCCCGAGGCCCAGGCGCTGCTGGCGCGGGTCGCCGAGGGCTACGGGTGCAGCACTACCTGGAGTGGGGATCCGGTCGGGACGTGGACCGAGGAAGCATGGGGGGCGGCGGAGCGGGTTGTGGAGAGGGTCCGGGGGGTGATGGGCTGAGGGTCGGGGGACGGGGTCAGAGGGGCCCAGGCACCACCAGCTCCAGGTCCAGGAAGTACCCCCGAAAGAAGCCGTGGTCGCGTGTGAGCAGGCGATCTGCCCGCGCTCCCGCGTGGGCGCCGATCAGGAAGTCTGCGGCGACCCGGGAGCGGGTTCCGCCCGCCGCGCGGTACGCCCGCCACAAGTCTCCGGCACGGATCGAGGCGCCTTCGTCCAGGGGGTCGAAGCCGATCCCGAGGGTCCGGAGCGCCTGGGCACCCTGGTCTTGGGGAAAGGCCGCGCAGATCTCGGCCCAGACCGCTTCACAGGCGACCAAGGCGCCGTCCGCCATGGCCTGGCGCAGGGCGGTGGCAGAGGCCTGGCCGTGCTCGGGATCCGCCAGGTACACGTCCAGCAAGACCGACGTGTCGACTGCCGTGATCAACCGGGGTCCCGCAGCTCGCGCAGGACATCGTCGGACCGGCGCCCGTCCCGCAAGAGCCCGAAGGCCGCGTCCACGGGATCTCGCACCATGACCTTGGACACGATCAAGGTGCCGTCCACTTGGCGGAACGAGAGCACCGTGCCCTGGGAGATGCCCAGTCGCTCTCGCAGGGACTTGGGAATGGTGACCTGGCCCTTGCTGGTCACGGTTGCGTTCTTGGAGCCCATGTAAGAAATCCTACCCGAGCAGTAAGGAAATCGCTACTCCGCGGCGCCGACCGCTCCGGTCAGTCCAGATCGGCCCAGTCCTGGCCCATCACGTTCAGGCTGGTGTCCGGAGGCACCCCGATCTCGCTCATGATCTCGGTGATCGCGCGGCGCTCCTGGACATGCACAGGGAACAGGCCGAACAACCCGCCGGCCGCGTGGGCCACGTCTTCGCACAGGTCGACCAGGTCGGCGACCTCGGCCATCTGGATCTCGGCTCCGAGGCCCCGATGCTTGTGGGCCAGGGCGACCAGGAGCTGCCGACCCCGGGTGAAGAAGCGGTCCCCAGGCCGCTCGGTGAGCCACCGCTTGAGCACGTCGCCCGCCCGGCCCTCTGCACAGCCGTACCGCGCCGCGGTGCCTTCGATGATCCGGCGCTCGGCGGGCTGGATCTTGCCGTCGGCCCATGCCACCTGGACCAGCGGGAGAAAGGTCAGCACCCGGTAGCTGTCCCTGTCCACGCCCAAACGGCCCAGCCCCAGGATGATCTCCGCATCGGTCATGGCGATTCCCCGCTTCTGGGGCCCGCCTTAGCACGTCAGGCTTCCGTGGAATCCAAAACGGCCTGGAATCTCCAGCCCCAGCCTCTGCGCCAGCTCCGAGAGGTCCTGAGGCAGGGGCGCCTGGAGCAAGCAGGGCTCCGGGCCCGCCCCCAGGGTGACGCGCCAGGCATGCAGCGCCTGGCGGGGGTGCGCCGTGCATGGCGGCGAGCGGTACCACTCCTCTCCAACCAGGGCATGACCCAGGTGGGCCAGGTGGATGCGGAGCTGGTGCGTGCGACCGGTGAACAGGTTGGCCTGGACCAGGGCGTGGGCCGGGCCGCGAGCCACGACCTCAAAGGCGCTCCGGGCGGCGCGACCCTTGGGTGAGACCCCCAGGCTGCGGTCGTCGACAGGTCCGATGGCAGCGTCGCACTCCCGGGTCTGCCAGGCGGGCACGCCGTGCACGATGGCCACGTACTCCTTGCGACCCTGGGGACTGCGCATCCGCCGCTGCAGCTCCGGCACCCGGGTCTTCAGCGTCGTGAACACGTTGACCCCGCTCGTGTCCGCATCGAGCTGGTGCACCGCCCAGACCATGTCCCCGTGCAGGGTCATCAAGTGGTGCTGCAGACAGTCCGGATCCGCCAGATCCCGACCCGAAGTCGGCAGGTCGGAGGGCTTGTCCAACACCCAGAGCCCATCGCGCTGCACGAGCACGCGGGCCCGGAGCTCGGCCGGGGTCATCGCACGAAGGTGATGCCCACCCCGACCAGTCCGGCCAGGGCCACGCCGCCCAGACCCGCGCCGGTCAGGACGTAGACGTGGTTCCGGGTCTGCCGGGACTCGACAAAGGCCTGCTCGGACTGGAACCGAGGGGGGTAGCCCTTTTCCGGCGTCCACTGGCGCAGGTCTTCGGCCACCAGCCAGCCCTTGACCAACGAGCCCGCGGCGGCCACGGCCACCCCACCCGAACCCAGCAACAACATGGTCCGCAGCCGCGGGTAGCTGGGCAGGTCGTCGCCCGGGTGCACGTAGAAGTTGGCCAGCACCCTGGACGAGGTGGTCACCTGGACCAGGTAGGGGTGTTCGGTGAGGGCGTAGAGCTCGGCGCCCTGGCCGTTCACCTGGAGGCGGCCTCGCACGGCCGGCGGCAGCTCTGCCGCCTTGGGAATCTCAGCGTCCCGGAGCTGGGGCAGGACCTGCCGGAAGATGGCCACCTCGGCCTTGGTGAGCGAGTCCGGCACGCCGGAGTTCGCCTCTTCCGAAGTCGGGCGAAACGCCTCGGCGAAGAGCTGAAAGTAGGGCAAGGCCAGCTCGGGCGCCTCGGCATTCCAGACCGCCAGGCCCTGGACCAGGTGGAGCAGGGCGGCGTCTCGATCGTTGAGGGGCTCCCGCATGCAGTGCACCAGGAACTCGGTCTCCTGGAGGGCCGCATCGAACACGGGCTGGTCCTGCTCGGCAAAGGCCTGCCGGGCGATGTCCACGCTGCGGTAGAGCTGTTCCCGGTTGCTCGTCTCCTCGCAGCCCAGCGACGCATGAGCGGTGCCGAGCCAGAGGGAGGTGAGGAGCAGTGCGGTCATCCGCGACCTCCGTTCTTGCAGTTGCTGCGCGCCTCTTGGGCCTCGTCGGCGGTCTCGCCCAGGTACTGGACGCGATCGGAGACCTTGGAGCATGGAGACTGCTGGGCTTCGAGGCGCTCGGCCAAGGCGCCCAGCGACGGGATGGCCCACAGCCTCACGGCCCCGTCCATCGACGCCGTCACCGCTTGGGTGCCGTCGGGGGACAGCGCCAGGGTGTGCACGGAACCGTAGTGCTCCCGCAGCACCACCGGGGACCCCTCGGTGTCCGGCGACGACACGTAGACCTCGCCGCCGCTGCCGGCCGATGCGGCCTTGCCGCCGCCACTCGCGGTGTCCGCCGACACCATCGATGGCAGGGGGTTCGGCACCGTGGTGGTCTCGCCACTGCGGTCAAAGGCCGCCACAGACCCGTCGTTGGTTCGGGCCACGAGCACCTGGCCGTCCGGCGTGTAGCCGAGCGCCTCGACCGCCCGTCCGTTCACACCGTCAACCCGCCGGGACATCGCCCGGTGGCTCACCGGCCAGGTGCGGATCTCGCCGTCGAAGGCGACCGTGTGGACCTGTTTGGAAGCGCCGTCGAACCACGCGGCGACGGTCTCGGTGCCGTGCCCGACCAGCCGACGACTCTGCAGGATCGACCCACCCTCACCCAGCCGCCACAGCCGCACGATGCCGGTCTCGTGGGCGGTGGCGAGTGACCGGCCATCGCCGGCGAAGCGCATCGCCAGAACTGGCCCGTCTGCCTTGGGAAGCTTGACCAGGAGCTGGCCCTTTTCGCCGGCGGAAGGCACCGAGAACAACCTCACGACGCCGTCCCAGGTCAGCGTGGCGACCTGGCCCGCGCGGCTGGGTCGGAAGTCCGCGTCGACCACGTAGCTGCCGTGCCCCTGGAGCCGGACCTTGCGGTCTTCTCGGTGGAGCCAGACATAGGCGGTGTTCATGGCGCCGGACGCCAGGACCCGCTGACCGGTGGGGTCGAAGCGTGCGGCCAGCGCGCTGCAGGGCCGATCCTGGGGGCAGATCTGGAGGCGGCTCTCTTCGGTGCCGTCCGGGGCCCACACCCGGGCCGTGCCGTCAGCACTGGCGGTCAGCAGCCGACCCTGGCTGCGGTCGAAGTCGGCGGTCCAGACCGCGCCCCCGTGCTCCAGGGTTCGCACCACGTTGCCGTCGGGCAGGCTCACGATCCGTGCCTTGCCGTCCCGGGAGCCGAACACCAGCTGGCTGCTGTCGGCGCTGAAGTCGAGGGTCCAGACCTTGCCCAGGGGGTCGTCGATGCGCCGGACCAGCGCCAGGTCGGCCCCGCCGTACAGGGCCACAGAACCGCTGGTCAGGGCGACCCCCAGCCACCGGCCGTCCGGGCTGAACGCCAGGGTCTGGATGGTCCCGCCCCCCGGCGAGCCCAGGTCTCGGGGCGCATCAGCGCCGTCGTCGACCACCAGGACGCGGCCGTCGGCCAGGGCGACCGCCAACCGGTTGCGCTGGGCGTCGAAGGCCACGCCGTGTTCGGTCGCCAGGGTGCCCGTGGGCACGACCCGGGTGCCCAGCGGGTGCTGCAGCACGTGCCACGCCTCGGCCTGCCACGCGGGGAACTCGCCCCGGGCTTCGACACTCTTGAGGAAGGACGCTGCGCGGGTCGGGTCCTGGCGAAGCTCGCGCACCGCCAACATGCGCAGGGTGTCCTTGGCCTTGCTCTCGGACATCTGGGCGAATTCCTGCTGCCGCAGTGCCTCGCGGGCAGCCCGAACGGCCAATGCCTCCTGGCGGACCGCCTTGCCCTTGGCCTGGACCGCCTCGCCCCGGGCGGCTTCGGCCGCTGCCAGGGCCTGGACCGCCTCGTCTCGGGCCTCGTGCGCCATCGCCATGGCTTCCTGGGCCTTCTGCTTCTCGACGGTCGCGCGGTCCGACGCGATGCGGGCCTGTTCGGCCTTGCTCTCGGCGACGGTGGTCTCGAACTTGGCGATCTGGGCCTGCTCCAGGCCGTAGCTACCCACGATGGCAAAGGCCACGGCGGCGATCAGGCTGATGGCGGCCACCGCCCGGACCAGGATCTCCCGGCGCTTGCGCACCCGGTGACTCTTGCGGATCAGCGCCTGGGTGACCGCATCGATGTCCTCGCTGAAGCGACTCTCGATCGCCGTGGCCTGGACCAGCTGGGCCCCGCGCAGCACGGTCCTGTACTCCTGGCACTGATCCGACCAGACCTTGAGCTCCTGGAGCTCTTGGAGCTTGTCCTTGTCCTCGAGCACCCAGTCCCGCAGCCGGTCCCACTTGCGGATCAGAGCCTCGTGGGCGACCTCGACCGTCGAGACGCCGCCCTCTTCGCCCCGAACCAGCAGACGGGCATCGACGAAGGCGTCGAGCACCGCGCCGAATCGCAGCTGGGCCTCTTCGCTGGCCGGGAGCATGTTCTGGATCTCGACCCGGCGCCGGGTGTCCAGAGCGCCGTCGGCGCGGATGCCGACCAGCTGGACCAGGAGCCTGCGGGCCTGGGTGCGCTCGGCCTCGTCGAACGAGCCCAGCAAGGCGTCGGCCTTGCGGTGCAGGGCACCGACCACCCCGCCCAGCTCCTCATAGGCCGCCGACGTGAGCCGGCCGTTCTGGCGGCGCTGCCACAGCAGATCCAGCGTGTAGCTCAGGACGGGCAGAGCCCCGGGCTCCCCCTCGACCTCGGCCAGCATGCGCTCGGCCAGGCCGTCCTCGAGGGTCAGGCCGACACGCCGGGCGGGCTCTACGATGGCGGCCCGCATCTCGGCCACGCCCATCTGGGCCACGAAGACCCGGTGGTTCTCGTCGTAGGCGACCCGGTCCAGCCGGAGCCCGCTCTCGTCGACCACGACGTCGCCGCAGTGGCCCAGGAAGTCGACCCGGATGGTGGTCAGCACCGACACGCCGCTGTCCGGAAGCCGGGAGAGGGACCACAGCCGACGGGTGAAGTCCTCGCGCTGGTCCTCGGGTGCCAGGGTGAAGAGCTCTTCGAATTGGTCGATGATCAGGAGCAGCCGAGCGTTCGGATCCTGGCGCGCGCCGAGGGCACTGGCCAGGTTGCCCTTGGGGTCCGAGCCGGGGCGGGTGCGCACGAGCTCCCAGCGGCCGCCGGGGCCGCTGGCCTGGGTCACCGAGCCCTGGAGCGTGGCCAGCGCCCTGGACACCGCGTCGTCGCCCAGGTGCCCCAGCGTGGCCTTGAGCTGGGCGACCATCGCCGCCATGCGCTCGGTCTCGGCGGCCCGGGCCGTGGCGGTGTCGCCCAACAGATCGGGCACCGCGCCGGCGAAGACCACCGACGACTTGCCCGTGCCCGACGCGCCCGCGACCACCAGATAGCGGGGACGGGCCTGGTCCTCGAGGTCGCCCAGGCTCTTCAGGATGGCCTGGCGTTCTCGATCCCGTCCAAAGAAGAAGCGGGCGTGCTGGGGCTGGAAGGCCAGCAGCCCCCGGTAGGGGCGGAACACGATCGGGCGGGTGTCCTGGCCGTCGTCGACCCGGGCGTAGAGCTGCAGGCTCGCCCAGTCCAGGGAACGCGCCTGCTTGAGCAGCTCGGTCCGGGCCCCGATGAAGGCGGACTCCAGGGACCCGGGCTCGACCAGCAGGCGCTCGTAGAACGACCGACTGAAGCGCGTCGATCCCGCCGTGGACAGGGGGAAGCGCGACGAGATCACCGTCCGGATGCCGGCGCGGTGAAGGGTCTGGGCCACGGAGCCCAGGTGGTTGCTCAGCTCGCCCGGGTTGCCGCCGTAGCAGGCACACAACACCACAGCGCGCAGGGTCCCGGCGAAGGGCGCCAGCAGCTCCCGGAGACGCCCTGGGTCCACGGCGACCGGGCGTCCGTCGCCGCCATCCAGCGCCAGGCCAAAGGTGGTGCCCGTCACCGTGCCGTGGCAGAGCAGGTGCAATATCGCGACCGGGTCACCCGCGTCGGTTGCCGCCTGGAGCCGATCCACCAGCCCCTGGGGACTCATGTCGCCCAGCACATCGCGGCCGGGCTCAAACGGTACGAAGCCACGGCCACAGGTGTCCTGGAGGGTCTCTTGGTGGTCCTTGTGGGGCACGCGGCCGCCTGCAGCCGACCAGCCGAACAGGATCCGCCCGCCCTCAGGGCGCGGCTTGACCGTCTCTGGCGCCGTGCCGGTGCCAGGCCACTCGTAGCGGACCAGCAGGTTGGGCAGGGCCCCCAGCTGGCGGCCGCTGGCCCCCATCGTGAGCAGCTCCCAGGGCAGGCTGAACAGCTCGGCGGCGGCCGAGCGCAGGGTCAACAGGACCGGACGCCCCTCGTCTACGCACTCGGCCAGCTCGCGCTCGATCCGACTCCAGCCCGCGGCTCGCAGGACATCGCGCAGCCGGTCTCCCAGGCGCTGGCCGATCGCCGGATCGGCGCCGGGCTCGGCGACCGCCTGGAGGTCGTCCAGCAGCGCCCCCTCCCAGGCGATCTCGACCTGTTGGTAGGTGCCCCCGTCGCCCCGCACCAGGTACTCCTGGCGGCCCAGGGAGAAGGCATAGGGGTCCGATGCGTCCTTGGCCCGGGTGAATTCGAGGATCACCTCCCGGCCGGGTCCCTGCCCGGACCGGCTCACCGTGCCGGCCCACAGCGGCGGGGCCGGATCGTTTCGAGCGGGTGCGGGCTCCGGTGCGGCGACGGGCACCGGCGCCGGCGCGTCTTCGGCCGGCGCGGCGAAGCTCAGGCCTGCGGCGACCTGGGGCACTTCGGCGGCTGGCGGCACGTGCTGGGCGAACCCGGCCATGAAGCCGGTGCCGGCGCGGGTCTCCTGGGCGATGGCCGGGCGCTGGGCGGCCGGGTCTCCCAGCAGCACGTACCCCTTCAGATCCTGGAGCTCCATCCACAGGGTGCCCAGATCCCGGCGCTGCTGGTCGGTGCCTGCGACGTCCTGTCCCGATGCGCGGGCCCGGTCGTAGGCCCGGTTCACGTTGTGAGAGGCCTCGTGGAGCCAGCTCTGCAGATCGAGCAGGATTGTGCCCGCGCGCTCCCCCCGCACGACCCGCGCGAGCAGGTCCGCGATGCGGGCGGACTTGGGACGGCCCTTGGCGCCGGCGAAGCTGTAGCTCCACGCCAGGTCCAGGTGGCCTAGGATGTTGAGGGGGCCGTCGGGGTTGCCCAGGGCGGCCTGGGCCAGGCCCGAGGTGAAGGGCCCGTCGGGGGCGAGTCCCTTGAGCACGTGGCGCAGGTCCTTGAGGCCAGGGGCGCCGCCCTGCTGGAGCAGCGTGAGCCAGTGGTGGTAGGCGCTGATGTCGGGTGTGCCCGCGCCGAAGCAGGCGAAGTAGAACCAGAAGCCCCCCGGGGCGAAGGCGCCCTGGGAGACGTCGGACGGCATGAGCACGCCGTCGCGGGCGAAGCTCATGGCCCCTTGGCGCTCCCGGGCCTGGTCCGGTGTCCAAGGCCGGCGACGGGGGGGGCCGGAGCCGTGGCTGATGGTCAGCAGGACCGAGGGGTCCCCGTCGGAGACGCGGCCCAGGAAGTCCTGGGCGTCGGGGTCGTGGTCGTGTCCGGCAACGTCCAGGGCGCTGGCCGGGAGCAGGTGACGCTCCTCTTCCCAGATCTCTGCGCAGTGGGCGGCACAGGGCACCATCAGGTGGTCGCCCCCCGCGCGGGTGGCGGCCGTGCCGTCCCGGACCGTGTACATCAACAGCTTGGAGGCGGGCGCGGACGCCCGGCGCTCCCACGCCAGGACCTTGTCCACATAGGCCTCGTAGGCCTCTTCGTCGGGGCACACGACCCTGCCGGGGAAGTGGCCCAGGCCAAGCGCCTGCTGGGTGGCCAGACTGACCCCGTCCAGGTCCCCCACGATGCAGGCGTAGCGCGGCCTGCGGTGCTCCATGTTCTTCCAGGTCTCCGGGTAGACCTGGGCCGTCCAGCGCTCGGCGTCCTGGGCGCCCAGCCCGGGAGGCACGGGCACCAGCAGGCAATTCGAGCCCTGTTGCTCCGCCCGGTGCTTGACCAGAGGGCGGAGCACCCGACAGAGTCTTCGGCCCTCGGCATTGTCCGGGTAGAACACAGCCCAGCGCTGGCGCGTCAGGTCCCCAGCCTGGGCCGAGATGTCGGCCAGGTACTCCTCTTCGTGAGCCTCTACCGGTGCGGCTTCTGCAGCCGCGTCCTCGCGCGGAGCGCCATCATCGAGGTACGCCTCGCCGTCGTCGCCGTCGGCGAGCAGGAGCTGGAAGGAGGAGGAATCGCCCACCGGGACCTGCCTGGTTTCGCGCCCTACAGGATGGGCGCGGAATGGCGACTATAGGGGAAGCGCCGCCAAGATCCCATGCTCCTGTGCCCGCGGGTGGGGTGGGCGAGTCTACCGACGGACGAGCCACAGGGCCTGCTCGGCGGGCCAGCGCCGGGCCCAGCCGGCCGTGACATGGCCGGGCTCGGCGCCGTCTCCGGGGGGCGCTTGCACCTCGCGGTAGTCGACCGTCTCGAAGCCCGCCTGCCGCGCGTGGCGGAACCAGGCCCCGGGCGTGGGCACGAACTCGATGCCGCCCGGGTCGTCGTCGGCGCCCCGCCAGTCGTAGCGCTCGGGGCCGAACCAGGGGCGCTCCAGGCGCTCGGTCACCGGCAGGCTGCCGTCCATGGGGCTGCACGCCTGGACCAAGGGGTGGGTGCTGAGCAGCCGCAAGCGACCGCCCGGACGGAGCAGCCGGGCGGCTTCGGCCAGCCAGGCCGACGGCTCGCACCAGAGCGCGGCGCCGTACTCGGACAGGGCGAAGTCGAAGGCGCCTGCCGGCAGACCGGTGTGCTCGGCGCTCACCTGGCGCAGCTCGACCGCCAGACCGTGGGCGTCGCGCAGACGGGCCGCCGTCGCCAGCTGGGCCTCGGAGACGTCGACCCCGACCACCCGGGCCCCCCGGCGCACCATCCACGCCGAGCCGTAGGCCGTGCCACAGCCCAGCTCCACCGCCGTCAGGCCGGCCAGGGAGTCCGGCAGGAGCGGCAGCACCGTGTTCGGCACGCCCCAGCAGCCCCAGTGAGGCTCTGCGCTGGCCCAGGCCCGGGCACCGGCGTCGGCGTATCTGCTGGCCTTGGCGTTCCAGTAGCGGCGGTTCTCGCGTTCGGATTCGGTCATCGGTCGGGGGGCCCGCTCAGCCCCCGTCCTCCATCATCTCGATCTCCACGATGCCCAGCTCGTCGGCATAGGGCTGACCGCCTGCGTTCTCGGTGACGTGGAGGCGATAGTACCGATACGATGCCTGGTTGGTGAACTCGTAGTAGGTGAACGGCTCACCGCCGTACATGACATAAGCCAGGTCGGCGCCGGTCACCGCATGGAGCTCGGTCCACGAGGCCTGATCGCTGCTGCCCTGGAGCTGCCAGGACACCGCCCGGTAGCCCTCGTGGAAGCTGGCGCCCATCAGGCCGTAGCGCGTGATCCGCCGCTCGCCGCCCTCGCCGAAGTCGACGCCGACCCACTCCGGTCCGCCGGTCCAGGTGGTGTGCCAGGTGCTGCTGGCCACGTCGTCGTCGAACGCGAGCTCGGGCACGTACCAGGTCTCTTCCGGACAGGCGTAGCAGGAGGAGCAGAACACATCGACCGCCACGTGGGTGACGTCGGGGCCGTACACGTTCGGTCCCAGCACCGCCTGGGCGGGATCCGAGACCACCTCGAATTCGCCGTCGGACGCGGTCACCGTGCAGGTCCAGGTCTCGCCGGCGACGGTGTCGGCGGGGTCGACATCGGGCCCGTCGACGTCGGCCACCGTGCCATCGCGGGTCCACGCCCAGCCATAGCTAAGTGTGTCTCCGTCGGGGTCGCTGGCGTCGGTGGTCACCACGCAGGAGAAGCCCTGGTTGCTCGCGGGCTCTGCGGGCTCGATGGCCACGGTCGGAGCAGAGGGCGGCCGGTTCGCCGGCGCGATCGTGACCTTGGCCCGCCCCGCCGGCCCGGTCTGCAGGCCGTCCGACGCCGAGACTTCACAGGCCCAGACCTGGTCGCTGGCCGTCTCGCTGGCGGGCAGCAGCGGGTCGGTGTGAGCGACCGCGGTGTCGTCCCGGGTCCAGGTGTAGGCATGTTGCACGGGGTCGCCGTCCGGATCGGTGGCCTGGGGCGAGAGCTCGCACAGCAAGTCGTCATGCTCGTCGGGCTGGTCGGGCGAGATGACCACGCCCGGCGCCGTCGGGGGATGGTTGGCATCGGCAGACGCCGAGTCCCCGGTGGCGAGCCCGGTGTCCCCGGCGGGACCGACACCCGCCGATCCGCACCCCATGCCGATCAACCAGACTGAAGAGACGAGTGCCATGGCGCCGAAGCTACCACGTCAGTCCAGCTGCACCGTGTGCACCCCACCGTCCTCGATCGGCTGCTGGGTCCACTGGGACAGGGCCCAGCCCACCACCGACGCATAGGCCACGGCCTCGTAGTAGGTGGTCGAGCTGAAGAAGCTCGTGCCACTGCCGACGTACCAGGGCACGTCACCGGGTCCGTAGATCGTGCCGCTACCCAGGGTCAGGGCCGGCAGGATGTGCTCGGGCTCGAAGGGGCAGGAGGCGTCGATGGTCCAGCCGCTGTGGTCCAGGCTCACGTCGCCCAGGTAGCTGCCCCAGAACGGGTTCGGGTCCCACACATCGCTGCCCCTTGCGCTGTCGAAGCCCCAGTCACAGCTGGTGATCTGGGACCCGTGCAGGATGGCCAGGGTCCCGGTGACCCCGTAGACGCTCAGGGCCACGCTGCTGTCCCAGCCCTTGCGCTCGAACTCCCTCTGGAACACCAGCTCATCTCCGCTGGTGACCTGGACCTCGAGCACCGCGCCTTCGTAGATGCAGACGCCTTCTGCAGCGCAGGCGGAGTCCTCGCAGTCCGCCAGGCCGTTGCCGTCGTTGTCGACGCCGTCGGCGCAGTCCTCGACGCGGGGACTGACGCCGCCGAAGGTGTCCTCTTCCTCGCCACAGGCCAACAGCGCGAACAGGGTGAACGGGATCAGGGTCATCCGGGGCTCCTCAGCGAGGCAGAAGGGGAAGGTCCAGGCGCCGTCGGTCGGCGTCCAGGGCATCGTGGGCCCGACGCCACTGGTCCCGGGCGGGACCGGTGGCGGGCATCCAGGGTTCGACGGCGTCCAGGGTGCGGACGGCTTCGGCGTGGCGGCCGACCGCCAGCAGCATCTCGGCCAGGCTCGCGCGCACGGCCAGGTCGCGGGGGTCCCAGGCCAGGGCCTCCCACAGCGCGTCGATGGCTGCATCGGGCCGGCCCAGGTCCCAGAGTGCCCGGCCCGCGACCGCGTGGGGTCCCGGGGTCCAGGGGGACAGGGTCTGGGCCCAGCGGGCATCTTCGAGGGCCAGCTCGGCCCGGCCTTCGGCGAGCAGGAGCTCGGCGCGAACCAGCACCAGGCCCAGGTGATCCGGGAACACGTCCAGGTACGCCTCGACCAGCTCCCAGGCCCACTCCAGCTGGCCCAGAGCCAGGTTGGCCTGGACGGCACCCGTCATCGCCTTGGCGCTGTGGGGGCGGGCGTCCAGCGCCGCTTCAAACCAGTGTCGTGCCTCGTGCCAGTCGCCGAGCTCGGCATGGATCCCGCCCAGGATCAGGGCCACGTCGTGGCCCGGCGCCCGGGCGTGGAGCTCGGCGAGCACACTCGCCGCACCCACGGTGTCGCCCAGAGCCCGCAGCTGCTGGCCCTGGAGCAGGGTCAGGCCCACCGTGCCGGCCAGGGGCTCCGCCAGGGTGTCGAGCCAGGCGCTGGCCAGATCGGGCCGACCCGCACCGAGCGCCTGTCGGACCCGCCACGTGAGCGGGATCACGCCGATCACGTCCCGGGGATCCACGTCGCTGCTCGCCGCCAGATCCAGCCCGCCCAGATACCCCAGCGCCTCGAGCTGGGCGAGGGTCTCGGCGTCGGGGCTCGTGCGCCCGCTGGTCGCCGCGGCAAAGCCGTCGATCAGCTGGGCCAGGGCAGCCCGATGGTCGGGATGGTGGCCCGACGGCGCGAGCGAAGGGATGCCCGCCGGGCCGTGGGATGCGTAGCTGGTCCACGCGCCTTCGACGTAGCGGCCCTGGGTGTCGGTCCAGCCCCTGAGCGGCGCCAGGCCCAAGCTGAACTGCCCGGTCAGGGCCTCGCTATAGGGCCGCTCCGTGCCCCCGTCCCGCAGGTCCACGCCCTGGAGTCCGGGGTGCCCCGGCAGCCCGGCCAGATCCAGCAGGGTCGGCGCCAGGTCGATCAGGCTGACCGGGTCCGACGCCACAGCGCCCCGGGGGACGCCCGGCCCGGCCAGGATCAGGGGAACCCGCAGGGTGCCGTCGACCAACAGGAAGCCGTGGGTCTCCTCGCCCCCGTCCCCCAGCGCTTCGCCGTGGTCGGCCGTCACCGCGACCACGCCGTCGGGCTCGTGCAGGGCCCACCAAGCAAAGAGGCGGCCCAGGGCGTGGTCCATGGCGGCGAGCTCGCCGTCGTAGGGGCGGCCCTCGAGCGCCGACGCGAACGGCTCTGGGGGCTCGTAGGGCCAGTGGGCGTCGAACAGGTGCACCCACACGAACCGAGGTCCCCCGAGCTCCGGCAGTGTCACCAGCGCGTCATCGATCACCTCGTGGGCCGGGCGCCATGCCCGCCAGTCCCTCTGCTGGGGCAGCGTGGTGAGCGGGTCGTGGTACCGGTCGAACCCCTGGTCCAGACCCCACTGGGCCTGGGTCGGAAAGGCCGCCGTGAACGCCGCGGTGGCGTAGCCGGCGTCCTGGAAGCGCTCGGCCAGGGTGATCGCGTCGTCGCCCAGGAGGAAGTCTCCGTTGTCGCGCACGCCGTGGGTGGGGGGCACCTGGCCCGTGAAGATCGAGCTGTGGCTCGGGATGGTCAGCGGCGACGTGCTGTAGGCCCGGTCGAAGCGCAGCCCTCGGGCCGCCAGCGCGTCGAGGTGCGGGGTCTGGGCCGGGGCGTGGCCGTAGCAGCCGAGCCGATCCGCTCGGGTCGTGTCCAGGGTGACCAGCAGCACCGAAGGGGGCGCCGCCGCCACCGTGGCCATCAGCGCAGCGATCAAGGGAAACACCGGACACCTCGCGACCCAGGCACTCTGCCGGAGAAGGGATGAAAAATTCGATCTTTTTCAGAATTCATCCGCTGCGCGTCAGCAGAGCCTCCCGGCTGCACCAGCGGCGCCCCACCCGCAGCAGCAGGACCGTGGCCGCCCACAGGAGCGCGCCGATGCCGAGGGCCTGGGGCACCCCCAGGTGCAGCCGGCCCCCGAGCTGCGCCAGCAGCACGAACAGCAGCGGCAGCACCACCATCGCGCCCAGCTGGCTGGCCTCCTGCACGGTCTTGACCCGCGACGAGATCAGCACCCCCACGCCCAGCCCCAGCCCCGCGACGCCGGGCATGACCCAGCCCCCGATGATCACCCACGTCCACGTGGGGAACCAGATGCGGCCCATGACCGGCCAGCCAAAGGTGTTGATCGTGACGCCGTAGAGCACGAACCCGACGCCCCCGACCGCCACAGCCGGGATCCAGGCCGACAAGATCTTGCTGGCGAGTAGCTCGGTGTCGGTGGTGGGGAGGTACAGCAGGGCCTCCAGGCTGCCCCGCTCCCGCTCGCCGGCGAAGCTGTCTGCGGCGATGACGCTGGCCACGATGAGCGGCACCAGCAAGTAGATCGGCGCCATGAAGTGCAGGAGCGCCAGCACCAGAAAGGACTCTTCGGGCGGGAGCTCCGCCACCCTCGCCTGGACCACCTCGGCCGGGGTGAGCTGCAGGGGCAGCTGGGCCACGAGCTGCTCGGGCGCGCCAGCCACGCTGGGGAGCCAGGCGACCACCGACGGCACCAACACCAGGGTCAACAGCGGCACGACCGCCAGGGGGATCAGGACCCCCCGCGTGCGCCAGAACAGCTGCAGATCCCGCCGCACCAGGGCCCCCAGGACGGCCGGCCTCACCGGTCCCGCCCGTGCAAGGCGAAGTAGACGTCCTCGAGGCTGGTGTGGGCCCGAGCTCCCCGCAAGGCGACCCCCGCCTGGTCCAAGGCCGCCTCTGCCGCCGCGCGGTCCGCCGCCTGGATGTCCAGGCTGACCGTGGCCCGGGGCGCGGCCAGGGCCGCCAGCTCCGCCACCGTGCCTTCGGCCAGCACGCGGCCCTGCTCCAGGACCACGATCCGGTCACACAGCCGCTCGGCCTCGACCAGGTTGTGGGTACACAGCACCACGCTGCGGCCCCGCTCCCGCACCCACTCCAGGATGAGCGCGTGCACCCCCCCGGCGCCGACAGGGTCCAGGGAGGCCACCGGCTCGTCCAGGAACAGCAGGTCCGGTTCGTTGAGGAAGGCCCGAGCCAGGGCCAGGCGCTGTGCCATGCCCTTGCTGAAGCGGGCCACGGGCTCGTGTTCCCGGCCGGTCAGCCCCAGCCGGTCCAGGATGCGGGCTGCGCGGCCAGCCAGGTCGTCGAGGCCGTAGGCACGCCCATGGTGGCGCAGGGTCTCCTGGGCCGTCAGCCGGCCATCGAGAGCCGGGACCTCGGTGAGCACGCCGGTGCGCGCCCGCAGGGCCGGGCCGTCCGCCCATGGATCGAGCCCCAGCACCGTGGCGTGCCCCTGGTCTGGCCCCAGGAGCCCGTTCAGCAAGCGGACGGTGGTCGTCTTGCCCGCCCCGTTGTGGCCCAGGAGCCCGACGACTTCGCCGGCACGGACCTGCAGGTCCAGTCCATCCACCGCCGTGACGGGACCAAAGGTCCGCTTGAGGCCACGGGCATCCAGCACCACATCGGGGCTCACGATGTGGGACCGTAGCACCGAGGTGTTGAAGGGGTCTCCGCCCGACCTGCGTTGGGGGCGCGGGAGGGGAAGCGGCTCTGCTCCCCTGCCCTACCCCGTGGCGGTGATCGCCCGGGGTCGGACCCGGGTGTCACGAGAGCCCGCGAGCTGACGTAGACTGGCGGTGAGGCCTTGTTCATGCCCACCCCAGCCCTGCTCGCCCTGCTCGCCGCCTGCCCCACTGGGGTGGAGATCGACGACCCCTTTCCCACGGACAGCGGCGAGACCCCCACCACCGTGACCGACGCAGACGCCGACACCGACACCGACACCGACACAGACACCGACACCGACACGGCCGACACCGGCGACACGGGGCCCGACCTGGGCAGCCACGACTGCGCGACCGAGCTGCCGCGGACCTACACCCCCGTCGGCGCCGTGCTCAACGGCAAGGGCTACCACGGCCTCGCCTTCCTGGACGACGGACGGCTGATCGGCAGCGACAACAACTCCCTGATCGAGGTCGACTCCGACGGCCAGTGGGGCATCTTCCGGCCCGGCATGGGCTCGCTGGAGCAGCTGGCCGTGTTGCCCGACGGCAGCATGGCGATCTCGTCGCGACAGACCGGCGACCTGCTCCGGGTCACCCTGGACGGCGGCCAGGAGGTCCTCGCGGCCAGCCTGAACACCTACGGTGTGACCGTGGGGCCTGACGGCATGCTCTACACCGCGTGGCGCCAGGGCATCGCCCGCATCGACCCGGACACCGCCGAGCTCGTGCCGCTGGTCCAGCAGATCAGCAACCGGGCGACCCCTCGCATCGTGGGCTTCAGCCCGGACCTGGCCCGGATCTACGTCACCACCATCGGCAACGGCACGGTGTACGTGGCCGATCTGGACGCCGACCTGAACCCATCCAGCGACATGCGCGTGTTCGCCGAGAACGTGGGCGGCGGCTGGCACGACGGCCTGGCCCTGGACATCTGCGGCAACCTGTACGTGGCCGACTACGAGTCCACGGGGCTGTGGCGGGTGACCCACGACGGCGACGTCTCGAAGATCTGGTCGCCGAACCAATACACCCAGTACGGCCACGGCGTGGAGTGGGGCACCGGCGAGCACGGGTGGAACGGCACGTCGCTGTACCTGCCCCAGCCGTACAACAACAACACCGTGACCGAGATCGACATCGGCATTCCGCCGTGGGATTGGCAGGGCGAGGTGTTGAACGCGCCCTACGACTCGGACACGGGCGTCGACACGGACTAGAACGCCCCGATCCGCTCGCTCAGCTCCGGGTCCAGTACCCCCCGACCCCCGCGCACGAATTCCTCGAGCGCTGGGATGCCCGAGTGCTGGGCGTCCTCCTTGCGGCCGCACCACTTGATCTTCTTGTCCCACAGGAACGCGATGCGGTCGGTGACCGTGAACGCGGAGTCCATGTCGTGGGTGACCACGATGGACGTGACACCGAGCTGCCGCTGCATGTCCAGGATCAGCCCGTTGATGCGCCGGACGTTGATCGGGTCCAGGCCCGTGGTCGGCTCGTCCCACAGGATCACCTCGGGCTTGACCGCGATGGCCCGGGCCAGCCCGACCCGCTTCTTCATGCCCCCGGAGAGCTCTGCGGGCTTCATCTTCTGGACGTCGGGCATGCCCACCAGGCCCAGGCACTCGGTGACCCGGGCGTCCATCTCGGACTGGTCCTTCCAGCCGTGCTCGATGAGCGGGTACTTGATGTTCTGCTCGACGGTCAGCGAGTCGAACAGCGCAGCCCCCTGGAACAGCATGGCGATGCGCCGACGGTGCTCCAACAGCCCCTTGTGGTCCAGCTTGGAGACATCGTAGCCAAAGGCGTGGATGGTGCCGGCGTCGCGCTTGAGCAGCCGGATCAAGAGCTTGAGCGCCACGGACTTGCCGGTGCCCGAGCCGCCGATGATCGTCAGGGTCTCGCCCTGGAACACGTCCAGGGTCATGTCCGTGTAGATCACGTTGGGCCCAAAGGCCTTTTCCACGCCCTGGAAGCGAATGATGGGCTCATGAGCGGTGGTCACGGGATCGCTCACACCAGGGACAGGAAGATCTTGGTGAGCAGGAAGTTCGTCACCAGCACGGTGATCGAGATGGCCACCACGGTCTTGGTCGTGGCGTGGCCCACGCCCTCGGTGCCGCCCTGGGTCTTCATGCCCATGTAGCAGCCGATCACAGCGATGAAGTACCCGAAGAACACGGCCTTGGCGAGACCGTGGAGCAGGTCCGAGACCACCAGGGTGTTGATCACCTGGTCCACGAAGAAGCGCCAGGTCACCCCGACCTCTTGCATCGTGACCAGGCAGCCGCCGAACAGGCCCACCGCGTCGGCCAACAGCGTCAGCAGGGGCAGCATCACGGTGCACGCCAGGACCCGCGGCACGACCAGCTTGTGCACCGGGTCGGCCCCCAGTGCTCGGATGGCATCGACCTGTTCGGTGACGTTCATGGAGCCGATCTCGGCGGCGAAGCCAGCGCCTACACGACCCCCGACCAGCACCGCCGTGAGCGTGGGCCCGAGCTCGCGCACGATGCCCAGCGACACCATCTTGCCCGTGTAGAGCGAGGCGCCGTAGGGCTCCAGGGAGTCGGCGAACTGCAGCGCCAGCACCGCGCCGGTGAACAGGGCCACCAGGGTCGCGATGGACCAGGAGCCGACCCCGGCCTGGTCGACCTGGACGTGGGTCAGCCGCCACTCGATCTTGCGGGTCACCATGACCTTGAGGGTCTGGCCCCCCAGGGCACCCACTGCGCCGATCTCGGCCAGCAGGTTGTAGAAGTTGTCGCCTGGGCGCCACCGGATGTTCCAGCTCATCGGCGGCCCACCCGGAACCCCATCACGGCTGGCTCCCAGCTGGCCCAGGCTTCTTGGAAGCGGCCGGGCGGCGCGATCAAGACCATGTCATAGACGCAGTCGTCCTTGCGGATCACCACCGCAGCGACCTCGACGGTGACGCCGTCCAGGCCCCCCTGGAGCCGCCGGACCCAGCCCTCGCGACCGTCCAGGCGAATCGCTTCGCTGCTGAGCTCGACCGGGTCGGTGAACCCACCGGTCAGCTGCTCGTTCAGCCGCTTCATCGACACGTCGTCGACCTGGTCCTGGCAGTGGCTGTCGGTGTAGGCCGTGGCCAGGTGATCGGGGTGCCACCAGGCCCGGTCCGCGCCGCCGGGTTCCTGGGTCTGCCAGGCGCTGTCCAGGGTGCCCAGGGCGTAGCGGTCCGGGTCTCCGCGATCGGCGCTGCGGCCACCACAGGCGATCAGCAGTCCCAGCCCCAGCAGCACAGCCCTCACACGGTCTCCAGCTCGGGCCGCTCGAAGTCTTCCTCCAGGATGCGCAGGAAGACCTCTTCCAGGTCGTTGGCGTTGGGGTGGTTGTCCGAGCGGACCTCTTCATAGGTGCCCTGGGCCACGATGCGGCCCTTGCGAATGATCGCCAGCCGATCGCAGACCTCCTGGGCCACGTCCAGGCTGTGGGTCGACAGGAAGACGGTCTGGCCGCGGTCCGCCATCTGGCGGAAGACGTCCTTGATCTGCCGGTGGCCCTTTGGGTCCAGGCCGACCATCGGCTCGTCGACGATGAGGAGCCGCGGCTTGTGGAGCAGCGCAGCGCTCAAGGTGAGCCGCTGCTTCATGCCGTGGGAGAAGCCTTCGATCAGGCGGTCCGCGAACCGGGCCAGGTCGTGGAACTGCAGCAGCCGATCGCCTTCCGTCCGGATCTCCTCGCGGCCCATGCCGAACAGGCCGCCGACGAACTGCAGGAACTCCCGCGCGGTGAGCTTCTCGTACAGGTAGGGCCGATCGGGGATGTAGCCGATCTTGCGGCGGGCCTCGACCGGGTGGTGCTCGATGTCCAGACCGTCGATCTCGACACGGCCCCGGGTCGGTGGCAGGACACCGGAGATCATGCGGATCGTGGTGGTCTTGCCGGCCCCGTTGGGCCCCAGGAAACCGAACACCTCGCCCTTGCGCACGTGAAGGTCCAGGGGGAACAGGGCCTGAAATTTGCCGTAGACCTTTTCGATGGCGTGGGTTCGGATCACGGTGCCTCTGCAGCTATGAGCTTGAAGCCCAACCGGCCCATCACACCCATGATCTCGATCTGACGATCCAGATCGCCCTCGACGATCTTGACGTGGGTCGCGTCGGCCGGGACCTGGCCAAAGGTGGGATCGACGGGGATCCAGCCCAGCTCGTCGCCCATCCAGATCTCGGGCCAGGCGTGGTAGTAGAACGCGCCTGTGTCGGTCACGCGGTCGCTGAAGACCACGCCCGCCGCGATCCGTGCAGGGATGCCGGCGGCCCGGGAAAGGGCGACCATCAGGGCGGTGTGTTCATTGCAGTCGCCCTGTCGGATGCGCAAGACCTCGAGGGCATTGGGCACGCCCATCACCGGGGTCTTCACCAGGGTCTCGTAGACCCAGGTGTTGAGCTTGGTGACCGCCAGCAGCCGGTCGCTGAAGTCCCCGACCAGGTCCTGGGCCGCTTCCTGGATCTCCCGGTGGTCGACCGGCATGAAGGGGGTGCCTTGGAGGTACTCGGCGAACTGCTCGGGATCGGCCTGGCGCGGCACCGACGCCCGCCGGCCCAGCTCGGGCGACGTGACCACGACCACGTCGCCTTGGACCGTCTGGAGCGGTGGCTCGTGGCGGATCCGCTCGGGCTCGACCCCCAGGATCTGCAGGCTGACCTTGTTCAGGCCCCGGGGGCGGTAGAGCTGGCCCTCCAGCTTGACGCTGGACAGGCTGATGATGTCCACGGCGTCGTGGCCCTCGGGCATCGCCAAGGCCTCTTCGCGGGTCTGGCGGACCAGGGCCGTGCCAAAGCCGCCCTCCTCGCGCAACAGGTCCCCGGCGGGGGTCAGCAGGGCGCGCGTGGTGACGCCTGCCACCGACCGCTCGATCCAGTGCGCTTCCTCGCCGGTGGGCAGGACCTCGGTGTCGACCACCTTCAGCGTCATGGTGTCTTGGGCCAGGGTCGTCGGGCTGAAGTACGGGACCTCGTAGGTCTGCCCGACCTTGATCTCCTCCTGGGCGGCGATCCAGGTGTTCATGGTGGCCGCGATCTGGGGCGGCTCGTCCAGGTCCAGCACCAGCTCCGAGTGTTCCCCGCCCTGGAGCAGCGAGATCACCAAGGAGCCGCCCCGGACCTCTCCCCGCGCGTTCAAGCTCACGGGGTCGGCCTCCAGGAAGGCGTCGAAGACCTGGAGCACACCGTCGGAGTCGAGCACCGCCGTGCCCGCGCTGACGATGTTGTTGATCTTGCCGAACGCCGCGACCGTGAAGGCCGAGTGGTTCTGGACCAGGGTGCCGCCGTCGACCGTCGCCACGCGGGTGTTCACCGCATAGCCGACCTTTTGCCCCTCGAAGTAGATTCCCAGCCACTCCTCGGTGGTCTCGCCGGCGGCGAGCGCTTCGACGCTGATCGGGACCAGCGTGTCCTCGGCCGGGCGCACGATCATCAGGGCCAACAGGGCCACGAAGATCACCAGGCCGCCCCCTTCCACGAGGGCCAGCGCAGACGGTCGGGTGCTCAGCGGAGTCCTCCTGACCACGATGACCGAGCCTTCACTGCCCGGGACGGTCCGGAATAGGGTACGACGAACGCGAGGAGCAGATGGACCGGGCGACCCACGCGATGTCCGACGCCGGGAGCCCGGACGTGCCGCTGACCGCGGCTGCGCTCCGGGATCCGGCGCTGGGACTCGTCGCGGTGGCCGACGCGGCGTGGGGCGTCGCACCCCGCCAATACAAGGTCGCCGCCGCAGCCGCCCAGATGGCGCTGGACCTGTTCAGGAGCGATCTCCAGCGCCACGAGGAGCTGCTGGGTCCGACCCCTTCCGTGCCGGCGGACCAGTGGAAGCCGCGCATGGACGCGGCGTTGCGCCAGGCCGTGGGCCGGGCCGCCCAGGAGCTCTACGCCCTGAGCCGGCGCCAGGAGCGGGTCATGCGGGTCACCCTGGATGCCGCCGTCTCGACGGGTCATGGCACGGCCATCGTGCACATGGGCGACGGGCGCATCTACCTGCTGCGCAAGGGCCTCATCCACCAGCTCACCCGCGATCACCTGCGCGCACACGACCGTCCCTTCGATCACGACGACGACGACGACTTGGACACCCCGCTGTACTTCCTCGGTCCCCAGCCCCACGCGAAGCCCGAGACCGCGTTCGTCGAGGCCGGGGCTGGCGACCGCTTGCTGCTGTTGTCCGCGGCCTTTCACCCGTCCGTGGAGCCCCGCCGGCTGCGGTCGATCGCCGACGACACCGAGCCAGAGGGCGTGACCGCCAGGCTGCTGGCCGAGGCCCGCGAAGCCGGCACCGAGGGTCCCGTGGCCGCTTGCCTGTTGACCATCCGGACGGCCGCCGACGAGCCCTCCTTCGAGGGCCCAGGACGGCTGGCCACCCTGGCCCGGATGCCCCTGTTCCAGTGGTGCACCGAGTCCGAGCTGCTCATCGTGGCCGGCCGCTGCCGACCGGTCAGCCTGCCCACCGGCAGCCTGGTGTTTCGCGAGGGGGACACGGGCCGCGAGTTCTACCTGGTGGTCGCAGGGCGGGTCCAGGTGCTCAAGAACAGCCGCGCCATCGCCACCCTGGGCCCCGGCAGCACGGTGGGCGAGATGGCCATGCTGGACCAGCCCCGACGCTCGGCGACGGTCCAGGTCTCCGACGACGCTGAGCTCTTGGTCATCACCCGCGAGAGCTTCTTCCACCTGCTCAAGGGCAACCCGCACCTGGCGGTCAAGATCCTCTGGAACATGACCCTGCGCATCTCGGCCCACCTGCGGGCGACCAGCGAGCTGCTGGCGCTCAAGAACGCGGCCGATGACAGCGCGTCGGCGCTGAGGCCCGAAGACTGGATGGGCCCGTGAGCCTACGCCTGCGGGCCTGGGCCAGCTCGGACGCTGGCAAGGTCCGCCGCCACAACCAGGACAGCTTCCTCATCGACCCCAGGCTCGGGCTGTTCGCGGTCGCCGACGGCATGGGGGGCGGATCCCGCGGCGAGGTCGCCAGCGCGCTGGCCTGCAACGCCATCCAAGAGGCCATCTCGGAGCTCCGCCGGGACGTCGAGAACATGGGCTCCCATCCGGTCGACGCCGACGTAGAGCGGCTGGTGCTGTGGCTGGAGATCGCCGTCCTGCGCGGCTGCAAGGAGGTTCACGACGCCAGCCGGGCCCTGGCCGGCGAGTCCGGGCGCATGGGCACCACCCTCGACGTGGTCTGGGCCGTGGGCGACCGGGTCCTGACCGCCCACGTGGGCGACAGTCGGATCTACCGGGTGCGGGACGGCCACGCCGAGCGGCTCACCGAAGACCACACCATGATCCAGGAAAAGATCAACCGGGGTCTCCTGACGCCCGAGGAAGCGCTGACCGCCAGGGGCCGCAGTGTGATCACCCGTGCCCTGGGGGTCCAGGCGCGGGTCCAGGTCGACCTGGGTCACCACAAGATCGTGGACGGGGACCGCTACCTGCTGTGCTCGGACGGGCTCTACCGGGACCTGGGCCCGGACACCTTTGGCCAGATCCTGAAGAGCACCCACGGCGCGACGTCGGCGGAGATCCTGGTGAGCATGGCCAACGCCAAGGGCGGCGGCGACAACATCACGGCCCTGGTCATCGAGGCGGTCGACGAAGACGAAGAGAGCGTGCAGCCCCATGGCTTCGCCCCCCACATCCGCACGCTGCGGGCCTGCGACCTGTTCAGCTACTGCACCTGGAACGAGCTCGCCCGGGTCGCCGAGTGCTGCCGGGTCAAGGAGCTCCCGCCCCAGGCCTGGGTCTTCAAGGAGGACCAGCCCGGCCGCGAGTGCTTCATCATCGACAAGGGCACGGTCGAGGTCATCAAGGACGGCACCGTGCGGTACACGTTGGGCCCCGGTCGCATCTTCGGCGAGATGAGCTTCATCGACGTGCCCCGACGCACGGCCAGCGTGCGCACCATCGTGCCCACCCGCCTGCTCATGCTGAGCCGCCGGGACTTCCTGCAGCTGGTGCGGTCGGACGCCAACCTGGGCAGCAAGGTCCAGTGGCAGATGCTGCGGCAGCTGGCGCGCATCCTGAGGTCGGCGAAGTAGCGGGCGCGACGCTGGCGCCCCACCGGGGTCTTGATCACCCGGGGCGAACGTGTCCTGGGTGGCGCCCCCGCCGCCGCCTGGGCCCAGCCGTGGTCTGGCACGGATCCTGCTGAAGCCGGCTCCCGGCACCGCCCCGCGCCGCAGTCCGCCCCGACTGCCTGGAGGTGCCCGTGATCCGCCTGCTCATCTTGTCCCTGGCCCTGACCACGCCGACGTGGGCCGCTGGCGACCACCCACTGGAAGCGCCGTTGGCCGCCGCGACCCAGAACGCCCGGGCCGCCAAGGCCTTGGGCCTGGTCTACGACGACGTGCACGGGCTCTACGGGGGCGACCGCTACACCCTCGCGGGCCGGGTGCTCACCCACGTCCACCAGCCTCGGGGCGGACAGCCCCCGATCGAGACCCGGGTCACCCTGACCCCGATCCAGCTCCAGGAGCTGGCCGTCCTGCTCCAGAACCAGGCCCTGTGGGACCAGCGGGAGCCCGAGCGCAAGCCCCGGCCCGACGAGTCCCGGGCCCGGCTCACCATCACCGCGGACGGGGCCAGCGCCCAGGTCTGGGAGTGGTACAACGACCTGGCCGCCAACGACCGCCTGATCCGGGTCCGCGCCCTGCTGGACCGCTGGTCCGACGGGGGTGCTCCGTGACCGGGCTGGTCTGGCTGGCCGCCTTGGCCCCGGGTGCCGTGCAAGCGGCCGAACCCGGCTGCATCCCTCAGCCTGCGCCCGCAGGCGAGCTCTCGGCCCTGTTGGCGATCTCCGGTGCCACCCTCGCCTGGATCCCGCCGGTCGAGGACCAGGTCGACCCCGACGGGTACGACTACGGCAACGGGGACAACGACGGCGACGGCGTGCGCAACAAGAACGACGCCCTGCCCAACGACGCGCGGGACTCGGTGGACACCGACGGCGACGGGGTCGGAGACAACACCGATGCCTTTCCCAAGGACCCCAAGGAGTTCCGGGACTCCGACTGCGACGGCATCGGCGACAACGCCGACGACAAGTTCGACGGGGACGGGCGGATCGCCGCGGTCGAGCGCTGGTCCGGCGACGGTGTGTACGGCCAGAACGCCAAGTTCACCCTGGCCACCACGCCGGATGGCGTGATGCACGCCACGCTCAAGGTCAAGCTCACCGGCTCCCGCAACGACAAGCGCGAGGCGGCGTGGGAGCACGAGATCGAGAAGTTCTGGTCCAACGACAGCTTCTCGCTGGACGTGAAGTTCGTCGAATCCGGCGAGGACAACGTGGTGCACATCTCCAGGGGTTCCGGCCGGGCGAACTCCGGCAACTGGTTCACGGCGACCGACAAGTGGGTCGCGAGCCACGAGATCGGCCACCTGCTGGGCCTGAACGACGAGTACGTGGACCGGAGCGACGGCAACCGCCTGATCGGCGAGTCCAACAGCATCATGCGGGCCAACTGGGACGGGGCCGTGCCCTACGACCGGCACCTGCTGACCATCACGACCCACTTCGACTGCGACAAGAGCCGGCCGGCCAGCCCGGAAGACCTGGCGGCGCTCAAGGACCACGACGTGACCCCGATCCCGGAGCCCGAGGACCGGCCACAGGTGACGCCGCCGGAGGGGACCAGCAAGTACCTGGCGTCCGGCGATGCGTTCAAGGACGCGTTCGTGAAGCAGGACGACGCCGCGGTCTACATGACCCACACCCGCGGGGACTGGTGGACGTGGGAGCAGACCCTGGACCCGGAGACCCTTCAGCTCCGGCACCCCAAGACCGGCGAGGTGATCGTCGTCGAGGCCGGGCGGCTGTCGGTGGTGGTGGAGACGCTGCCGGCGGTGGTGGAGACGCCGGCCGAGGACGGCACGGCCGCTGTGGACACGGTGAAGGAGGCCGAGCCGGAGACGGTGAAGGAGGTCGTGCCTGTGGAGGAGGCGGAGCCGGTGACGGAGCCCGAGCCGGTGAGCGAGCCGGAGACGGTCGAGACGGTCGAGACGGAGCCGGTCAGCGAACCGGAGCCGGTCGAGGAGGCGGTCGAGGAGACGGAGAAGGAGGCCGAGCCCGTCCGCCGCCGCCCAGTCCCGCCGCGGTTCCGGCCCTGGTTCAAGCGGCCGGGGTGGCGTTGAGGGGCTCAAGTCCCTTCGTACTGCCGCTTTCTGCGTGAATCCCGCCATCCAGGTGGGAATTCAGGGCCCAAGAGGCCTGACAGGCCCCGATCTGGGGAGAGACCGGCAGTTCAGGACGACTTGACCCAAGGCACCGGAAGTTCGGGGCGACTTGACTTGCCTGTGGGCCGGCTCAGCTCGCAGGGTCGTTCGGGACACGGCATGCCGCGTTGCCTACGACGCCTTGATACCGATCAACCGTCCGCGAAGCTGGGGCAGGTTGATTCCACGTACTCCCAGCGCTCCTGTCGGGCGATGCAGGAGCGGTGGTGTTGCTCACAGGTCAGGGCTTCTGAATGCCGAGGTCACCGTAGGCATCGACTCCTGGGAGAGCAGCCTGCCGGCAGGAGTCCACGTGCTGCTCCTGTTGCTGGTCGCCGTGTTTGGCGTCCGACGTGCACCCACCGCGAGCACCAGGGTGGTGCTTGCCGCGGGCTTGCTCATCCTGGCGCCCCTCCCGGCCGTGTGGCTCCAAGGTCCCGAAGAGCGCCTCGTGTCGGGCAGCGAAGGAGTGCTGGAAGCGGTGACGGAGGGACTGCTGCTGGCCTTGCTCTGGCACGGCGTACGGAATCGCCAACCATGGATCGCCTGCGGCGCAGCAGTCTTGTTCCTCGAGGAGATCGACTACGGGCAGCTCTGGCTTGGGTTCGCGACGCCCGAATGGTGGGACGCGCTGTCCGATCGCTCGTCACAGACCAATCTCCACAACATCGATGGGTTGGACTGGCTGTGGAGACCGTTTCCCATGCTGGCCGTCCTCGTGCTGTCGCGAAGGCCCCTCCGGTGGTCGCGGCTGGAATCCTTGATGACTCGTCTCCGACTCCCAGTCCTCGATCGAACCCTGGGCTGGGGGCTCTTCGCAGCGGTGGCCGGGGTCTGGCCTGTCCTGATGATCGCGGGCGATCGACGCATGAACGAGTCGCTGGAGCTCGCCCTCGTCGCGCTGGTGTTCCTCACCGTCCGGCCCCAAACCGACCTGAACCCGGCATGATGGTCGAGCCCGCTGCGTGACCGTGGACTGACCCCGCCCGGCTCAGTCCCAGCTGTACTCCGTCCTCACACTCAACAGCGCCAGGATCTCGTACCCCACCGTCCAGCCCTGCTGTTCCTCGTTCCAGTGGCGGGTCTCGGTCGCCGCCAGCCGGCCGTCGCTGTCCCACTCGTAGACCGTGCGCCAGCTCACGCAGCACACGTTCTCGAAGCCCACGTACCAGCTGCTGCCGTCGTAGAAGAGCGACGTGGTGTGGGCCAGCTGGCCGTCCTCGTGGATGTAGTCGTGCTTCTGGGACTGGGCGCTGGTGCTCTGGTACTCCAGCTGCCAGCTGTTGCCCTGCCAGTAGCTGGTGACGGTGTTCGAGATGCCGTCGTCTCGCCAGCTCGTCTCGACCCGGGTGGACCAGGCGTCCAGGGTCTCGTACCCTAAGTACCACTCGCTGCCGTCCCAGAAGTACCGGTCCGACGTGGCCAGCTGCTCCCCGTCATAGTCGTGGACCAGCTGGGTGCTCCAGGACTGCCGCACGAAGTCATCGCCGTCCCAGAACTGCGTGATCTGCTCGGTCAGCTGGTCGCCGTCCCAGGCCCACGTGGTCTCGCTGCTGACGTCGGCGATCCGGACGAACTCGCCACCGTCCCACGACGTCGCAAAGGTGGACGTGATGTGGTCGTCCTGGCAGTCGAACTCGAGCCGCGTGCTCTGCACGGAACCGCTGCTGACGAGCTCCCACGCCCCGTCCTCGGGGTTCCAGAACTTGGTCTCGGCACTGCCACCACACGCCCCCGGGCCGAAGCCGTTGTCGTGGGCCGTCTCGCCGGTGCCGTCAGGCCCGGAGTCACCCCCGGGGCCGCCATCGGTGCAGGCCAGGACGGCCAGGATCGAGAACCAGATCATCGGGACTCCGTGGCACGCCAGGATAACGCCGCAGAGTCCTCATTCGCCGACCGCGCCCCACACCACCAGCTGGCCGTCCGCGGCCGCCAGCCGGACCGCCTCGATGGGCCGGTCCTCGCCCGCCACCCAGGCCGTCGAGCTGGCCGGAATGCTCACGGTGAGCGCAGCGGTCAGCTCGGCCAGGAGCTTGAGCCGGTGGTCCTCGCTGAGCTGGGCCTGTGCCGCGCCCCCCAGCGCCGCCACGGCCAGCGGACGAACCTCCAGGGCGCCGCCTTCCAGGACCAGCTCCCCCGTCAGGCGATACCCCCGGCGCGGGCGGAAGGCGCTGGGCACGTGGTGCCGCACCCCCAGCTCGAAGCCCTGGCCCTCCAGGCGCAGGGAGATCGGCTCGACCACGTCGTCCTGGGGGGGCTCGGCGAGCACCGCGGTCTGGGCCAGCCCCAGCGCCGTGCGCTCCGGCAGCACGGCCACGAACCCACCGCTGGGGTGGGGCACGTCGTGGACCTCGCCCGGGTGCAGCACCCGAAAGGCGAAGTCCACCACCAGCGCGTCTGCACCGGGCCGCAGACGCAGGTCCCGGACAGTCTCGTCGGGCAGCTCCGCGAGCACGCGGGGCTCCGGCGGGGACAGGTCCAGGGCCGCCCGCATGGCCTCCTCGAACAGCAGGCCCAGGGTCTCGTCGAGCACGTCCGACGACGCCCCCAGCACCAGCTCCAGGCCCCAGCGCTCGGGCTCGTGAGGCCGCGCCACGATGGTCGCGCCGTCCAGGGTCACCGCATAGGCGCACAGAAAGGTCCCCGACCAGGCAAAGGTCTCGGCGGCCCGGCCCAGCAGGGTGTCGAGAACGACCTCGACCTGGCCCTCGATCGGGGTCGCCACGTGGAGCTGCTGCCCAGCGATGGCGACTTCGACCGGTGCCACCGTCAGGTCCTGGGTCAGCGCCAGGTCGCCGAGAACACCCCCCGGGAGGGTCAGCGTGCGAGGGAGCTCGGCGAGCTCCGCTTCCACGCTGTCGGCGATCCACCCGGCCACCACATCAGGGTCCAGGGCCAGGCTGGCCTGGGCCGCCCAGGCGTCGTCCAGCGGGCCCAGCTGGGCCAGGGCCTGCCGCTGGTGGCGGAGCGGATCGGTCGGGGGGGCACACCCCAGGAGGGCGAGCAGGGCCGCGCTAATCGACCAGCTCCCCGAAGCGACCCTCGCGGAAGGTGCCCAGGACCGGAATGCTGCCGTTGCAGCTGTCGTAGGAGAGCCAGACCAGCACGGCCTTGCCCTTGATGTGGTCCCGCGGCACGATGCCCCAGACCCGGGAGTCGGCGCTGTTGTCCCGGTTGTCGCCCATCACGAAGTACGAGCCCTCGGGCACCACGGTGGGGCCGAAGTTGGCGAGCCCGACCCGAGAGCCAGGGCTGGTGAGCACCGCGTGCTGTACGCCGAGCAGGTCCTCGCGGTAGAGCCGCGCCGGGTCGGCCGAGCAGTTGTCGTCGACGAAGCGGTACTCGTCGACGTAGGTGCGGGTAGCCTTGTCGCCGTTGACGTAGACGGTGTTGTCCCGGACCTCGACCCGGTCGCCGGGGATGCCCACGATGCGCTTGATGTAGTCCAGCTCGGGGTTGGGCGGATAGCGGAAGACGATCACGTCGCCTCGGACCGGCTCCTCGAGAGGCAGGACTTCGACGTCGGTGAACGGGACCCGCAGCCCGTACTTGAACTTGGAGACCAGGATGTGGTCCCCGATCTCGAGGGTCGGCACCATGGAGCCCGACGGGATGCGGAACGGCTCGGCCACCGCCGACCGGATCGCGAACACGGCCAGGAGCGCTGGGCCCCAGGTCTTGAGGATGTCCCAGACCCACCAGATGGGACCACGCTGGTCCACTCTCTCGTAGTCGAGCAGGTCGTTTCGCGGGGTCTGCGACATGGCGTCTCCCTAACACGGCAGGCGCGGCCACAGTCCCCCCGGAATACCTGCGCACCCGTGACACCCCAGGACATCGCCGCCTTGCTGCCCGACGATCCCCCCAAGCGGGTCCCCGGACCGCCGCCCAAGAAGCGGGCGGCGGTGGCGCTGGTGCTGCGTCCTGGGGCCGGTCCGTGGCCGGAGTTGCTCATGATCAAGCGGAGCGAGCACCCCGACGACCCCTGGTCCGGACACATGGCCTTCCCGGGCGGGCGCGAGGAAGCCAGTGACCCCAACCTGCTGGCCACCGCGATCCGGGAGACCCGCGAGGAGCTGGACCTGGACCTGGGCCCGGCGACGCGCTTGGGCTGCGTGGACCCGGTCTACAGCCCCAGTGTGGCCAAGCTCCGGGTCGACGCCTGGGTCTTCGCCCTGGACGACGTGCCACCCCTGCGGCCCAACCAGGAGGTCCAGTCCACCCACTGGTTCGCTCTGGACCGATTCCTGCGCCACGAGGGCCGGGCCACCTTTCCCTTCACCTGGAAGGGCAACAAGATCGCCATGCCCTGCGCGCGGCTGGACGACTGCTTCATCTGGGGCATGAGCCTGCGCATGATCGACGATCTGCTCGACCGACTGCGGGTCCGCCCCGACGTGCCCAGGCCCTGAGCGGTGGACTGGGTCGGCGCCAGCTACAGGCTGCAGGGGCTCGCTCTGCGGCTCCAGGGCTTCACCAGCCGACACGTGCAGACAACCTGCGGACGCATCCACCTCTTCGATGCTCCGGGCAGGGGCACGCTGCCCCCGGTGGTGATCCTGCACGGCATCAGCGCTTGCGCCGCCCAGTACGAACCGGTCCTGCGGCGGGTCCGGCGGTGGTCTCGCCGGGTGATCGCCATCGACGCCCCAGGCCACGGCCTGTCCGACCCCCCTTCGGACTGGGACCTGGTCGGCCTCCAGGACGCCACCCTGGCGGTGCTGGACCAGGTGCTCGACGAACCGGCCATCGTCTACGGCAACAGCATGGGCGGCTACGGCGCCATCCGGTACGCCCAGGCACGCCCGGAACGGGTGCGAGGACTGGCGCTCACCTCGCCAGGGGGCGCTCCGATGGACGCCACAGAGCTGCGGGACTTCGTCGGGCGCTTCCTGTTCGAGCGCGCCGCAGACGCCCTGGTGTTCCTGGACCGGCTCTACGGGGAGCGGCGCCTGCTGAGCCGGTTGATCGCGGCCAGCGTGCGCACACACATGCTCCAGGTCCAGCCGATCCTGGACGGCCTGCGGCCCCACCACCTCTTCCGGGCCGACGAGCTGGCGGACTTGACCATGCCGATCCTGCTCCAGTGGGGGCCTCGAGACCGGCTCCTGCCCGACAGCCACCGGCAATTCTTCCAGCGGGCTCTGCCTCCCCACGTGTTCCAGGCCCCCGAGCGCTTTCACCACTGCCCCAACCTGGACCGCGCCAAAGAGCTGTCGCGCGGGCTAAAACGGTGGGTGGAGTCGCTGGAGGCCTCCCGATGATCGGCAGCGTGCTGGGCTTGCTCGCGTGCACGAGCGGTGGCGACTCGGGCCTCGGCCGCGAGGACACCCGCGTGTCCTGCGCCCTGGACGAGGCCAATGGGCTGCGGGCCAGCTGCCAGGTCAACCTGCCCAACGTGGCCGAAGCCGTGCTCACGGTCTCGGCCGACGGCGAGCCCAGCCGCTCCTTCATGTCCCCGGAAGCCTCCGAGCACAGCGTCACGGCCTGGGGCCTGCTTCCGGACACGGCCTACGAGTGGACCGTGGCCGGCAAGTCCGGGACCTTCCAGACCCGCGCCCTGCCGTCCGAGCTCGACGCCTTGGAGATCGAGGTCACAGGCGCCCCGAGCGGCTTCGACGCGCTGCTCCAGTCCTTGCCCTGTGGGGGCTCCGACTGGTTCGTCATGTTCGACGGCGACGGCCGTGTGGTCTGGCTCCAAGAGGTCGCCGAGTACGGCGTCGAAGGCCGGGGCTACGAGTGGGTCCCCGAGTCCAAGACCCTGATGATGGCGACCAAGACCATGTTCATGGAGCTCACCATCGACGGCCGCGAGGTCATGCGCCTGGAGCAGGGCACCCACTTCGACGACGAGATCCACCACGACATGTCCCGCTGGGGCCCCTACACCTACGTGCTGATGGAGTACGTCGAGGACGGCAAGAACGTGGACCGGGTCGACGTGTACGAGCACACCGCGCCCCTGGGCAGCTGGCACATCACCGAGACCTACGACGTCCTGTCGAACCCCAACAGCGGCGGGGACGAGTGGTCCCACGGCAACGGCCTCAACGTGACCGCCGACGGCCAGGCCATCTTCAGCTCCCTGAGCTTCAGCAGCGTGGTGGCCTTTGACGCCGATCCGGCCTCGGCCACGTTCCTGGAGCACCAGTGGCTGGCCAACGGCACGGCAGATGGTCTGCCCAACCCGGACTACACGCCCTTGTCCCCGAGCGCCGGGTTCCAGAAGCAGCACGCGGCTCACCGGGTCGGCGACGAGCTCTTCCTGTTCGACAACACTGGCGACGGCATCAAGTCCCGAGCGGTCCGGCTCGAGCTGACCCACGAGCGCAACGGGCTGTCGATGCTCGAGGAGTGGGTGATGGGCGGCAGCTGCCGCGCCCAGGGCGGCGCCTACCCCCTGGACAACGGGGGCATGGTCGCGACCTGTGCCCCGACCGGCGACGTCTGGGCCTTCGTCGGCGGGGACAGCGACCCGGTCTGGACCCTCAACGCCTGGTGCACCGACGCCGAGGACGGCCCGATCCGCTTCCCCAAGGGCGTGCCGATCACGATCCGGTAGACACGCCCCGCCGGTAGCGCTCCCGCCGCAGCAGCGCGTCGAGCTCGGAGCCGAGCATCACGTTGAGCACCGCCACATAGAAGTAGAGCAGCAGGCCGATCACCGTGCCCAGCGAGCCATAGGTCGCGCCCAGATCGACCACCCGCTCGACGTAGACCCCGAAGCCCACGGTGCAGACGATCCAGCCCAGGGTGGCAAAGGCGCTGCCCCAGGTCACCCAGTACCAGCCGCTCTGGCGGCGGGCGGCGGTCTGGTAGAGCGTGTTGATGAGCTGCTGGAGCACCAGGAAGATCAGGGGCCACCGGGCCAGGGAGATGGTCATGGCCAGGCGCTCGGTCAGCAGGCCGTGGCTCATGGACCAGGCGAGCACGAATTCGCCCATGGACAACAACACCAGCAGCACCAGGACCACCAGGATGACCGCCAGGGTAACCACCGCCCCGAGTCCTCGGGCTGCGAGGGGGTTGGACAGGCCGCCTTCGCCCCAGGCGTCGCCGATGCCGCTCAGCACCGCCGCCACCCCGCGGGACGCCGAGTACAGCGCCAGCACCAGCCCCAGCACCATGCGGCGGACCGGATCGATGTCGGTCAGGCGACTCATCTCCAGGAGCAGCGGCTCGGAGACGGCGTTGGGCAGGGCGTCCTGGAGGAGCCTGGAGAACCGTGCGACCTCGTCGGACAGGTCCAGCAGTGCGAGCAGCCCCAGCAACACCATCAGCGACGGCAGCACCGACAGCAGCATGTAGAAGGCCGCCTGGGCCGCCCGATCGGGCGTGCCGTGGGCGGTCATGCTGCGGGCCACGTCGCGCCCGAGGCGCCAAGCCTGGTGCAGCAAGTTCAGGGGTCCTGGGTCAACGCCTTGATCCGCCACTCGCCATCCTCGAAGCTCACCTCGGTCCTGTACGACGTGCTGCCCACGCGGACCACCACGCCTCGGTGGCCGTCGACCTCGTCGGGGCAGCTGAAGCTCCCGTCCTCGGGCTTCACGGGACAGCTCACCTGGGTGGTGCCCAGGTCGATGGCCACGACCATCGGGCCCTGGTGCAGCCGGCGGGCGTTGGTCACCCGGCCCTGGAAGCCCGAGACCTTGTGGCCGGCGTCGGGCACGGCGCCGATCGTGCCCTGGGGCGCCTGGGCGGGCTCGGGGCGGGTCTCGTACAGGGGCACCACCCGGATCCCTGTGCCGTCGCCGTAGTCCGTCGGGGTGCCGGCGAAGTCCTGGACGGCGCTCAGCAGGACGGCCCGCTCGTCGTCGGGGTACCGGGCCAGGTCCACGACCAGGTACTTGAGCCCTTCGCCCCGGAGCCAGGCGAGCTCTTGTTCATAGGCGATGGGCTCGAGCTTGGCGCTGCCCGGCACGGACTGGCCCGTGCTGGCAAAGGCCAGGTCGATGGCGTTCTTGGCGTAGCGGCTCTCGGGGCCGGGCCGCCGGGCGAGGGTGAGCAGGTCCGGGGCCGTGAAGGCGGCCTTGCCGGTGCGGGTCTGGAAGAACAACAGCTCGGCCGACGCCAGGTCAGGCGACAGCGACGCGAACACCGGGGTCTCCTTGCGGGTCTGCTCCTGGCCGCCGGGGAGCTCCAGGGGGGCGAACAGCACCGCGCAGTCCTCGGGGTCGTCGGCGATGGCGTCGGCGAAGGCCAGGTCCGGGAGCGTCACCAGGGGGTAGGCCCGCACGTAGCCTCCGGCGTGGGCGCCCCACAGGCCCAGGTACCCTCCCAGGCCGGCAGCGAGCACCAGCTCGACCCGGGGCCAGCGCTGCACCATACTGAGGGCCAGCCCACCCGCTGCAGCGCCATAGACGGCCATCGCGGCCAGGTAGCGGCGGGGGAAGCGCACGACCTCGCCGATGGCCGAGTCGGTCCACAGCTGGACCCAGTCGTGGTCCAGGGCCATCAGCAGGGACAGCAGCCCGAGCACCGTGAGCCAGGCCTGGCGCCGCAGGGCGACCAGACCGCCCAGGGCGAACACCGCCCAGTGCGCGGCCGGCGGCGACCACAGATCCGCGACCCGCCAGCCCCGGGCGCCGGGTGAGAGGGCGAGCTGCTTCATGAGGTCCAGGTCCGCGGCGTTGCTGCTCTTGACCGCCTCGACGTCCTGGTCCAGCCCGGCCATCGACGCCATCGCAGCGGCGATCACGTCGGCGAAGAGCCAGGACAGCAGCCCCGCGCCCACGGCGACCGTCACGCCAGCCGCGGCGCAAGCCAGCAGGCCCTTTCGCCCCCGGATCAAGGTGAGCGACGCCAGGGACGCCAGGGCGGCGAAGCTGCCGTAGTAGACCGACTCCAGGCAGATCCCCAGGAACAGCGCACCTGCCACCAGGCCGGCCCGCCAGGACCCCCGGGCGGCCAGGACCATCGCCGCCAGCTGGAGCGGCAGCCAGCCCACCGCCAGCACCTCGAGGGTGCCGTCGCGCAGAGCGCCACCCAGGATGGGCTGGGTCGCCAGCAGGACCCCGGCCAACAGCCCGCCCGCGTGAGAGCCGCCCAGCACCCGCACCAGCACCACACTCCCGACCACCGCCAGCCCGCTGTAGGCCATCACCAGCAGCGCGTGGGCGACATCGGGGCCCAGCAGCCAGGTGACCGGTGCCCAGGCCACCAGGGACACCGCGGGGAACGGGACCAGGTCCACGCCATGAGGGAACCCGGCCAGGTTGCTGTCGAAGGGCCAGCCCGGCAGCTCCTGGGCCACCAGCCACAGGCTCCAGTGGGCCCGGAACACGTCGCTGCCCGCTTCGCCCGGCAGCGCACTGCCCAGCTGCAGCAACAGCTCCCAGTGCAACAGGACCACCACGGCGAGCGCCACCAAGGTGGTCTGCAGCACTCTCTTGCGCCAGGTCGTCATGGTTCCCGGGGCGAATCCTATCCGGCGGACGGTGACCTCCCGATGTCCACCGACTCGACCGGTCGCGGAATCGACGGTAGTACTCAGGGGTGGCGTGCTCTGCACCCCGTTCCGATTCTCCACCTCCCGAGGACGACATGGCTGCTCCAAGCATCTCCATCCCGGTCATCGAGGCGCCCGCAGAAGAGCGCGTCGAGTACCTCAAGAAGACCGGCCTCTACACGGCCATCTCTCTCACCATCGCCGCCTTCAGCGCGGTGTTCAGCACCCTGTTCATCGCGCCCGTGATCACGGGTCGGTGGACCTCGCTCATCGTCATCCTCGGCTCCTGGGGCATCGCCCACTACGTCGCGCCGCGGTTCGTCTTCGGCACCGCCAAGCAGGCGGGCCTGGTCCTGGCGTCGGTGTTCGAGGGCGTGGCCTTCGGCTTCCTCCTGCTGACCGCCCTGTACGTGAGCGCAGCCGCCCACGGCAACGAGTTCGTCCTGATCGGCCAGGCGATGGCCGCCACCGCCCTGACCGCCTTTGGCATGGTCGGCTACCTGTGGGCCAACCCCAAGGACTTCAGCTTCATCGGCGCGGGCCTGTCCATGTTGGGACTGCCCATGCTGTGCCTCATGGGCATCACGTTCATCTTCCCCATCGGCGGCACCCTCGGCCTGATGATCGCGGCCGGCTTCGTGGTGTTCTCGGCCGCCGCCCTGCTCTACAGCACCAACACCGTGCTCCACGACCTGGACACCTCGATGCACATCGAGGGCGCCTACATGATCAGCATGGCGCTGCTCACGCTGCTGTGGAACATCCTGGTGCTGCTGATGCGGTTGACCAGCCGGGACTGACAGGGCTTACCGCCGGTTCACGAACGGCTTGAACGCCGCCCGGGTCACCAGGCCCGTGAACAAAGTCTCCCCCGTGCGCCCCTGGGCCCGATTCAGCAGGCGCCGGGCGTGCACGTAGGTGCGAAAGAAGCCCGACACCAAGAGCTCCTGGCGCCGGGTCAGGGGCTCGCGTGCGCAGACCAGCTTGTCGTCGGGCTGGCCGGCGTCGTAGAAGCGCACCAGGGCCTGGACGGGGACCTGGGCCGTCGCGCCCAGGGCCAGCCGAGGACCCAGCACCACCACGTCCAGGGGATCACCGTCGCGCCCGGGGTGCGCGGGCGCGTGTCCGTAGTTGAAGGGACACGGCACCGGCGAGACGTACTCGACCCGGGCCTCTCCGTGCAGCTCGCGCTTGAGGAAGCTGCCCTTGGGCACCTCGATGATCACGCGGACGCTGGCGGGCAATTCGGTCACGGCGAGGGTCGGATATGGTGGGGCCGTCGAGGAGACCATGTCCATCCTGATGCCCCTGATGCTGCTCGGCGCCCTGGGCGCCTGCACCAACGAGACCAACTTCTCCCGCCAGGAGGACGACGTGGGCGTGGTCGAGGGCAACGGCGAGCTGCTCCTGGAACCCGACACCGTGGACCTGTGGGAGCTCGTGCCCCTGATCACGACCTCGGAGACCCTGAACATCGCCAACGTGGGCGAGAACAACCTGGTCATCTACGAGGCCCGCATCATCACCAGCGGCGGCGGCACCTTCTACCTGCCGCCCGAGTGGTCCAGCGAGCAGCGCACGGTGGCCCCGGGCCAGTCCATCGACATGATCCTGGCGGCCACCCTGGCGGTCGAGGGCACCCAGGAGGGCTCCCTGCGCATCAAGAGCAACGACGTGAACCTGCTCGAGCGGTACGTCACCTTGCGGGCCACGACCGACGCCCCGCCGTCCGAGACGGCCCCCCCCGACACCGGGGACACCAGGTCCACCGGGGACACCGGCGGGTCCACCGGGGACACCGGCGGGCCCGCGGACAGCGGCACCGCGACCGACTCCGGGGCCTGAGCCTGCGCGTCGTCGACTCCTGGACCCCGGCGGACCACGGTCAGCCGGACCACGCGACCTATCGCTGCCTGCTGCCACTGCCCGACGGCGGGCTCGCTGCAGGCACGGACTATGGGCTGAGCCTGTGGCAGGGAGACCGCTGGCGGCCCTTCCCCTACCCGGCCGGGGCCCGCCGGGAGTCCCGACGGGTCGAGTCCATGGCGCTTCACGGCGGTGCGCTCTACGTCACGACCCAGAAGAACTGGTACCGCTGGGACTTCACCGGCGAGGCCCGGGGCCGAGGCTTCGAGCGCGATGCCTATGGCGTGGTCGTGGAGCTGCGGACCTTCCACCGCGCACCCGGGGGCTTGCTCACCGCGTGGAGCGACCGGCTCGAGGGCGGGCAGGGGCCCGGCGAGCTCATCGCCTTTGCCAACACCCCGCTCGGGGTGTTCGGAGGCACCCTGGACGGCCAGCTCTGGTGCATCGACCAGGGCCTGGTGCGCCGCTTCGCCCGAGACGGCCGGCCCGAGCCGGTGCGCTACCTGGCCTGGGCCCACGACCGTCTGTGGGTGGCTTCTGCGGGCGCACTGCACACCTGGGACGGCGCGGCTTGGAAGGAACACGCGGGCGAGCCCTACGCCCTGCACGCCGGACCCGATGGGACCCTGTGGACCCTGCGCAAGGGCGAGCTCCAGGTCAGCCGCCAGGGAGAGTGGCCGGCGCCCGTGCCCCTGCCCCTCACGCGACCCTGGGCCCTGGCCGCGGTCGGTGGGGCGCTCTGGATCGGGTGTGTGGGGCAGCTGGTGCGCGCCCGCTGAGCTCGCTCACGGTGCGGCAGGCTCCCGCGCGATCGGCTCCCAGACCCACAGCGGCCGGACCTTCCAGCCGGTCTTCTGCATGCCGTGCTTCGGCGGCAGCTCGATCTTTCGGACCTTCCTGTAGTGGTCCGCCATGCCGTGACCCAGGCCCTTGCCCGCGGTCAGGATGGCCCCCCAGCGTTGCTCCGCCAGGGCGGCGTCCAGGTCTTGGCCCTGGCCGGAGAAGGGACTTCGGCGGTGGTCCACGTCCCAGAGCGCGATCAGCGGGAAGCTCGGGGCCTTGCCCGCCTGATGAGGCAGCCAGGCCGCGTGGGGGATCAGCACGCTTCCTTCCATCGCCGCGACCTGGGTGCGGAGGGTGTCCATCGCGGCCTGGTCGGCGGCGGTCGGCACGAAGCGCGCGGGGTCCCAGCGCTCCTGCACGGCTGGGCCGCAAGCCAGCACGGTGGCCAGGACCGCCAGGACAGGGTGGCGCCTGCCCAGGGCTCCCAGGGCCAGACAACCCCCGACCGCCAGGATCCAGATCCCCGGCATCAAGACGTTCACGAAGCCCCCGTGGTGGGCCCGCATCAGGGCGGTCAGGGGCACCAGCACCACCAGGACACCCACCCACCAGGACGCGCCTTCGCGCCTGGGCCGGCGCCAGAAAGTCGTCAGCAGCCCACCGATCCCCAGCAGCACCAGGAGCAGGGGCACCCAGACCAGGACCCCGTCGGGCAGTGCCCCGACCACGGCCGTGCGGACCGCCGGGATCAGGCTGCCCACCCAGCCCAGGCCCAGCAGCCCCGTCGCGACCGCGCCCACCGCCCAGCTGGAGCTGCGCTCCCGGATCAGCGCAAGGACCGCCACCAGCGCCCCGGCATTCATCATCGACAGGGCCCCCCAGAGCTCCTGTTCCACGAGGGGCCAGCCCCGCTTGGCCACCAAGGGGTGAGACCCTGGCACGCCCAGCAGGTAGGTCAGGAACACCCCGTCGGTGGCCAGCTGCATGGCGACCGTCCACGCGAGCGCCGGACCGGCCGACGCGGCGGCGAAGACCAGGGCCAGCCGGCGACCCCGGTACCGCCAGCACCACAGGAGCATGGGCACACCCAACAGGGCGTAGTTGTGCTTGGCGGTGAAGGCCACGGCGAGCAACAGTCCTGCGGCCACCACCGCACGGGTCGTGCCGGACCGACACAGGACCAGGGCCCAGGCCGCTAGCGCCAGGGCCAGGGTGTCGTTGCGGGCCAGGTCGAAGAAGGCGCCCGTCGTGCCATAGGCCACCCAGAATCCCGCAGCAGCTGCCGCTGCCAGGCCCCACGACGCCCCCTCACGCCGGACCGCCGCCAACGCAGCCAACCCGCAGGCCAACGCAGCCACCAGGGACAGGCCCCGGGCCGCCCCATAGCTCGGCTCCCCCCACAGGCTCAGGAGCCAGGGATAGAGCGGCGGGTAGATGTAGGGCACCCACTCAGCCGACGGCGGCGTGTAGAGCGGGAGGCCCTGTCGCAGGCGCCACGCGTGCACCAGCATGCCCCCCTCCATCCACTCCAGGTCGTAGGGATAGGTCAGCCGAGGGACCACGGTCTGCCACAGCAGGACCAGCACGCTGATCGCCAAGGCGATCGGCGGCACATCGAGCAGGACACGTCCCCAGCGCGGCATGGCCGAGGTCTAACGGAGCGCAGTGGGTCGGGGCGCGATGCAGGACGTGGTCTCGACCCGGACTCCGTGAGCCGTCAGGGCCGCGGACCGTAGACGTTGAAGCGTCCGTCGCGCAGGAATCCGACCAGCTGCAGGCCGCTCTCGACCGCCAGCTCCACGGCCAGGCTGCTCGGCGCGCCCACTGCGGCGAGCACAGGCACCTGGGCCATGACGGCCTTTTGCACCAGCTCGAAGCCCGCCCGACCGCTGACCAACAGGACGCGGTCGTCCACCGGCGCCCGGTCCTGGCGCAGGCGCCACCCCAGCACCTTGTCCACGGCGTTGTGGCGACCCACGTCCTCGCGGAGCACCTCCAGGCCGCCGTCGAAGTCGAACAGGGCGGCAGCGTGCAGGCCCCCGGTGCGCTCAAAGGTGTCCTGGGCTGCCCGCATGGCCTGGGGCAGCGAGAGCAGGAGCTCGGGAGAGGCCCGGCGAGGGTCCACGAGGGGCGGGGCGCCCTGGAGCACGCTCTCGATGGTCGCCTTGCCGCACAGCCCGCAGGACGAGCTGGCGTAGAAGGCGCGCTGGGCGCTGGCGAAGCGCCCATCGTCCAGGTCGACGCCGGCCGCCAGCCGCACGTCCAGGGTGTTGTCCTGGGGGTCGAGAGGGTCCCGGACCTTGGCCAGGGCCGCCACGTCGTCCCAGCCGTCGATCACGCCTTCGGTGTACAGGAAGCCGGCCGCCAGGTCCTCGTCGTGGCCGGGGGTGCGCATGGTCACCGCCAGGGGGCGGCCCTCGACCCGCAGCGCCAGGGGCTCTTCGGTGACGACCCGATCCTGGCCCCAGGCCTGCTCTGGCCAGGCCTGGCGGGGCAGGTCGGTGTGGGGTCCCTGGGCCATCGCTCGCCGGCTCCTCCAGAATTGCCACCCCAGGTGTAAGCCGCCCCGGGTCCCACGCGTACTCCCCCCGAACCGCGCCCCGAGGCCCCGATGTTGACCCTCTTGTGGACCCTGACCGCCTGCAGCGCCGGCGTGGACATGCTGGACGGCGCACACGGCGCCGATCCCGCCCAGGCCGCGGTGCTCACCCAGGTCCGCCCCATGGATCTGACCCTGGACCAGGAGGCGCTGATCGATGCGCTGCTGGTGCCCGAGACCCGGGACCAGGCCCACCGGACCCTCGCCGCCCAGGGACGGGCCGTGGTCCCGACGCTGCTCCAGGTCATCCACGGCCACCCCGAGCTGCCGGCACGGGGCTACGCGATCCAGGTCCTGGCGGACATCCCCGGTCCCGACACCGACCTGGTGCTGGA
>CAZFLE010000032.1:0-1630 GCA_964519895.1 uncultured Enterobacterales bacterium | reverse complement strand
CTGGTCGACGCCATGCTCACCCACCCCCACGACCCGGCTCGGCGCCTGGCTGCGGGACTGCTGGGAACCCTGGACCAGCAACAGCGGGGGGTTGGCGCGGTCGTCGCCGCGGCCTTGGTGCCGGACCCGAGCGCCGAGCAGGTCCCCTGGCGCGGCGGGGCCCTGTACGTGCCGGCCCTCCAGTGGCGGAGCGCCGACGCCCAGGTCCTGGTCGGGCACCTGATCTCCTGGCACGTCTTCTGTGACGTGAACGGTCTGAGCAGCGAACAGGCCCAGATCATGACCAACCTGCGCAGCATCCAGCTGGTCGGACCCGCGGGCTTCAGTCGCAACAACGCCTGGCCCGATGGGCAGACCGAAGTGCTGATCGCCCAGTGGAGCCGCATCCACGGCCGCCACGCCGCCCGCGATGTGCTGCGGCCCTGGGGCCTGGAAGACAGCGACGACTACACCGGTCGGCTGCCGTGATCGCCCTGGTGCTGGCGAGCTGCCTGGCCCTGCCTGCCGTGCAGGCCCAGGCCGCCCACGAGTCCCCCGCCCAGGCCCCGGTGCCCAGCGGAGGCTGCGCGAGCAGCTGCACGATGGACGCTGCCCCCGCGCCGCCCCTGACCCGGGACGAATTCGAAGGCCTGCTCGAGACCTGGTCCACCCAGGCCCTCGACGAGCCCACGCTGGCCTTGGAGACCCTGCTGTTCCACGGGCCCGAGACCCGGGCCTGGCTGCACGCCGTCGGCACCGGACCCCTGGACGCCGCCCACGCGGCCTTCCTGGACCGGGAGCTCGATCGGGACACAGTGGTGGTGGAGATGAAGATGCTCGACGACCGGGGCCGCGAGCGCGGCCACGCGCTGGCAAGTGGTGTCGGCCTGGCCACCAAGCAGCACCTGACCTTCACCGGGACCGGCTCCCTGGGCCACCTGGAGTCCGGGGGCAAGGTCAAGCGGGTCGGCTTGGACCACCTGTGGTCCCGCTGGTGACTGGAGGGCGTGCACTTCGCGGCGGGCCCGTGGTTCGAGGTGAGAGAGACGACAGCGGACTGGCAGGAGCTGGGACGCATCTGGCTGAGCGACGGAGACAACAGCGGTCCGGGAGCCCTGCTCTACCGGGTCCGCTTCGAAGACCCAGGAGATGAGAAATGAGGACCCCTACAGCAGCCCTGATCCTGAGCGCCCTGGCACTGGGCCTGGCCAGCGAGAGCCACGCAGACCCCTGCGGCATGGTTCCCCCCATCGCGCTGGGTCCCAGTGCGGAGATCCAGCGAGACGGCGCCCAGCGGACCTATGTGATGTTCAAGGACGGCGTCGAGACCATCGCCCTGAGGCCCGGCTTCACCGGCAACGTGGACGAGTTCGGGATGCTGATCCCCTTCCCGTCCCCGCCGGCTCTGCGCAAGATCGACGACGACACGTTCTCCCAGCTGGAGAACGCCATCGATCCACCGGACATCAACGTCTACGTCTACGACCAGCCCCCCTATGCCCTGGCCAGCCGGTCCAGGCACTCCGAGGGGTTCGCCGCGCCGGCAGCGGTGGGCGACCTGGACGACGGCCTGCGCTTCGACGAGGTCAAGGTGCTGAACCAGGAGGCGGTGGGCATGTACCAGGTGGCCGTGCTCGAGGCCGGCAGCCCC
>CAZFLE010000031.1:0-60546 GCA_964519895.1 uncultured Enterobacterales bacterium | reverse complement strand
GGACCAGCACGCTTCGTGGGGTGCCAGGACCGGAATGACCGTCGAACATGGGCGGGCGGCACTCGGCACCCAACCCAGGAGCAAGGGTGGTGCCATCCGGCGCCACAAGGGCTCGGTCCGCCTGTGGCACCAATCGGAGCCTGTCAGGCTCCTGTGGGAGCGGTCGCTGTTGCGTTGCGACTCCGCAACGCGCAACGCCATCGTTGCGCCCCCGCAACAGCTTCGGCCGCAACAGCCGCTTGCTGGCTGCCGCTGGGCTGCGGGGCGGCGAGGACCGCGGGCCCCGCTGTCTGCCCACAGCCGCATCTCGAGGCGCCTCAGCCTGAGCGCAGCGCCCGCCGGCGGAGGGCGGTTCCTCTCCGCGGCAATCGCGCAGGGAGCGGGTCCCGGAGGGACAGGAGCGACCGAGCGTTAGGCGCGGAGGGCCCTGGACGGGCCCGGAGACGCCGGTCGCGGAGAGGAACCGCCCGGAGCCGAACAGGGCGCGGAGCGGGGAGCAGAACAACTGTCGACGCTGATTCCGACCGAAGTCACTCGGCCATGGAGAGCCTCGCACCGGCCCGAGGTGAATGTCCGAATTCCGGACACTCAGCGGCTACCGGGTACCCCGTACGGCTCGAATGTCCGCAATTCGGACATCCGGTGGTGACCGCCATGGCCCTGTTCCGGGGCCCAGACTAGGGAGTGATGGACAGCTCGTTGGCAGCGTCTCGCCAGCGCTCTTCGCCGGTCACGTCGGCCAGGGTGCGCAGGTGCTCTGAGGCCAGGTGGTCCCGCCCCAGGTCGCGGGCCGCGCCCGCAGCGGCCAGCAGCAGGCTGGGGTGGGCGAAGCGCACCACCGCCCGGCTGAGCACGGTGTAGGCCGCCTCGAGGTCTCCGATCTGGTGCAGCAGCGTGGCCAGGGCCATGACCGGGCGCGGATCCATCGGAAAGCGGTCTGCGGTCACCGCCAGATCGTTGGCCGCGACCTGGGGGCCGTCGACCTGGGCGCGGGCCATCGCTGCGCTGATCGCCACGCTCACGTCGCGGGGGCGCTGTGCGCTGGCCGCCGACAGCAGGGGCAAGGCCTCGGTGGCCTGGCCGCGGCTCAGCAGGAGGAGGCCGAGGGTCGCCTGGGCGTCGGGGTCGCCGGGGCGGATCATCAGGGCTCGACGCAGGGAGAGCTCGGCGCCCTGGAGATCCCGTGTCTCGGCCAGCACGTGCCCCCGGGACAGGTGCACCAGGAAGGAGTCCGGGTGCTGGGCGGCGAGGCGGTTGACCTCGTCGATGGCGGCCAGAGGGGCTTGGTCCAGCAGGGCCCGGGCCCGCTGGAGTGCCGGCCGTGCCTCTGGGGTCAAGGTGCCCGCTGCGATCTCCTCGAGCAGCAGGGCCGTGACCACCAGCTCGGGCTGATGCGGATCCAGCGCGAGGGCCTGTCGCAGGGCCCGGGTGGCCGCCTCGTGCTCACGCTTGGCGATCAACACCTCGGCCAGGGCAGCGAACACGCGGGGGTCATCGGGCACGGCCCGCGTGCCGTTCGTCAGGGTGGTCATGGCGCTGGCGGGATCGAGCTGGGCCGCCGCCAGGTAGGCCTCGGGATCATCCGGCACCTGGACCATGGCCTGGCGCACGATGGCCAGGGCCTCGGCGTTGCGATCCAGGCCGAGCATCAGTCCGCCCAGAGACGCGTAGACCGACGCCAGGCCCGGGTCCTGGGCCAGAGCGGCCCGGTACCTCTGCTCCGCTTCCTCCAGCTTGCCTTCGGCCCGGTCCACATCCCCCAGCCCGGCGTGGGCTCGCGCATAGGCCGGATCCGCCCGCAGGGCCCGTTCGTAGGCATCGCGAGCGCCCTGGGCCCGGGTGTGGGAGCGTCCGGCGAGGGTCCAGGCCCAGGCGGCTTCGCCCTGGGATCGGGCCAGCGCGGCGTAGCGGTCCTGGGCCTGAAAGCCGAGCCCCAGGTTCATCAGGATGTCGATGATGAGCTCGTGGCTCTCGACGTCCTGGGGCTGGGCGGAGACCTCTGCCTCCGCCGCGTCGAGGGCCTGGGCGACCTGGCCACCGCGGGCGAGGGACAGGGCCTGGGTGACGTCGGCCCTGGCGGTGCCAGCGGCCAGGAGGAGCAGGGTGCAGAGGGCGGTGGGGAACCGGATGGGGTCCTCCGGTGCTAAGGTCCGGGGTCTTCTCGGAGGCGCGGTGACCCGTATCGTGGGCGCGACATTCCTGCTCGGCTGGCTGGTGGCGCCGATCGCCCATGCCGGAGGCCTGCCCCAGGTCGCCGTGGTGGGCGTGCACGTGGCCCAGCTGGACGCCGACCGCGGCGCCCGCCTGAGCCAGGAGCTGGTCGACGCGCTCGAGCTGAGCGGGCGCTTGGACGGCCTGGCCCCCGACGAGGTCGCGGTCCGACTGCGTGGGCGCGAGGACCTGGTGGTCGAGGGCATGGCGATGCGGGCGGGTGTGGACCTGCTGCGCAGCGGTCGCCTGCTGTACGAACGGGCCCAGCCCGATCAGGCGATCCCCGAGCTGCAGCGGGCCACCCGAGCGCTCGGGCACGGCGCACTGATCACCGGCCAGACCCGGGACCTGATCGAGGCCTGGCTGTTGCTGGGACTGGCCGAGTTCGGCATGGGCAACCTGGACTCGGCCCACGCCGCCTGGCGCCAGGTGGCCATCCTGGCGCCCAACCGCGAGCTGGACCCGCTGAACTACCCACCCAAGGTCATCGACCAGTTCAACACGGTGCGGGACGAGGTCGGCGGGCAGCTCCAGGCCACCCTCCAGGTCTCGACCGGGGACCGGGACGCCGAGGTGTTCGTGGACGGCCGCTCGGTCGGCACCTCGCCTGTGTCCATCGAGGGCCTGGCACCGGGCCAACACTTCGTCTACGCCATCGACGAGCAAGGCCATCGGGCCGGGCGTCGCGTGCCTCTGGAGCCCGGGGCCGGGGTCAGCGTCGAATTCGGCATGGACGCTTACCAGCTGGGCATCGCGTCCAGCAAGACCGCCGGCAAGGCCCGGCAGACCCGGGAGCTCTACGAGGCCCTGGGACAGCACGTCCAGACCGATCTGATCTTGCTGGCAGGGCTGAGCGGCGAGGGCTTCGTCTCGGTGCAGCTCTACAGTCCCCGCTCGGGCAATTTCTCCAAGACGATCACCGCCGAGGCGTTGGACGAGCCGGTCCAGGCGATCCTGGACCTGGTGCCGGCCGTCGCCGGCTACGCCACCGAGAGTGGCGACATCCGGACCGACCGCGTGGCGCTCGAGGTGCCGGCCCTGGACGTGACGTCGAACGCGGTGCTGACCCGCATCCTGCTGGAGCGGGGGGTCGAGCCGGCGCCACCGCCCCCGGTGGCTCCGGCCACCTCGGGCGGCGGCAACGCCAAGTGGATCGCTGTCGGGGGTGCCGCCCTGGTCGCCGGCGGGGCCGCCGGTGGCATCGCCTGGTGGGCGCTGTCCCAGGGCGGACAGACCGAAGACACCAACAACGGCCAGGTGGTGATGTCCATCGAGTGAGCGGCGCTGTCAGAACGCGACGGTGGCGGTCTCTCCTGCGGACACGGTGACCTTGCGGCTCTCGTCCAGGCCCAGGGCCTCGTTCACGACGCGGATGGTGTGGTTTCCGGCTCGGAGGCTGTGGCCGAACAAGGGCGTGGTGTCGGAGAGCTTCTTGCCGTCCACGTACACGTAGGCCCAGCCGGCGCGCACGTTGACGTTGAGCTTGCCCATGGCGACGACCTTGGCCGGCAGGGTGCGGGCAAAGGTCTCTGTGGTCTCGGACGCGGGACCGACCGCCGTGAAGCTGGCCGAGTCGTGGCCATCGAGCAGGTAGCTGACCCGGTAGCTTCGGCCCGGCTCGGCCTCGAAGGAGGCCGGGGTCTTGGCGTAGCGGCTGCCGTCGATGCGGATGGTGGCGCCCGCGGGGCTGGACTCGAACCGGAGCACGCTGGGCAGCACGGGCTCGGGCGGGGTGGTCTCGGCCCCGTCGACCGGCTGGTCGGAAGGCTGGGGGGTCGCATCGGTGGGCGGCGTCGTGGGCGGCGAGGCAACGGCCGGGCCGTCGGTCACCGTGGGCGGCTGCCGGAGGTTGGGGGGCGTGGCGACCGGGTCCGCAGGGTCTTCGGGGGGTGCGTCCTGGGCGACCAGGGTGACGCTGACCTGGCTGCGCACGCCTTGCTCCAGGTCGACGGTCGCGGCGCCCGGCTGGTAGCCGTCGGCCAGGACGCGCACGGTGGTCTCACCAGCGGGCAGGTCACGGAGGACGACCTTCGAGCCCGTGCCCTGGAGCTCGTCGCCAATGAAGACGCTGGCCTGGACGGCCGGCTGGATCTTGACCGTCAGGCGGGCGCCGTCGAACAGGGGGACCTGGGTCGGGGTGGTCGGGGCGGGCTCGTTGTTGGCCATGGTCCAGACGAGCAGGCCCGACAGCACCACGAGACCCAGGACGGCAGCGACGGCCACCACGAGCGGGGCGCGGGTGGGCTGCTGGACGGGGGTGTGCAGGGTGCCGCTGCCGCCGGCGGGGCTCTCCTCCCACTCGGCCTCGAGATCGATCTCACCAGGCTGTTCCCGCAGCTCCAAGGCGACGGCCGAGCCGCGCTCCAGGGCCTGGCGCTCGGTCTCGCGCTCGTCGGTGAAGAGCTCCTCCATGAAGCGAGCCAGGCTGCGGGCGATGACCGTCGGCGTCGACGGGTACATGTAGTCGAGCAGGGCGGCCTGGAATTCCTGGGCGCTCTGGTACCGGTTGTCCGGCTCCCCGGCGAGGGCCTTCATGACGATGGCGTCGAGCCGTGCCGGGATGTTCGGGTTCATCTGGGACGGGGGGCCGAAGTCCAGGTTCTTGATCTTCTCCAGGGTCTTGATCTCGGAGTCGGTCTTGAACAGGCGGCGCCCGGTCAGCATCTCCCACAGGATGATGCCGGTGCTGAAGATGTCCGAGAGCTGGGTGACGTTCTCGCCGCGGGCCTGCTCCGGGCTCATGTACTCGAACTTGCCCTTGAGCACGCCGCCCTTGGTGGTGTAGGCCCGGGCCTCGGCCTTGGCGATGCCGAAGTCGGCGATCTTGATCTCGCCGGAGTAGCTGACCAGCACGTTGGACGGCGACATGTCCCGGTGGATGATGTTCATCGGCTCGCCGGTGACCGTGACGCTCTTCTTGTGGGCGTGGTCCAGGCCCTTGCAGGCCTCGTGGACCATGAACACCGCGAATTCCTCGGGCAGGAGCTTGCCCCGCTCGGCCAGCTTGCGGAGGATGTGCTTGACGTCCTTGCCGTCGACGCACTCCATGGCGATGAAGTAGTTCGTGCCCAGCCGGCCGAAGTCGTAGATCTGGACAATGTTCGCGTGCTGCAGCTCGACCGAGATCTTGGCCTCGTCGACGAACATGGAGATGAAGTCGTCGTTCTCGGACAGGTGGCTCAGGATGCGCTTGACGACCTGGAGCTTCTCGAAGCCGGCGTCGGAGTAGGTCTTGGCCTTGAAGATCTCGGCCATGCCGCCGATAGCGATGCGATCGATCAGGTAGTAGCGGCCGTAGGCTTCGGGCGAGAATTCAGGCAAGGAAGGGGCTGGCTCCGGGGGCGGTGAGCGGCCTATTCGGCAGCGGGCGCCCAGTACTCTTCGAGATCATCGCAGGTCCACTCTTCGCGGATGGTGTCCGGGTCCTTGAAGTCCTGGCAGATCGCCAGATCGCCGTCGTTCAGATCCCGTCGCTGGTGGTTGGACTTGCAGTCGCTGAGCTCGTCGCTGCTCACGGCGATCCCGCACTCGGTGGCGTAGTCCGCCAGCTCGCTGCACAGGTCCTGGCAGTGGTTGCTGCAACCGGCGCTCAGAGCCAGCAGTCCCAGACCGAACACCCACCGCACCATCGGACCTCCTGTCCCAGTCGCATAACCAGCTATGGTGCCGCTTGATGGACGTGTCCCTCGACAGCTTCGGCGTCCTGCAGATCGAGCCCACGGACCGGTGCAACCTGCGGTGCAACATGTGCCTGCCGCACCACCTGGGCTTCGAACAGATCCATGGGATTCCCAAGGGGCTGATGGACCTGGATCTGTATCGACGGGTCATCGACGGGCTGGTCGCCGACGACTGCCGCTTCGACCACGTGATCTTCCAGTGGCTGGGGGATCCGTCTCTGCACCCGGACCTGGAGGAGATGCTCGCCCACGCCCAGGATCGGCTCCACGATCGGGTGGGCTACCTGCGCGTGGACACCAACGCGATCGTGCTCACCCCGCCGCGCATGTCCCGCATCGTCGACGTCTACGCAAGGCGACCCCAGGTCCCGCTATTGATGGTCTTCACCCTGGACGCCAACACGCCCGAGACCTATGCCCGGGTCAAGGGCCAGGACGCCCTGGAACGGGTGCGCCGCAACATTCGCCACTTCGTGATGGAGCGGGCCCGGCTCCCGCTGGACGACGTGCGTCTGAACGTGCAGCTCCAGTTCGTGCTCCAGCCCGGCAACGACCACGAGGTCGCGGACTTCGTCGGCTACTGGCGGGACTTCCTGGGCTGCCATGGGCGGGGCAAGGGCTACAGCGAGATCATGATCAAGCGGCTGAGCGTCGACGCGGGCGGCCAGGGCCAGCGCGAAGCGGACGAGCTCTACGAGCGGGCCTGCCGAGAGCAGGGCATCACGGCTGGCGTCGATGGCGCTGTGCACGTCAAGGTCTGGCAGGACCGACCTTGGGAGTCCACGGCCCATGTCGGCGACGCGCCCCCGCGGCAGCCGTGTCCCGGCCTGTGGATGACGCCGGTGATCCGACACGACGGCCACCTGATGATGTGTTGCGCCGATCTGGAAGGGGAGCTGGACCTGGGCAGCCTGGACGAGCACTCCTTCCGCACCTTGTGGGAGGGCAGCGAAGCGGTCCAGCGGCGGCTGGCCCACGTGCGGGGCGCATTCGACGAAGTGGGCCCCTGCGAGGCCTGTGGCGGCATCAATTGGTACCGAACGCCGCCCGATGTGGTCCGGGGTTGGCTCGAGCGGGTGGGGGAGTCGGGGCTGTGGCCCAGCTACGCGGCGCGCATGGGCATCTGAACACCGCGCGGGGGGGTCAGAGCCACCGCTCGTCGGTCTTGTGAGGGCAGGGCTCGGCCCACCACTCGAGGGCCACATGGGGCTCGGGGTCCCCGGCGATGCCGCCCAGCGACTCACGCGGGGGGGCGACCCGCAGGTCCAGGCCCCCCTCGCGTAGAGGGCAGGCCTGGCGCATCCAGCGCGCGGCGTCGGGCAGCGACGCGAACACCAGCAGGCGCAGCTCGGTGTCGCCGCGGGTGGTGCGGCTGAGGAGCACTCTGCCGCGGGCCGGCCAAGCGTCCCAGCTCTGGGGGCTCAGCTCGGCCACCACATAAGCCCGAGGCCAGTCCCGGTTGAAGCCGGGCCCTGCCGGGAAGGCGCTGTCGGGCTCTCCGCGGGTCCACTGCTCAAGGTGCCAGGCCACGTTGTCCCCCAGGCTGACGACGCTGCTCTCGGCCACCAGGGCCAGAGTCCTGGGGCGCCCGGCGGCGTCGGCCAGGAGCACGTCGGTGACCTCTTCGACCGTACCCAGGTGTCGCTGGCTCAGCGCCGGGGCCAGGGTCACGCTCTCGGCGGTCCGGGCCAGGGCGAGCCCGCCCCCGAGCAGCACCAAGGCCGAGGTGGCCGCCGAGATCCAGGGGGACATGCGGCTGGGCAGCGCCCCGAGCGCCCATCCGACCAGGCAGAAGCCAAGGGGCAAGACCACGGCCAGGTGGTATGGCTGGGCATAGCCCAGCGATGCGCTGAGCCCCAGCAGGGCGACCAGGCTGGTCCCTGTCCACAGTGCAAAGGGCCCGGCGGGAGCCCGGGGGCGCACCAGCAGCGCCAGCGCCACGGCCACCAGCGGCCCCACGAGCACGGCCAGCACGGCCTCCTGGGGCCAACCCGCACCGCCTTGCCGGGCAGCATCCCACAGCACCGACAGGGGGGGGCGGGCCGCCATCTCGGCGTCCTGGAGCAAGCTGGCGTGGCCGTCCCGGCTCAGGCGCAGGGCCCGCAGCTGGAGGTTGTCGACGACCATCGGGGCCAGGACCAGGGCGCCAGCGAGGGCGCTGCCGATCACCGTGGCCCGGCCGTGGCGGCGCTCCAGGCTGGGCACGAGCACGAGCGCGGCCGCGGCGGGGGCCAGCGCGTAGGGGTGGAGGTGCACGGCGACGGCGAGTGCGAGCGCCAGGCCGAGCACGTGGCGGCGCCGACCGGCACCCAGGGCCTGGGTCGCCCACCACGCTGCGAGGGCGATCGCCACGGGCGCCTGGTAGGTGAAGCCGCCGTGGTGGGGATGGGCCACCAGGATCGGCCAGGCGGCGTACAGCCCGGCGGCGGCGAGGCCGGCGGGCCAGCCCCCAAGGTGACGACCGGCCAGGCCCAGCGGCAAGGTGCCCAGGGCGTGCACCAGACCGTTCAGGCCGAGCACTTGACGCAGGCTGCCGCCCAGCACGACCAGCGGCACGCTGACCCAGGCCTGGAGCGCCCCGAAGTGGAAGCCGCCCCCGGTGCCCCGCCAGGGCAGCTCGTGGCCGTGGAGGATGCGCAGGGCCTGGTAGTAGGGGTGCAGCGCATCGAAGTGCAGCGGCGTGGTGTCCAGGCTCACCAGGCGGAGCCAGGCGGCCGCTGCGGTCAGGGCCCCCAGCGCCACCCAGCCGGCGAGGACGCCGGTTCGCTTCACGGCCCTACAGGAACCGGCGCTTGGACAGGCGCTCGTTCTCGGCCCGGAGTGCAGCGAGCTCGGCGTTCAGCCGCTCGACCTCGGACTCGAAGCGGCCAGCGCGGTCGTGGATTCGGTGCAGCTCGCCGTTGGCCTCGGCCACCTGTTGGATCTTCTGCTCGATGGTCTCCTGGAGCGACGCGAGCCGCGCCTCGCGCGTGGCGAGCTCGCCCCGCAGAGCTTCGCTGTCGCCGCTGATGCGGTCCCGCTCGGCCCGCACCGCGCCCAGATCCGCCCGCAGGGTGCTGGCCCGCTCCTGGAGGGCCACCTCGCGGGCCGACGTCTCCGTGAGCCGCTGCTCCTGCTCCACCAGGTTGTCCTGGAGCGAGCGGTTGTCGGCCATCAGGCGATCGCGACTGCGGGTGACGTTCTTGAGAGCGGCCTCTTTCTTGGCCAGGTCGGCCCGCAGGTCCGCGACCTCCTCGGCCAGGCTCCGCGCTTCCTCCCGAGCGCCGTCGCGGTCTGCTCCAAGGACCCGCGTGGCTTCGGCCCGGAACTGCGCCACGTCGGCCACGGCGTCGGACAGGCGCCTGGTGGTGCTGATGAGTGCCTGGAGCTGGCCGGTCTTCTCGGCGGTCTCGGCGCGCTTCTCGGCGACCTCGGCGTGCGCCTTGTCCAGCAGGACCTGGAGTCGGCCCTGTTCGCCCCGGGCCTCGGCCAGCGCGGCGGCGAGGTCTGCGGCGTGGGGCAGGGGCGCGTCGGCGTGGTCCCGAACCTGGGCCTGGTCTACCCAGGCCAGCACCGGCGCCTCGCAGCTCTCCCGGCCGAAGGCCTCGCGCGCCAGGGCCTTGGCGGCCTTGCCCCGGCGGATGGCCTCCCAGGGATCTGCGGCGATGGAGGCGATGACCGCGCTCGGGTCCCCGTCGACCAGCCAGCCGGCGCCCGTGGCCTCCAGATCCGGCGCCAGGGCGTGGTGGGGGCCCGTGATGAGGGGCAGGCCGCAGCCCAGGTAGTCGGCGTGGCGGAAGGCCAGGCTCACCTCGCGCTCGGGGTTCGGGGCCATCACGTCCAGGGCGGCGGTGGCGCCGGCATAGGCCTTGAGCAGCTGGGGCCAGGGCACGGCACCGGCGTAGACCAAGCGATCCGACGGCGGGACCCGAGCGGGCAGATCCACGACCTGGGCGTCGCCGACGGCGGGCCGGCCCCCGTAGACCACCACCTTGCCGGTGCCGAGCTCGTCCAGCGCGGCCACGGCCAGGCGGAGGCCTTCGGTCGGGTCCTGCCACGGCCAGCTCACGCCCCCCATCACCAGGGTGAGTTCCTTGGGCTTGCGGCGTCGGGGGCCCTTGGGGGCCACCAGCGGGACCACGTGGCCGCTGACCTGGCGGACGTCGACCCCCGCCAGGGCCAGCAAGCCCAGGTAGAACCACCGCTGGCGAGGGTTCGAGAACAGGAATTCGTCGCCCGCGGCGATGGCTCGCAGGGTGTTCACGGCCTCTGCGGCGGCGCCGTCCTGGAAGGCCGCCTCGAGCAGTCGGGGGGCGTAGAGGTCCACGGCCAGGGGCACACCCAGTCCCGCGAGGTGGGGCGCTTCCTCGGGCTGCACGCACAGGATGCGGTCCGGGGACACGGCCTGGGCGTAGCTGCGAAGCTGACGGGGCGACGCGAAGACGGGGGGCCCGCCGTCGACGTGGTCCTGGTCGCGGGTGATGTAGAGCACCTCGTGGCCGGCGGCGCGCAGGGCCTCGCCGTGGTGCCAGGCCCGCAGGGCGCCGCCGCTGGCGGGACGGTCGTCCCGGGGCAGCCAACCATGGAAGACGACGAGGACGCGCACGGGCGGACTGTACCTCGGACGTGGAACCGGCCTGTTCCCGGGCTACCCTGGACCCGTGGAAGAGTGGTCCCGGCTTCGGCGCGATGCGCGCATGCACCTGTCCCGGAGACTGAACCGGTCCCTGGCGCCGCCGGACATGGTCAGCGTCAACGTCACCCTGCGCTGCAACCTGAAGTGCACGATGTGCACCACCTGCTACGACGAGGCCAACGAGCTCTCCACCGACGAGATCAAGTCGATCATCGACCAGACCGCCCTGATGGGGGTCCAGATCTTCAACCCCCTCGGGGGGGAGCCCTTTGTGCGCAAGGACATGGAGGAGCTCCTGGCCTATGCGTGTCGGCGGGACTTCTACATCACCGTCACCACCAACGGCACCCTCATCACGCCCAAGCGGGCCGAAGAGCTGGCCCGAATTCCCACGGATCGCCTGCACTTCAACGTGTCCCTGGATGGTCCCCGGGACATCCACGACCAGATCCGGGGGCCGGGCCAGTTCGACCGGGCTTTGCGCGGCTACGACGCCATCCGCGAAGCCGACGTGCGTGCGGGCAACCCGCCGCGCAAGATCCTGGCGAACACCATCATCCACCGCCAGAACGTCACGGCGCTGCCAGCGTTCCTGGACCAGCAGGCCGAGCGGGGCTTCGACGGGGTCCAGCTGCTGAACCTGTTCCGCCATGGCAAGGGTGAGCCCGACGACATCGCCGGTCTGTGGTTCTTCCACGACGACCTGCCGGCGCTCGAGGAGCTGGTCGAGGAGCTGGTCCGGCGGGTCGATGGCCAGGGTCGCAGCGGGTACCGGATCCTGAACCCGGTGCAGGACCTGCGCTACATCCCGCCGTACTACCGGGACGAGCTGGAGCCCCTGGAGGCCCCCTGTTGGAGCGGCTGGAAGGAGCTCTACATCAACGCCGACGGCCAGGCCATCATGTGCGACGGCCAGCTGGAGTTCCTCAAGGGCACCTTTGGCGACGTGCGCCAGCAGACCCTGCGGCAGATCTGGCAGTCCCCGGAGTTGCGAGAACGCCGCCGAGTGGTGAAGAGCTGCAGCACCCCCTGCATGCAGAACTGCTACCTGAGGCGACCCTCGGACTCGGCCCGCAAGATCCTGAAGGGCGCCGCGAGCCTGGCGCTGGACGAGGTCCGGCAGCAGGTCCGTCGGCGCCGCTCCCGCGCCCAGGGCCTGGACCTGCCCCAGGGCGTGCTGACCCTTGAGCTCTCGGACACCGCGCCCTGGCTCGGCCCAGCCCATCGCACGGCCCGGCGGCACTTCGACGACCTGGTCTCGGACTCGCCGAGCCCCATCGAGCGCTGCTATGCCGACCCCTTCGCGTTCTACGACTACCGCAACCGCGGGTACCTCAAATTCGACCGTGGCTTCATGGGCTTCGAGGTGGTCCGCGCGGTGGTCGAGGACCTGCAGGCCGCGCAGATCCGCTTCGGCACGCTGCACCTGTCGTGGCGCGGCGAGCCGCTGCTCCACCCCGAGTTCGCGTCGGTCCTGCGCTACCTGCTGGAGCAGCTCGAGCGCACGGCGGTCTTTGGCGAGCTGCGGCTCGAGACCGATGGCCGGCTGCTCAACACGGAGATCGCCGACATCGCCAGCTTCCACGGCACCGTCCCCCAGACCTGGGTGATCCGGGGCGAGGGCATCGATCCCTTCCAGGACGACGTGCTGCGCAACGTGGACTACCTGCTCCACGTTCGCAAGGCCGCCCAGCGGGTGGTCGCCTCGTGGACCGTCGAGGAGGAGCTGGACCCGCACTACTTCGTCGAGACCTGGGCCCCGCGGCTGCAGCACCCCTGGCGGGTGGCCGGCCGCCTGCCGGACCAGGGCGACGGCCTGTGGTTCCGGCGCACCGACCACGACCACTTCCAGGCCAACCGCCAGGCCCGCCGACGCCTCGAGGACGTGGCGGAGATCCTGGCCATCCCCTGCGACAGCGGGGACGAGTCCCTGCCACGGCGTTGCCCCGGGGCCCTGGCCACCCCCGTGGTCTCCTGGGACGGCAAGGTCACCCTGTGTCCCTGGGACCGCGCACTCAGCAACAAGGTCGGCGAGGTCACGTCGGACCGGTTCAGCCGCATCTGGACCCAGGAGCCCGCTGTGCTCGAGGCCCGCCGTGAGGCCCGGAGCAAGGGGATTCCCGGCGGGGAGCTCTGTCGGGACTGTCACTTCGTCTACAGCCCGAACTACCGCCAGGCGGCCCCAGGGGAGCTCGAAGGCTGAGAGACCGGCTGTCACAGAGCCTGCGGAGTGCGACGTAGACGGGATTGACGCCCGAGAGCCGCCTGGCTGGCGGCTATACTCGTCGGGTCTCGTTCCTTCCCGGAGACGCCGTGCTCTCGTCTGTGCTCTCGCTCTCTGCTCTGCTCATCGGTTGCGGGGGTGTCCTGCTGGAAGACGGCAAGGACCCCGGCGTCACGGACACCGGTCCGGGCACCGACGTCACGGACACCGGCAGCCCCATCACCGACACCGAGGACACCCAGCCTCCAGACCCGAGCACCATTGACGACGACGAGGACGGCTACACGGCCGACGAGGACTGCGACGACGACGATCCCGAGGTGAACCCGGGCGCCGACGAGACCGTGAATGGGGTCGACGACGACTGCAATGATCTGGTCGACGACTTCGACCTGTGCCACGACGGCTCCACGGACTGGAGCACGATCCAGGAAGGCATCGACACGGTGGACGAAGGCGGCCTGTTGGTGATCTGCCCGGGCACCTACACCGAGAACCTGGTCATCCAGAACAAGGACGTGGGCCTGTTGGGGCGGGACGGCGCCGACGTGACCATCGTCGACGGCAGCACGGCCGACGTGGTGCTGCGGGTGGCCCGGAGTGACGCCAGCGTCTCTGGCCTGACCCTTCAGAACGGCACCAACACCGAAGGCACCGGTGGGGTGATGACCTGCAATAACGCCGACCTCACCGTCAGCGAGTCGATCCTCGCCACAGGCGACGCGGTGGACGGTGGGCTGTTCTACAGCACGGGCTGCACGCTGGACTTCAGCACCAGCACCCTGCGGGGTGGCACGGCGACCGGCGCCGGGGGTGGCGCCTACCTCAACCAGACCGACGGCACTTTTGCCGGCAACGAGGTCGTGGGCAACGTGGCCTACGAGGGCGGCGGGGTGTTCGTGAACCAGGGCAATGTCGCCATCGACGGCAACACCGTGTCCGGCAACCAGGCGCTGGCAGAGGGCGAGGAGGAGTACAGCGGCCGGGGCAGTGGCGGCGGCGGGCTCTTCATCTACGGAGACAACACGGTCTCGAACAACATCATCGCGACCAACGACTCCACCCACAACGGCGGCGGCATCTACATCCTGTACGGCAGCGGCGACATCGTGGGCAACGAGATCAGCGGCAACACCTGCTCCGAGGACGGCGCGGGTGTCTACACGAACCAGGCGTCGAACTGGATCAGCGGCAACCTGGTCAGCGGCAACGTGGCCGTTGACGATGCCGGGGGGATCCGCATCTACCGGGGCACCGCCGTCATCGAGGACAACACCTTCGAGGCCAACGAAGCCTCCGACGACGGCGGTGGCCTGAAGATGTCCCACTCCACCAACACCCTGCGCCGCAACGACTTCATCGGCAACATCACCGGCGACGCCGGCGGCGGGGTGGAGCTGGACAACGACACCACCGACGTGTCGGACAACTACTTCGAGGGCAACCAGGCCCTGCGCGGTGCCGGCCTTCACTCCTGGTGGAACGAAGGCAACATCCACATGGAGGACCTGACCTTTGTGGAGAACGTGGCGTCGGACTGTGGCGGCGGCATGAGCCTGGACAACGACCGCCACACGGTCACGCTGGAGCACATGCTCTTCGAGGGCAACCAGGCCATGGACGGCGCCGCCGTGTGCGTCGACGAGGTTCCCTTCGACGACGACGACGACGAAGAGACCGACATGATCACCTACGAGACCGACGTGGAGATCACCAACTCCCTGTTCCTCTCCAATGCCGCCGGTGACGACGGCGGTGCGATCTACATCAAGACCGCCAGCCGGGCCGTCATCGAGCACGTCACGATCTGGGGCAACTCGGGCGGCGAGGGCGGCGCGATGGCCCTCAAGCTCTCGACCGTGACCGCACGGAACAACATCCTGGCCCAGAACTCCGGCGGTGAGCAGGTTCTGGTCGAGGAGTCCGACGTGGGCTGGATGTACAACGACGTGTGGGGGAGCGACCCCCCCTTCGACGGCATGGACGACCCGACGGGCACCAGCGGCAACATCTCCGAGGACCCGGACTTCGTCGATGCCGGCGGGGGCGACCTGAACCTGGACGCCGGGAGCCCGTGCGTCGACGCCGGGACCCCTGGGGGCACGGACCCGGACGGCTCGCGGTCGGACATGGGCGCCTTTGGCGGCGACGGAGGCGGCTGGTAGAGCCGCGGACACCTCGGTGACGCTCTCCCTCCTGCTGGCGCTCGGCTGTACCGGCTCCGGCGAGCTTCGGGACACGTCCGGCGGGACCGCCACCGACACGACCGAGCCGACCCCAGGCACCACGGACACGGCCACCGATGTAGAGGGCGTTCCGGGCGTCGACGACCCGGAAGACCCGGTGTTCCAGGACGACGAGGTTCCGGTCTTCACCCTCTCCATCCCCGGGGACAGCTGGGACGAGCTCCAGGAGCAGACGGCGTTCGACCAGTGGTACGTCGAGGCCGACCTGGAGGTGGACGGACAGGTGCTGGAGAGCATCGGCATCCGGACCAAGGGTGAGAACAGCTGGCGGCCGATCGCCGACAAGGCGTCGCTGAAGCTGCAGCTCGACTTCCTGGTCTCGGGGCAGGAGTTCCGGGGGCTCAAAGAGATCACCCTCCAGGCCATGAACGAGGACCGCGCGATGATGCATGAGCGCGTGGCCTACCGGCTCTACCGCGAGGCCGGGGTACCCGCGTCGCGGGCCCAGCACGCCCAGGTGGTCATCAACGGGGAGTCCTACGGGCTCTACACGAACCTGGAGACGGTCGACAAGCGCATGATGCGGCAGTGGTTCGACGACGACGACGGCCCGCTGTGGGAGGTGTGGGACGTCGACTTCTACGACGACTACGTGCCGGACTTCCAGCTGGAGTACGGCCCCGACGACCGGACCCGCCTGCAGGCCACGGCGGACGCGCTGGAGCTGGAGCCCGAGCCGGCTCTGGACGCCGTGCTGGCGTCCTTCGACCTGGACCTGTTCCTGCGGTACTGGGCGGTCAGCGGGTACGTGGGGCAGTACGACGCCTACCCCTTCCGGGAGCCCGGCGACGACTGCCACGTCTACGACGACCCCGAGAGCGGGCAGCTCAAGTTCATCCCTCATGGCGTGGACGAGTCCTGGTACGACCCTGGCCGGGTGATCACGGACGGGGTCTATGGGCTGGTGGCCGAGCACTGCCTGGAGGTCCCGGCGTGCATGGCGACCTTTGAGCAGCACGTGCGCGACGTGCTGGACATCGCGGAGCAGATCGATCTGTTGGGCTACTTCGACACCGTCCAGGCGCAGATCGCCGGCCTCACCGTCGCCGATGACCACAAGGACTACAGCGACGACGAGGTCGCGACATACCAGGCGGCGATGCGGGAGATGATCGTGGAGCGCCGGGCGGTGTTGGAGGGGCAGCTCGAGTAGGGGTCGTGGGTCGTGCCTCGAGTTCGTGGCTCGAGCTCCTCCTGAGCTCTCGCTAGATCCTGACCTGCACCGGCTCATCCGGCGCGACCCGCCCCTCCGCCAGCTCGATCCGCACCGGCACTCCCCACTCCCGGGCCGTCGGGTTGTTCCACAGGGCTTCGGGCAGCTCGATGGGGCTCGCGCCCACACTCAAGACGGAGCCCCGGAGAAGCTCCCCGCTCGCGCGGATGATGGTGGCGTCGGCCCCGGCTGACAGACCCGCCACCGTCGAGGCCGAGATCCAGGCCAGCACTTCATTGGTGTCGATGCTGCTCACGCGAACGATCGGGTCGCCGGCCTGGACGACTTCGCCGGCCTGCTTGTAGATCCAGGTCACCTGGCCGTCCATGCCTGCCGTCAGGGCCAGGCGAGCCATGCGCCCGTCCAGCGCCTCGAGGCGTCGGGTCGCTGCGACCAGGGCCCAGTCGTTGGTGGTCGGGGCGGAGAGGGCCCGGCCGCGGGCGGCGTTGAGGGCGGTCTCGGCGGTGGCCAGGGCTTCGGTCTGGGCCCCGATGCGGGCGGAGAGCGTGGTGGCCTCGCGCTCCAGGTCATCGACCCTGAGCTGGGAGCTGGCGCCGGTGTTGAGCAGGCCACGCTCGGTCTCGAGGAGCTGGGCCACGCCAGCCAGGCGGGCGCGGTCCTCCTCGAGGTTGACCCGCAGGCGGGCACGGTCCAGGGAGATGTCCTCGAGGCCCTGGGCGAAGCGGCGGGCCTCGGTGGCGACGCGGCTGGTCTCCTGGTCCTCGATGGCCAGGAGCTCGGCGGCCAGCACCTCGCGCTGCAGCTGCAGAGGTGTGGGGTCCAGGCGGGCGATGATGTCGGCGGCCAGGACCTGCTGGTGCAGCTCGACGCTGAGCTCGGCGACCCGGCCAGCCTCGGCGGCGCTGATCTCCACGTGGGCGGCATAGCCGACACCACGGCCCTCGCGGACCTGGGTGCGACCCCCGGCCCAGACCATGGCGACGATCACGCCCAGGGACCAGATCAGGACCCCCATGCGCCGTCGCGTGGCCAGGTTCCAATTCAACATCAGCCTTCTCCCAGACGTGCCTGCGCCAACAGGGTGATTCCCGTGATGCCCCCGGCGTCCGTGAGCGCACGGATCAAGAGGTCCCCCTGGTCCGGACGCCGCAGATCGACGTCATAGGCCAGCTCTTCGGGGTCGCCGGGGCCGCCTGTGCGGGCCCCCGACAGACGAAAGACGCGGCAGTGCTGGCGCAGCACGGCCGAGATGGCGTCGCGCTGTGCGTCGCTGCCGCTGAACCGGAAGCGCAGGATGCCCTCGGCCTGGCTCCGGATGCCGTAGGCGGAGCGGTGGAGCCACAGGGCCACCGCGCTCGTGGCTGCGGCACCGACCGCCGCGAGTGCCAGCTGTCCCGCACCGGCGGCCATGCCGACGGCCACGGCCAGGAAGAGAAAGGTCGTGTCTCGCGAGTCCTTGACCGGGGTCCGGAAGCGCACGATAGCCAGAGCAGCCCCCAGCCCAAAGGCCCGGGCCAGGCTGTCGCCGACCACGGCCATGATCACGCAGACGACCATGGCCAGCAGGACCAGGGACTGGACGAAGTTCTGGCTGTACGAGAGCACGCCGTGGCTGCGGGCGTAGGTCCAGCCCACGGCCTGCCCGACCAGGAACGCCACCAGCAGCCGCAGGGCGAATTCCTCGAGCGGGACCTCGCCGCCGGGTGCGGCGGAGAACATGCCTGTCAGAAAGGCATCCACGCGGTGCTCCATTGGGGTCGGGACCAGGGCTGGTCCATGCACTGGACGGCGCCCAGTGTGTACTTGGACACGCTGACACGGTCCAACTGCAAGTGGTGGATGATCTTCTGCATCCACGCCGGTGATGCCCCGTTGAACTTCATTTCCAGGATCGTGGGCTGCTCGAGGGGCACGAGCTCCCAGGCGTTCTTGCGGGGCTTGAAGGGTTCGTCGGACCGCGGAGGCTGGACCTTCAGCTGCATGTCGAAGGTGAGCCGGGAGCCATCGCCATAGGGCGAGACCCAGGGCTCGCGCTTGTAGCCGACCCACAGTGTCGGCTGCATGCGGAGGCCGTCGGCCAGGTCCCGGAAGCGCTCTACGGTCACGGCGTCCTTTTCGGATCGGGTGCCCCAGCCCTCCACCGGCTTGGCGTCGCCCAGGCAGAAGGTGTTCACGTGCGCGCGGTCGATGAGCGCCCGACGCTTGACGATGCTGGTCCCGACCCGGCCCTTCTCCTCGACGAAGACCGGGAAGTGCTTCTTGAAGCCATAGGTGCGGACGCGCAGCTTGAAGCGCTTGCGCAGGCCCTCGAGGGTGGCCTGAGCGCAGTAGTACTCCCGGCTGTCGAAGTACAGGGAGTAGACGGAGTAGATGCCGTCAGGGGCGTAGGGATCCGGGTCCATGAAGGTGCTCGCGATGTCGCGCACCACCGCCATCTGCTCATCGGTGATGAGGTACTTGAACTCGTACCGCGCCTTCACGTCACCTCCTTCCTGGAAGTACGCCCCCCTCTCGGCGAGTGTAACAGTAAGGTGACGCCGCGATGGCTGGGCCTGCCACCGAGGACCAGCGACCTTGCAGGTGCCTGACGGGACTCACTCGTTGGTGGCGTCCGGGGTCGGGGTCGTGTCGGCCTCCCAGTTGGCCGAGCCGTCGGGCATCCGGGCCATGGCGATGTCCGTGGCCTGGCTCGCGTACTCGAGCGCGTCGACCAGGACCGAGCCGTAGTCGGGGCTGGCGGCCAGGGCGATCTGCTCGCCGTTCTTGTCCAGGTTCCAGGGGGTGTGGAACCCTTCCTGGTCGACGTCGCCGTCGGCCCAGATGAGCAGGTAGCCGCCGCCGCTGATCTCTGCGCCCGAGGGGAACTCCCACTTGTCGGGGGTCTCCAGGTCGTCGCTCAGCCCCCAGCCCTCGAGGTCCACGGTCTCGCCGGTGGCGTTGTAGAGCTCGATCCAGTCCGGGTAGGCGCCGGTCGCGTCGGCCACCGTGGACGCATTCGACGCCATGAACTCGTTGATCACGACCTCGGGGGCCGCGGGAAAGGTGCCGCTGGTGCCGCTGTCGGTGCCGACAGTGGTGGTGGCGGTGTCATCCAGGGTCACGCCGCCCGAGCAAGCGGTGAGCAGGGGAAGGAGCAACAAGGTGTGGATCGACATCTCAGGGGTCTCCGGTCAGCGGTGACAGTACAGCACCACCACGGCCCGACGTCCATCGCCTGGGGTGCGTTATGTGCCGCGGCCTCTTCCTGGAGCAGTCGTGGCCAACGAGTTCATCTACCAGATGATCGGGACCGAGAAGGTCCTGCCGAGCGGTCGCAAGATCCTGGAGCCCACCTGGCTCAGCTTCTTCCCCGACGCCAAGATCGGTGTGATCGGACACAACGGCGCGGGCAAGTCCACGCTGCTCAAGATCATGGCGGGCCTCGACGAGGCCTTCAACGGAGAAGCCTTCCTGATGGCCGGCGCGACGGTCGGCTACCTGTCCCAAGAGCCGCAGCTGGACCCCACCAAGGACGTGCGCGGCAACATCGAGGAGGCGGTCCGGCCGACCCGGGAGCTCTTGAACGAATTCGAGCGGGTCAGCGAGCGCTTTGGCGAGGAGCTGACCGACGACGAGATGGACGCCCTCTGCGAGGAGCAGGCCAAGCTCCAGGACCGGATCGACGCCGCGGATGCGTGGGACCTGGACCGGCGGGTCGAGGTCGCCATGGATGCGCTCCGCGTTCCGCCGGGCGACAGCGACGTGACCGTGCTCTCCGGGGGGGAGAAGCGACGGGTGGCCTTGTGCCGGCTGCTGCTCGAGCGTCCGGATCTGCTGCTGCTCGACGAGCCCACGAACCACCTGGACGCCGAGAGCGTGGCCTGGCTGGAGCGGCACCTCGAGGAGTACCCCGGGTGCGTGGTGGCCGTGACCCACGACCGCTACTTCCTGGACAACGTGGCCCACTGGATCCTGGAGCTGGACCACGGCAAGGCCTACCCCTACCAGGGCAACTACTCCGGCTGGCTGGAGCAGAAGACCGAGCGGCTCCGCCAGGAGAAGAAGTCCGAGTCCAAGCGGGCCAAGACCCTGGCCCAGGAGCTGGAGTGGATCCGGAGCTCACCCAGAGCCCGTCAGTCCAAGTCCAAGGCCCGGGTCTCGGCCTACGACGCCTTGGTGGCCAACCAGCGCGACGACCGGCGCGGCACCGGGGCGACCATCTCCATCCCGCTCACCAAGCGGCTCGGCAACCGGGTCATGGTCGCGGACCATGTGACCAAGGCCTACGGAGAGAAGCTCCTGATGGACGACCTGTCCTTTGAGCTGCCTCCGGGCGGCATCGTGGGCATCATCGGGCCCAACGGCGCTGGCAAGACCACCCTGCTGCGCATGATCGTGGGCCAGGAGGGCGCCGACACCGGCAGCTTGACCGTCGGGGAGACCGTGGACCTGGGGTACGTGGACCAGTCTCGGGACGCTCTGGACGACGGCAAGACGGTGTGGGAAGCCATCTCTGGCGGCACCGACCTGATCACCATCGGGACCCGGGACGTGAACTCCCGGGCCTATGTGAGCCAGTTCAACTTCCGAGGCGCCGACCAACAGCAGAAGGTGGGCACGCTGTCTGGAGGCGAGCGCAATCGGGTGCACCTGGCCCGCTTGCTACGCCAGGGCTGCAACCTGTTGATGCTCGACGAGCCCACCAACGACCTCGACGTGGAGACCCTGCGCAACCTCGAAGACGCGCTGTTGGACTTTCCCGGCTGCGTCGTGGTGGTCAGCCACGATCGCTTCTTCCTGGACCGCATCGCGACCCACATCCTGGCCTACGAAGGCGACAGCAACGTGGTCTGGTTCGAAGGCAACTACCAGGCCTACGAGAAGGACCGGCGGGCCCGCATGGGCGAGGACGCCGACCGCCCCCACCGCATCAAGTACCGGAAGTTCGTCAGCTGAGCGGCCCGGTGCACTTGACGTTTGCATGAACATGCACATCTTGTGCCCGTGTCCGCCTTCACCGTCTCTTCTCTCGCCGCCCTGGCCACCGTCGTGGTGGCCGCGGGCGTCCTCCGCAGCCGGATCTACGCGGTGTTCGCCGCGGTCATCCTGGGGCTGCACACCGTGGTCTCTGTGGGGCTCTTTCCGCTGGTCCAGGGACTGGGCCCGGTGCTCTGGTGGGCCCAGGCCGCGGTGTTCGTCCAGTACGGCATGCTGATCTTCCCCCGCCTGCGTCCGGTCATCTACCGCGGCCTGATCACCGTGCCCGGCCTGTGGTTCGCCGCTGGCACCCTGCTGGCCCTGCCCTGGTCTGTGGCGGCGACGCTGGGCTACACCCCGGTGGGCGTCTGGATCCCCTTCCTGGCTGCCGCAATCGGTGTCTGGCAATCCAGCACCACCGTGCGCGAGGTGGTCGACCTTCGGCTGGATCGGGACCCGGTCGACGGCCTGCGGCGGGTGCAGAAGCAGACCGGCACCGGCGAGCGTCCGCTGCGGCTGGTGCAGATCACCGATCCCCACCTGGGTCCCTTCATGTCCGTGTCCCGGCTCCGGGACATCGCCCAGCGTGCCGTCGAACAAGACCCGGACCTGGTCTTGCTGACCGGCGACTTCTACACGATGGAGGGCAAGGGCACGCCCGGGGCGCTGTCCCAGGCCCTGGCGCCGCTCCAGGCCATGGAGGGACGGGTCTTCGCCTGCATGGGCAACCACGACCACGAGGCCCCGGACCAGGTGGCGGCCGAGCTCGCGGCGGTGGGCGTGCGGCTGCTCATCGACCAGGCCCAGGTCGTGCAGACCGGCGCGGGCCCCGTCCAGGTGGTCGGGCTCGATCACGTGTGGCGAGACCGGGCAGCCCGGCACGGGGCGACCCTTGCGGCCTGGCCCCGCCAACCGGGTGCCTTCCGCTTGGTGCTGCTCCACGACCCGGGGGCCTTCAAGCACCTGCCCGAGGGCGAGGCCGACCTGGCGCTGTCCGGCCACACCCACGGCGGTCACGTGGGCCTGGTCAGCCTGGGGCTGGCGTGGACCAGCGTGAACGCGCTCACGGGCCTGCCGGACCACGGCCTGTGGGGGCACGGCACCAACCGGATGTACGTGCACAAGGGCACGGGGCACTACGGCTTCCCGCTGCGGGTGGGGGTGCCGGCCGAGGAGTCGGTGCTGCGGGTCTGGGGCCCCGCTACCTGAAGCCCAGGACGTCCTGCATGTCGTAGCGCCCGGGCGCCTGGCTCGCGGCCCATCGGGCGGCCCGCAGGGCGCCGTCTGCAAAGGCCTGCCGGCTGGTGGCCAGGTGGCTCAGGGCCAGGCGCTCGCCGGCCCCCGCCAGGTACACCGTGTGCTCGCCGGCGACGTCGCCTCCGCGCAGGGCGTGCAGGCCGATCTCGCCGGGTGCACGGGGCCCGACGTCGCCGCGGCGCCCGTGGACGGCGTGGTCGTCCAGGGCGATGGCCCGTGCATCGGCAGCGGCCTGGGCCAGGCTCTGGGCAGTGCCCGACGGGGCGTCCCGCTTGCGATTGTGGTGCATCTCGACGATCTCGAGGTCGTGGTCGGCCAGGGTGGCAGCGGCCTGGGAGACCAGCCCCAGCAGCACGTTGACCCCGGTGGAGAAATTCGAGGCCACCACCACCGCCGCCGAGCCGCTGTGGGCCTGGAGGGCCCCCTGGGTCAGGTCGTCGAGACCGGTGACGCCACAGACCAGGGCCTGGTCGGTGACGAAGTGGAGCAGGGTCCGGGTCCCGGCGGGCAGGGAGAAGTCGATGAGCACCCGGGCGCGGGCGACCGCCGGCGCGTCCACGGTCTGGAGGGCCACGCCGCCGAGTGTCTCGCCCAGCTGGGTGTGGTCGCGGCCCTCGAACGCAGCCACGAGCTCCAGGTCCGGGGCGGCGGTGATGCCTGCCACCAGGAGCCGGCCCATGCGACCGGCTGCGCCATTGACCGCGACGGGGATCACGGGTCGATGCCCTCGAGCAGCTCGGCCGGGACCTGGTCGGCCGGCATGGGCCAGAGGGGCAGGCGGGTGGCGGGCTCGCACAGGCCCAGCGCCGCCAGGGCGGCCTTGGTGGGCACGGGGTTGGTGTCCGAGAAGAGCCACCGGATGAGGGGCTGGAGGAAGTGGTGGAGCTGGGCGCCCGAGGCCATGTCGCCGTCGCGGGCGGCTTCGGCCAGGGCCACCGTGCTGAGGGGGTCCACGTTGGAGACCACCGAGATCACACCGGCCGCACCCACGCACATGAGCGGGTAGAAGCTGAAGTCGTCGCCGGAGAGCACCGGTCGGTCCACGAGGCCGATGACGTCGGAGCCAAAGGTCACGTCGCCCGTGGCCTCCTTGAGCGCGACCACGCCGTCCCGGGTGGTGAGCGCCGCGAGCAGGGCGGTGTCGAGCCGCTGCCCCGTGCGTCCCGGCACGTGGTACGCGACCAACGGCAAGCCCGCGGCGGCCGCCGCTTCGAGGTGGGCGTGGTGTCCGGCCGGGTTGGGCTTGTTGTAGTAGGGCAGGACCACCAGGGCCGCGTCGGCGCCGAGCTCCCGCGCCCGGGTACAGGCTGCGGCGGTGGTGGCGGTGTTGTTGGTGCCGCAGCCGGCGGTGACCGGGACCCGTCCGGCCGCCAGCCCCACGGTGGCCCGGACCAGCGCCTCCCACTCGGCTGGGTCCAGCGTCGGGGTCTCGCCGGTGGTGCCGCAGACCACCAGCCCGTGGATGCCCGCTGCCAGCTGGCGCTCGCAGAGTCGCCGATAGGCGTCGAGGTCCAGATCGCCACTGGCCGTGAACGGGGTGACCAGTGCGGTGTGGACGCCGTGCAGCACTGGGTCCCCTAGAAGTGGACCGTGCCCATCACCCGGCCGCCGACGGTCCAGTCGTCGAAGCCGCCCCCCAGGGTCTCGTGGACATAGTCCGCCACGTAGGGGCCCGGCTTGTAGACGCCCAGGGTGGCGTCGATCCGGAAGGACTCGTAGGGCGTCCAGTGCAGGGACAGGTCGAACTCGTGACCATAGCCACGGGAGTCGGGCAGATCCGGGTCCTCGTGGTGGGCCCGCGCCCCGATGTAGGTGAGCTTGACCACCAGGGGATCGAGCACTCGGTAGCCGACCCAGGGGGCCAGGTACTGGACGTTGGACATGCCCTCGCCCAGGCGGGTGGCGCTGGTGTCCTCGCCCGCGTTGGCGCTGTTGGGCACAGTCGCCGCCAGGATCGGCATGGGCTCTTCGAACATGAGCAGGGCGACGTTGTAGTCCCGGTCGAACTGGAAGGCCCGCAGCTGCTGATCCGTCGGGTCCTCGTCGCCCGAGGCCCAGCCGACCTGGGCGCCTGCCAGGACCTCGCCGCTGAATTCCGGCAGCTGGAAGGAGCCCTCGGCGCTGACCATCCCGCCAAAAGCGACGATCGAGACGTCGTCGACGCCGTCGCCCAGGCTGCCGGTGCCAAAGGTGGCCGCCCACTCGGTCTCGAACAGCACCGGGCCGAGCTCGGCCTTGCCCCAGATGTCGCCGGTGTAGACGTGCAGGCTCTGGCTGGGCTGGAAGCGGTAGCGGTTCAGGAAGCCCGCCGCGAGGGTCTCGGTCTTGTACATCACCGCCGCGTTGGCGATGTGCATGTCGTCGCTCTGGTTGACGTAGCCCTCGAGCGCCAGGTCGTAGGCGGCCATCACGTAGACCGGGCCGATCCGCGTCGTGAATTGGATGCGGTCCGACGTGTCGCCGAATTCGCTGTCCGGATCCATGCCCGCGTTCAAGAGCAGGCCGGAGCCCCAGTCCAGGGCCATGCGCCCGAACTTGAGCCGGCCGTAGTCGGTGTAGACGTCGGCCCACGCTCGCACGGCCATGAAGTTCTGGAGGTAGCTGCCGCCGTCCTGGGCGTCGCTGTGGGCGGTCACACCGTCGGCGTAGGCCACCGGGATGGTGTCGCCGGTCACGGCGTCGTCGTAGGTGGCGACGTCTTGGGCCCAGGGGGTCCACGGCAGCATGTCCAGCTGGAAGTTGACCGCCACCCGGGAGTTCACCGCGATGGTGGGGTTCAGCAGGAAGCGGTGGTCCCAGTAGCCCGACAGGCCCTGGTTCTGGTCGTGCTCGCGGTTCAGCGACAGCGTCTCGAAGGCCAGGCCCCGAGCGCGGTACGAGCCCTGCCAGAGCACCTCGGCCGCGTGTGCGTCCGGGGTGGTCGCGGCACTCAGCAGCACCAGGGCAGTCAGCATTCAGCCTCCGCTTCAACAAGTCCCGCTCAGCGGGACGCACAGGTAGCACGGGGGGAAGGGCAGCGCACGGCCCGGGGAGCGGGACGGTTGACCAACCCCCGGGCCCGGGAGATCATCCACCCATGCTGCGCACCATGAAGGCTATCTGGCGCCGGTGGAAGGGCTTTGCCCACCGCCTGATCGAAACTCAGAACCGCTTCCTGATGGGCTTCGTCTACGTGATCGCCGTGTCTCCGATCGCCGGGGGCTTCAAGCTCCTGCGCCGGCCCATGATCGATCGTGGCCCCGCCGATCCCGACGCCGAGACCTACTGGCTGGAGCGCACCGAGCCCCAGCTCACGATGGACCGGGCCACCAAGATGTTCTGAGGCCCTTCGCGCCGGTCAGATCACCGTGTAGATGAACGGCAGCACCGGGCTGGACTCGGCCCACAGGATGAAGGCGATCATCGCCAGCAGGACCAGCACGATGGGGGTCATCCACCAGGCCTTGTTGTGCACGATGAAGTCCTTGAACTCCGTGAGGAGTCCGCCGGACTGCTGGGGAAGCTCGGGGGTCTGGCTCATGCTCATGGCTCCGTGGGACAAGGATAGCCCGGCGAGGTTCCAGGTCAGAAGGAGAGGGTGTACGACGCCCCCAGGAGCGGCACGGGGTGCCGGAGGCCGGCGGCGCCGTTCGAGAAGTCGACCACCAGGGCCCCGTCTCCCTCGGTGAGCACGGGGCGTTCCTGGCCCCCACGGCGCAGCGCAGGGCCCAGGTGGTAGGACCAGTCGAAGGTGGTCTGGATGGCACAAGGGATGGGCGGGCCTCCCATCACGAGCACGGGCCCGTCCGGCGCCTGGGCGGCCGCAGCCAGGATCGGGGCGAAGCCGAGGTCCTGGGGTACGGGCGGACGAAGCCAGCGCTGGAGGCAGCCCGGCTCGAAGTCCACCAGGGGCTCGGGCGGGCGTGCCCAGGAGGGGTCGTCGAAGGAGAGCCAGGTGGTCCACGCCGCGCCCGCCAGGACCAGGGGGGCGACCCGGGGTCGGGCCGCGGCCGCCGCGCCGACCAGGAGCGCGACCGCCGGGAGCAGGGGGACCAGGAGTCGGTCGTACTTCTTGGGCACGGCGGTCAGGAGCAGGGCTCCGCCGAGCAGCCACGCCAGGCCCAGCAGGACCGCGTCGCGCTGCCGCCGCCAGCCGAGCCAGGCCGCGAGCCCAGACAGGGCGACCCAGACCGGACCCAGGGCCGGACCGGCCAGAGCGAGGGGGTAGTAGGTGCCGTGGGCCAGCAGACCGCCGTCCCCACGGTAGCCAGCCGAGGCGGTGGAGTAGGCCACCTGTTCGGCGAGGTTGGTCCAGAGCCAGGGGGCGGCGACCGCGGCACCGACCACAGCCCACGCCAGGGAGCGCCGCCAGCGCACCGCCACCAACACCGGGACCGCCGCGTAGAGCGGAAAGGTCTGCTTGGTCAAGAGCCCCAGGCCCAGCGCGAGACCGAGCAGCAGTGCGCGCCCCGCGGTGGGTCGCACCCGCTGCCAGCAGGCAGCAGCCACGGCGAGCGACACGGTCGCGGCCAGGGCGCCCTCGGGCATGAAGTGCCGGGCCATGCCCACGACCAGTGGCAGGTGCAGGACCGCCGCCGCCGCGAGCGCGCCTGTGCGCATGCCCAGGCTCCTGCACGTGGCCCACACCCCGGCTGCGGTCAGGAGCAGCCAAGCCAGGTTCACGGCGCGCACGCCAGGGCGTTCGGGGGCCCCGCCGCCGGCCGCCCACCACCAGGCCCCGACCGTCGCCGGGAACAGGGACGGGTAGTCCCCCATGTCAGCCACCAGGGCCCGGTGCAGAAAGGTCCCTGGCCGCGCACCCTCCAGGTCCACCAAGAACAGCTCCGCCGCGCCGACGTGCCCCTCCTCGTCGCCGTCGCGCACCAGCTGATCCGACGACAACCAGGCCCCGTTGACCCACACAAAGACCAGCAACAGGACGGCTGCAGTGACCCGCTGAAGGCTCACAGGATGCGCCCCCAGCCGATCCAGGCGGCCGCTCCGAGCAGGGCCAGGACCGGCACGCCGTGGCGCAGGAGCTTGTGGCGGTGCCGAGCCGTGCTCACGGCCACCGCAGCGCCGGTCAGGGCCACGAGCGGCAGGAAGTAGTGGGTGGGGAAGTGGTCGATGGTGCAGAGCATCAGCGAGTACACCCCAGCGCTGCCCAGCAGGAAGCGCACGGGCCGCTGGCCGAGCCCGAGGGCCGCCAGGGCCACGCCCCCGCCGGTGTAGTACAGCCAGTGGCCATAGAAGATCGGCGGACGCTGCCAGATCGGCGGGGCTTCCCGGTTGTTGTCGTAGTGCTCGGGCACGGTCTCGAACCACAGGACTCGGAGCCAGTGCTGGAGGTCCTCGGACACCAGCGCAGCGAGCGCCAGCACCGCAGCCACCGCCACCACCGTGGCCCAGAGGGCCGCCAGACCCCGGGTCGCCGTGCGGCCGAGGGTCGCCCGCTGCACGCCAGCGGCCAGGGTCAGCGCGATGGTGCCGGGGTACCGCAGCAGGCCCGCTGCCAGCCCCAGCCCGGCGACCCGCCAGGGTCTCGTGTCGACCAGGGCGATCATGCCGGCCACCCAGGCGGCGGCGTAGAGCGAGTCCGGAAAGGTGGTCGACGCCGGCTCGACCATCAGCCCCAGGTGCACGACGGCATAGGCACCGGGCAGGGCCCAGGCGAGGGGGCTGGCGCCGGGCGCCAGGGCTTCGACCAGCCGCACCGACGACGCGGCCAGCAGGACCAGCACCCACAGCAGCAGACCATTGGCCCCGGCCAGCCCGGGGTCCACCAGGGCCACGGCCACTGCGAGCACGTGGCTCCACAGGGGCGGCTGGTTGATGGTGATCCAGCGGTCCTTGAGCAGCTCGGCTGCCCAGCGCTGGTTCTCGACGATGTTCAGGATCTGCCACTTGTGGGTGAAGCGCAGGTCCCCCTCGTGGTGCACGGCCCAGATGGCCTCGGACGAGGGGAAGACGTAGACCACCGCCCCGGGGGGTCCCGCCACGTCGACGGCCAGCTCTCCAGCCGGGGCGCTGATGAGCACCGCCGCAACACCGTGGCCCAGATAGCGGGGCACCGGCTCGGAGTCGTCCTGTTCCTGGACATCCCGGGAGACCACCGCCGAAGCGTCGCCGACGCTGAGCGCCGTGCCGACGGGGCCCTGCACCGCGATGACCAGCTGCCCCGGCGACTGGAGCGTCAGCACACCGCCGTCTCCGTCGACGTCCACGAGCCGTCCTGCGCCGGCCTCTGCCCAGCCCGGTCGGGAGACCTCTGCCCAGCCGGTCCCCTCGGCCCAGCCGGGTCCCTCAGCGGGGAGCTGATCGGCGCCGCCCAGCCACCAGTAGGCCGCCAGCGGTCGACTCAGGGCGGGTGACCATGCCGCGGCAGCGCCGGCCAGCAAGAACGCCGCGATCGCCACCCCACCCCACGCCTGTGGCCGCGTGGAACCCCGGACCGGTCGGCCGCCGGCGAGCGCGAGTCCCCCGGCGAGCCAGAGACCGGACAACCCCAGCAGCCCCCAGGACCCGAGCCCCAGGACCCGGCACAGGGCCACGTCGACGACCGCCAGGCCGATGGCGATCCAGGCTGCGTCCAGCGCGACCTGGAGGCGGCCGCCACCGGTCGAAAGGCGCGACGCGAAGCCGACGCCAGGCGCCCAGAGCACGGCGGGCAGACAGGCCAGGGCTCGCAGGGCCACCGGACCGTCCACCGCGAGCACACCCACGCCCAAGGCCCAGCACCCCAGGGCCCAGCGCGTCACAGCGGGACCGGCCAGGGCACCACGTCGGACGGGTCATGGCACCGCTCGGCACAGGCGACCACCACCAGGTCCTGGGTCCCGGTGTTCACCAGGACGTGGGCGATCCCGGCGGGCACGTGCACCCGGATGCCTGCCAGGTCGACGCGGCTCGTGCGCCCGGTCTCTGGGTCCTGGGCCCGGAGCTCGCCCTGGCCCGAGACCGCCACGAACCACTCGGCCATGTGGCGGTGAAAGTGGTGTCCCCGGGCCTGGCCGGGCCGGGCAGTCACCACGTAGACCTCGCCGGAGACCGGGCTGGGGTGGACCTTGAGGAGCACGCCGCGGTCATCGCCGTGTCGGACCAGCGGCTCAGTCCTGAGCACAGGATCTCCACGCCGCGATGGTCTGTGCCAGTCCCTCCTCGAGCGGGACCCGTGGCGCGTGCCGCAGCAGGTTGCGGGCGAGGGTGTGGTCCCCGACGAAGCGGTCGGCCTCGCCACCCCGGCGGGGCAGGGCCCCCAGCTGGACCAGGTCCGTGTCTGCGCCACAGGCCGCGAAGACCAGGGCCACGATGGCCCGAACAGAGAGCTCCCGGCCACCGCCGATGTTGACGATGCGTCCGATGGCGGCCGGCGCACGCGCAGCCAGCACCCCGCGCACGATGTCGGAGACGTGGTTGAGCTCGCGGGTCTGCTGTCCGTCCGTCATGGGAAAGGGGCGACCGGACAGCGCCGCGTCGATGGCCGTGGGCACCAGGCGCCCCGTGGCCTGGCCGGGGCCATAGGTCAGGAAGGGCCGCACGACCGTCGCCCGGAGGCCGCGGGAGCGGGCCAGGCAGATGGTCCAGTGTGTCGCCGCGGCCTTGGCTGTGCTGTAGGGGCTCACGGGGCGGGGCGCCTGGTCCTCGGTGAAAGGCGCGGGTCCGTCCCCGTACTCCTCACAGGTCCCGGCGACGATCAGGCGGGTGTCCTCGTCCAGGCACGCCCGCGCCACCGCGTCGGTGGTGTCGAAGATGCCGCTCCAGAGCTCGGGCAGGCGGGCGGGGTCCCGGTCCAAGGAGACCGGTGCCGCCAGGTGCACGACCAGCTGGGGGCGGACCCGAGCGATGACCTGGCCCACCGCCGCGGCGCTGCCGGCGCGGTGGGTGGTCGTGCCCGGTAGGTTTCCGCGGCCGCGGCTGGTGGCGTGCACGCTTGCACCCGCGGCTCGGAGCTGTCGGGTCGCCTCCCGGCCCAGGAAGCCGCTCGCGCCCGTCACGAGGACGGTTCGGCCGCGAAGATCGGAGTCCGCCACGGCGGTTACGGTAGCGCAGTGCGACTCTGGCTACCGGCGCTGGCCCTGATCGGGTGCGACTTCAGCGCGGCCACAGCCACCTTCTCCGACTCGAGCCCGCTGGACTCCGCGCCCCCCCAGGACGCCGACGCGGACACGGACAGCGACGCAGACACCGACACGGACTCCGACGCCGACACAGACTCCGACACCGACGACCGCGATCTGGACGACGACGGCTGGGCCTGGGACGAGGGAGACTGCGACGACGCCGACGACAGCGTGCACCCGGGGGCGCTGGACAGCTGCGACGGCCGGGACACCGACTGTGATGACCAGATCGACGAGGACGCCGCGTCGGCGGATCCCTACGAACCCAACGACACGGACGGCACCGCGCTGGGGGCGCTGGAGTCCTCGGACCGCAGCGCGGCGGGCCTGCTCCACAACGACGACGACGTCGACCGCTTCACCTTCGAGCTGACCGATGAGTACCTGGACTTCTTCACCGTGCGGGTGGTGCTCTCCAACATCCCCGACGAGAGCAACTACCGGCTGACCCTGAACCGGCTCTCCAGCGCCGGCGGCTTGACCCTCGGCGAGATGGCGGTGGACTTCAGCACCGGGGGTTCGGTGGAGCTCAGCTTCAGCGACGAGACCGGACCCGACGAGAGCGGCACCTATGAGGCCGTGGTCGAGGCCATCGCCAACGCGGACTGCGAGCGCACCTACCTGCTCACGGTGGCCAAGGAATAGAGGCTCAGGCCCCCAGCTCCATCAGCATGCGGAGGGCCCGGAGCCTGGCCTGGCCGGAGACCCAGCGGCAGAGTCCGCCCGCGAGGGCATCGGTGGCGCCGAGCTCGTCCTGGATCTCGGCGCGGCGTGCCTCGTCGCCGCGGGCGCGGGTGGCCCACGCACGGAGCAGGATCCGAGCCGCCGACGCGTCCAGCCCGTCTTCTTGGTTCCACACGTGAGGCAGGAAGGCGGCGGGCACGCCACCGACCGGGCCGCCGCGCACGGCGCTGCCGTCGCTCTCGGCCACCACCAGGACCGGGTCATGGCCGGCGCGCAGACAGACCTGGCCCTGGGGCGGGGCCAAGGCGCTGGACAGGGCCCGGGTGGCGCGCAGCAGGCGGGCGCGGGCGCCGCGCTTGGCGACGCCTCGGGCCTGGACCGCCAGGTGGTGGCGTCGGTCTGCCAGAGCGGTGGCCATGGCCCTGCGGAGCAGGAGCTCGGCCAAGTCGGCCGACGGGGGCGGCAGCTCCGCCAGCCCGTGGGCCATGGCGCCCAGCGGGTCCTGGGCATCGGGGTCGAGCTGTGCCACGGCGGCGCCCAGGGCCGCCAGGTCTTGCTGGGGCGTGCACGGGTCCGTGCGCAACGGGTCGAGCCAGACCAGCCGCGCCCCATCGGCGCCCCAGACCAGGCTCAGCGGGGTCACGGCGCCGTGGAGCAAGCCCTGGGTGTGGAGCTCGTCGAGGGCCATCAGGCCGGCGCCCAGGAACGCCGCCAGGCGTCCACTGTCTGCCCGGTCTTCGACCGGCAGGTGGTCGGCCAGGGTCGCGCCGTCTACCTGGACCCTGAGGTGGGGCCACTCCCCATCGGGCCTCCACCGAACAGGCACCAGTGAGGGGATCTCGGACACCCGCTCGGCGGTGCGCTGGAGTCTTCTCAGCCACACCGGGTCCCGCCGCCACCGGGGTCGCAGGACCCGGATCCGGAGTCGTCGGCCGCTGGAGAGGTCCCAGCCCTCCCAGGTGGTGGTGATGGGGTCGTGGGCCACCAAGTGCGTGCGCCGCACGCCATCCAGCACCCCCGGCAGGGCCTGGTCCGCCTGCTCGAGCTCTCGCAGGGCGAGCAAGGCGGCGTCGGCCCTCTGGACGAGCTCGGGGGCTCTCTGGATCAGCGCTTCGACCGCCGCACGCTGGGCCGAGATGCCTTCGGGGAGGGGCACGCCCCGCTCGGCGAGCAGGTCGCTGGCGAGCTGGGAGGGGTCGCTGGGGCCTGTCACGAAGGTCTTGGTCCGGGGGGTGGGTGGCTCTACCCCGCCAGCGGGGACCTGCCGATCCTACGGTCTCCCGCCGGCGCCCACCTGGATGCCGGGGCGGAGGGGGTGCGCCGGCGGGTATCGTGGAGCCTGGCCCCATGAGTCTGGACCTCTCCCCCGAAGTGCTCCCCTTGTTGGGGATCCTGCTGGCGTCGGTGCCCGTGATCGCCACGGTCCACGAGGCCGGCCACGCCCTGATGGCGCGACCGGCCGGCTACCGGCTGACGTCCTTTGGGGTGGGCCACGGCCGGCCCCTGGTCTCGCACAGAACGCGCCGGGGGGTCGTGATCTACCTGGGCCGACGGCTGTGGATGGGCGGGGCCTGCGTGGCAATTCCGGTCAAGGTCGTGCCGGAGCGCCAGCGGCTGTACCTGGCCGGCGGGCTGCTGGCCCAGGCACTCCTCGCGGTGGTGCTGGGCCTGGCCGCCCAGGCCTGGCCCGTCCTTCGGGTGGCCCACCACTTCAACCTGCTCGTGCTGGCCTTCAACGCGACTCCGTGGCGGGTGGGGGCCCACGCATCCGACGGCTGGACCCTGGTGGCCTCCTCGGTCGGCGCGGGTCGCGCGGGCGAGCTCATGGGTCAGCGGGAGTGGCTCCGTCGGATCGAGCGCTTCGAGCGCGAGGTCGGCTCGCCGGTGGGGGCCGCGTGGTGTGCGCTCATGGGCGCCTGGATCGACGTCGTCACCGGCCAGACGGCGGCTGCCGTGGACACGATCGACGCCGGCGTGCCCCGGCTGGAGCCCGATCTCGAGAGCCTGCACGCCTATGTGGGGGCCGAGCGCCACCGGCTCGAGGGGGCGCCGCTCGCCGGCCTGCGCCTGGTGCGCGAGCTCCGGTCGGCCTACGGCGCGGAGCTACCGGACGAAGCCGCCGATCTGGTCACCATCGCCGAAGCCCGCCTGTACCTGGCGCTCGAAGAGCCACGCCGGGCTGAGCAGCTCCTGGCCCAGGTCGCTGGGGTCGGTGGCCTGGTGGGCCAGGACGCCTGCGCGGTACGTCTGCAGGCCGCGCTGATGCGGGGCACGGCAGACGAAGTCGAGCTGGCCGCCCGTCGCCTGGCCCTGCGGCTCTCGGGCCGCTTCTTGGATGCGCCTCAGGCTGTGCTGGCGCTGTGGGACGCCGGTGCGCGCTTGGAGGAGGACGGGCGACTCCAAGCCGCGGAGCACCTGCGCCGGCGAGCTCGCCGCAAGTCGGCCGCGCTGGTGGCCGTGGCGTCCACGTCCGATCGCCTGTGCCTGGTGCACAGACTGGGCGAGCCCGCGGGGGTTCGACCCCTCGTTGATCAGGTCGAGCGGCGGCATTGACGGGGAATCCCCGTCCATTCATCGCCGCCTGTGGAGAACGGCGCCCGGGCGGGCTGAGATTTGACGCGTCAAGTGCCACATTAGAATCTACAGACCCGCTCCGTTGTGCCATCGACGGTTTTTTTGGCGACGAGCTGAGTTGTCCACTGACCCTGTGGACAACTTGGGGACTACTCGTGTGGAGAACCCCCGAAGTGGCGGAAATCTCGACCGGGATCTCGACTGTGCTCAACAATTGAGCACGGGCCCCTGGGAGGATCTTCGGGGGGCCCTCAGCGCCGGGTGAAGGCGTCCATCGCAGACGGCAGCACCAGGTCCAGGGCGTAGCGTGCCTCCCGGCGGAATTCCCCCCGTCGGACGGCCCTTGCGAGCCGCCGGGAGACGTACTCCGGGCGCCCGTAGAAGGTGCGGTAGCACTGCCTGGTGTGCCGCTCCAGGTCCGCCCAGCTGAAGTCCGGATGGTCGAAGAACCGCGCGCCGTCCCGGTGGATCGAGAAGTCGTAGTGGTCCTGGTCCCGGATGTTGCCCGACCACTCGTCGTACAGCGGGGTGCCGGGCAGGGGCATCGTGATGGAGAATTTGGCGAAGTCCACGTCGAGGGACGACGCGAAGGCCGCCGTCTCCTGGATGGTGTCCGCGGTCTCGCCGGGCAGCCCAACCATGAAGTAGCCCAGCACTGTCAGGTCGTGCTTGCGCGCCCAGCCCACGGCGCGAGCGGCCTGTTGCACGGTGGCGCCCTTCTTGATGCGCTTGAGCACCTGGTTGCTCCCGGACTCGAAGCCAAAGGCGACCAGGTAGCAGCCGGCGGCCTTGGCCAGCCGAAAGAAGTCCTCGTTGACGTTGGCCACCCGCAGACCGTTGGTGCAGGTCCAGGGCATCTTCAGGTCGCGCCGGAGGATCTCTTCGCAGATGGCGATGGCCCGGCTGGTCTTGGTGGTGAAGCTGTCGTCGACCAGGTTGAAGCCCACGAAGCCGTGGTCCCGGGCGTGCTCGAGCTCGTCGACGAAGCGCACCGGGGACTTGGTCCGGTAGGCGCTGCCGAACACGCCCTTGGTGCAGTAGACGCAGCGGGCCTTGCAGCCCCGTGAGGACTCCAGATCGGCCACCGGCGTCCAGCGAGCCACCAGGCTCTCCTGGCGGTAGCGCCGCAGGTCGAAGAGGTCCCAGGCCCCAAAGGGCAGGCTGTCCAGGTCCTCGATCAGCGGCCCGACCGGGGTCTCGCCGTCGGGCCAGGTGAGTCCGGGGATGTCGGCGAAGGCGTCGCCGTTGGCGAGCGCCACGATGGCCTGGTCCCCCTCGCCCCGGACCGCGACGTGGAAGGGGGCCCGGGTGATGGCCTCGTGGGGCCGGGTGCTGGCGTGCACCCCGCCGGCCACGATCATCGCGTCGGGACAGACCTTGCGGGCGGCCTCGGCCAGGTCACGGGCCTGGGGGAACAGCGGCGTGCGAAAGGTGATGCCCACCATGTCCGGCTGCTCGGTCCGCAGGGCGGCCTCGATGTCGAGCCGCGGCCGGGCTTCCCGGTCCCACACGACCACGTCGTGGCCGTGCCGCCGGAGCATGCCGGCCAGGATGGCCAGGTTCAAGGGCGGGGACAGCGTGATGGCCGCCCGGACCTTGGCCTTCTTGTAGTAGTCCCCCATGGTGGGGTTGATGAGGACGACCTTCATGGCTGTTCGAGTCTACCCGCCAGCCAGGGTCGATCGCCGTTCTGATGTCGGTGGTTGAGGGCCGCCAGGTCCCGAGGCGTGTCCACGGACAGCCAGAAGCCGTCGTGTTCGTAAGCCGCGAGCTGGCCCGCTGCGGCGAGGCGGCCCAGGGCCCCGACCTCGAAGGCCTCGTCGGCCCGGATGTGGGCCAGGGCCTGGGGCTCGAGCACGAAGAAGCCCCCGGACACCCGATCGCGCAGCAGGGGCTTCTCCTCGAAGGCGACCACGCGGCCCCCGCTCGTGCGCAGGGTGCCGAACCGGCTCCGGGCCCGCATGGCGGTCACCGTCGCGTGCACGCCCTGGGCCTGGTGGTGGGCCAGCAGGGCACCCAGGTCGACGTCGGCCACGCCGTCTCCATAGGTCATGAACACCGGGCGGTCGGTGGGCAGCGAGTCCGAGACCCGGCGCAGGCGCTCGCCGGTCAGGCTGTCCTGGCCGGTGTCTATGAGGGTGACCTGCCACGACGGCTCCGGACCGGCGAGCCACCAGTCCTCGATGGCCGGCGCCAGGTGGCCCAGGCAGAGCACGAAGCGCCGACAGCCGTGGGCCGAGTAGCCCTGCATGACGTGCCACAACAGCGGCCGTCCACCCACGTCGACCATCGGCTTCGGGACCCGGGTGCTCCGGGTGCCCATCCGGGTCCCGAGGCCGCCACACAGCAGCACCACCGGCAGGTCTGCCGGGGTCCACGCCCGAGCGGGAGGGGAGGCCATGTCCGGCAGCTTAGCGCGCCGCGCCTCGGTGCCCACCCGCCGCCACGGGCGGCGCCGCAGTGCGGGCTGGCTTGCGGGAGCGCCGCCGCCTGCGAGAATCCGGTCTGGAGGTGCGTCCTTGATCTCGCGCGTTGCCCAGGCCCGCCGCGACCCTTCGGGTGAGACGCCCGCGGTCCACGTCTGGGGGCGGGACTACGAGGAGCTCGCCCTGACCGCCGAGGTCGATGGAGAGTCCGTGGTCCGCCTGGAGTCGGGCGGTTTCTTCGCCGAGTGGACGCCCCGGGTCCAGGAGCTGGTCGGCGGCGGTCAGTACGACATCCAGTACGACGTGCTGGAGTGGCAGGTGGTGGCGTGGCGCGAGCTGGGCCGTGCACTCTTCAAGCCCACGGTCGTGGACCAGGAAGAAGAGGAGTACAGCGCCTCGGCCGCCTGGGGCACCGAGGACCTGGAGGAGACCTACGACGAGGAGCTCGCGGAGCTGGTGCGGACCTGTGCCAACCGCATGGCCATCGCCCTGCCCGACGACGTGCTGGTGATGTGCTCCTGGCGGGTGTTCGACCGGCAGCGAGGCATCCTCATCGCCCGCTATGGACTGGGCACGCTGGAGGGGTCCAAGGAGACCGACGAGGTGATCGATCTGATCGGCGCGATGCCGTCCGAGCGCGAGCGGCTCAAGGCCCTGCGCATCGCCTCGCAGGCCTGGTGGTAGTCCCAGAGCACCGCAACGCGTGGCGGTGTCGGGCATCACCCGGTATGGTCCTGCCCACCACTCGCCTGGAGGAACCATGGCGCGCCTGCTCCTGCTCGGTCTGACCACTGCCCTGTTCGCCTGCGGCGACGACACGACCACCGCGACCGACAGCGGCACCGAGACCGATGCCGACACGGACGCCGACACCGACTCGGACACCGACTCGGACACCGACACCGACACCGACACCGAAGAGGAGCACTGCCTGACCGAGGGCCCCGAGGAAGACCCGACACCGGGCACAGGCACCGTGGTCGGCAACGTCTACGACGGCGACGGCGCCCCGGTCGCCGGCGTGCGGGTCTCGTGGTGCGATCACTGGGAGTGCCTGGCGCTTCCATCGGGGGCCGACGGTTCGGTGACCATCGACAGTGCCGGCGCGGGCACCCACTCCTTCGACGCGGTGCCTGCCGGCCTCGACGGCTACTCCACGACCCTGACGATCCTGTCCATCGAGCCCGGGGAGACCCTGACCGTGGACTTCCACCTGCCGGACCTCACGCCGGCCCAGGCGGTGCCGGCGACGCCCACCGAGCTCGAGCTGGGAGACGGCCTCTTCGTCACCCTGGGCGAGGGCACCTTTGCCCTGCTCTTCGGCGACGTGACCGATGTCGCGGGCGCGAAGCTCTCCGCCGAGCAGTGGCCAACCATGGACCTGGAAGGCACGGTCGTGGCCGTGTGGAACCTGGACCCCTTCGAGGCCGAGTCCACCGACGGCGCTCCCGTGCGCATCGCAAACTCCTGGGGCTACGCACCGGGCAAGGCCCTGTGGCTGCACACCAGCAGCTACGGCTGCTTCGAGTACCTGGAGCCCATCGAGCTCGTGGTCAACAGCGACGGCACCTACCTGGAGTCCACGGGCGGCACGCTCAAGGAGCTGTCCACGGTGGTGCTGGTCGACCTGGAGTCGTAGGCCCGGGGCCCGGACAGGTACCGCGAGATCAGCGGAAAGACCTCGGCACTCGCGGTCTCGCCGACCACGATGTCGATGTGCCCATAGTCCGTGCTGAAGCCAGTGCTTCGACCGAGCTCCTGGAAGGTGCAGCGCTTGAGCACCGTGCAGGCATGGGCGACGTCGTCGGCGGGGGCCACGAAGTCGTCTGAGCCGGCCAGCACGAGCAGTGGGACCCTGGATGGGGCCAGCCAGGGCTCGCCTTCGGTCGACACGAGCTCGCCGGTGCGCAGCCAGACGATGACCTGGCGGGCCACGTCGCGGGGCAGGTCCACCACCGCGTGCTGTCCCATGCCCTTGACGGTGGGCCAGTCCAGGTTGTCCGGGTTGCCCAGCCGCTTGACCGCCGGTCCGCGCAGCCGCAGTGGCCGGGTGAGGGTGACCCCGAGTCGGCTGCGGGTGAGCCCGAGCTGTTGGGTGAACAGGGGGGTCAGGCGGATCAGCCGCTTGAGGGCAGCCTGGTCCCGAAAGTGGGCCGGTGCGGAGATCGCCACCCCGCTCGCGATGGGCAGGTCCTGGCTCAGGGCCGCGTAGAGCAACATGCCGCCCATGGAGTGGCCCACCACGTGCACCTTGCGGGCCCCGGTGGCGCCGCGGACCGCTTCGATCGCGGCGGGCACGTCGTGTCGGGCGAAGTCGTCGAAGTCGAAATTCCGGCCGGCCAGGCGACTGGGCGGGGTCGCCCCGGGATCCCCCCGGAGCTCGGGCACCCAAACGTCGAAGCCCTGGTCCTGGAGGTGGGCGGCCAGGGAGACCTCGGGCCGGTAGTCGAAGTTGTAGTGGTTGGCGGCCATGCCGTGGAGCAGCACCACGGGCTCGCCGGCGCCTGCGTAGTGCCGGAGCTCGTTGTGCCACCCGTCGTCGGTCTCGTAGACCAGGCGACCGTCCGGGGTCATGGTCGGCGGCAGCGGCTTGACACAGCTGCACAACAGGACCAGCAAGGGGGCGAGCCAGCGCATCGGTTCGGAATATAGGGCGGGCACGTCCCGGAGGACACGATGAAGGCCCTGCAGCGTCCGGATCTCTTTGGCTGGAGCGCGTTCGACCAGGCCCGCAACGTGGACTTCAATGGGGTCGCCTGGGCCGCCCCCGGAGGCACGGTGCTGGTGGACCCCATGCCGATGGGCAGCCACGACCTGGCCCACCTGGTGAGCCTGGGGCCGGTGGCCTGGGTGGTCATCACCAACAGCGACCACGTGCGCGCGACCGCCGAGCTGGTCGCCCTGACCGGGGCTCGGGTCGCTGGCCCGGCCGCCGAACAGGACGCGCTGGCGGGGGTCTGTGACCACTGGCTGGCCGACGGGGACGAGCTGGTGCCCGGCCTGACCGCCCTTGCCTTGGAAGGCTCCAAGACGCCGGGGGAGCTCGCGCTCCAGATCGGCGACCACACCCTCGTGACCGGTGATCTGGTCCGGGCGCATCGGGCCGGCAGCCTGATGGTGCTGCCCGATGCCAAGCTCACGGACCGCGCTGCTGCCGCGGCATCGGTCCGGCGGCTGGCGGACCTGCCCGGGACCGAAGCGGTGCTTGTGGGAGACGGATGGCCGGTGTTCCGACGCGGCCGGGCGCGGCTCCAGGAGCTGGCCGCGAGCTTGTAGTCTCGGGTTTCGCCCCTTGAGCTCCCAGGGGATCGGGGGCGCTGCGCCCAGGGTGTGAGCGTGGGGCGTCAGGCCGCAGTCTTGGGATGGCGTCGGTGTCTTGCCGGTTCGACCACGCCGCCCCGGTGCACGGCCATCAGCCGGCCCTGGTCCATGAACAGGCCCACGTGGCCGTCGTGGGCGGCGGCGTGGAGGGCCGTGCAGACCGTCACCAGGTTGTGCTCGCTGTGGTCGCCACCCTGGGCGAAGGGGCGGAGGTGGTGGAGGTCGAGGAAGAGACACCCCAACCCAGAGTCATGCCCCAGGGTCAGAACCGTTCACAATCCCGATCCATTCCAGCTCATCTAATGCTTAACAAAAGGTTCCCGACCCCGGTTCATCCCGAGACCCCGGTTCATCCCAACCCCGGTTCATCCCGACCCCGGTTCAAGGCGTGGCCAGCAGCCACTTCGGCGGCCAGAGGCGAAGTTCGAGGCCAGCCCCGATCGGGTTCAGCCCGGCGTGGGCAGGTCCAGGGCGTCCAGCACGGCCCGGAGCAGCACGTCCACCGGCGCGGGCTTCGGGACCCGTCCGTGGGCCGTGCCTTCGAGCAGGCTCAGCAGATCGTGGTCGGTGCAGGCGGTGTGGACCAGCAGCGCTGGCGCAGGCCGCACCCGATCGAGCTCGTCGAGCAAGATGAGTCCGCCCAGGTGTGCCAGGTTCTCCTTGTAGCGGCGTGCCCGTGGGCCCAGAGCGCCGCCGCGGGTGGCCCCCAGTGGGATGAAGAGGTCGGCCACGACCAGATCCACGGGCTCGGCGTGCAAGGCCTCCACAGCTTGTTCCACCGTCGTGGCCATGATGACGTCGGCGTCGAGCACGTCGGCCACCAGCCGCCGGACGGTGTCCACCCGCTCGGGTTCGTCGTCCAGGAACAGCACACGCATGGGGCCAAGTTCGCCCGGCGCGGGCGCTTCGTCAACGTGGGGACTACGTCGGGGCCATGCCCGAGCTGGCCGAGGTCGAGATCGCCCGCCGGGCCCTGGCGACCTGGCTGGTCGGGCAGGGCGCGGTGCGCCTCACGCTGCGCGACCCCCGACTGCTGAAGAGCGGCGAGCTGGGGCCGCCTTCCCCGGTCGCTTCGGTGCGACGTCGGGCGAAGATCCTGGTCCTGGAGCGACCCGGCCACTCGTGGATCGTGCACCTGCGGATGACGGGCCGGTTCAGCCGCCACGACGGTCCGGGCGTCCGGGCCGTGCTGAGTCCCCAGGACGGAGAGCCGGTCTACTTCGCGGACACCCGGTGCCTGGGCGAGCTGCACGGGGTGCACACCCGGGACCAGCCCGCCTGGTTCGCGGCGCGCAAGCTGGGCCCGGAACCGTGGCCCGAGCAGCGCCCGGCGTCGTGGTGGCAGGACCAGCTGGGCGGGCTGCGCACACCGGTCAAGGTCGCCCTGCTGCGCCAGGATCGGGTCGCCGGGCTGGGCAATATCGCGGCCAGCGAGATCCTCTGGCGGGCCCAGGTGTCGCCGACTCGGCCGGCTCGGGAGCTCGATCCCCAGGCTTGGAGCCGCATCGGGCGAGAGACGATCGCTCACCTGGACCACCTGCTCGCGGTCGAGGACGTGGAGATCGCCTACGTGACCCAGGGCGGCGAGAACCCCTTCCTGGTCTATGGCCGGGCGGGCGAGCCCTGTCCGCGCTGTGGGGCTGGAATCGCCCGCACGGTCCAGTCCGGGCGGTCCACGTTTGCCTGTCCGGCCTGTCAGGACCGGTAGGATCAGCGGGTGCCCTCCCATCTGCACACCGCGCGGCTCTACAGCCGGCTGCTGGGCGCGGTCTACCTGATCGCCTTTGCGAGCCTGTGGGGGCAGATCCACGGCCTGGTCGGGGAGCAGGGCATCCTGCCGGCCCAGGATTACCTGGTGCGCCTGGCCGAGTGGATGGCCCCGGAACACTACTGGCGGGCCCCGACGCTGTGCTGGTGGGTCGGGGCAACGGATCTCGCGCTCTCGGTCTTGTGCGCGCTGGGGGTCACCGCGTCCCTGGTGGCGGTGTTGGGTGCGACCAGCCCGGCGTTGTGGCTGGTGCTGTGGGCGCTGTACCTGTCCCTGTGCACCGTGGGCCAGCTGTTCATGGGCTTCCAGTGGGACAACCTCCTGCTCGAGGCGGGGCTGATCACGTGGCTCTTGTTCGACCGGAGTGGCCGCCCGAACCGGGTGGGCTGGTGGCTCCTGCGGCTGCTGCTGGTCAAGCTGATGTTTCTGTCCGGGCTGGCCAAGCTCTTGAGCGACGACCCCAGCTGGCTGGATGGCTCGGCGCTGGCGTTCCACTTCTGGACCCAACCTCTGCCAAACCCGCTGGCGTGGCATGCCCACCACTGGGGACCCCAGGTCCACCAGGCCCTGGTCTGGTTCATGTGGATGGTCGAGCTGGGCCTGCCGGTGCTCGCCCTGGGGCCGCGCTGGTGTCGGCGCTTCTGCTTCGTGGGGACCACCGCGCTGATGGTGGGCATCGCCGCCACGGGCAACTACGGCTTCTTCAACCTGCTCACGGTGGTCCTGTGCCTGAGCCTGCTCGACGACGTGGATCTGAAGCTGGTGTGGCGAAAGGCCCACACCCAAGGCGTGACCGCCGCAGCGAGTCTCGCGACGGTCGTGGTGGCCGTGCTGTTGCTGGTGCTCTCCGGACTGCAGATCGCGCGACAGACCGTGGGCCTGGCGCTGGCGCCCGAGGTCTTGCAGACCACCGTCCAGGCCATCGCCCCGTTCCGCTCGGTCAATGGCTACGGGTTGTTCGCCGTGATGACCACCGAGCGCAAGGAGATCGTGATCGAGGGCAGCCGGGACGGCCAGCTCTGGCAGCCCTATGAGCTGCGGTGGAAGCCGGGCGACACGCAGCGCATCCCGGGCCAGGTGGCCCCCCACATGCCACGGCTGGATTGGCAGCTCTGGTTCGCGGCCCTGGGGGGCAAGCGCCACACGGCCTGGGTCAGGCCGCTGTTGGACCGACTCCACGACGCCAGCCCCGCCGTGCTGCGTCTGGTCGAACACGACCCCTTCGGCGGAGAGCCTCCACCGTTTCTGCGGGCCCGGCTGTACCGCTACACCTTCACGAGCCCCCAGGAGCGGGCGGACACCGGCGCCTGGTGGACCCGGGAGTACGTGCGGGATCTGACGCCGGTGCTCAAGCGACGCTGAGCCCCCTCAGATCCTGGCCACCAGGCGGCCCAGGTCTTCGAGGAAGCGGTCCTGGCCCAGCTGATCGGGCTGGACCGTCACCCGCGGGAAGAGCCAGGTGGGCTCGTCGTCCGGCCCCGAGTGCCAGGAGTCGGTGCGGGCGGCGTCCATGGCGGCTTGCACGCGGCCGAAGGGCACGGTCATGCCGGCGACGAACACCACCTGGTCGGCGCCCGGGTGGGCGGCCTTGATGGTGGCGAGGCGCGCGGTGAGGGTGCGTAGGTCCCGCTCGGTGCAGCGGTCGCTGTCGCACCAGATCCGCCGCTCATCGGGGGCGAGCTCGTTGTCCGCGCCCTCGATGAAGAAGCCCGAGTCCTGGATGTGCACCACCAGCTGGAGCCCCACTGCGGGGACGGGCGCCAGGGCTGCGCGGTCCATGGCGGTGGCGGGCACGGCGGCCAGGTCGTCGACCCACTGGATGAGGGGGACCATCGACAGCACGAGCGCCGCCAGCCCGATGAGGGGCGCCAGGCCGATGCGGCCCGGGGAGAGCACGCGGTAGACGTCGTGTGCAGGGCGGGGAGGGTGGGTCAAGAACACTCCGGGTCTCGTCTGTTCGACACTGCCAGAGTCGGCGGAGTTCGCGGAAAAATCGATGTCAGGGCGATGTCGTGGTCGCCGGCTCCGGCTGGGCGAGGGTGCGATAGCGCTCCAGCAGCAGGGTCTGTCGCGTGGACCGGTCCAGGTCCTGACCTGCGAGCACCAGGTGCGCCAGCGAGGTGGTCAGCTCCAGGGGATCCCCGCTCCAGACCGCCAGGTCGGCCCGGGCGCCGACGACCAGGGCGCCGCGATCCGGGACACCAAAGGCACGGGCAGGGACCGACGTGATGGCCGCCAGCGCCACGTCGTGAGGCAGACCGGCCCGGACGGCGTTGCCCGCGCACTGCCGCAGCTTGCGGGCGTTGTGGCTGGAGAACGACGCCAGGATGACGGGCACGCCTGCCTGGTGCAGCAAGGCCGCGTTGTCTGGCCGGCTGTGGATGGCGTCGAAGTTCGTGGGGCCCGGGTGCAGGGCGTTGACGATGACCGGGATGCTCCGGTCGGCCAGCTCGTCGGCCACCAGCCAGGCCTCGGCGCCGCCGACCAGGACCAGGTCGATGGCCTGGTCGTCGACGAAGCGCAACAGGGCCTCGATGTCGGCGGCCCGGTTGGCCGAGACCACCAGCGGCACCTCTCGGCTCACCACCGCCTGCATGGCTGCCAGGTCCATCGGCTCGTGGCGCCAGTCCCGGTAGCGGGCGGACTCCCAGGCCTGGCGCTTCTTGTCGTAGGTGCGGGCCTCGTCGAGCAGCTCGCGCAGGCGCATCAGGGCCTGGGCGCGGGAGCCGCCCCCGCCCCCCAGGCTGGCGTGCACCGCCACCGAGCCGTCGACCACGGCCTGGGCTTGGCTCGTGCCGACCAGGTCGACCCAGGCGGACTGGCCGCTGACCAGACCGCCGCCGGGCACGATGATGGCGGAACCGAGCCCGCCGCTGCGGGCGATGGGCACCAGGCTCGAGCGGGGGTTGTAGGCGTCCTGGACCTGGAATGCGGCCCGGATCGGGTCGGCCTCGCTGCTGTAGGCGTCGACCGACGCCGCCTCCAGGCTGACCTCGACCAGACCCAGCTGGCTGTGGGCCTCGATCAGCGCCGGCGTGGTCTGGGTGCCCCCGGCCTCCAGCACGGCGCAGCGCCGCCCGTCGTGGTCTGCCATGCCCAGACCGGGCCGCGGGCTGTCCTGGACCGCCAGGCCCTCCAGCGGGGCCCCGGCGTGGGTCAGCCGGTCGCCGACCACGACCAGGGTGGTGTCCGGCCGCGGACCGTCTGGCAGGTGCGCCAGGGTGCCCCGGATGATCAGGCAGTCCTGGGCCAGAGCGGCGGTGGTGAGGAGGGTCAGGGCGATCATCGGCCCACCTCCTGACCGAGCTCGAAGTCACTCCAAGGCGGCACCGAGACGTTTGCGTCGTGGACCAACACGCCGTCGATCCAGACCTGTTGGGCCTGGGTGTAGACGCTGAAGGGGTGTCCGTCCCAGATGACCAGGTCTGCCCGCTTGCCAGGCTCCAGGGTGCCGACCTGGTCCTCGATGCCCAGGACCCACGCCGGGTTGGCGGTGATCCAGCCCAGTGCAGCGTCCTGGGAGATGTCCAGGCCGGCTTCCTGGCCGCTCTGCCAAGCCTTGGCGGCTTCCTGGTTCATGCGCTGGATGCCTTCGCTGGAGTCGGTGTGCAGCACGGCCATGCCGCCGGCGTCTTCGACCAGCGCCAGGTTGTAGGGAATGCCGTCGTAGGCCTCGAGCTTGAAGCCCCACCAGTCGGCCCAGGTGTTGATGGCGATGTCTTCGGCCGCCAGCACGTCGCGGATCTTGTAGGCCTCGAGCGCGTGGTGGAAGCTTCGGATCTGGAAATCGAATTCGTGGGAGACCTGGATCAGGCTGAGCATGTCGTCGGCCCGGTAGCAGTGGATCTGGGGCAACACGCGGCCTTCGAGCACGCCCACCATCGTCTCCAGGTCCAGGTCTCGGGCGGGTGCCTGGGCCTCGGGATCGCCGGCGTGCAGCTTCTCGGCGTAGGCCGCCCAGCTGGCCTGGTAGTGCACCGCCTGGGCCCAGCCGTCGCGGGTGTCCCTCAGGTTGCCCATGCGGGTGCTGGGCGCCGTGTTTCGCGAGCCGTAGACCCGCTTTGGGTTCTCGCCGCAGGCCATCTTGAGGGTCTCCGGAGCGCCGGGGAAGCGCATGGCCCGGGAGCCCCGGTGGGGCACCAGGTGCAGGGTCACGCCACGACCGCCGGCCAGGTTGGCCGACCCGGGCAGGATCTGTAGGGTCGTGACACCGCCGGCCACGGCCCGCTGGAGGCCGGGATCCTGGGGCCAGAAGCTGTGCTCGGCCCAGACGCCGGGGGTGAGCGCGGCGGTCATCTCGTTGCCGTCGCTGTGGGCCCGCCCGTGGGGCATGGCGTAGACGCCCAGGTGGCTGTGGGTGTCGATGAGGCCCGGGGTGACAAAGGAGTCCGTGGCGTCGACCAGGGTGTAGCCGTCGATGCTGGGTGGATCCCCCGCCCCGACAGCCTGGATGCGGCCGTCGCGCACCAGCACGTGACCGGGTTCGTACACGTCGCCCGCCGCCGTCATGACCGTGGCGCCGACGATGGCCAGCGCCGCCGAGTCAGGGGCTCTCCGGGGTTCCACGAGGACCCGCCCGGCCAGGTCCAGCTCGGCTAGGAGGGCGGGTGGAGGGCCTTCGAGCTCGGGCGGCCCGCCCAGGGACGCGCAAGCGGTGATCAACAGCAACGAGGGCATGAGCGCTCCAGGGGGCGTCCCTAACCAGGGGGCCGGGGATTGCGCGGCCCACCCCCGTCCGCTAGCAAGGCCCATGGCCCGACCCAAGAACGTGCCAGGCGCCGTACCCACCCGGGTGCGCATCCTGGACGCCGCCGAGGCGGTCTTTGCCGAGCAGGGCTTCGACCGGGCTCGCCTGGCCGACGTGGCCGAGCGGGTGGGCATCCGCCGTCCGTCGCTGCTCTACCACTTCGCCTCCAAGGACGCGCTCTACGAGGCGGTGGTGCAGAGGGCCTTTGGCGATCTAGGGGTGGTGTTGCTGGGCATGCTCGGAGACACCGGCGAGCTGGAGTCCGCCCTGGAGGGGCTGGTCGAGACCTTCACCGGCTTCGTGGATGGCCGGCCTGGCTTCGCGGCCCTGGTCCTGCGCGAGTTCCTGGACGGGCGAGGTGGGGGACAGGTGCTGCTGAGCCAGGTCATGGTGCCCCTGCTGGACCAGGTCGTCGCCGAAGTCGACGCCCGCATGCCTGGCGGTCAGGGCGAGCGGGTCCGGCTGGCCCTGCTGCAGATCGCTTCCACGAGCCTGCTCCGGTCCGCGTCGGGAGACCTGCGGGGGCCCTTGTGGGGGAGTGGCCCGGGGCTGGACAAGGACTTCCTGCGGCGCATGGTGTTGGAGGACTGAAGCGCTTCACGATCCTTCGGACTCCTTCACAGCCCAGGTCGTGGACTCGGGGCAAGGTGGGGTCCTGGAGGTCCTGCGGTGTCCCGTTCAGCCACTGCCCTGAATCGCTTCGGCCTGGGAGCACGTCCGGATCAGACCCTGGCCGACCCCCGAAGCTGGCTCCAGGATCAGCTGGCTGCGCCAGCCCCAGTGCCCGAAGTCCTGGCCGGCCTGGACACGTCGTCCGAGGTCCTGCGCGAGGCCACCGGCGCTCGCCAGGCCGGCGAGGATCAGGCACGCGCCCTCCGGCGAACCTGGCGTCGGGAGCGGCTCCCTCGGGAGCGTGCCGCCCGGACTCTGGCCGCCGTGCGCAGCGAGTCGCCGTTCCAGGAGCGTCTGGTGGCGTTCTGGAGCAACCACTTCACCGTGTCGGTGGCCCGGCCCGAAGTGGTGCCGCTGGCCGGTGCCTTCGAGCGCGAGGCCATTCGCCCCCGGGTGGTCGGTTCCTTCGCCGATCTGCTTGTGGCTGTGGTCCAGCACCCCGCGATGCTGCTGTATCTGGACAATTGGCGCTCCACGGGACCCGACTCCCCCCTGGGGCGGCGACGGGGCATCGGGCTCAACGAGAACCTGGCCCGGGAGATCCTGGAGCTGCACACCCTGGGCGTCGACGGCGGCTATGGCCAGGACGACGTCGAGGGCCTGGCTGGGTTGCTCACCGGCTGGGGGCTGGGCGCGGAGACCCGGGCGGGCTTCGCCTTCGACGAGCGCCGTCACCAGCCGGGACCGCACGTGGTGCTGGGCGTGCACTATGGCTCGGGCGAGGCCGAAGGGGAGCGCTGCCTGCGGGACCTGGCGGCGCACCCGAGCACCGCTCACCACCTCTCGGCCAAGCTGGCCCGCCACTTCGTGTCCGAGGACCCGGCCCCGGACACCCTGGCTGCCTTGGTGCGCGCCTGGCAGGGATCCCGGGGGGACCTGGGCCAGATAAGCCGCGCGCTGGTGGAGCTGACGGAGCCCTGGTCGGGGTCAGCGCGGCTCTGGAAGACGCCCTGGGACCTGGTGGTGTCCACCGCCCGGGCCCTCACATGGCAGGCGAGCGATGCGGCGCCTCTCGTCGCGTCCATGGGGCTGCTGGGCCAGGCCCTGTGGGCGGCGCCTTCTCCGGCCGGCTGGTCCGACAACCAGGCCGCCTGGTTGGGGCCCGACGCCCTGCTGCACCGGGTCGAGTGGGCCCACGAGGTCGCGACCCGGGTCGGGGGCCATCGAGACCCCTCGGGCTTGGCTCGTGCGCTGCTGGGAGACGCGGTCTCCACGCGCACGCTGCAGGGGCTGGCGGGCGCCACGTCGCCGGTCGAGGGCCTGACCCTGGTGCTGGCGAGTCCGGAATTCCAGAGGAGGTGACCGTGTCCTGGACCCGACGACGCACCCTTCAGGCCCTGGGTGGATTGGTCGCCTGGGGCGGCGCACCCCGCAGCTGGGCTGGCTCCGACGAAGCGCCGCGGCTGATCCTGGTGTTGCTCCGAGGAGGGCTGGACGGGCTGGCCGCTGTCCCCCCCCACGGGGATCCGGACCTGGCGCGGGCCCGACCCCGACTGCGGGACGAAGGGGTGCTGGCCCTGGACAGCACCTTCGGCCTCCACCCCGCCCTGGGTCCGCTGGTGCCTCTGTACGAGCGCGACGAGCTCCTGGCCGTGCACGCCGTGGGCACCCCCTACCGCGGACGCAGCCACTTCGACGCCCAGGACATCCTGGAGTCCGGCGGGCAGGCCCAGAGCACCGGCTGGCTGAACCGGGCCCTGGCGGCTTCGGATGCACGGGAAGCCGTGGTGCTGGCCCAGGCCGTGCCCCTGGCGCTGACCGGGCCTGCGCCGGTCGTCACGGTCGCGCCCAACAGCCCTCCCCAGGCTGGGCCGAGCACCCTGGATCGCGTCGCGTTGCTCTACGCCGACGACCCTGAGCTGGCGGGGCTGCTCGCCAGAGGGCGCGAGGACCAGGCCAGGGTCCAGGACGCCGGGGACACGGACCACCGGGGTCCACGGGCGGCCTGGCCGGTGCTGGCGCAGCTGATGGCGGCCCCCGGTGGGCCGACCGTGGGACTGCTGGACCTGGACGGCTGGGACACCCACCTGCGGCAGGGGCCGCGCCTGGAGACCCTGCTGGCCGGCCTGGCAGACGGCCTGGCCAGTCTGCCCCAGGCCCTGGGGCCGATCTGGTCCAAGACGGTGGTGCTGGTGGTCAGTGAATTCGGTCGCACGGTGGCCGAGAACGGCACCCGCGGTACCGACCACGGCACGGGCGGACTGGCCCTGCTGGCGGGCGGAGCCGTGCGGGGCGGCCGCGTGATCGCAGACTGGCCAGGGCTGGGACCTCGGGACCAGCTCGACGGGCGGGACCTGCGGCCGACCACGGACCTGGGCCAGGTGGTGAAGGGCGTGCTGGGCGATCACCTGGGCTTGACGCGCCAGGTCCTGGACCGGGACGTCCTGCCGAGCGGCGCGCGCGTGCAGCCCTTGGCAGGCCTCGTCCGAGGGCGCTGAAGCGGATATCCCTGGCGCCTGTCCAGGTGGCCCATGTCGTTCAAGAAGAAACTCACCCGTCGTCTCGATCGCCACGGAGGCCCGCTCGGCCTGGCCAAGGCGGTGGTCACCAAGCCGATGCGCATGGCCAAGGGCGAACGCGTCGAGAGTGCCGACGAGCTGCGCCAGCGGGTCGAAGAAGACCAGGCCATGCGCGCCGAGCTCCCCACCGAGCCCGACGCCGACGGCTTCGTGGCCGTTGGGCCGAGCCAGCTCGTCCAGGAGGGCAAGCCCGGGACCTTTGGTGCCCTGGGCGAGGCCGTGGCGATCTACCGAGACGGCGGCAAGCTGTACGCCATCGACAGCGCCTGCACCCACGAGGACGGCCCGCTGGGCGAGTCCGACGTGATCGACGGCGTGGTGACCTGTCCGTACCACGACTGGCGCTTCCGCCTGTCCGATGGCGAGTGCCTCACGGCCAAGAACCGCCACGTGGCCTGCTTCGCGGTCAAGGAGGCCGGGGGCTTCATCTGGCTGGGCCCCCGGACCCGCGACGGCTCCGACGAGCGCGGCGGCGAGCACGACGACGGGCTGGAGATGGTCTGACCCCGGACCCGGGGTCCTGGGTCCTGGTGCGCGACGGCGCGCTGGGCGACGCACTGCTGACCCTGCCGCTCCTGGGGGAGCTCGCTGACTCCGGTCCGGGACTAGCCCTGGTGCCCGGGCGGGTCGCGGCCTGGTGGCGTGCCCTGGGCCTGCCCGTGGCGCGGATCGACGACCCGCGGTGGCTGGGGCTCTGGAGCGGGCGGGCCCCGGACCCGACGCTCCTCGCAGCCTTGGGGGGCCCCAGCCGGGCGGTGGTGGTGGGCCACGCCCAGCTGGCCGACGGACTCGAGGCCAGCGGTGTGGCGGTGCGTCGCGTGGCGGTCGACCCGCCGGCTGGCTGGCACCAGGCCGCCTGGCTGGCCGGTCGCCGGCTCGATCCAGCAGGGGTCCCCGTGCCCCTGCTGCCGGTACCGCCGGATCAGGACGCGCCCGACGTGGTGCTGCTGCCCGGCAGCGGCGGGCTGGACAAGTGCTGGCCGGCCGAGCGCTTCGCCGCGCTGGGTCAGGCGCTGGTGCAGGGCGGCCGAACCGTGGCGGTGGTCTTGGGACCCGCCGAGCTGGACCGGGGCCCAGGACCTGCCGTCTTTGGCAGCCTGGACATCCGGCCAGCGCCGGACCTGCCGTCGACGGCGGCGCTGTGTGCAGGGGCGGGCTGGGTGGTGGGCAACGACGCGGGCACGACCCACCTGGCGGCTGTGGCCGGGGCCCGAGTGCTCGCGCTGTTCGGGCCGACGGATCCAGCGCGGTGGCGGCCGCTGGGACCGAGGGTGAGGCTCTTGCGGGCGGACCTGGCGACGTTGGGGATGGGGAGGGTGCTGGAGCTGGTGACTCGCTCCTAGACATACAGAGAATCTAACCTGCCGTTATCACGACCCTTTCAGCGCCTTCAGGGCCTCGTTCCACGCCCTTGCTGACCTCGCGGGGTCCCTCGAGTGCTGCAAAGGCAGCCAGCGGGCACCCGGAGGCCTTGGCGGCCAGGTCCAGGCGCCATCCGTGCCTCCGTCCGCTTGAACACCTCAAGACTGTCAAGGAAGAACCTGGACTTTTGACGATTCAATCCCAGCTCGGCGCACCGCGGTCCTGCGCACTGGGCCATGGACAACGGGGACAAACCGGCGCGAGGCCGGGTGGCGCTCCGCGCGGACCCCGGTTCCCGCGGTTCCCCCGCGACCCCGGTTTCCCCCTAGATCCGCCCCGGATCCGGCACCGGGTCCACCGCCGCCTCGGGCACAGGGTCTGCCACCGGTGGCGGCGGCGCTTCCTCTGACACCGCCGTGGGCTGTGCCTCTCCCAGGATGTCCGAGTCATCCTGCTCCACCACCTCGGTCGCCTGCTCCGAGTCGTCGAGCTGCCAGGGGTTCTCGAGCACGTCCCGCACGACCCGGGCCAGCACGCCGCCCTGGGCGCCGTCCAGGAAGCGGTGGTCGATGGTGGCGCACAGGGTCATCTGCTGGCGCGTGGTGAGCTCGCCGTCGACCACGCTCGGCCGCTCTCGGACCGCGCCGGTGAGCACGTAGACCGGCACCCTGGCGAAGGGGGTCGGGGGCGCCCAGCCCTCGTCCAAGCCGAAGACGCCGACGTTGGTGATGATGCAGGAGCCAAAGGGGAAGGCGGTCACCCCCAAGGCCGGGATGTTCGCGCCCATGGATCCCGAGAGCCAGCCGGTCAGCCAGAGCAGGGGCCTGAGCAGCCAGGTCGGCAGGGCCCGCAACAGGCCCTTGGACTTCTCGAAGTCGTCGTCCTTGCCGTCGCGCAGGCGCTGGGCCTGGGCCCGCAGCGACTCGGCGATGTCGGCGACCCCGAGCTCGGCGGCGTCCCGGACGAGCGCCTTGCCCAGGTCGTTGCCGCCCTCGAGCGCCACCAGGAACGCGACGTCGACCGTCTCGTGCTGGACGTACTTGCCCAGCTTGATCGTCCCGTTCAGGCCCGGGGCCTTGGCCAGGGCCCGGGCGACGGCCACCCCGACCAGGTGGGTGATGGTGATCTTGAGACCGGTGCGCTCGCGAACCTGGGCGATGTAGTCCAGAGCCTCGGTGACATCCACGGTGAGCTTGCCGTAGATGTTGCCTTCGCGGGGCGCACTCCAGGTGGCGATGGCCAGCTTGCGGCGTGTGGAATTCTTGGTGGCCATGGGCTCTCCTGTCAGGGCACCGATGTCGGTGGGTCCGGGGGGTCCAGGTTCTCGCGCACGTGGCGGATGCCTTCCAGCAGTCCCCCCAGGCGGGCGGCGTCCAGGCCCGCAAAGGCCTGGTCCATCAGCGTGTTTGTGACGTGGATGAATCGGGGGAGGTTCTCACGCGCCTTGGGCGTGGGGGAGACGAGGATGGCCCGGCTGTCCGCAGGGTCCCGCTCGCGGGCCACCCAGCCCCGTCGCTCCAGCGCTTTCAGGAAGCGTCCGACGGTCACCTCGGACAGACTCAGGGCCACAGCCAGCCGGCGCGCCGTCATGGGTTGTCGGGCTTCGAACAGCACCATCAGCGCATTGGCCTGGGCCGGCGTGATGTCCGTCAGTCCGCACTCGGCGAAGTGGCCTTCGACGTTCCGGTCCATCGAGCGGATGATCCGGGCCAGATCCAGGAAGGCGGCGGTCTGGGATCTGCGGCGGGCCAGCTCATCTGGGGCGGGACGAGACACGTCCGCCATGGTACCGATCGCGGTACGCTGCGGCTGGGCGACCCCAGCCTCCTCCGGGCTTCCTTCCTCCGGCGGAATGCACATGGCGGTACTGGCATGTCACTCGCGCGCTTCGTTCCGGACCTCATCAAGCGTCGGATCGCCACCGATCCGAACCCGATCACCGAACCCATCGGCGAACCCTTCGACGCCGCCATCCTCTTTGCCGACATCAGCGGCTTCACCCCCCTGACCGAGCGCCTGTCCAGGGCCGGCATCCAGGGCGCCGAGCAGCTGACCACCTACCTGAATCGGTACTTCGGCGAGCTGATCCAGGTGGTCAGGGCCAACGGGGGCGAGGTCCTGAAGTTCGCCGGCGACGCCCTGCTCGCCCAGTGGCCGGCCCATGGTGACCTGGCGGCGGCCACCGCCCGGGCCGCCGCGGCGTCCCTGGTGATCCAGGAGCGCCTCCACGACTACCCCGTCGAGGAGACCGTCCGACTCTCCATGCGTCTGGCCTTGGGGGCCGGGCAGCTCCACTGCCTGCACGTCGGCGGGGTGCTCGGTCGGTGGGAGTTCTTCATCACCGGCGATCCCATGGCCCAGCTCCGGCAGGCCCAGGCGCTGGCCGCCGCGGGGCAGGTGGTGTGCTCCCCAGAAGCGTGGGACCTGCTCGGCGGCAAGGCCCAAGGCCGCGTCCTGTCGGGGGGTGCAGTGCTGCTCTCCCAGGCCCACACCAACGGGGCCGCCGGCGCGACCGAGATCGCCCTGGACGACGCGGGCCAGGACCTGCTGCGGTCCTTCCTGCCGGGCAGCGTGCTGTCTCGCTATGCCCACGGCCAGGCGGACTGGCTGGGGGAGCTGCGCCTGGTGGCCGTGCTGTTCATCAACCTGCCGGAGCTGGTCAAGACGCGCTCCGAGGACATCGCGGCGGCGCAGCGGGCCATCGAGATCCTGCAGCGGGCGCTGTACCGCTTCGAGGGCAGCATCAACAAGATCAGCGTGGACGACAAGGGTGTCTCGGTGGTCGGGGCGATGGGCCTGCCCCCGATGGCCCACGAAGACGACGCCGACCGGGCGGTCAAGGCCGCCGTGCTGATCCATGGCGAGCTGAGCGACGAAGGCGTCAGCTGCTCGATCGGGGTGTCCACAGGGACCGTGTTCTGCGGCGCCGTCGGCAACGACCTGAGGGCCGAGTACACGGTGATGGGCGACGCGGTGAACCTGGCGGCTCGGCTCATGCAGATGGCCGATGGCGGCATCCTCACCGAGGAGCACACCTGGCGGCTGTCCCGGGACACCGCGCACTTCGAGAAGCTCCCGCCCCTGGCCATCAAGGGCAAGGAAGCCCTGGTCCAGACCTACCGGCCCACCGGCCAGTTCGTCATGCGCACCATGAGCTCCAGCCAGATGGTCGGGCGGGTCGAGGAACAGGAGGTCCTGAGCGAGCGCATCCAGATGCTCGTGCGCGGCAAGCAGGGCGCTACGATCGTGTTCGAGGGCGAAGCCGGCATCGGCAAGTCGCGACTGGTGGCCGAGGCCCTGAACCAAGCCCGCGCGGTCAACGCGATCACCCTGCTGGGCACTGGAGACGCCATCGAGCGCCACCGCCCCTACCACGCCTGGCGCAACGTCTTCTCCGGACTGTTCGGCCTGTCGGGCGCCGAAAAGGCCGCCGAGGTCCAGGAGCTCGTGCTCGGACGACTCGACGACGAGCAACAACAGCACGCGCCGCTCCTGAACTCGGTCCTGCCCCTGGAGCTACCGGACAACGAGCTCACCAGCCAGGTCACAGGCGTCGCCCGCTCGGATCTGACCGACGCCTTCTTGATCGCTCTGCTCTCCGAGGCCGCGGCGAGCTCGCCCCTGGTCCTGATCCTCGAGGACGCCCACTGGATGGACTCCCTGTCCTGGGCGCTGCTCGCCCAGGTGGTGGACGGGGTCGAGCCCCTGGTCGTGGTGCTCTCCACGCGTCCGCCCGAGCAGGATCTGGTCGCCGAGTACGAGTCCCTGGTGGCGACGGAGGGCACCTTCCACAAGGTCCTGCAGCCGCTGAGCACCGACGCCACCCTGGCGTTGGTGCGCTCGGAGTTGGGCGTGAACAAGCTGCCGGCCGCAGTGGGTGAGCTGATCCAGGCCAAGGCCGAGGGCAACCCCTACTACAGCGAGGAGCTGGCCTACGCCCTGCGGGAGAGCGGTGCCATTCGCATCGTGGGGGACACCTGCGAGATCCCCGGCGGAGTGGCCAGCCTGGCCGCGTTGGTCCTGCCCGACACCGTGCAGGGGGTGGTCACCAGCCGCGTGGACCGTCTCGCTCCCGCCCAGCAGCTGGCCCTGAAGGTCGCGAGCGTGCTCGGTCGCACCTTCGCCCTGCGCATGGTGCGGGACCTGTTCCCGGTCGAGGCCGATCGGGCCCGGCTGGACGACGTGATGGTGGAGCTCTGCAGCCACGGCCTGCTGCTGCCCTTTGTCGATGGGAGCGTCGAGACCCGGTACACCTTCAAGCACGCGCTCACCCAGGAGGCCATCTACGGGCTCATGCTGTTCGCCCAGCGGCGGGACATGCACAAGCTCGCCGCCGAGTGGCTCGAAGAAGAGCACGACCAGGACCTGGCGCCCCACTACGCCCGCCTGGCCCATCACTGGCTCAAGGCCGAGATCTGGCCCCGCGCGGTCGAGATGCTGGCGTTGTCGGGCACACGCGCGGTCCGGCACTCGTCCAACAAGGAGGCGGTGGAGCAATTCACCCAGGCCCTCGCGCTCGACGTCGAACACGACCTGGGCAACGACGCGCTGACCCGGGGAGCGTGGGAGGCTCGCATCCACGACGCCTGGTACGCAGCAGGGCGCCTCGACGAGGCCCGCGATGCGGGCCACCGGGCGCTCAAGACCCTGGGGCACGCCTTTCCCACCGGCCAGGCCGCGACAGGCATGGCCTTCATGGCGGCCGCCTGGGTGCGCTTCCTCCAGGGCTTCTTCCTGCGCTTCTTCAAGGCCCGGACCGACGCGGTGGCCACGGCCGTTCGCGAAGCGGCCCACATCAACGTTCAGCTGCTGGAGGTCTACCTTTTCCAGAACGACCCGATCGGCGCCATGGTGGCCGGGTTCCGGACCGTGAACCTGGCCGAGCGCATCGAACCCGGGGCCGAGTACGCCCGGGGTTTCTCGATGATGGCGGCGACCATGGACCTGTTCATGCTGCCCAAGGTCGCGGACCGGTGGGCGGTGTCTGCGCTCTCGGTGGCCGAGGGACTCGGCGACCAGCCGACCCTGTCCTACACCCTCACGCGCATCGGGGCCCGGACCTTGACCAAGGCCGAATTCGAGCTGGCGGAGCAGCACCTGACCCGCAGCATCGAGATCTCGGCCGAGCTGGGCGAGAAGCGGCTCTGGGAGGAGTCCGTCGCCACCCTGGGCAAGAGCCTGCAGTCCCGGGGACGCTTCGCCGAGGCCGAGAAGCGCTGGCGCGAGGTCACCGAGTCAGCGCTCAGCTCGGACAATCCCCAGATCGTCGCCTGGGGCCAGCTGAGCGTGGCCTACAACCTGGCCTGGCAGGGCCAGGCCCAAGAAGCGCTGGAATTCATGGCACCGGAGCACGAACGGGTAGAGTCGTCCGAGGTGCACCTGGAGGTCATCTGGGCCCACGGCATCCACGCCATGGCCAGCCTGGCGCACGGGGACCGCCACCAGGCCCTCCAGAGCGCGGATCGCGCCCTGGCGATGATGAGCACGTCCCAGCCCTACCCCTACTTCATGTTCCACGCGATCAACGAAGTGGTGCGGGTCTACCTCCGTCTCTTCGAGGACCCCGAAGGTCTCACCGACGAGGACCGCAGTGGCCTGGAGGCCAAGGCCAAGGACGCGCTCAAGAACCTGACCTTCGTGGGCAAGTTCTTCCCCTTCGCCCGCCCGTCGGTCCGGCTCCAGGAGGGCACCTGGGCCTGGCTCCAGGGTCGGGAGCAGGCCGCGGTGAAGAAGTGGAGCCAGGCGCTGGCCCTGGCCGACGAGCTCGGCATGCCCCTGGAGGCCGGTCTGGCCCACCTGGAGTGGGGCCGCCACCAGTCGTCGTCCAGCCCCGAGCGCCGGGAGCACCTGGAGCAGGCGGCTGAACAGCTGGAGCGCCTGGGCGCCACGGACCACGCGGCTCGGGCACGGACGGCCCTCTCGCCTTGAACCTGGCCGTCGCCGATCTGGCGCACCTGCGCTGCCCCCGCTGCCGGGCGGCCCTGGTGTGGCAGGGCAGCGAAGGGGCATCCGGTGGGCCGGGTGATGGCAGCCTGGACTGTGGGTGCGGGGCCAGCTGGCCGGTGCGCCGGGGCATGCCCAGGCTCTACGAGGAGGCCGCTGTCCGGGGTCCCGATCGGTTGATGCGGCGGATCTACGATGCGCTGCCCTCTCTGCACGACCCGGCGGTGCGCTACACGCTGCCCTTGTTCCAGTACGGCCGGCGGGACAGCCTTGGCATCACCGAGCACGCCCTGCGGGACGGGCTGGTGGCTCGTCTACGGCTGGGGGAGCTCCGGGACCCCGGGGACCGCCCGGTCCGTGTGCTCGAGGTGGGGGTCGGCAGCGGTGCCAACCTGGCCCGGCTGCGCGAGGGCCTGGGTCACCTGCCGAACCTGGAGATCTGGGGGCTGGACCTGAGCGAGGGAATGCTCAGCCAGTGCATTCGACGCCTGGAACGTGCCGGCGACGGCGAGACCCGCCTGCTGATGGCCGATGCCCACGCCCTGCCGTTCGACGATCAGACCTTTGATCGGGTCTTCCACGTGGGCGGCATCGGGGCCTTCCGGGATCCGGGCCTGGCGATGGCCGAGCTCGCCCGGGTCGCGGTCGAGGGCGCACCCATCGTCATCGTCGACGAGCAGCTGGACCCCCAGGGCCACCACCGCCTGCACCACCGCCTGCTGTTCCGGGCGGTGACCTTCTACGACGACGACCCCCACAGCCCCATCGAGCACGTGCCCCCCGGTGCCACCGACGTGCGCAACGAGCAGCTCTCTCGATTCTTCTACTGCCTCAGCTTCCGGGCGCCCGCGCGGGTCACGCCGGACGCTGGTGCACCTGCCAGCCGACCAGGCCCCCGAAGTTGAGCCCCCCTTGGGCCACCAATCCGGCCTCTTGGCAGGCCTGACGCAGCTGGCCGTGGTCGAAGCGGTCCTCTTGGGGGTGGGGCATCAGGCGGCGCATGACCGGGTTGACGATGACCACTCGGTAGACCTCCTGGATGGCGAAGAAGCCACCGGGCCTGAGCACGCGGCGGATCTCAGCGACCGCGGCCCGCCAGTCCGGGATGTGGTGCAGGATGGCGAAGACGAAGACCCCGTCGTAGCTGGCGTCGGGCGCCTGGATGTCCGTCGCCGACCCGGTCCACAGTCTCACTCGCTCGCTTTGGCTGGCGTGGCGCGTCCGGGCTTGCTCCACCATCTCCGGGTCGAGGTCGAAGGCGTGGACCTGGTGGGCGTCGAAGCGCTCCAACAGGACCTCGATGCCGATGCCGCGCCCGCAACCCACCTCGAGCAGGGTTCCGCCCCGTACGTCGGCGCCGAGCCGACGGAAGAGCGGGGCCTCCAGCCTGTGCTGGAGCAGGGCGCGCATCGGGTTGTTCACGACCGCGCGCTCGAGCCTGCCCAGGATCATGAGGCGACCCTACCCCAGACGATAGACTCGCCCCGATGCTGCGCAACTACTGGTACGTCGGCCTCAAGAGTCGCTCCCTGCGTCGGTCGCCCGTGTCCTTTGAGCTCCAGGGGCGCAAGTGGGTCGCCTGGCGCGACGCCGCGGGTGCGCCCCAGGTCGTCGAGGATCGCTGTCCGCACCGGCGGGTGCCGCTCTCGCTGGGGCGTGTGGAGCAGGGCCGCCTGCAGTGCGGCTACCACGGCTGGGAATTCGACGGCCAGGGCTCGTGCGCACACGTACCGTCCAGGCGCGGGGCTGGGCGGGTCTGCATCGACGCCCTGCCTGCGGTGGAGCGTCACGGCTACGTCTGGGTCTGGACCGGCCAGCCGACCCAGGCCGATCCGAGCCGCATCGTGGACATCCCCGAGCTCCACGACAAGCGCTTCGCCTGCACGCGCATCACCTTGTCGGTGGCCTGTGACAGCCGCCTGAGCATCGAGAACCTGCTGGGACCCCAGCACGTCAACTTCGCCCACGCCGGCTGGACCGGCAGTCGCAATGGCCTCGATGGGGGCTGGACCCTGGGCGTCGAGGACCTGCCCGACGAGGGACTGCGCTACACCTGGGTCCTCGAGGACCACAAGCCGTCCCTGGTGGAGCGCGTCACGGGCTGGGCCCCCCGGGGCGCTCGCCAGAGCACCATCGTCGGCGAGTACCACCCCCCGGACCTGATGTGGCTCACCGGCCCCGGCTTCGAAGGCGGCCCGATCCCGCAGCCGATCTACATGTGGTCCGTGCCCACCCGGCCCGGACACTGCCGGCTGGAGATCATGCAGTGCCGGACCATCCTGGTGAACCGGGCCCTGAACCCGCTCATCATGGGGGTGATGCACGTGCTGTTCCGCCAGGACCTGGGTCTGCTCCAGGCCCAGGAAGCCGCCTATGCGCGCGAGGCCGGCACCGCCTTCAAGCCCGAGGTGCCCGAGCCGGCGGACAAGGCCCTGAACCACTACCGCGTCCTGCGCCAGCGGCTGCTGGAGCGCGAGGGGCTGCCGGTCGTCGACCGCACCCGGCCGGTGGGCTGATCAGGCGGCCGAACGCATCGAGCGGTGCAGCCGGGCGGCCTGGGTGAGCAGCTGGTCCACGTCGGTGCCCGAGGGGGTGGCATTGCGCAGGCGCAGGGCCGCCAGGGGCTGGGCGTCTTCGGGCAACGACGGCAGGTGTGCGGCCTGGTCGGCCAGGAACAGGGCCCGAGCCAGGGTCTTGTGCTTGACCGGGGCTTCGCCGGGGCTGTGGTGGAAGCCGACCCCGACGGTGATGCCGGCACCCAGGCCCCACTCGTTGACGGCCAGCAGGCCCAGGGGGGCGTGGATGTGCTGGAGTGCCTGGTCCACCAGACCCTCGTCGGGGCGACCCAGCCGCGCGGGCAGGACGGTGTCTCGGTAGATCAAGAGCTTGCCCAGGTCGTGGAGCAGGCCGCCCAGGTAGGCGGGCCCTCGGGCCTGGCCGGTCACCAGCGACGCGAGCTCGGCGCAGATCAGCCCGTGCCGGCGCACGTCCTGGACCTGTCTGTGGAAGCGGGGCACCTCGAACATCACGGCCTGCAGGGCCTGCTGGACCCCCAGCCGCCAGACGGTGTCCAGGCCCACTCGCGTGACGGCGTCCTGGAGGCTCCTGGGCGGCTTGGCGAAGCGCGTGGAGCCGGCGCAGGCCCAGATCAGACGCACGAGCTCGGGGTCGCGCTTGACCGCGTCGAGCACCTGCCGCGGATCGGGATCCGCGCGCTTGAGCAGTCGATCCAGCCGCAGCGGCACGTCGGGAAAGTGGGGGAGTCCCAGCTCGCCGAGGGTGATGCGGTTGGACAGCCGGTACAGGAACGCGGCCTCGGGGCCGCTCCGGTGCTGGCGGGTGCGCTCCTCGAGCCAGCAGGCCACCCCGTCTCGCACCGACGCCACGACGTCGGCCTCGAGGGGCTCCTGGGTCTCGACGAAGCTGTCGCGCTCGCGCTCGGTGGCCTTGACCCGGGTGCGGTTGGCCGCGTGGCCTCCGCGCCGGGAGGATCGAAAGCCGCGACTGCGCTGCCTGCTGCCCACGGTGACCTGGGGAAGAAGGGGTCCTTCCCCGGGATCGGGCGGTCGGGACCCGGGCTTGAGGGGCCTTCCCCCTCACAGCGCCTGGTTCAGCCGTACGCCTGGACCAGCGAACCCACCGCGATGCCCGGCGCGGAGCTGCCCTGCTCGTCCAGATCGGCCAGGATCTGGAGGGTCTTCTGCAGGACCCGGACCTGGTTGGAGTACAGGGGCAGGCCGCGGTAGGCCGAAGTCATCAGCAGGATCTCGGCGACCTCTTGGGTGGTCAGGCCCTCCATCAGTCCCCAGTAGATGTGGATCGACAGCGTCAGGGCCGGGCCGTCCGACAGCACCGAGATCAGGATGCGCTCCCGCTCCTTGGGCGAGAACACGCCTTGGCGGTAGAAGCGGTCAGACACCCAGGTCACGAAGGGGCCGGACGGCTCGTAGGCGCTGGTCAGGTTCTTGTCGGCGCCCGCCAGCATGATGGTGTTGCCATCGCCATCGGCGTAGCCCTTGCGGAGCCGCGCCAGTCCGTCGTCACACAGGATGCCCGTGCAGTCGGCCA
>CAZFLE010000030.1:49166-61371 GCA_964519895.1 uncultured Enterobacterales bacterium | reverse complement strand
TCGGCCGACCTGACCACCCTTACGACCAAGGAAGTCGTCACCCTGACGGCCACCGCGACCCACGCCGACGGCTCCGAGTCCGACGTCAGCCGGGACGCGACCTGGACCTCGTCCGACGAGACCGTCGTGAAGTTCTACGAGGCGGCCACCGGCCAGCCCCTGTGGGACGGCAGCGCCACGCTGTCCGGCGAGTACGAAGGGGTCAGCGGAAGCGTCGATGTGACAGTGACCATGTCCCTCGCCACCGCGGGCGACCTGGTGTTCAACGAGCTCTTGATCGACGGGACCATCGACGGCGACCCGAACACCGACGGCTCCCTCGATCCCGTCGAAGACGAGTTCCTCGAGATCGCGAACTCCGCCGACGCCACGGTCGATCTGGCCGGCGTCTCGATCCAGGAGCTCGGCAGCCTGGGTGCATCTCGTCACAGCTTCAGCAAGGGCACGGTCCTGCGAGCCGGCGAGGCGATCATCGTGTTCGGGGGTGGCTCGATCGGCGACGACCTGACCGCCGCGGGCCACACCAACGTCACCTTCGAGATCGCCCAGAACGACGACTCCCTGGAGCTCGGCCTGGCGATGAACAACGACGGCGACCACCTGTGGCTCTACGCCGCCGACGGCTCGACGGTCATCGACGACGTGGCGTACGGCACGGAAGACTTCACCGGCACCATCCAGGCCATCCTGGACGCCAGCCTGGTGCTCGATCCCGACGTGTGGGGCACCGGCTACACCCACCACTTCTACGCCACCGACTCCGTGGGCGACATCAGCCCGGGCACCTACACCGACGGCACGGCCTTCCCCGGGCCCGACGGTCGCTACGGCGCGGCTGCGCGCTAGTGCGGGTTCCCCGAGACAAGCACGTGCGATGCCCTCGCTGCAGGACCCCGCTGGTCCCGGGCGCGGACTACACGGCCTTTCCGTTTTGCACCGAGCGCTGCAGGTTGATCGACCTGGGGGGCTGGATGGACGGAGCCTACGCCCTCGGCGATGGGCCGCCGGCCCCCGATCCCGTCGCCAGGCGCCGCGGCGACCCTTGAAGGCCGTGGGCGGTGCGCATACCATGGCGCCCTTCCCCTCGACTGCGGGCACACGATGCAATCGGGCAGCCTGGCCGAGACCCCGGCCCTGGAGCTCTTCTGTCGGCTCACCAAGGACGCCGCCACCGGTGTGCTCGAGGTCCTGGATGGCAAGAAGAAGCGCAGCTTCTACCTGGACTCTGGCGATCTCCAGTACACGCGCAGCAACCTGAAGAGCGAGAGCGCCCAGGCCCTCAAGGCCAAGCACCCCAAGCTCGACAATCGCTCCGTGGCCAACCTCCAGGCGAACCTGCGCGTCATGAACGCGATCAGCCTGGCCGACGGCGACTGGACCTTCACCGAGGGCGAAGAGCCCCCGAAGATCCTGCCCTTGAACCTGCTCAGCGCGCTGTGGGGCGCCCTGCTCGAGCGGGTCGACGACGACGATCTGATGGGGGTGCTGCGGCCGTTCCTGGCGGAGTTCCCCGAGGTCGACTTCTCGGGGCCCTACGAGATCCCCGATCTGCCCGTGGGCCCAGAGATCGGACAGCTGCTCCACGACCTGGACGGCCGCCGCTCCCTCGAGGAGATCCTGGACTTCGCCCCGGGCGAGGACGGGCACGCCCTGCGAGCGGTCTACCTGTCCCACGCCATCGGACTGACCAAGCTCCGCGGACAGGGGGTCAAGACGGCGGTCAAGGTGACCGGCAACATGCAGGCGCCGGTGATCGAGGAACCGATGGTGACCATCACCTTCGACGACGAGCAGACCGACCTGGACTACACCGAGGATCCCGCCATGGAGGGCCTGGACGACCCGCCCGCACCCAAGGGGCCCGGCATCAGCTCACTGATCGCCGATGCTCTGGGGGATCGCAGCTCGGCCCAGGACCCCGAGCTCCGCCGCCTCCAGACCGAACTGGCCCGGGTCGAAGGCGCAGAGAACTTCTTCGAGGTCATCGGGGTCGAGTGGGACGCCACCGACGAGGAGTACCGCCGGGCCTACTTCGAGCTCGCCCGGCGCTACCACCCGGACGCCTGGTCCGAGGTCACCGGTGACCGGGCCGAGATGGTCGAGGCCATCATCGCCAAGGTCAACGAGGCCTGGGAGACCCTGGGTGGTGCCGAAGGCCGCGAGGCCTACATCAGCAGCGTCATCCACGGCATCAAGACCGAGGACGAGCTGGCGATGGAGAAAGTCTCCGCCATCTTCGCCGCCGAAGAGCGCTTCAAGGTGGCCCAGCGAGCGCTCAACTCCGGCAAGTTCTCCGAGGCCCACGACATCCTCCAGGAGATCGTGGACTCGGTGCCCGAGGAGCACGAGTTCCGCGCCCACCTGGGCTACACGATCTTCCGCCTCCAGTGGGGCAAGGACGACGAGCGAGCCGAAGAGGGCCGCGAGATGATCAAGGCCTCGGTCGACGCCGTGGCCAAGATGGACGGTGGCTGGGTGCTGCTCGGTCGCACCTATGGCCACGAGTCCAAGTACGACGTCGCTCGCAAATGCTTCATCAAGGCGCTCAAGCAGAACCCGTCCAACCCCGACGCCCGGCTCGAGATGAAGCGCATCGAGCGGGCCAAGGAAGAGGCCGACAATAAGGCAAAGGGCTTCTTCGGCGGCCTGTTCGGGGGCAAGAAGAAGAAGAAGGCGAAGAAGAAGTGACAGCGTCGATCACTCGGGTTGATGTGAGCCCCCGGTGAGCGAGCTCTTCGCGAACACGGTCCTGTACCACCTGGGGCCGATCCAGGAGCTGCTCGACGACCCGGAGGTCACCGAGATCATGATCAACGGCCCCGGCGAGGTCTACGCCGAGCGGGCCGGGTTCGTCGAGTTCATCGACGACATGTGGTTCGAGGACGAAGAAGCGCTGATGGCGGCCTGCGTCAACATCGCCCAGTTCAGCGGCAAGGTCCTCGACGCCCGAAATCCCCAGATGGACGCCCGGCTGCCCGACGGCTCGCGGGTCCACGTGGTCATTCCACCCATCACGCTGTGCGTGACCGTGGCCATCCGCAAGTTCGCCCGACGCGAGCTGTCGATGGACGACCTCATCCGCTTCGGCGCCCTGAACGCCAGCGCAGCAAACCTGCTCCAGGTCGCGGTGCAGATGAAGCGCAACCTGGTGGTCAGCGGCGGCACAGGCAGCGGCAAGACCACGCTGCTCAACGTCTTGGCGACGTACTTCGACGATCACGAGCGCATCGTGGTGCTCGAGGACACCCGCGAGCTCAAGCTGCCCAAGCCCCACCTGGTCCAGCTCGAAGCCCGGGCCCCCGACGAATTCGACCGCAACGAGGTCACCATCCGGGACCTGCTCCACTCCGCCCTGCGGCTCCGGCCGGACCGCATCCTGGTCGGCGAGGTGCGCGGCGGCGAGGCACTGGACCTGCTGAACGCCCTGAATTCAGGCCACGGCGGCACCATGAGCACCCTGCACGCCAACACGCCTCTGGGGGCCTTGGCCAAGCTGGAGACCCTGGTGCTCTTCGCCGGCGAGGACCTGCCAGCCCGGGCCGTGCGCAGCCAGATCTGCAACGCCGTGGACATGGTGGTCCAGGTGAACCGCTTCAAGGACGGGTCCCGCCGGGTGGACCAGATCGCCGAGCTGCTGCCCAGCCTGGACGAGCACGGCCACTACCAGGTCAACGTGCTCTACCGCTTCAAGGTCTACCGGACCGAGCTGGTGAACAAGGTCCAGCGCATCGTGGGCGAGCTGGAGCCCACCGGCAACCTGCCGAGCTTCTTCGAAGAGGCCAGCGCTCGGGGCTACCCGCTGTTCGCGGCGGACTTTCTGGTCGAGGACGAAGCGACCGCGAGGCACTGAAGGTCAGCGGAGCCAGTCCTCCAAGGCGTCGTCCATGCGCGTCAGTGGCGACTCCACCTGGTCCAGCCAGACCGTCAGATCCGGATCGATCAACACCGCGTAGGGGTAGCTATTCGTGACCACGATGGGCTCGCTGGAGAGCTCGGGATCGGTGATGACCGGGCTGTGCAGGCCGAAGGCGTCGGCCCAGTCGGCGCAGTCCTGGGGATCGCTGGGCTCGCCCTCGATGTCCGTCACGAGCAGCGTGACGAAGTTCGCCTCGGGAAAGTCCTCCTCGAGTCCGGGCAACTTGGCCGCCAGGTCCTGGCAGGGGCGACACCAGACGTGGCTCACGTCGAGCACCACCGGTTGGCCGTAGAACTGCCACAGCGAGACCTCGTCGCCGTAGCGATCCAGGCCTCGGACGTCGGGGACCACGTCGCCTTCGAACCACCCCTCCCCGACCAGGCCCGCAGGCGGCTCGGCGCTGGGCCAGGAGTTCTCGGGCGGCAGCCAGTCCTGGGGCACCCCGCCGTCGGGGGACTCCAGGTGCGGGATGCAGCCCAGGACGAGGGTTAGGACTCCGACCATGCTCTCAGTATGGCTCCTGGTGCTGGCTTGTGACACCGACGAGGTTCCCGGCAGCACGGTGACCTACACCGAGGAGCGGGCCGCCTGTGCAGCGGCCACGCCCACCCGCCAGGTCCTCTGGGGCGACTTCCACGCCCACGGGGCCTACAGCTTCGACGCCCGGAACTACGAGACCCCAGTGACCCCGGACCAGGCCCTGGCCTTTGCCGCGGGCGAACCGGTCCTCATCGCACCCATGGACGACGACGGCGCGGGCACGCGCCAGGTCCAGCTGGACCGCCCCCTCGACTTCGTCTCGATCACCGAGCACGGCGAGTTCCTGGGCGAAGTCGCCCACTGCACGACCCCGGGCAGCCCCGGCTACGACGACGCGGTCTGTGCTGCCTACCAGGGCGAAGCCGACAACAACGCCTTCGACTTCGGCGTCATGCTCGCCGACCCCACGCCGTCGCGGGACACCACCCTGTGTGGCGACGACGGCGACGGCTGCCAGGACGCGGCGGCCGAGCGCTGGCAGGCCATGCAAGCCGCGACCGAAGCCGCCTATGACCGCGACGCCAGCTGCGCCTTCACCCCCTTCCACGGCTACGAGTACACCAACACCTACGGCGTCTCGAACCTGCACCGCAACGTCATCTTCCGGAACGACCAGGTGCCGGCGCTGCCGGTCACGACCTTCGAGGCCCCCACGCCGGTGGCCCTGTGGCGGGCCCTGGACGCCGAGTGCACACCCGACGGCACCGGCTGCGACGCCCTGGTGCTGCCCCACAACAGCAACCTGAGCAATGGCCAGCTCTTCCACCGGGACGGCTACGGCGCCTTCGACGACGGCGACCGGGCCGAGACCTGGGCGCTGCGGGCCCGCATGGAGCCCGTGGCCGAGATCTTCCAGCACAAGGGCGACAGCGAGTGCCGCAACGGCTTCGGCGAAGACGACGACCCGGCCTGCGCCTTCGAGAAGCTCCGAGAGGACGGCACCGACCTGTGCGGAGACGACGAGCTCGGAGCCGGGGGCATGCGCCTGTGGGGCTGCCTGCACGAGCTCGACTTCGTGCGAGCCGTGCTCAAGGAGGGGCTGAGCATCCAGGTCGACGAAGGCGTCAACCCCTACCGCCTGGGTGTGATCGGCAGCACCGACACCCACAACGGCACCCCCGGACTGGTCTACCCGGTGGACTACCCGGGCCACGTGGGCACGGTCGACGACACGACCGAGGAGCGGCTGGGCGAAGGCAACATCACCCACGACACCCTCATCAACAGCACCGGGGGCCTGGCCGCGGTGTGGGCGGTCGAGAACAGCCGGGACGCCATCTGGGAGGCCTTTCAGCGGCGGGAGACCTTTGCCACCAGCGGTCCCCGCATCGAGGTGCGCCTGTTCGGCGGCTGGGATCTGGACGATGACAGCTGTGAGAGCGAGGACCGGGTCGCCACCGGCTACACCGACGGCGTGCCGATGGGCGGCGTGCTGGCCGAGCCGGGCCTGTTCGACGACGCCCCGCGCTTCCACCTCGAGGCCTGGGCCGATGCCGGCACCGAGCTCGAGCCGGGCACCGGGCTGGCTTCCCTGCAGATCATCAAGGGCTGGATCACCGCAAGCGGCGTGGTCAAGGAACGGGTCTACACGGTCGCCGAGGGCACCGCCGGGTCCTTGGACGCCGACAGCTGTGACAGCACCGGCGGATCGGATCACCTGTGCACGGTCTGGGAGGACCCGGACTTCGATCCCGACCGAGCGGCGTTCTACTACGCCCGCGTGCTCCAGGTGGAGACCTGTCGCTGGAGCCAGCGGGCCTGCAATGACTACGACACCGCGGACAGGCCCGCGACCTGTGACGACGGCACCGTGCCACTGACCGTGCAGGACCGCGCCTGGTCCTCCGCTATCTGGACTCCGCCGAGCTGATCAGCTGCCCCGATGGAACCGGGCCTCGACGTGGTCGTAGTGATCGATGATCTGGCGGACATAGGCCCGCTTCTCGCGGTAGTCCCCGGGGAAGAAGCTCCGCTTGAACCCGTAGATGATGCAGCTGCGCACCTCCTTGGGGGTCATCTCGAACGTCTTGACCGCCAGGTCGTACTCGCCGGTCACGGTCGTGTGGGACACCAGCCGGTTGTCGGTGCACAGGGTCGCCGAGAGCTGGGCGTCGAGCATCTTGCGGAACACGTGGTTCTCGGCGCTGCCGATCTCGGGGTTGGTCTGCAGGTTCGACGTGATGCAGACCTCGATGGTGACCCGTCGGTCGGCGATGTACTGGGCCAGAGCCTGCACATAGGCGTCCCGATCCGCGATCGCGGGGTCCTCGATCCGGGCGGCGTCGAACAGGTGGTAGCCGTGGCCGATGCGGTCGGCGTGGAGCTCGGTGATCGCCTGGAAGATCGACTCTGGGCCGTAGGCTTCGCCGGCGTGCACGGTCTTCTTGAGGAAGTGCTGGTGGGCGTACTGGAAGGCCTCCCAGTGGGCCCGGGCGGGGTAGCCCTCCTCCTGGCCTGCCAGATCGAAGCCCACCACCGGGATGCCCAGTGTGTCGCGACAGCGCACGGCACCGCGGGCCAGCTCGAGGGACGCGGTGGTGAACTGGTTCTTCTGGGGCATCGCCCGGAGCAGGCCGCCCAGCTGGGCGTACCAGGGGGAGAATCCGTCGGTGAACATGCGCAGGGCGCAGACGATGATGCCGTACCGGAACGGGGGCTCCCCGCTGGCCGAGACCTGGGCCAGGTGCTCGGTGCTGGCACGGACCAGGCCCCGGTCCACCGCGGTCAGCACGTCCTCGAGGGTCAGCCCGGCCCCCATGTGCAGCTGTGGGGCGAAGCGCACCTCGATGTAGCGCACGCCTTCGTCGATGTTGTCCCAGGCCAGCTCGTAGGCCACGCGCTCCAGGGCTTCGATGTCCTGGAGCACGGCACAGGTGTACTGGAAGCCGGCCAGGTACTCGACCAGGCTGGCGTAGCGCTCCTTGAAGACCAGCTCAGTCAGCCCGGCCTCGGTCGTGCTGGGCAGGGCCACGCCCCGCGCCTGTGCCAGCTCGATCAAGGTACCCAGCCTGAGCGAGCCATCCAGGTGGACGTGGAGGTCAGTCTTGGGCAGGGCCCGGAGCAAGTCGATGGGAAGCGTCACTCCCGCGACCTATCCATCCTTGCAAGGGCGGACCAGAGTTGGTAGGCAGGGTCGCAACGGAGGACATCCCAGAGATGGAATTGCCCAACGCGGTCCGCGAGAAGCTCGTGATGAGCGTCGATGAGTACCTGGAGACGGTCAACGAAGACCCCGACGCGGGGTCCCTGGCCGAGTACGTCATCGCCACGATCAGCAACCACGCAGAGGAAGCCGGCGTGGAAGACGCCGAAGACCTCATCATCAACATCGAGGAAGAAGCCGCCCTCGACGAGAGTCTGGTGGAGACGCTGGAGTACGAGTTCTCCAACAACGACGAGATCGGCCTCACCGGCGAGGAGATCGTCTCCCTCATCGAAAAGGTGTGCGGGATCGAGTGGGAAGACCGTGAGGACGACAATTTCGACGAAGACGAGGACCCCTTCGACGACTAGCGCGCCTTGAACCTCACCTTGCTCTGGCTCTCCCTGGCCTTTGCCGGCACCGGCGACCCGGTGCTCGACGTCGCGACCGCAGAGCTCGCGCGCGCCGTCTCGGCCCTCGCTGACCAGGACGAGCCTCCCTACTACCTGGGCTACGAGCTCGTCGACCGTCACACCCTGAGGGTCCAGGCGACCCATGGCGCTCTGGGCGTGCAGTCCGACCGGCGCCTGCGCACGGCCGACGTCGACGTCCGGGTCGGCAGCCACGAGCTGGACAACACCCACAAGATCCGGGACGCCGGGTGGTTCTCCGACGTGGACCACAGCCGGGTGCTGCTGCCCCTGGAGGGGGACCCCAGGGCCACGTCGTTGGCGCTCTGGCGCGAGACCGACGAGGCCTGGCAGGGCGCGGTCCGGCGGCTCAAGCAGGTTCGCGGCAATGCGTCGGTCAAGGTCGCCCGCGAGGACACGTCCCATGACTGGAGCGCCACCGAGCCCACCGTGGCCCTGGAGCCCCTGCGCGACGTCACCCTGGACCAAGACGCCTGGGCCCACGTCCTCAAGGCCGTGAGCGGCGTCATGCTGGCGCACCCCCACGTGCTGGACAGCAGCGCCGAGGTCTCTGCCGTGGCCGAGACCTTTCGCTTCACCAGCAGCGAAGGAACGCGGCTCAGGTGGAGCAGGGTCAGCTACCGGGTGAGCCTGTGGGGCCGCACGGTGGCCCCGGACGGCATGGAGCTGTCGGTGGACGACTACGTGGTGGCGGCGTCGGTCCACGGTCTGCCTACCCAGGACGAGCTGACGGCCAGGATGCACGCCGTGGCCGCGCGGCTCGCGGCCCTCCGCGACGCTCCGCTGATGGAGCCCTACTCAGGGCCCGCGATCCTGAAGGGCCGGGCCGCTGGCGTGTTCTTTCACGAGGTCCTGGGGCACCGGGTCGAAGGCCACCGCCAGAAGGACGAGGACGAGGGCCAGACGTTCACCGACATGGTCGACCAGCGCATCTTGCCGCCCTTCTTGAGCGTGGTCGACGACCCCACCCTGGCCCAGCTCGAGGGCACGGACCTGGCTGGCCACTACCCCTACGACAACGAAGGGGTGCCGGCGCAGCGTGTCGACGTGGTGCGGGACGGTGTGCTCGAGGGCTTCCTGATGAGCCGGGCGCCCATCCAGGGCTCATCCGTGAGCAACGGTCACGGGCGCCGCTCCGCCGGCAACACGGTGGTGGCTCGCCAAGGCAACCTGATGGTCCAGGCCAGCGAGACGGTGAGCGCCGACGCGCTGCGGGCCGCACTGCTGGCCCAGGTCACCGCCCAGGGCAAGCCCTACGGCCTCATCGTAGAAGACATCACCGGCGGCTTCACGCTGACCGGGCGGGTCGTGCCGAACAGCTTCAACGTCAGGCCCGTGGCCATGTGGCGGGTCTACCCCGACGGGCGGCCCGACGAGCTGGTGCGGGGCGGCGATCTGATCGGGACGCCTCTGACCACGTTCTCGCGGGTGAGCCTGGCCGGTGGCGAGACCCAGGTCTTCAACGGCGTCTGCGGGGCTGAGTCCGGGTGGGTGCCGGTGAGCGCGTCGAGTCCTTCGCTCCTCATCTCCGAGCTCGAGGTCCAGCGCAAGGAGAAGCAGCACGACCGACCGCCGCTCTTGCCTCCTCCTGCCCTCGCGGAGACCCCGTGATCGGCGCTTGGCTCATCGGGGCGGCGCTGGCCGCCGGGGTGGAGGGCCAGGACATCCTGCGCCAGGCGCTGCAGACCGAGCTGGACCGCTCGCTGACCTCCCTCGCCCTGCCCGGGGAGCAGCCCCCCTACTGGATCGCCTACGACGTGGTCGATGGCCAGGTCGCGACCGTCTACGCCGAGGCCGGGGCGGTGCTGACCCAGGACCAGGGGCCCCATCGGCAGCTACGGGTCGAGGTCCGCTGCGGCGACGAGGCCTTCGACTCCGGCAACTTCGACGCGCTGGGCGAACCCAACGGGGTGGTGGTCGGGGGACTGCCGCTCGAAGACGAGCCCCTGGCGCTGCGGCGGGAGATCTGGCTCCACACGGACCAGGCCTACAAGGACGCGGTCGAGCAGCTGTCCCGCAAGTCCGCCGAGCTGAGCGTCGAGGACCTGCCCGGGCCTGCCCAGGCGCCCATCGCGCCCCAGCTCACCGATCCGGTGGCCCCGCTGGCGGTGGACGGCGAACGCATCGCCGAGCTGGTGACCCATCTGAGCGGCATGCTGGCCCAGGACCCGGCTCTGGAAGAGGTCGTCGCGGCGGGGCGCGACTGGCAGGGCACCCGGGTCACCGTCACGTCCGAAGGCACGTCGATCGTGCGCCAGACCGGGCACGCGGTCCTGCGCATCGAAGCGGTCTTGCGCACCGCGGACGGGTCGCGGGTCCGGAACGGCCGCTGGTGGGTCGCGCGCTCGGCGGCCGAGCTGCCGGCCCTGGTCGAGCTGGAGCACCAGGTTCGGGACCTCCAGACCTGGCTCCACGCCATGGGCGACGCCCCGGTGCTCGACGACTGGCTGGGGCCTGTGTTGTTCGAGGGTCCGGCAGCGGTCGAGGTCTTCCGCCAGCTGGTCGCGCCCGAGGTGGCGGGAACGCCCCCGGTCCGGGAAGGGCGCGGCCCCTGGGGCGCCGAGCCCGTCGATCGGCCCCGTGCCCGGGTCGGTCGCCGTCTCCTGCCCCAAGGCTGGACCGTCGTGGACGACCCGGGCCTGGACCAGCCAGGCCAGCTCGGGCTGGACCACGAGGGCGTGCCCGCCCAGCGCGTGGCCCTGGTCGAGGACGGCGTCGTCCGGCGGCTGCTGCAGTCACGGGTGCCCTGGGGCGACTCGCCTCGGAGCACCGGTCACGCCCGCGCAGGCGGCGGGGACCGGCGGGAGGCCGTGCCCACCAACATCGCCGTGGTGCCGCCGGACAGCCTGTCCGGTCGCAAGCTGGAGCGGGCGGCCTTGCGGCTCGCCCGTCAGACCGGCCAGGAGCGCGTGCTGGTGGTCCGGCGGTTGGAGCCGCCCTCGATGACCGAGGACTTCGACGTGCACTTCACCGGCGAGGGCCCACCGCCGGGCCTGACGCCGCCGTATGAGGCCTACCTCCTGTACGCGGACGGTCGGCGGGAAGCGGTGCGCGGCCTGGGCTTCCACGGCGTGGATCGGCGGGCGCTGAGGGACATCGTCGCGGCGGGTGAGCCCGGGGACTGGCACGGGGTCATGGACGCCGAGCCCGGTCCCCAGCGCTACCTGATCGGTGCTGTGGGTGGGATGCCGGCCGCCTGGTCTGCGCCGGCGGTCCTGATCTCCGAGCTCGAGCTCCACGGCAGCGGCGGCGGCGAGCCGCGGATCGTGCCGGCGCCCCCGGTCGCCCAGGGGTCAGGAGACCAGGCGACGCCGTAGCAGGCTCAGGGTGCGGGCCCAGGCCTGGGCAGCGGCGTCGGGGTCGTGACTGGCCCTCAGGTCGCAGAAGAAGCCGTGGGTGGCATCGTCGTAGACCTGGACAGCGTGGGTGACGCCATGTTCGGCCAGGGCTCGCCGGAGGGTGGTGATGTCCTGGGTCGGAATCAGCGGGTCCCGGCCGCCGAAGAAGGCCAGGAGCTCTCCCTTGACCTCCGCCAGGTCCGGCAGAGGGCTCGGGATTCCCGGTGTGCCGTGGGGGAGCCCACCGCCGTAGAACGCGGCGCCCGCTGCAAAGGGCAGGTGCGTCATCGCCACCACGGTGCAGAAGCCGCCGAAGCAGAAGCCCATCACGCCCAGGGGACCCGTCGCTGCCTGCCGGCCCAGCTCGGCGGCCGCCGCAGCCAGGTCGGCGAGGAGTTCCTGGGCCAGGACCCGGTCCTTGTGCTGGCGGCCCTCCGTGACGTCGTCGGGGGCGTAGAGCAGGTCCAGGCCCGGCGCCGTGCGGTGGTAGAGATCGGGGGCAAGGGCCGTGAAACCGGCGTCGGCCAAGCGCTTGCAGACGTCCTGGATGTGTGCGTTGACGCCGAAGATCTCCTGGAGCACCAGCACGCCGGGCCCCGGAGCGTCGCCTTGGGCGAGGAAGGCCCGCATAGGCCGTCCGTCGACGTCGATGGTGAGCCAGGAGGTGGTCATCGGGAGGCGGAGGGTAGCAGTGCCCTGGGCCCGGAAGCGCGCCAGTTCTCGACAGAGCCACAGCCGGCGCCACTACGCCGGTTGGCGACGCGCCAGTCGGCGCAATGGCGTAGATCCGTGCCACTACGCGGTCTGGGAACGCGCCAGACGCCGCAATGGCGCAGAT